>CAVXMQ010000017.1:0-204962 GCA_963762995.1 uncultured Acidobacteriota bacterium | reverse complement strand
GGCTCTTAACCCTCGGCGCCGCAACCCTGTTCGTCGCAGGCATCGGTTCGGTAGCAAGCGTCCAACCGGCTGCGGCGGGCCTTCAAGGTTCACCGAAGTACGACGTGAAAACGGAGACGACCATTACGGGTACCGTCGAGAGCGTCGAGAACATCACGGGAACCGGCGGTCGAGGCCGGCATGGCATGGGAGGTACTCACCTCGTCGTGAAGACCGAAAAAGACTCCGTCGCCGTTCACGTGGGTCCCACGGCCTATCTTGCCGAGAAGGGGATCACGCTTGCGAAGGGGGACAGGCTCGAAATTCTCGGCTCCCGGGTGACCGTCGACACCGAGGCTGTTCTGATCGCGCGGCAGATCAAGAAGGGGAGACGACCTGGACGTTGCGGGACGCTTCCGGTCGTCCAGCATGGAGTGGTCGCGGGCGCTAACCCGCGCGCTATCGATTCTGCGCCAGTGGGCGACGGCGCGCCACGGCTTCTTCATCAAGGCCACCAGGGTCAGGTCACGAGGGCGGCCGAAGAACTGCGCAAGTCCGTCACGGTGCGACCGTTGATGACAACGAGGTGATGGATCTTGCGTAGCCGCATACGCTGCCATGCGGAGTCAGCCGGTAGCCTGAACGGTCTCCACGGACGTTGCCATGATGTCGTTCAGTCGCATACAGAATCTTTCAGGCAATCGGACAGCTGACGACGGAGGTCTTCTCGAGATTGAGACGGACGATCAGTCCCGCGTCACGCTCTGCCCGGTCTCGACGCTCGGCATCGATCTTGGGAAGGCGCGGGTGAGCGGCGACCATGGAACGTACGGGCTCGATGACGTGCAGCGACAAGAGCGGCAGCCCGAGGTGTTCAGCGACCTTCTGGGCCACGGCCACACCACGGTTCGCCGCTTCTGACTCCCGTCGACCTCGCCGCAGCCACAGCGCACCAGGTGGCTCTCACGGCTCCACCGGATTCCGGAAGCTATTTTTTGGGTCGACGAGGCGTAACGGAGAGCGCCGCGTGAAATCCTCGGAGCAGTCGACCGGGCATAGGACGGATGGCGAACGGACCATGATTGCGCTCCCCCGCTAGAGTCGACACTGTGACTGGGTTACGAGAGCGGCGACGGTCTTGCCACCGGGAGATTCATGACGGTCGCTCTCTTTCAGACTCCAGCGAGCGCCGCGGATTCTTCCCTGTATGTGCGAAGAAATCCACGCGGGTTAAGGCCTGGGTGCGTGCCGTCAAGTACTCGTGCGGCGCTTGAACTGGCCGCATTGTTGCTCAAGAAGCCTCATCGGAGGCAGTAATGCGGACCCAGTCATCCCTCTATGTTGTTGCGCTCTTTTCCGTTGCCACCGCGCTAGCCGGCTGCGACAAGGATTCTCCGACCGAACCGTCACCGGGCCCGTGCACGTTCGCACTCTCCGCCACATCGCTGTCGGTGGGCGCCCCTGGCGGACCCGGTTCGGTGAACGTCACGACCGCAAGCCACTGCACGTGGTCTGCGGCCTCGGACAGAGGTTGGATGTCGATTACCGGTGGCGCGAACGGCACTGGAAACGGCGTCGTGAACGTCAGTCTCACGGCCAATTCGTCGGAGACGGCACGGACGGGCACGCTGACTGTCGCGGGCCAAAACGTGGCGGTCGTGCAAGCGGGTCTCGGAACGTGCACGCTCGAAATCTCGCCGACCACCGCGTCACTCAGCAAAGACGCCGCAAATGGCAGCTTCAGCGTCACCACGCCGGCACATTGTCAATGGTCAGCCACGAGCAACTCGGGGTGGTTGGCGGTCCCCTCCGGCAGCGCCGGCGCCGGAAACGGTACGGTGGGCTACTCGGTCGAGAGAAACAGAGACGTCAACGCACGCACGGGGACGATCACGGTCGGCGCGCGCACCTTCACGATGAACCAGGCCGGCGACCCGCCGGCGCCACCCGTGTGCGAGTACTCCGTCACGCCAATCGAGTTCAGCCCGTGCATGTCAGTACCCTACAACCTGACAGCCGCGATCACGACTCAAGAGGGGTGCACGTGGACGGCGAGTTCCGGCGCGCCCTGGATGACGGTGACGAGCGGCCAATCTGGCAGCGGATCGGGCATGGTTAGTTTCACCGTATCGGATAACTGGGAGGCACCGCGGCATGGCGTCGTGATGCTGCGATGGCCGACAGAGACCGCCGGGCAGAACCTGCAAGTGGCGCAGGCCGGCTGCTACTACGCGGTGAGCACTGCTGCGATCACCATCGCTGCGGCTGGCGGCACGGGTCAGTTCGACGTGCTTCAAACGAGCGATCCAAATACCTGCGGCGGCGCCACACAGGACCGCTGCAGATGGACCGCGCAATCGGACGTGCCCTGGATAACCATCACCACGCCTATGCCGCAGGTCGGCGACAACCGCGTCTCCATCACTGTCGCCGCGAATCCGGGAACTTCCGCACGCACTGGGAGAATTACCGTCCGAGACAAGGTCGTGCAGATCACGCAGAGCGGCCAGTAATTCAACGATTGCGCCGCACTTCACGAGGGTGACCCAAATGGCCCACAAACATCTGCTCTTTCGATCCGAGGCTCGCGAGAAAGTCTTGCGAAGCGCAACCGCCATCGCAGATGCCGTGCGGGTCACCCTTGGTCCGAAATCCCGCTGCGTTATACATCGAAAATCCCGATCGCCCGTGAGTTCCCATCACGATCACGTCGGATCGGAGGCGCTCCGCCTCTACCAAGATCTCCCGATAGACTTCGGGGGACCGTCCGCGACAACCGTCGCGACTTGCACGCCGGGCACCTGCTCTGCTGCGGTCATCCGCTGAAGCTCCGCGGCAACGGCAGCACGGTCCACGGGTGGCATCACCATGGGCGGCAGTGTTCCGCTCCGAAATAAATACGGAGCCGGAATCACGACAGGCATCGGTGCCACTACGTGCAGCGCCGTCACTGTCTTGATCCGTAGTGGCACTCTCCCGAACAAGCGACAGCGCATCTCCTGTCATTCGCCGATAAACGTCTGGATGCGCCTCGAGGAAAATCCCGCCTGAAGTGTTGGCCAGCAAGACCGGCTCCGTAATGACCCTTCCCCGTGCGCCCCAGTGGCACAATGCGCGGTATCAGTGGTTGACTGTCAGTCCGAACTTTTCGATGCGGTAGCGAATCTGATCGCGGTTGAGGCCGAGCAACGAAGCGGCTCTGGTCTGGTTGCCTCCCGAACGCTTGAGCGCCTGAATGACCAGGCTCCGCTCGAGCGTTTCGAGCTCGACACCCTTGGCCGGCAGCTCGAACTCTTCACCTGATCCGGCAGTGGTGGTCAGTGAAGGGAAATCCTTGGCCTCGAGCCGCTCCGCGTCGGACAACAACATCGCGCGTTCGACGACATTGCGCAACTCGCGCACGTTGCCGGGCCAGCCGTAGTGCTCGAGCGCGGTATACGCGGCGGGGCTGGCGCCCTGCACACGTTTGCGGAACTCGGCATTAAAGGCGTCGATGAAGTATTCGACCAGCGTCGGTACATCCTCCGCGTGCGAACGCAGCGGCGGGATGGTAATCGGTAGAACGTTGAGCCTGTAGTACAGGTCGCTCCGGAAGCGACCCTTCGCGACTTCTTCCTCCAGATTGCGATTCGTCGCGGCGATGACCCGCACGTCCACCCGAATATCATGAGCGCCGCCGACCCGTTTGAAGGCCTTCTCCTCCAGGACGCGCAGCAGCTTTGCCTGCAAGGCCGGCATCATCTCGCCGATTTCGTCGAGAAACACCGTCCCGCCGTCGGCCGTCTCCAGCAGTCCGCGCTTCTGCAGCCTGGCGTCGGTGAACGCGCCACGCTCGTGACCGAACAGTTCACTTTCGAGCAGCTGCTCGGGCAGCGCAGAACACGTGATGTTCATGAACGGCCGCGTCGCCCGGGTGCTGGTGTAATGAATGACCTTCGCGACGAAATCCTTACCGGTCCCGCTCTCACCGGTAAGGAGCACGGTGGACGCCGGGCTGGTGGCGACCCTGGAGACGAGGGCCTCTTAGTGCGGTCATCGACGGGGACGTGCCGACGATGCTCTGAAGGCTATATGGCCTCGCCGCGTTCGTGCGATATTGCCGGACCTCGCGGCGCAGGCGCGTCGTCTCCAATGCCCGCTCGACGGTCACGACGACCTCGTCCAGATTGAACGGCTTGTTGGCGAAATGGTACGCGCCGAGCTTCATCGCCTCCACCGCCGTCTCGACACTCGCGTATGCCGTCAGCATAATCACCAGGATGTCCTGGTCGAACTCCTTGATCTTGCGGAGCACCGAGACCCCGTCCGTATCGGGCAGTTTGTAATCCAGGAGCACGAGATCTATGCTCTCTGCCAGCTTTCGAGTGCGACGGCACCGGTCTCCGCCTCGAGGACCTCGTATCCCTCGCATTTGAGGCGCTCCGTCAGGGACCATCGGATAAGTGCCTCGTCGTCGACAACCAGAATCGTAGGTTTGACCATTACATTTTGCTATTCGACCGATTACCGATCTTCGGGATTGAGCGCCTTGAAGAGCAGTGCGGCGGCGGCAGCGCCTGCCACTTCTGCGGCGACGTACAGCCACAGCTTTGCCCACGGCAGCATGCCCATCACCATCGCCCCGACGGCAACCGCCGGATTGAAGGCGCCGCCCGAAACGTCTCCCACCGCGAACGCCCCCGACAGCACCGTGAAGCCGATCGCGAGCCCGAAATACGAATTGCCGGATGTGCTCTTCGCGGTCGCCACGTTGAGAACAACCCACACGAGCGCGAACGTAAACAGAAACTCCGCGGCGAATGCGGGGGTCACGGCCGCATCGAACACGACCGCTTCCTGGGTCTTGAAAAACATGACGGTCGCCGCCGCGCCGACGGCGCCGGCGAGTTGCGCGATCCAGTAGGGGACGACGTCAGCGGCGGCGCAGCGGCCGCGGAGGAAGACGCCGACGGTCACGGCGGGATTGTAGTGGGCTCCGGAAAGGTGGCCGCCCGCGTAAATCATCACCATCAGCACCGATCCGATCGCGAGCGGTGCGATGACACCCGGCCCGGCGGCTATGCCGGTGGAACCAATCGTGAAAACGAGGAAGAACGTTCCAATGAACTCCGCTGCATACTTCCGCATCCTCGATCCCCTTTCGCGGCTACAGGACGAGCCGTCAGAACTGACGACGTCGTCTTGCGGCAAGACATCTTAATGTCTTGCGGCGCGCCAGAGGGAGTCTTACGCGGAATGAGGAACGAACGTAACCTCAGTTGCAGGAGGTGGCGACGCGCCGCACCGAGCGCGCGCGCAGGGCCTGGTCCTCGAGGACACCGGTTGCCGACTACTCGCTGGCCGACATAGTCGGAGAGCGGCATGGCGGATGCCGCAATGACGTGCACGCGCGGGGAACCCTTCTTGAAGAAGCCGGTCCTCCAGGATCGCGCCGCCGACAGGTCACCGCCCGACGCGTTCTTCAGCCAGAACCCGTCGTTGTTCTTCGCCAGGCAGCCGGTGATCGTCACCGATCCCGGCGCCGCAGCTTCCGGCGCTGGCGGAACTGGCGCGACGGGTGCCGTCTTGGCGAGCCGGAGATTTGGCGGGCTCGGAAGAGCGCGGGCGGCTTGCTCGGCGTCGCGGCCCTCTCCACCCGTGCCGGGCGTGCTGGCGACGGGGCGGCGGCAAGGCGTACGTCGGATATGGTCGTCGTCACCTGCTCCGTGGACTCGGGCTGCTCCGACATCTGACCGGCGGCCATCAGCGTGGCCGCGACGATGACACCAACGAGGGCAAGGCCGATCGCGTGCGGATTCGCCGTCCACGGCCATCGCAGCGACTGGGCCGCCTGCGCCGCCGGCGCTTTCGTCCGCGCCGGTCGCTTCGTCTTCGCGGCTTTGCCGCGCTCCGACAGCTTCTTGATCGAGAGTCTCCGAAGTCGCGAATCCGCGCTCAAGAGATAGCGAAGCCCGGGCCGTTTGCTCTTCTTGCCAGCCACAACGTCCTCCTCCACACACACGCGTTTCGGGAAGGACGCAGCAAGCGATGTACCCCGGGCGATCGACCCGGGACCATCGACTTAACTCCTTGTGGGTCAGTTGTTTCGGCGTGAGCTCCGATGCCGGGCCTGCAGGGCGCAGCCCTCCACAACTTCAAATCCGTCGTTGGCGAGACCGAAGCGCAATTCGTATGGACGACCGGCCCCACGGGCGTGAGGCCGGTCGAGGCCGCTACCTCTTCTTTCCAGTGATACGGACGCCGGACGCGAGTTTGGCCGCGCCCATCTCGCGATACGTCACGTTCACCGAGTCCCCCTCGTGAACGAACTCGGTAATCGCTTGTGGCTTTCCGTCAGTCGACAGCTTCTTGGCGGCGGTGCCGACGCCGGTCCCCGTCACCGAGGTCTTGCTGTCGATCGTGAACGTCCATTCGGCGCTCGAGCCTTTGACCGTCAACGATGTTGCGGTGACGGCCGAGACAACGCCGGACGCGTTCTGCGCTTTGGGAGCGGGGGGCGCGGGCGGTGAGGGGGCTGAACCCACGGACGCAATCGCCCGGATGCTCGCGGCGTGCATACCCGCCTCGTGGTACTGAACCTCGATAGCCTGACCGGCCTTGAGCAGTTCGGTCACCCCTACGCCCTTGCCTTCGGGCTTGGCTGCCTTGGACTTGGTCGTGCCTCCTGGTGCAATCACCTGGGTTTTCGAGTCGATCGCGAACTTCATTTCCTGGCCGTCCGCCGCCTTGACGGTCACGGAATCGGCCGCGATCGCCGTGATCTCGCCTTTGACGGTCTTGGTCGGCTGCGCATGCACAACCGCCGGCCCCGCCGCCAGGATCACTGCCGCCGCAATACTTAAGATGAAACGCCTCATTTTTCCCTCCTCCGGGCGCCAACTCTAGTCGCAGCCCGGATCAAAGCGCAAGGACGGTCGTTGGAATTACGGCCGTCCAAAAAAAGTCGCCCTTCGAGAAGACTAATGTGCATCCTTGGGCAGATACCTATTGCCGAGCCCGGGTGTTTGCGACTAGGCTACGCGCTTTGTGACGGCGCCACGATTCACGATCACAACGGATCCGAACTTCCGCGCTCTGCTCGAAGCGGCCCCGGAAGCCATGGTCATCGTCGACCAGCAGGGCGTAATCCAGGTGGTCAACGGTCACGCCGAGCATCTTTTTGGTTACCTGCCCGCAGAAATGCACGGGCGCGACGTCGAAGTGCTCATCCCCCAGCGGTATCGCTCCTCGCATCGCTACCAACGCCAGCGCTACTTCGTCAGTGCCCAGCCGCGGCCCATGGGAGCAGGACTCGAGCTGTTCGGCATGCGCAAGGATGGCTCCGAGTTTCCGGTTGAGATCAGCCTCAGCCCGCTCGTCACCGAAGAAGGCATGCTCGCGGTCAGTGCCATCCGCGACATCTCCGATCGCAAGTTCGCCGAAAAGGAACGCGCCCGACTGGTGCGCGAGCGGGCCGCGCATGCAGAGGCCAGCCGCGTCAAAGACGAATTCATCGCCACGCTCTCGCACGAGCTGCGCACACCGCTGAACGCCATCCTGGGCTGGATCGGCCTGATCGAGACCGGACAGCTGACGCCTGAAGAACTCTCGCGCGCGCTCACGACCGTGGCGCGCAACGCTCGTGCGCAGGCCCAACTCGTCGACGACCTGCTCGACGTCTCGCGCATCGTCTCCGGAAAGCTTCGGCTGCAGACCACGGCCGTGGATCTGACCGAGCTCGCCGACGCGGCCATCGACGTCGTTCGCCGCGCCGCGGAAGCCAAGTCGATCGACCTCGAGATGCGCTACGAGTCGCGGCCGATTCTCAGCATCGCCGACCCGGATCGCATCCAGCAGGTGATCTGGAACCTGCTCTCGAACGCGATCAAGTTCACGCCGCCTCGCGGCCGGGTGGAACTGTCGGTGCGCACGAGCGACTCGCATGTCGAGATGGTCGTGCGCGATACGGGCCAGGGAATTCCGGCGTCGTTCCTGCCGCACATGTTCGATCGCTTCCGCCAGGCCGACAGCGGGACGACGCGCCCGCACGGCGGGCTGGGCCTCGGCCTGGCCATCGCACGATCGATCGTCGAGCTCCACGGCGGCACGATTGAGGCGGCGAGTTCCGGGGAAGGCAAGGGTTCGACGTTCCGGGTGCAGCTACCGACGGCGGCGTTAGGCGCTGGCGGCAGCCGCCGGCGTCCGGCGGTTGACCTCACGGCGCTGCCGGGTACGCGCGTGCTGGTGGTGGACGATCAGGACGACGAGCGCGCATTGTTGCGGGCGATCTTCGAACGCCAGGGGATGGAAGTGCGCGCCGCGGGCAGCGTCGGAGAAGCATTCGCGACGCTGAGCGTGTGGATCCCGAACCTGGTCGTCAGCGATCTCGCGATGCCGGAAGAAGACGGCTATGCCTTTGTTCGCCGTCTGCGCGCGTCGCGCAAGTTCGGAGCGATCCCGGCGCTCGCGGTCACGGCGCATGCCAGGCCCGAGGATCGCGACGCGGCGCTCGCCGCCGGCTTCCATGCGTACGTCTCGAAACCGCTCGATCGCGAGCTCTTGCTGGCACGGGCCGCGAGCCTGGTCGTCGGCGAACGCACGAGCGCCTGAGTCGTAACCCTTCCCGTCCTTACTCCACCCGCAACACCAGTAACGGATCGCTCTTGTCCGTTGTCCGTTGTCCGTTGTCCGCGGTTCGCGCGCGAGGAGGAGATTCGCGAGGTTGGCGCATGCGATCAGCAACACACACCCCACGCTCGCCATCAAGATCCACAACAGCTGGCTGACGTCCGTCACCAGCGCACGCTGCAACGGTCTCGAGGCCAGGAGCACACCACTGTTGGCCTGCGGGTAGGCCTGGCGCAGCCGCTCCATGATCGAGTCCAGTTCGGCGCGGCTGCGCCGGCCGTGACGTCTTTCCGAAGGCGCCCGAGGATGGAAAGGAAGTACTCGGTGCGTGATGCCCGCATCTCCGCGGTCATCTGTTCCGGCGCCCAGAAATCCACCCCGGTGTCGGGAAAGCGAAAGTCTCGCGGCATGACGCCGATCACCGTCGCCGGCACCCCGCCGAGCGTCAGGCTTTGCCCCAGCGCGTCGTCACGTCCGCCGAACACGCGCTGCCACACGCTATGGCTGATCACAATGGTTCGCGGCGCGCCGATACGGTCGTCGTCGTCGGTGTAGATCCGTCCGATCTGCGGATTCACGTCGCGCCTGCGTTAGGAGACTGACGATGACATCAGCGAGTGCCGCCGTACGCCTCGTGCCGCTCGTGCTCGTTGCGACCTTGCACGCACAGACTCCGTCTGCCGTGCACGGGACCTGGGTGATCACCGCGGCTGAGGGGAAACCGGTGCCGGCCGGGCTTCACGCCGCTATGGTGATCACAGCCAAGGGCTATCAGGGAGTGACGAACGGAACCATCGACGAACGTGGCACGCTGGTCGTGGACGAGACGAAGACACCTATGGCGATCGACCTGGTCATCTCCGAGGGCAAGAGCGCCGGCAAAACCCAGATCGGCGTCGTCGAGGTTACGGGGGACACTATGCGGCTCGCGCTGGCCGAGCCGGGCATCACCACGCGGCCTTCCGGATTCGACACCGGCGCGCTCACGCTCACCAGGCTGAAGCCGCTCGCCAAGGAGCTGGCCGGTACGTGGGACGCTTCGATCACGCTCGGTTCCACGACGCAGCGCGTGGCGTTGACGCTGGCGAATGGATCCGACGGCTTCGGAACCGGCACGATCGCCGCGGCGGAATCAACCGGTGTTGGTACTCCGATCGGCGCCGTCGTCCAGATGGGTTCAACCGTGCGCGTGATCATCCCCGCGGCCCGCGCGACGTTCGAGGGCACCCTCGAAGGGAATCAACTGCGTGGCACCTGGATGCAGGGCCGCCAGTCCGCGCCAGCGGTGTTCACCCGGCGCTAGCCCGTTGTCCGTTGTCCGTTGTCCGCTGTTCGCGGTTCGCGGGCTTGTCCGCCGTAGCGCGACTTGTCCGCCGTAGCGCAAAGCGCGGAGGCGGAAGCGCGAAGGCGGGTCATTCAGAGCGCATAGCGGAGAGCGGCTCGAGGCGCAGAATGCGGCGGGCGGGCAGGAGACTCGCCAGGAGAGCTCCAATGGCGATCGCGGCGGGACCGGCCAGCCAGACCCAGTTGATGGCCGCCGCCTCGAAGCCGGTCACCGCGTGCACCCAGCGCGCGAAAAGAACGGCGCCGAGCACGCCCACGGCCCCACCCGCCGCCGCGAGCCGGCCAGCGCGGCGGGCGACCAGCACGAGCAGACGCCAGCGTTGCGCGCCGAGCGCCGAACGCACCGCGATCTCGCGCTGCCGCTCCAGGACGTCGTCGGCGGTGATCCGGTAGAGGCCGATCACCGCGAGCAGCAGCGCATTCAGCGAGGCCGCCGAGAGCAGCAGCGCGGCGATCCGCTCCGACGCCAGCGCCGACCGGCGCAGGCGATCCTCGAGGCTCATCACGACGATCGCGTTTGGATCCCCGCCGTCGATGCTACGGATTCGACGCTCGAGTCGCGCCTGCACATCCGCGCTGGCGGAGTCGCTGCCGAGCAAGACGTGCATGAGGGGTGTGAATTCCTGTTCGATTGGGATGAACAGGGTCGGCTCGACCTGCCGCTGCGTCGCGCGAAGCCGCGGCTCGCGAACGACACCGATGATGGTCGTCCGACGGCCGCTGCCGTCGATCACCGCGGCACCGACCGCGTTTCCGTGGAAATAAAGATCAGCGGCGTGCTCGTTGACCACGCCGACCCGACACGGCGAGTCTTCCGGGTCGCTGCCGAAAACGCGGCCAGCAAGGGGTTCGAACCCCATGGCGCCGAAATAACTCCCCGACACAACCCGCCCGTCGAGCATGGCGACACTCTGCGGCAGCGACGACAGGACCTGGAAGGTGACCTCCGCCTCAGGCAGCGGACCGGGCTCCTGCGCCTCGTAGTAGTAGACGTCCGCGAGGCTCGTTGGGCGGACGGCGTTTGTCGCCTTGGGCTCGACTACGCCGATCACCTCGAACGGCCGACCCGCGGGATCGATCAGCAGACGGCCGAGCGGAGCGCCTCCGAAGAACTCGCGCGCCGCCCGTTCCGAGATGACGGCGACCCGACAGCCGTCGCGGGTATCGGCGCCGCCGAACATGCGCCCGCTCAACGGCGGCAGTTTCATCTCTCCCAGCCGCTCGGGCGTGAAAATACGGACCGTCGCCGCTACCGGGCGGGTCGGAAGCGCCGGCGGCTCCACCGTCAGGGCGTTGAACGTCGCCCGGCCCCCGGGAAGCGACCCGGTCCACGCCGCCGACGAGATACCCGGCTCCGCGAGCAGGGTTTTCTCGATCGTCCGGAAGTACTCGAGCCCCAGCTCCTGCCGACGGAAGTTGTGCTGCGATTTGACGGTCGCGACGATGGGCGTGCCGAGGCGCTCCCCAGCGGACGTGCGCACGCTCGCCTCGAGCGCGTCCGAAACGGTTGCCGCCGAGATCACGAGCACACAGCAGACCGCCATCTGACCGACCACCAGGACGTTGCGCAACGCATTGAGCATGCGTGACGGACGGCGCGGTTCACGGCTGAGAACGGCGGCGGGTGTATCGCGGCGGTTCTCGAAAATGGGCAGCGCGCCGCAGGCGACCACGATAAGCGCCGAGATGGCAGCGCTCGTCACGAGGCCGGCGCGGCCGACGACAAACGTCATCTGCTCGGCGTCGGCTTCGAAGAGCAGCGCCGGAATGATGTCTGACGTCCAGACCGCGACGAGGATGCCTGCGGCGGTCCCCGCCAGGGCAACGATGGCGGCATCGATCAGCGTCGCGCGCGCCAGCGTGCGATGGGTCGCGCCGATCGCCAGCCGCACGGCGGTGTCGCGCGCGTCGCGAGACGCACGCGAGAGCAGAAGCACGGCCACGTTGGCGCAGGCGATCAAGAAGACCGCGCCTGCAACGACCGGCATGAGCCGGCGCAGACGACTCATTGCCGCCTGCATGTCGGGCGCGAGCCCGGTGTATTCGTCCACCACGAGGTCCACTCCGTCGGGAGCGGTGTCGCGCATCGTCCGCTGCGCCTCCCGCACCGATACCCCCTCCCGGAGGCGCGCCAGGTACGGACATCGTAGAGGTGCCGGCCGAGACGAGCGTCGTGGGATCCGCGATGATCCAGATGTCGATCGGGCGCCCGACGTATACGCCGTCGAGCGCGTGCGGAGCGACGCCGGCGATCGAGTAGGTTTTGCCGTCGATGGTGATCCGCTGATCGGCGCGCGGCTGCCGTCCGTTCAGCTCGCGGCGGACGAACGCCGAGCCCACGACGATCCCTTCGCCGCTCGGCAGGCCGAAGAACTCCACCGCCCTGGGGGACACGGTCGCCACGGCGGCCACAATGTTCCGATCGACGATGCGGATCCGGTTGCGCGTCTCGAGCAGCGCCACGACCGGATCGAAGACGTCGGTCTGTGCGGCCACGATCGACACGTCACGCGCCGACAGAAGCCCCAGCCCGCCATCACCGCGCTGCGCGAGCACGGTCACAGGTTCGCCGGCAGCCGGCGGCAGCGGCGTCGGCACTGAGACGAGCCCGTTCATGAACCCGCGCACAACGGCGTTGCCGCCGATACCGAGAGCGACTGACAGCACCAGCGCCGCCGCAAAGGCGGGACGGCGGACGAAGCCGCGGATCGCGTGACGAAGGTGCACCGGCACGTCGTCCGATTATCGCTGTCCGGAAGGCTGCGGGATATCGCTGGGATCAACGGCGGGGTGGCGCGGCTCCGGCGTGAGCCGCGGCGGATTCGCCGAATCGCACGTGGAAGGTCGTGCCGCCGCACAGCGGACTCTCGACGGCGACGTAGCCCCCCTGCAGCTCCACCAGATTCTTGACGATAGCGAGGCCGAGGCCGGAGCCGCCGGTGCCACGGCCGCGCGCCGCATCCCCCGATAGAAGCGGTCGAAGACGTACGGGAGGTGCGCCGCGTCGATCCCGGGACCGTTGTCCGACACGCTGAGCTGGACACCGTCGCTCGCTCCGCTCCGCTGCAATGCGCACGCGTGTCACAGGTCCGCCGTGCCGGAGGGCGTTGCGCACCAGGTTCGCAATGATCTGCTGAAAGCGAATGCGGTCGGCCGCAATGAGCAGATCGTGAGGGATCGCCAGGTCGATCCGTGCGCGATCGCCGTCCGGCTGCGCCGTGGACCCATCGACCGACCTCGTCAGCCACGTCCAGCGCCTGGAGGTGCAGTGGCAGCTTCCCCGATTCGGCGAGTGCCAACGTCTCGAGGTCTTCGACCAGCCGCTGCAGCAGCGTGAGATCGTCGTGCAGCGCCGTCAGCGTTCCGGCGTCGGCGCGCCGAAGTCCGTCCTGGACCGCTTCCACAGCGCACAACATGCGGGTCAACGGCGTACGCAGCTCGTGGGCCACGTCGTTCACCATGTTGCGTCGCATCGTGTCGTCTCTCGCCAGCTGTGCCGACATGGTGTTGAAGGCGGCGGCCAGCGCGCCGACTTCGTCGCCGGACACTGCTGTCACCTGCTCGCCCAGGGCCCCACGCGAGAGGCGCTGCACCGCGGCCTGGAGCTGCTCGATCGGACGAACCACTCTGCGTGCGATGAGCGCCGTCGCCGCCAGTGCGAGCGCGCCGATGCCGCCGATCATGAGGAGGAGCCGGCGATCGATCGTCCGCGAGACGACGAGGGGTTGCTGGCGCCATTCAGGCACCACGAACAGCTGCGCGGGTAGCGACTGACCGAGACCGTCAACCGGCTCAGGTAACACCATCACGCGTACGGGAGCGTCCTGAACGGTATATTCGACCACGAGCCCATCGGCGCCGCGCGGCCGCCAGGCGGACACCTCCGGGCGGAAGGCTGGAGGCGCCGATCAATCGCGCGCGCGCCTCGACGAGCAGGAGCGGCCGCGCGGGTGAGTGTTCACGTTGAAGGCGTTCGAGCAGGAGGCTGAACGTCCGCCCAGCCGCGTGCGGCGTGATGCTCGGCGATCGCCTCGCGTATGGCGCGGCGCGCCGGCTGCGCCGGGGCGTCGTTGGACTTGGTGACCTCTTCGAGCTTCTGGATTTCGATGCGCACGAGCCGGCTCGAGCCGAAGAACACTGCCGCCAGTGATGCCACCACCACCACTCCAACGAGCAGGACGAGGCGCAGCCGGAGTGTCATGCCGTGTCGGTCGCTGCCTCGATCCGGTAGCCGACACCGAACGTCGTGCCGATCCGTACGGGCAATGGCAGCAGCTTCCGGCGGAGATTCTTGATGTGGGCATCGATCGTCCGGTCCGATGACTCCGGCGCGGTTTCGAAGGCGCGGTCGAGGATCTCGTCGCGCGACAGCGCGCGGCCCCTGGCTTCGAACAGTGCGCGAAGGATGCGCCCTTCCGTGCGGGTAACGTGCACCGAGTGCCCGGCGGCGCGCAGCTCGAGCGACCGCAAGTCCAGCTCGACGCCCGCGAACCGCCACGGGCCATCGACCGGACCGGTCCGCCGCAGCACGCTGCGAATCCGCGCCACGACCTGGCGCGGACTGAATGGTTTGGTGATGTAGTCGTCGGCGCCGAGTCCCAGACCACGAATCTGATCGTCCTCGAGAGCGCGCGCCGTCAGGATGACGATCGGCACATCCGATTGCTCGCGCACGCGCTTGCACACGTCCATTCCATACATGCTCGGAAGCATGAGATCCAGGAGGACGAGGTCGAAGGCCCCGGTCAGCGCCTGTTCGAGCCCGAGCGCGCCATCATCTGCCACGGTCGTGTCATACCCCTCGGCACGCAGATAGAGCTCCAGCGCCTCGGCGGTCGCGCGGTCGTCTTCGACGATGAGGATGCGGCTCACTCGGGGGACTGACTCAATCTTCGAGAACAGCGCTTTGGCGACGCTGCTCCCCGCAGGCGTATCGAGATTCGCCATCGCCACGACGGTCCATTCTCCATCGCCTTGGAGCGCGGCGCTTACCCCTTCGCCTCCGCCACCGAAGAAGACCTCCGTGCGGTTGTCGAGGAACCATGCCGTCCACTGCGGGTTGAGAATCCGCCCACCGCGCATCGCTTGTTCGAAGGCCAGGAGGTCGTCCGGCGTGACGAACGCCCCGCCCGCAGCGTTTCCACCAGCCCCGCGAACACCGACGTTTGGCACGAGCCCCTGCGGTGTCCGCGTGTAGCCGATCGCCATGCGCGGTTGCGGCTTGTCGATGTGGAAGAAGCCACTGGAGGTCATGCCGGCCGCCATGAGGACGTTCGCTTGCGTGTAGCGCTCGTAGGGCATGCCGCTCACGCGCTCGATGATCTCGCCAAGCACGACGAAACAGCCGTTGCAGTATTCAGTCTTCGTTCCTGGGGTGAAGCGCAGCGGCTTCGCCGCGACGATCCGGTAAAAGTCGCGGTTGGCGCGGAACTCCGACTTCGAACGGCGTTCGAAGTCCGGATCGTTCCGCCATTCCGGGAGACCGCCCTGGTGCGTGACGAGTTGCCGGATGGTGGTTTTCCGCCCGGCAGGGTTGGGATAGTCACGCAGATGTTTCTCAACCGGATCGTCCAGCGACAACTTCCCCGCCGTCGCAAGCACTGCCAGCGCGACGCGCGTGAACTGCTTGTTGATGGAACCGACGTTGAACCGCGTGTCGGGTGTGTTGGCCTCTCGTGTCTCGCGATTCGCGAGCCCGTAGCCTTTTCGAAAGACGGGATTCCCGGCGCGCGCAACCAGCACGGCGCCGCTGAACGTCCCGGTCTGCGCGAGCGGGGCGACGAAGCCGTCCGCAATCTGCGCCGCGTCAGCGTCGCTCAGTCGGGCTCGGGTCGCTGCCGCGGGAGCGCCGCCGGCCGATGCTTCGATCGCGAGGCTGGTGATCCGGTGCGGCGGGTCAACCTCGTGCTCGAGGATCAGGTCGCCAGTCTTCCCCTTCGCTCCCGTCACCGTCAGCCGAACCCGCATGGGATCTTCGCGTGCCGCGCGTCCGGGCGTCAGCGTGCCGTAATCGGCGCGAATCGAGTCGAATAGCTTCCGCCGCTGCTCGGGCGTTTCCTTGTCGAACAAGGCCTTTGCGAACGCATCCTTCGCGTAGGTCTCGTATTCCTCAGCCGTGCCGCTCAGCGCCCGAATTGTGCCAGTCATCCTCTCGCGCATGGCCGGTGATTGGGCCAGGGCGGTGCCACCCGCGACAATGAGTGTGACGGCGATCAGTCGACGCATGAGTCCTCCTGCCGTAGAACTCTACGCCGCGCTTGTGAAGCTCTTGTGAAGCCTTCTTGGGTATCATCGTCGGCCATGACGTGGACGAAGGTGTTCCTGATCGTGACGGCGGGGGCTGTCGCAGGCATGTTGATGGGCGGGGCCTTCGGATTTGCCGCCGGGACAATGGCTCCCGGGTTCTTTCGAAACATCATTCCGTGGACCGATGCCGAACCGCGGGGCGTGGCGACGCTTTTCGGCGCGACTGCGGGCGTGCTCCTGGGCGGTGCCCTCGCGGTTTTCGCGATTGCCGTCCAGGCCTTCACCCATCGACGCGCCAACCGGTGATGTCACCACCACTCAACAAGCTCGCCATTGCCGCCGGCACGATCGCGGGGTTCGCCGGAGGCCTGTTGACAATGTTCGCCGCGATGTTCGCGGGCGCGATTGTCCAGGGCGTTCAGGGTCGGGCACCAGACGAGAACACCATTAATAGCTGGTTCCAGGACCCTGCAGCCCTTCTCACGCTGCAGGCCATCAACATCGCGTGGCTCGTCGCTGGAGGATTTCTCGCCGCGACACTCGCCGGACGTGAGCACTTGCGCCACGGCGCATGGACCGGCATCGTCGCGCTCGTGTTGAGCCTGCTCACCCTTGCCCTTCCTTCGCCGGAGGGTGCGTCAATGCCCTGGTGGTCCATGGTCCTCGCCCTCGTGACGACGGTTCCCGCTGCGATCGTCGGCGGCTACCTCGCCGGGCGACGAAATGGGCGGCCCTGAAGGGCCTTCCTACATCCGAACCGCGAACCGCGGACAACGGACAACGGACATCGCGCCAACGGCAGACAGGTAACGGGTAAGATTCGCGGATGCGAATCACACTTGCGGCGCTTCTCCTCCTGTCCACGCTGCAACAGCCGACGCCTCCGCCGGCCCCCAGCTGCCCGGAAATGGCCACCGCTTTGACCGCGCTCATGCGGAACGACGCGCGGGTCCGTGACTGGGCGAACCTCACGCGGTACCGTGAGGCGAACAGATCTGTCACGGCGGCAAACGCTCAGCGCGTCGTGTTCATGGGGGACTCCATTACTGACGCGTGGCCCCAGCGCGTGCCGGCGTTTTTCGAGGGCAAGCCGTACGTCGGCCGCGGCATCAGCGGGCAGACGACGCCGCAGATGCTCGTTCGTTTCCGCCGCGACGTCCTCGACCTCAAGCCGCGCGTCGTCGTGATCCTGGCCGGCACCAATGACATCGCCGGGAATACGGGCGTCATGACCGACGAAGACATCCAGGGGAACCTGGCGTCGATGGCGCAGTTGGCCAAGGCGAACGGCATCCGCGTCGTCCTCGCGAGCATCACGCCGGTCAGTGCGTATCACGTCGCCCCGACCGGCGTGCCACAGACGTCCTCGCGCCCGATGGCGCGCATCCGCGCGATCAACGCGTGGATCAAGGAATACGCGGCAGCCAACGGCCACGTCTACCTTGATTACTTCCCGGCGATGGTCGACGACGCAGGAGTGCTACGAACCGAGCTGAGCGCCGACGATCTGCACCCGAACGTCCAGGGCTACGAAATCATGGGCCCGCTCGCGGAACAGGCGATCGCCCGGGCGCTGCGTTGAGCGAGGCCGACTGCCCGCAGTTACGCGATCACGTGCAGATGCTCGCCAGGACGATTGGCGAGCGGAATATCTGGAAGTATCCAGCGTTGCAGCGCGCGGCGGAATACATCGAGCAGCAATTCGGCGCATCCCGTTACGTCACCACGCGCCAGACCTACGACGTCTCACGCTTGCCGGTCAGCAACATCGAGGCGGTGCTCGAGGGGACGTCGGCACCAGAGGAAATCGTGGTGCTCGGCGCCCACTATGACACCGTCAATGGATGCCCGGGAGCCAACGACAACGGCACGGGCATCGCGGCCGTCCTCGAGCTGGCGCGCCGACTTGCGGGACAGCCGCAGGCGCGCACGATCCGCTTCGTGGCGTTCGTGAACGAGGAGCCACCGTTCTTCCAGACGCCGCAGATGGGAAGCTTCGTCTACGCGAAGCGAGCGCAGCAGCGCGGCGACCGGATTGTCGCGATGCTCTCGCTCGAGACCATGGGCTACTACTCCGACGAACCGGGCAGCCAGGAATACCCGGCGCCGATCGCGGCGCTGTATCCCGACGTGGGCAATTTCATCGGCTTCGTGGCGAACCTGGAGTCGGGACCGCTGGTCCGCGCGGCGCGCGCAGCTTTCGAACGACGCTCCACCGTGCCGGTCCAGGATCTGACGGCGCCAGCGGACGTGCCGGGCGTCGGCTGGTCGGATCAATGGTCCTTCTGGGAAGCGGGTTACGCCGCCATGATGGTCACCGACACCGCCCCCTTTCGCTACCCCTGGTACCACACCGCCGAGGACACCCCCGACAAGATCGACTTTCCCCGGTTTGCCGCCGTCGTGGATGGCCTCGAAGCCGTGGCGGTCGCGCTGGCTTCTGGCCCCAAGATCCTGTAAGATAAGGAGTTCCGTCGCAACGCTTTCGGCGCGCTGGGCAGCAAGACCCCGCGCTGGGCGCCCCTGAAGGGGCTTACTACATCTGAGTTTTCGAATGATTTCTGTTTCCGGCGTGTCCATGCGGTTCGGCTCGAAGGTGCTGTTCGACGACGTCACGACGACGTTTTCGACCGGACGGCGGTACGGTCTTACGGGGCCGAACGGCTCGGGCAAGTCCACGTTCATGAAGCTGCTCACGGGAGAGCTCGACCCCCAGCGTGGCACGGTCGTGCGGCCGCAGAAGCTCGGCGTGTTGCGGCAGGACCAGTTCGCGTTCGACCAGTTCCGCGTGGTCGACACCGTGATCATGGGCAATAAGCGCCTTTGGGACGCGCTCCAGGAACGGGATGCGCTCTACGACAAGACCGACATGACCGATGCCGACGGCATGCGCCTCGGCGAGCTCGAGGGGATCGTCGGCGAAGAGGACGGTTATTCGGCGGAGAGCAATGCCGCCGTGCTTCTGCAAGGGCTCGACATTCCCGACGAGTTGCACGAGCGGAAGATGGCGGAGCTGCAAGGCGGGCAGAAGGTCCGCGTGCTGCTCGCGCAGGCGCTGTTTGGCAGCCCGCAGGCGCTGCTGCTGGACGAGCCGACGAACCACCTGGACCTCGACTCGATCCACTGGCTGTGCGACTTCCTCATCCGCTACGAAGGCGCGCTGATCGTGATCTCGCACGATCGCCACTTCCTGAACGCGGTCACGACGCATACCGCCGACATCGACTACCAGACGATCATCACCTACACCGGCGGCTACGACGAGATGGTGGTCGCCAAAACGCAGATCCGCACGCGCGTCGAGTCACAGAACGAACAGCGCGAAAAGAAGATCGCGCAGTTGCAGGACTTCATCGCGCGCTTCTCCGCCGGCACCCGCTCGAGCCAGGTGCAGTCGCGCCGGAAGGAAGTCGAACGGCTGCAGACGACCGAGCTGGCGCGGTCGAACATCCAGCGCCCGTACATCAAGTTCACCCAGAGCCGGCCGTCGGGCCGCACGGTGCTCGAGGCCAAGGGGATCAACAAGGCGTTCGGCCCCCTGCAGGTTATCGACGACTTCGACACGGTGATCAATCGCGGCGAGAAGATCGTGCTCATGGGTCGCAACGGCGTCGGCAAGACCACGCTGCTCAAAGCCCTGCTTGCCGATTCGCCGAACCTTCCGCCGGCACCCGAGGACGTCGATGCCGGGAGCGTCCGCTGGGGACACGAAGTCTCGATCGGCTACTTTTCGCAGGATCACACCGGCGCCATCCAGAAAGGGATGACGGCGGTCGAGTGGCTGCACCAGTTCGATCCGGACGCCTCGCGACAGGAGATCCACGGCCTGCTCGGCCAGATGCTGTTCAGCGGCGAGGAAGGTTTGAAGCCGACCGACGCGCTCTCCGGCGGTGAGACCGCGCGGCTGCTCTTCTGCCGCATCATGCTGCAGAAGCCGAACGTCCTGGTGTTCGACGAGCCCACCAACCACCTCGACCTCGAATCGATCAACGCGCTCAACATCGCGCTGCAGCGGTTCGACGGCACCGTGCTGCTCGTGACCCACGACCAGGACCTGATCGAGGAAGTGGGCACGCGGATCTGGAATTTCACAGACGGGCGGATCGTGGACTTCCGAGGGACTTACGAGGAATTCGCGACGGCTGTCAGCTAGTCTCGCCGCGCTGTCGTTGATTACTTGATCCCGACACGCCGCTTCCATTCCGCGTAGAACGCCTCCGGTTGCACGCCGTGGCGGCTGAGGGCCTGGTCGACGGTGTGGCCGTTGCCGAGTAGTTGCAGGAAGGGGCCGATGTGCGGGTTGAGTTTCTCGCACAGAAGTTCCGCGGCGATGTAGCTCTCGGCGTACGCGACGAGTGCCGTATCGCCGTCGAACCCTCCGAATCCTTCCACGAGATCCTCCAGTTCGATTCGCCCGGTCGCCTGCTTCAGCACGAGGCGCACCCACGACTTGTCACTGGACTCCAGATAGCTCGCCAGGCCCTCGTTGACCCAGGCCGGCACGTTGCTTCCGGCGGCGTTGCGCACGACGGCATGGACGTATTCGTGCGTCACAACACGGTCGAGCGTCTGCGGTGACTTGAGGGCGCCGCCGACCGGGAGACGAATGCGGCCGTCGTAGCCGCCGCCCGCCCACGCCGGCGCGCGGGTAATGTCCTGGAACTGCTTGTTCGAGTAGAGGATGACTTCGAGCGCCGTGCTGGGATAGATGTTCAGCGTCTTCCCGATGCTCCAGTAGGCGTTGTTGAGCACGGTCGAGACGCGGTCGCCGATCATCTTTTGCTCGGGCCCTTCAAAGAGGACGTTGAAGCGGACCCCGGGGCGCGTCTGGAAGCTCTGATGGAGGCTCGCCTCCTTGCGCCATTTCGCGAGCTGCCCCGCGATGTTCTTGTCTTTCGGCGCGAGCACCGCCGCCTTTTCGAGGGATCGCACCGCCAGGTCGAGGTCGGCCGTCTGGTAGGCAATCTGCGCCAGCAACACCAGCGCGTGCATGAAGCGCGGCTCGTACTCGACCGCGCGTTTCAGCGATGAAATCGCCGCCTCGGTGCGCCCCAGCGCCAGCGACGCATGCGCGCTGCCGTAATGCAGGAACGGATTGCTCGGCGACCGGTCGAGGGCATCGCGAAAGATCGCCGCCGCCTTCGACGCGTCCCCGCGCTCGAGCGCCTGCCACGCTTCGGGCGCCGGCAACTCCTGCTCCTGCGCCCGCGCCTGCACCGCAATCGCCAGGAGCGCGAGCGCCAGCAGCCCCGCCACGACGAACCGTCCAAATGCACTGAGAGTCATGACGCGGGCGCGGGCAAAGCGCGTACCTCGGCCGCGCCACGCACAATCGCGCAACTCTACGCAGTTCGCCGTCGCACGACTTACGAATCTGTCGCCGCACGACGCTTTCGTGATTCCCTGCGGTGCGGCAGGCATGCGGGTCCGCGGCTCCCGTTCGACGCCGTGGTAAATCGGGGCCTCCGGCGATTGCCTTACGATCCGGCCGCGGCTCGGGTGATCACGAGCCGGTGAACGATCAGTTGGATGCACGGGTGTTCTGAAGCAGTGGCGAAACAGCGCCGCGTCCGCCCGGACCGCCTGCGACCCCGATTTAATTCCTTCGCTCTCACGGCGCTCACAGGTCGCCGCGAACCCGCATGCCTGCCACCCCGCAGCGCCCCGACTGAGCGCACCGACGGATCGCGAGCGGCGGCAGGCGAACGCGGCCGCAGCGCCGTAGGAGTAGCGGGAGAGCGAAGGAATTAAATCGCGTCCGCAGGCGGTCCGAGTGGCGGCGCCGCTGATTCGTCTCCGGCATTGGAGTAGCCGTTGCCCAACCGATCGGGGCTGTCGTTCGGATATCCAAGGCGCCGCCTGGTCGTCAGGCCATCGCCGGAGGACGCGATTTACCCCGCGTACGACGTCGGCGCAGCGGACGCGTTCGCCTGCCGCCGATCGCGGACCGGCGTCGAAGCGATCCGTCACTTGGGGAGCGGTTCAGTTGCAGAGGCCATCGAACGCGAAGCCGCGGGCGCGGAGGCGCGGTACGAGAAGCCGGACGGTTTCGGCGGCGTGGTGACGGTCCGCGAGAGGGTTCTTGTGATGGCCGTCGTGAATGACGACGATGTCGCCGGCGGAGGCTTTGCCTTCGAGGCGTTTGGCGACCCGATCGGCGCGCGGCGTGCGCCACCAGTCCCAGTCCCACATCCCCCAGCTCCAGCCGGCGAGGCGGTAGCCCGCGCGCTTCAAGCCGTCGTACATCGAGCTGCTGCGCCATCCCGCATGCGGGCGGAACAGCTTGCAGGGCTGACGGCCGGTGATGGCGGTGATTCGATCCGCCGCCCCTGCGAGGCGATGGGCCAGATCCTCCGGCGAGAGGATCATCAATCGCCGCGTGCCGCTGTGCAGCCCGATGGCGTGCCCGTCGTCGGCGATTCGCTTGACGATGGCGGCCGTGTCATCGGTGATGTGCTCGTCGATCAGGAAGAAGGTGGCGCGCACGCGTGACTCGTGGAGCGCGTCCAGCAACGGTGGCGTCCATTGGGCATTCGGCCCGTCGTCAAAGGTGAGGTAGAGCGTGGGCGGCGCGCCGGCGACAGGCTTGACGCGCCACACCGATTGCGAGGGCCGAAAGGCCTCGATCAGGAACGGGAACGGCAGCATGTGGGCCGCCGCGGCGGCGCCGAGCAGGATCGCGATCAGCGCGACGATTCGGTCGCTCCCTCTTCAACCTCCATCCGCACCGACGCCACGATCAATTCGACGAGCTCCGCCGCCGGCATCAGGTTGAGGTCGTCCACCGCGATCTCGCTGAGTTCGTAGGCGAGGATGATGTTGACCAGATGCCACGGCGACAGCGCATGCAGCTGGTCTCGGAGCAGCATCTCCCCTTTCCGATAGACGGAAAACGGATTCAACACGCTACTCGTCGGTGGTGGCCCTTGCGTGGAGGGAGGGGCGGGACCATCGAAGACTGGCGACGGCACGGGCGGTGCGATGGGTCGCACCAGCGGATTGAGCGTGCGATTCAACGAGCCTTCGATGTAAACGGACGACAAGCCGGTCGCCCAGTACACGAGGTCGGTACGGTTGGGCTGGGTCGTCTCGCGCGCCGACCTCATCGTTTCGCCGCCGACAATAGGCTCGAACTCGAGCCATCCCTGCCAGCGTGATTCATCCATTTCCGACCCGCAGGCGCGAACGCGATACACCGCACCCTCGGTTGATCGAACGAGTCCGTAGTCGTGAAGCACTTCAGCCATAGCGAGATGACTACATTGCAATACCTCGTCCACTAGGCGGATCGCTCTTTTCGCACGGCAGTTCACGAATTCATTCTGCGAGCAGACGACACAGGGTATCCTCGACCATATAAAAATGACTGGGGTTCGTATTCTTTTGGTAGATGACTTCATCGACGCGCGCGAGATGTACACGACGTACCTCGAGTTCGAGGGCTTCAGCGTCATCACAGCCTCCAGCGCCATCGAAGCGATCAAACTCGCGGTGGGCGAACAGCCAGACCTCATCCTGATGGATGCGGGGCTTCCCGGCATGACCGGCTGGGACGCCATCGTCGAGCTGAAGTCCGACAAGCGCACGCGGAATATTCCCGTGCTGATGCTGACCGGTCATGTGCTGAAGGAATCGCAGGAGCGAGCGGCGGAAGCCGGCGCCGATGGGTTCATCCCCAAGCCGTGCCTGCCCGACGAATTGAGCCGCGAGATCAAGCGTGCGTTGAAGACGCACGTCGTTCGGGGAAGGGAGAGCAACGAGGCGCAGCAGGACCGCACGCATTCGGCCGCGGCGGAAACGCGCGCACGCCTGCGGAAGGCGCGCGCGCGCAAGGATCGCAGTTAGCGATTCGCCTGGAAGGTCGTCGGCGACCCCGCCGGCCGGATCACCAGGTTGTCGATGAAGAACTCCATCATGCGTCCCTGGTTGACGGCCGTGTGCCCGAGATCGGGGCCCACCTGCACGTCAAAACTCTTCCCCGCCTTCATCAGCGCGTCGATCAGCTGCATGGCGTTCGAGGGATGCACGTTGTTGTCGGCCGTGCCGTAATAGATCAGCAGCCGCCCTTTCAGGTTCTTGACGAGCGGCATGGCGCTCCCCGCTTCGTAGCCTTCTTTGTTCTCCTGCGGGATCCACATGTAGCGCTCGGTGTAGATCGTGTCGTAGTGATGCCACGCCGTCACCGGTGACGAGGCCGCCGCCGCGGCGTAGACGTCGGGATGGCGAAGGATCGACATCACGGAGGAGTACCCGCCATACGACGTGCCGTACATCCCGACCCGCGCCTTGTCGAAGTACGGCCGCTCCCAGAGTGCCTTGACGCCCGCCGCCATGTCGTCGATCTCGACCTGCCCGAGCTTCATGTAGATGTGGTCGAGCGTCTTCTTGCCCATGCCGGGGGCCGCGCGCGAGTCGAGGTTGATCACCAGGAAGCCGTACTCGGTCAGCGCGCTCGGCGTCACAAACGTTTCCCGAGCCGTATTGCTGGCCGAGGCCGGGCCACCATACACGCTGACCAGCGCCGGGTATTTCTTTGACGGGTCAAAGGTCGACGGGAACTGGATGAGCCCGCGGAGCGTCGTGCTGCCGTCGGCCGACTTGTAGGTGAACATCTCTGCCTTCTTGAGGCCGAGGGCGTTGAATTTGGTCAGGTCGGTCTGCGCGACTTCCGCGACGACCTTGCCGTTCGCTGCATCCACGACCCGCGTGGCGGCCGGCGTGTTGTGCGTCTGGTAGACATCCACGAAATGCTTGTTGTCGGGCGAGATCCCACAGGTGCTCGCCGCTGCCGCCGGCAGCGGCGCAACGGGTGCCCCCGCGGGCCCGCCCATGCAGCCGCCGATCGTGTGATTGAACGCCGGATCGGTGAGCCGCGTGTCCCCCTTCCCGTCCAGCGCGACGCGGTGCAACTGCATCTTGAGATGGCTATCGCCGCTGCGCGCCGTGTAGAAGAGCACGTTCGCCGGCTCGTCGAGCTTGATGGGCCCGCCGATCTCGAACGCCGCGTGCCGCGTCAGCGGCGTGATCAACTTCCCGCTGATGTCATACAAGTAGAAGTTGCTCCAGCCGTTGCGTTCGGACTCCCAGATGAATCGCTTCCCATCCTTCAGCCACGTGAGGCCAGGACTGTTCTCGACCCACCCGGTCGGCCACTCCTCGCGAACGATGGCGCGCACCGCGCCGGTCGCCGGATTGGCCGCCGCGAACTCGAGCACGTTTTGCCGCCGGTTCGTGCGATGGAACAGCAGCTCCTTTCCGTCGGGCGACCACATTACGCGGTACACGTAGTGACCGACGACGTCGTTGGTGAAGGGCTTGCCGTCGCGGACGTCCACCGGGGTGCTCTTCTTGGTCGCGACGTCGTAGATGAACATCTCGACGACCGGATTGTCGTAGCCCGCCTTCGGATAGGCCTCGACGTCGGTGTTGCCGTAGAGCTGCGTCTGCTTCATCTGCAGGATGTAGTCGGGAACCTTGCTCTCGTCGAAGCGGTAGTACGCCAGCTTCGTGCTGTCAGGAGACCACCACATCGCCGTGCGCTGACCCAGCTCCTCGCCGTAGACCCAGCTGCCGGTGCCGTTCTTGATCTTTCGACCTTCCTCCCGGCTCCCGTCCGTCGTAACCGCCGTCTCGGCATTCGTGGCCACGTCCACCACGTAGAGGTTGCGGTCCTTGTCGCGATAGACCGCGCGGTATTTCTTGTCGGGAGAATCGGCGGTGTCGAACTGGCGGCCGCGCACGGGCCCGCCACCGCCACGTCCCCCGCGTCCGCCGCGGCCCCCGCCCTCGGCCTCCGGCGCCGCCCCGATTTCGGTCGCGGCCTTCGTCCCGACGTCGTACGAATATCGCTTGCCGTCTCGCGTGTATTCGAAGGTCTTCGCGTCCTTCCACGTGACGGTGAGCGCCCCCGACTTGACCGCGTCGCGGCCCTCCTGGCTGATCTTCTGGTATTGCGCATAGCCAGGCAGCGACTGCAACCGGTCCTGCGCAGACGGTGCGACAGGGATGAAGGCAGCGGCAACGATGAGACCGATCAAGGGGCGGTACGTCACAAATGTGTCTCCTGATTCAGGACACATCTTAAATCACGCCGGGCCATACACAATCACGCCGGGCGACAGCCGCACCCACGATTGGCCTCCGGCCGGCACGAAGACGCGAAGACTCGAAGCCACGAAGTTGCTTTTCTTAAACAAAATGTTTCGCGGCTTCGTGTCTTCGCGTCTTCGCGGCGCGCCGAAGGCGGGCCGTCAGCCCGTTGAACTGGCTGTCGTTGATTCAGTCTCTGAGCGCCGACAGCGGATCCACGGCGGCCGCACGGCGGGCTGGACCGTAGGCGGCGGCTAGGGCGGTGAGCGCCAGGACGATGCGCCGCGGTTGCGAAGGTCGAGGCATCTCCCGGGGTGACGCCGAACAGCAGCGTTGCGAAGACGCGCGTCACGAGCGGCCGCGATCGCCACGCCGATGCCGGCGCCGCAGGCGACCACGAGGAATGTGCCGCCGACGACGGTGCGGATCACGTCGCGCCCCTGCGCCCCGAGCGCCATGCGCACGCCAATCTCCCGCCGCCGCTCGGTGACATGATCCGAGATCGTGCCGTAGATGCCGATCGCTCCGAGGAGCAGGCCCGTGAAGGCGAAACGCTGAGAGCAGCGACGCGGCAAACCGCGGCTGCTCCACCGAGGCCGCCACGAGGTCGGCGAGCGGACCCATCTGATCGACGGGCGTGTCGCGATCGAGCGACCGGACGGTCGATCGCACGTGTTCGAACGTGGCACCGGGATCGGCGCCCGTCCGCACGACGAGCCGCATCGGCCCCGGAGCCCCTTGGGAGAGCGGCACGAAGAGCGCTCCCTTCGGTTCGTCGGTGACTCGTTCCCACTTCACGTCCTCGACGACCCCGACGATGGTGCGCATGCCGGCACGATCGCCCAGGGAATGTAAATCGTCGTCCGAGCGGCGACTCACCTGGCCAGTACCCGTCGCGCCACCGTCTCGCTGACGATGGCGACGCGCATGGCCGTGGCGGAGTCTTCGTCTGTGAATCTGCGTCCGGCGCGCAGGTCGATGTCCAGAGCCTCGAAGAATCCAGAACTCACGACCGCCGAGACGTCGGCCAGTGGCCATTCCCCGGTCGTTGCGGGATTGGGCCGCCCCTCGATCACGAACACACTGCCGTACGTTTCGCCGCCAAAAGGCAGCCGGTCGCTGACCGCGGCATGGCTGACGCCGGGGACGCTGGAGATCCGGTCGAGAAGAGAGGCATAGAGCGCCCGCCGTGAGGCGACGTCGGGGAAGCGGAAGGCGGGTGGCGAGATGCGCGCCGACAGCACGTGATCCACGGTGAAGCCCGGCGACACGGCGGTCAGGTTCCTCAGACTGCGGACGAGCAGCGTGGCGGTCACAACGAGGACGACGGCCAGGGCCATCTGCGCCGCCACGAGGACGTTCGACGTAGCGAACGCGATCCGCGATCGATCGCCGTCCTCCACAATTGCGCCTGCCGCTGTGAGGCGCGAAGGAATCGAACCTCCAACCGTTGAAATGCGTATTTGGCCTACAATGCAGACCCATGCCGGACATCTATCTCGGTGAGTTCGAGCAGATCGCGTTGCTGGCCATTCTTCGGCTCGGTGAGGAGGCCTACGCCATCCCGGTCCGCCAGGAAATCGAAGCGCGCACCGGGCGGAACGTCGCGCGGGGGGCCCTCTACACCGCGCTCGAACGGCTCGAAGCCAAGAAGTGCGTGCGTTCGCGCATGAGCGACCCCCTGCCGGAACGCGGGGGGCGATCGCGGCGGTACTACACGGTGACCCCGGCGGGACTCTCCGCGCTGCGGGATTCGCGGGAGGCGTGGCTCGCGCTTTGGAAAGGCGTCGAGTCGCTGCTCGAAAAACGATGACGACCGACCGCCCGCCGCGGCGCTGGCGCGAACGCTGCTCGCCCTGCTGCCGGCGCGAGCGCGGACGAGATCGCCGGCGACCTGCACGAAGAGTTCGTCGCCCTGGCACACGTCCGGGGCGCACGCGGCGCGCGCGCTGGTACGCGGGCCAGGTCCTGCGCATCGGGTCGGGCGCCGTCACGCGCCGGCTTCGACGCCGCGCCGACCGACCGCCTCACCGGTCCCAATCCTGGAGACTCCTTCATGCGCAGCCTGCTCACCGATGCCCGGCACGCCGTCCGAATGCTGATCAAGCGCCCGGCGCTCAGCGCGCTGGTCGTGATGACCCTGTCGCTCGGCCTCGGCGCCAATGCGGCGATTTTCGCCTTGATCGATTCCGTGCTGCTGCGCCCCTTCACCGTACCCAACCTGGATCGCCTGGTGATGGTGAGCGAGACGAGCCCATCCGATGGCATCGGCGGACAGGAAAGCGTGTCCCCAGCGAATTTCCTCGACTGGAAGACGCCAGGCTGACGTCTTCGACCGCCTCTCGGCATTCGAGTGGTGGGACGTGAACCTGTCGGGGGGTGACGAGCCGGAGCGCGTCGCCGGCTTCTTCGTTTCTGCCGACCTTTTCTCGACGCTGGGCGTGGAGCCTGTTATCGGACGCGGCTTCACGCGCGACGAAGAGACCCGCGGCGCGCACCAGCGAGTGATCCTCGGATACGACTTGTGGCAACGGCGTTTCGGTGGCGACCGCTCCATCGTCGGCAAGACCATTCAGCTCGACGCTCAGCCTTACGAGGTGGTCGGCATCGCCCCGGCAGGCTTCGCGTTCCCCCTCGGATCGCAGGTGTGGGCGCCGCTCTCTTTCGACGCACCGACAGCGGAGCGTCGCAGCGCGCGCTACCTGTCGGTGGTCGGACGACTCGCGCCAGGCAAGACGTTCGACGATGCCGGCGCGCAGATGGCGGTGATCGGTGAACGGCTCGCCCAGCAGTATCCCGAGGCGAATCGTGGACGCGGCGCCCGGGTGATGACGCTCTTGCAGGGAATGCGCGACTCGGGCCTGGGACCGATCGTCGCCCTCTGGCAAGCCGCCGCGGGGTTCGTGCTGCTGATCGCGTGCGCGAACATCGCCAACCTTCTGCTCGCGCGCGGCGCCGAGCGCCAGCGCGAGCTCGCCGTCCGAACCGCGCTGGGCGCGAGCCGCGGGCGGATCGTTCGCGAGCTGCTGGTCGAGAGCGTGGTGTTGGCGCTGGCCGCCGTTCCGGCGTCGCTGGCCGTCGCCTGGGTCGGGATCCGGGCGATTCGCGTGAACCTGCCGTCGCGGTTGCTGCGATTCGTGGACGGCTGGCAGCGGATGGACGTCGATGCACGCCTGGTCGTCTTCACCATCGCGATCGCGCTGCTCACCGCCATCGTCTTCGGGCTCCTCCCGGCCTTGCGCGCGTCGCGGCCGGGGCTGGCCGATTCGCTGAAGGACAACGGCCGCGGGACGACCGCGGGCCGCGGACGCCAGCGCCTGCGGAGCGCGCTGGTGATCGGCGAAGTCGCACTCGCGCTGCCGCTGCTCGTGGCCTCGGGTATGAGCACGCTCGGCGCCTACCGGTTCCTCAACGGGCCGCAAGGATACGAACCTGACGGGCTGCTGGTCATGCGGGCGGTCCTGCCCGACGGCGAAATACGCCGATGTCGCCAGCCGCCGGCGGTTCGTCGAAGAACTGGTGCCTCGGCTCTCGCAGCTGCCCGGCGTTCGAGCGGTCGGCATGTCCAACTTACTGCCGGCCGCCAACGGCAATCCGCGAACGGCCGATCGAAGTCGAAGGCAAGCCGCAGGCGGATCCGGCGAACCCGGTGATGATCGGTTTTCGGTCGGCGAGTCCTGAGCTCCTGACGACCCTGCGGGTGCCGATCCTGCGCGGTCGCGGTTTCACATCGACCGACGCCGCAGGCTCGCAGGAAGTGGCGATCATTTCCAAAGGCGGTGCCGATCGCCATTTCCCGGGCGTGGACCCGATCGGCCAGCGATTGAAGCTGGGCGATGGTCCATGGGTCACCATCGTCGGCGTGTCGGGCGACGTGATTTACGACTGGTTCAACCATCGAAATCTGGCGACGGTCTACCGGCCATTCGCCCAACGCCCGACGTTCAACGTCGCGATCGCCCTCCGCGCCGACGGTGATCTGGCCGCGCTCGCCGGACCCGCGCGTGCCGCCGTCCGGGCGGTGGATCCCGGCGCAGCCGGTCTTCGACCAGATGTCGATGCGCCAGGCGCTGCACGAACGGACGATCGGCCTTCAGTACGTCGCGGCGATCATGGGGGTCTTCGGCGCGCTCGCGCTGGTGCTCGCGGTGGTCGGCGTCTATAGCCTGATGGCGTACATCATGTCGCAGCGCGCTCACGAGATCGGCGTGCGCATCGCGCTGGGAGCCGGGCGTCGGCGACGTGCTCCGCCTCACGGTCGGCCAGGCGGCGCGCATGGGTGGACTCGGAGTGGCGATCGGCCTGCTGCTCGCGACCGGCGTCGGGCGAGTCATGGATGCCACGCTGGAAGGGGTCTTCTCGTCGGATATTCGCCTGTCGCTGGCGTTCGGCGCCGATCCTGCTGCTGTCGGCCGTCGCCGCCGGCTACGTGCCCGGGCGACGCGCCACGAGGATCGACCCGCTGATGGCGTTGCGCGCGGACTAGAATGTGACGGCCCTGAAGGGCCTCACTACAAGGAGAGTCCTCATGCGACGTTCGATGTTCGTGTGCGCCGCCGCACTGGCGCTTGGCGCCTTCTCACTGATCCAGGGCCCGACGAGCGCCCAGCAGCCGCCCGCGCCTGCCGATGACGCCCTCGTGGCGAAGGCCCGCGCCATCCACGACCGCGTGATCGCGCTCGACACGCACGTCGACATCAACGCCCTCCGCCTTCACGGCCGAGCGGAACTACACGCAGGAAATGACCAACCAGGTCAACCTGCCGAAGATGGTCAGGGGCGGCCTCGACGCCGCGTTCCTGATCGTCTACGTCGGTCAGAACCGCAGCCCTGAGGCCTTCACACAGGCGGGCTACGACGCCGCCTACAAGCAGGCGATCGAGAAGTTCGACGCCATCCATCGGCTGACCAAGGAGATCGCCCCCGACAAGATCGGCCTGGCGCTGACCTCGGCGGACGCGCGGCGCTTGAACAAAGAAGGGAAGAAGATCGCGTTCATCGGCGTCGAAAACGGCTACCCGCTCGGCGACGAGACCACCGCGATCAAACGCGTGCAGGAGTTCCAGCAGCGCGGCGCTCGCTACCTCTCGCTCGCGCACAACGGGCACAGCCAGCTCGCCGACTCGAACACCGGTGAAAGCGACAACGTTTGGCTCCACAAGGGGCTGTCGCCGCTCGGCAAGCAGGTGATCGCCGAACTGAATCGAGTCGGGATCATGGTCGACATCTCGCACCCGTCCAAGGAAGCGAACCTGCAGGCGATGGCCCTCTCGAAGGCCCCGGTCATCGCATCGCACTCCTCAGCGCGGGCCCTGCACAATCACAGCCGCAACCTCGACGACGAGCAGCTGGAGGCGTTGAAGAAGAATGGCGGCGTCGTGCAGACGGTCGCGTTCGCCGGCTACGTCAAGGAAACACCACCGGCGTCAGCCGGAGCGCACGGCGGCGATCGCGAAACTGCACGAGGAATTGGGGCTGCCGGTGCCCGACGGGCGGACGTGGCGGACGCGGTGGCGGCGGCGGCCGGCGGCGCCACCGCCGCAGATGACGCGACGCGCAGCGCACCGAGCGACGAGGCCAAGCTGCGCGGAGCGCACCAAGCGGATGGCGGAACTCGAACAAGCAGTTCCCGCCGCCGCCGCGCGCCAACGTCAAGGACTTCGTCGATCACATCGACTACCTCGTCAAGAAGATCGGCATCGACCACGTCGGGATCTCGTCCGACTTCGACGGCGGCGGCGGCGTGGACGGCTGGAACGACGCCAGCGAGACGTTCAACGTGACGCTGGAGCTCGTGCGCCGTGGTTACACCGAGGCGCAGATCGCGAAGATCTGGAGCGGCAACCTGCTCCGCGTCCTCGACGAGGTGCAGAAGCGCGCCGCAGAAGAAGCTAGAAGCTAGAGGCTGCGGTTCAGACTCGGCATCGCGGCTGCGCGTACTCGAACGAAGCCGGGCCGCTCACCAGCTGATCACGCCGAGTCCGCATCAGGCGGACGATGATCCCGCCGATGATCAGCACGGCAACGACGAGCCCGGCCCAGAAGACCCTCGGCGACACCAGCGAGGTCACTGGGCCGGCCGTTCCTTCCTCCGCCGGCGCCGCCACGAGCTCCCGCGCCTCCGCCCCCATCACGTGTGTCGCCAGCAACGCCAGGTCGTAGCGCGGCAGCGACACGTCATCGCGTCCGTAGACGAGCGTGAGCGCGCGACCCGGATGAAAGAAGCGGACGCGGTACGACGGCAGCAGCAACCGCGCCGACGTCAAGGGCAGCGGGCTGTTATCGCCCTCATCCACCACCACGACGATCTGTTCGTCGCGCGTCGTTCCCAGGGGGAGTGACAGCGCGGGCGCCGGCATGTCCTGCTCCTTGTGCAGCCACGACTGCGTGGCGATCGTCTCGAACCACGTATCGCGGCGGTTGCGGTCCGGCGGCCGTTCGACGCCGGCGCTGACGGTACGCGTAAACACGCGAGCAGACGTCTCGAGGACGAGCGTCGCGTTCGGCAAGGTGCGAATGCGGCAGCTTCACGACATAGGCCGAGCGGTTGGTCCCGTTGCCGGTGCGCAGTTCGGGCGCCTTACCGTCGAACTTCTGGAGCGACAGCGTGAAGCGATAACGGCTCCTCCTGTCGTTCGAGCAGGTACGGAATCTGCCGGCGCGCTCATCGACGATCCGCACGTCCTCGAATATGCGCCCCGCGCCGCGGCTGTTGTGCGAGCACGGAGGCGTCGAGCGGCACGGCCACGAGACCCGACGGACTGTCAGGCAGCTTTCGACGGAAGCGGAAGGCGTCCGGATCGATGGCGGCGCCGGCGTCCGGCATCGGCGGCGCCGGCGGTGCCGGTCGCAGCAGATGGTGCCGTCGATCTCGCGCGCCTCGCCCCATTTGGCTTCCGGAAGCTTCGCGAGATCGTATCGAGTCGCGCGTCGGCTTCGAGGTCGTAGCGCGGGGCCTGCAAAGAAGCATCGCCGTAGCGAGCCACGATGGGATTCCCCGGCGCTTCGAAATAGATCCAGGGGAATCGCGCCATCTCGAGAACGACACGCGTCAACGCCGAGCGGCGGATTGCTGCCGTCGTCCACCACGAGGTCGAGGAGCTGTTCGTTCGGGGGCGCGTTCAGAGGTATCCGAATCGCTGCGGCGGTCATGCCGTCGCGAACGACGCGCGAAATGCGTGGCACGGCCGATCTCCCGCGGGACGGCCTGGCCGCCGAGAAGATGTGCTTCCGTCACCGCCACGTTCCGGAAGACGTGACCTCCATCGACGTCCAGCGTCAGCGCGACGACCGGCAGGCCGGGGGCCGGCAGCCGGATCCGGTACCGGCTGCGCCCTGGCTCGCTCGGCCGCTGCTCGACGCTGGCCTCCATCACCACGGGCGGCGGCTCGACCTGTTCGGCCGGCGCGCGGCGGGCGAACACGCGCGCGTCGGCATCGGCACGCGCCCGCTGTTGGTGTCGTTCCAGGTAACGCGCAGGAAACGATACGGCCCGGCGCGGAATGGAATGTCCTTCTGCCGGAGCTGCTCGGCGGGCAGGTCGAAGAGCGTCCCCTCGGCCGCGAGCATCGTCCAGCGCTGCCGATCGCCGCTGCCTTCGAGCACGAGACGCTTCAGGAACGGGGCCGGCATGCCTTCGACCTGGATGCTGTCGACGACCTCGACGCCCCCCAGGTCCGCCTCGAACCCGCTGGTCTTCTCGGTTGCCGCTATCGGCAACAGCGACGCGCCCAGCCACTGGGGCGTCACAGCGTCGGGAAGCACGAGGAGATACGGCACCTCGCGCCCTGACGCGTCGAAGAGCCGCAGGTCGGACAACGCGATTGTCGCGCGCGCGCGCCGTGCCCAGCAGCAAGCCCGCATCGACGGCAAGCCGGTGCGGACCGGTCCCCTCGGTCTGGATGGGCGCTCGTACCGGAACCGCGGAGCCTGCGCCAGAGGCGCGCGGCAGCGCCAAGCGACGCCGCGGCGACGACAAGGGCCAGGGTGCGTCGCATCATGATTGGGCATCCTTCGGCTTCGCGAGCACGTACTTCTGCAGGGCGAGCGACACGAGCGCCAGCGCGATGGCGAGGCCAACGAGCGAGCCGACGCGATAGAGCCCGCCGAACTCGCGCAGGTCGTAGAGGAAGCACTTGAACGCCGTCACGCGCGATCAGCGCCACCGCCGTGACGCGCGCCGGACGATTCCGCAGGTAGATGCCGGCGGCGAGCAGCAGGCATCCCGAACACCAGCCAGCCGATCGTGTAGGTCAGGTCCTGCGACACCCCGGCGCCGAAGCGGAACATGATCTCGGGCCCGGTCGCGTAGAAGTCCGCGATCTCGATGTTCAGGAGCAGGAACAGGAGGATGACCGCCGCGGCCGGAAAGAGCCGCGACGGACGCAGCGGCGTGTCGAACAGGCGATCGTCGGTCCGCGAGAGCCACCAGCGCCGCGACGAACATCGACGCCGCCGCAATCAGGTAGGCGTAGAGATACCAGTTGAGGATCCGCAGCTCGCCGCGCGGCTCGTAGCGGAAGATCTCGGGGTTCAACGCCAGGCGCACGAACACGCGCCGAGCAGCGCGACGGTCGCATAGAGCAGCCCGCGGTGCGGGACGCGGGTAAAGAGCCAGGCCAGGGCCGCCCCTTCGAGCGCCCAGCCGATCGTGATCCACTGGTGGTCCAGTTGCAGCGGGATCGCGACCGTCACGAACGCCAGGGCGGCGCCGGCGACCAGCGCCAGCCGTCCGAGGTCGCGGGCACCCTCGGTCTGCAGGCGCAGCAGGCGGCGCAGCAGCACGGCGAGCACCGCCGCTTCCACGACCGGCAGCGCGCCGATGACCGATTCATAGCCGCCGTCGCGCAGGGTGTCGCGTCCGACAACGAAGAACGTGCCGCTGGCGACGATCGCCGCGAGGAACGGCTCGCGCGCGGTGGCGGCCCGAGGGCCGAGCACGAGCGGGAACGCCACGAACACCAGGTAGAGCGCGGCCGCGAGCGCAAAGTGATCGTGCCAGGGCCCGCCGAAGGCGAAGGAAGCAGCGGCGGCGACGAGCGCCACAACCAGCGTGAAATGCCGCCACTGCCGGGCCCAGGTTAGCGCGAGCAAGGTGGAAACGTTGGCGACGTGCGCCGCCACGATGAGTCCGATGTGAGGCCGTGCCTGGTGGGCGCCGGCAATGACAGCGGTGATCTCGCCGACCAGGAGGGCCGCGGCCGCCCGGCGGACGCCACGACGATCGCGCCGCGCGGCGCAAACACGCGAATCCACAGCAAGCGCGTACGCCGAGACGACGGCCGCCGCGACCAGCGCGACGAGCGGCCACGGCGCGCCATCGGCCGCCAGGCCAGGGTCCACGACGCAATCACCGCCCCTGACGCCGAGCGCCCCGGCCGCGTGCAGCACCGCCACGCGCGAATACAGCGCCGCGGCGCTGGTCGCCAGCGTGATCACCGCCAGCGCCCCGAAGAGCGGCCACGGCGGAATGCTCCACTGCGCGGTTCAACGCGAGCGCGAAGAGGAAGAGGTGTCCGCCAAGCCCGAGAAACAGGCCGGACGAAAAGAGTGCGAGGACCGCGTCTTCCTGCGTCTCGTTCGGGGCGCTGTGCTTCTGTAGCTCCAGCCGTGGCCGACGAGCATCAGCAGCGTCAGGCCAATCAGCACCGTCAGCGACGGGAGCACGCCGACGCTTCCCGCCGCCTGGATCCACCAGGTGGCCAGGATGAGCCACGACATCACGCTGCCGGCAATGCGACAGCGCGGGCAGCTGCGCACCGGCGCTCTCGACGAACAGGCCGGCGTTGAGAATCGCGAGCAGCAGCGCCAGCGCCCACAACGCGGCAGGTGCGATCGGTCCCGCCGACAGATAGAGCAGCAGGAAGAGGCTGGCGAACAGCACGAGCCCGGCGCCCCCTGCCGGCTGAGCGGACGACGCGTGCGGCGCGCGACGATCGGCACGGCGAGCGACACCACGCCGAAGATCGGCGAAGATCGTCACCGCCGTCCCCAGGGTCTCGAGCGTCAAGTGACTTCACCGCCCAGACCGCCTGCGTCGCGATCGCAAAGAACGCGGCGATGTAATAGAGGAAGCCTGCGCCAGACGCGATCGCGCGCCACGCGCACGCCAGGTCAAGAGCCAGCAGCGTGCCGAACAGCGACCACGGCGCGACGAACGCCGGCTCGATCGCCGCGAGCACGGCGAACGCCGCGAGCAGCAACGGCGCGGCATACTCGCGCCGGCCCCTTCCCCGTCGTCGAGCGGACTCGCCGAACCGAGCGCGCGACCAGCGGCGCCAGAGATAGAGCAGCACGAATGCCGCCGTGAACCCAGCGTCGACGAACCGTGCGTCGCTGACGTACGAGATCGCGAGCCAGACAGCCATCACCACCAGCGTCGTTATCGCCGCCACCGAGTGCAGCAATGGCTGGCGGCGCGCGATGGCGATGGCCAGCAGGCCGATGTCGATCAGCAGAAGGAACCCGAAGAGCAGCGCCGCGCGCGCCCCGTACGCCGGCACCGCCGCAAGATAAACGCTGAAGATCACCGGCACGACGCCGCCACGAGCGCCGTTCGTTCGAAGATGGCGTCGGCGCCGTCCTCGGCGTCGTCGAGCGTCGGTCGCCGCGACATGATCACTCCCGGCGAACGTCACCAGCGGAAAAACGATGAAGATGCCCATCGCAAGCGAGAGATCCGAGGCGTCACGCAGGAAGCGGAACACCCATCCCCATTGGTAGATCGTCGTCAAGATGAGCGTCAGGACGGTGAGGACCGGCCATCGCTTCTTGTAGGCCACCCACGCGAGGCCGACGTTGAGGAGCAGCAGGTACGCAGAACAGCGGGATCGGACGGTTCTCGCCGGTCGACAGCAGCATCGGCGTCGAGAAGCCGCCGAGCAATCCCAGCACGGCGATGAAGAGCGACTCGCGCCGTATCGAGAGGACGACGGCGAGCGCGGTGACCAGGGCGAGCAGCCCGAATGCCACGCTCGCGGGGATCAGTTGCCACAGCGCGTGGGCCGCGAAGAACGTCGCGAAGAGGATCGCGATCGCGGCGGCGTCGAGCGCGTTGGCCGTCACCGGGTACTGGCGCGCCGCCTTGAGCTCGCACACCACCAGGAGCCCGACGGCCACGGCAATGCCGATCAACACGCGGACCGGCGGCTGCAGCCAGCCGTGTTCGACCGAATACCGCAGGAAGAAGATCGCCGCCAGCACCAGCGTGATGCCGGCGATGGCAGAGAACACCTTGACGCCGACCAAACGTTCCAAGTCGAACCCGGACAGGATTCCTCCGGACGGGGGCTCGGCGGCGGTTCGGGCGGCTCCGGCGGTACCGGCGGCCGTGGCGGGACCGGCGGCGGCCGGCCCATTCGGGACCCGTCTTGCCCTCCGTCTGTGACCGCCGTAGCTTTAGCGGAGGCGGAAGCCTCGGCGGAGGCGGGGACTCGGGGTTCGGGGGTCGGTGCACCACCGGCGTTCGGCACGTCCGGCTTTGCGGAGCGCGGGAGGCACGGGGGTCGCACAGGGGCACGGGGCGCGGCAGGTGCGGGGCTTGGCGACTACGGGAGGCGGCGCGACCACGAGAGGCGCGGGTACGGGTGGTGGGGCGGTAGCCGGCGCCGCATGGCGCGCGCTGGCTCGGAGCTGCGCGATCTGCGCCTTCAGGGCGTCAATGGTCCCCTCCTGGTCGGCGAGCGCGGTCGCGAGTTCCTCGACCCGCGCGCGGGTCCGCTCGGGCCGAGACCCACGAGACGATCGGCAGGACGAACGGCACGCGAAGAGAACGAGCACGAAGAGCGCGTAAAACAGAATTCCAATAGCCCCCCCGTGTTAACCCTTTTTATCGGACCGAGCGAGCGAACCCTGTCGTGACGGGTGCGGATGAAGGACAATATGATCGAGTCGTGAGTGCCCCTTTTGTGATCGGTGTCGCCGGCGGCTCGGGATCGGGCAAAACCACGGTCGTTCGCCGAATCGTCGAAAGCCTCGGCGGCGAGCACGTCAGCCTGCTGGAACACGATCGGTATTACCGCGACCGCAACGACCTGCGGCTCGAGGAGCGCGCCGCGCTCAACTACGACCACCCGGACTCGCTCGAAACCGACCTCCTCGTGCGATCATGTCCACGAGTTGCGCGCCGGACGCCCGGTCGAAAAACCGGTCTACGATTTCGCGCGCCACCAGCGCGAGCCGGCGACGGTGGCCGTCCCTCCGCGCCGCGCCATCATCGTGGAGGGATCCTGATCTTCACGGATCCGGCGCTGCGGAAGCTGCTGGACGTGAAGGTGTTCGTCGATGCCGACGACGACACGCGCTTCATCCGCCGGTTGCAACGGGACATCTCCGAACGCGGGCGAACGGTGACATCGGTCATCGAGCAATACCTCGGCACCGTCAAGCCGATGCACCTGGACTTCGTGGAGCCGAGCAAGCGCTACGCCGACGTCATCATTCCGCTCGGGCGGCCACAACACGGTGGCGATCGACATGCTGCTGACGTTGATTCGCAGCCTCGCCGCGCGATAAAAGCTTGGGAAGTGAGGACCTCATGTCATCTCTGATTGCGATCGTCGCCTACTGTCTCGTCGCCAGTGCCGCACCATCCCGCCAGTCGCGCACACCGGGGGAAGAATTCAGCGCGAACTTCACCAACATCAGCACCGTGGGGGTGACCGGCGCGACGCCCATCACGATCCGCGTGAGGCGGTGGAGCACAGACGACGAGCACGCCACGCTGATGGCGATCCTCGCCAAGGACGGCAACGACGCGTTCACGCGTGCGCTGCAGGGGCAAAAGGAAGTCGGCTCGATCGGCGTCCCCAGCCGCTCGCGTATCCACTCCTTTACGCCCGGCAGATGCGCAATCCGGAGGGGGGGCGCAAGATCATGCTGATCAGCGACCGGCCGATGACGTTCCAGGAGCGCACCGGCTGCGTCGCATCAGCCGCGACTACCCTCTGACCTGGATCGAGATGAACCTCGACAAGGACGATCGGGGCGAAGGCACGGTGATACTCGCCGCGCGCCTGCGGCTGCTCGGCGACGTCATGGGCGTGGAGGACCTTGGCAACCAGCCGTCGCGCCTCACGTCGATTCGCAAGGTGCGGTGACATGAACGTTCAAATCACCCGGATTCATTCGGATGCGAAGTTGCCAAAATACGAAACCGCCGACGCGGCGGGCTTCGACCTGGTGTCGGTGGCTGACGTCATCATCGAACCGGGCCGGGTCGGATTCGTCCCGACCGGCCTCGTCATCCAGGTGCCGAAGGGCATGTTCCTGGGCATCTTCGCGCGGAGCAGCACGCCGCTGAAGCGGGGCTTGATGGTGGCCAACGGCGTCGGCGTGATCGACCCGGATTATTGCGGCGCGACCGACGAAGTGAAGATCCTCGTCACCAATTTCACCAGCGCCCCGGTGACGGTGAAGGCCGGCGACCGCATCGCGCAGGGGATGTTTCTCGCGGCGCCGCGCGTCGAATGGACGGAAGGCGAACCCGCCACGACCTCGCGCGGCGGATTCGGCAGCAGCGGCGGTTACCTGGAGCCCAGAGAAGGCACGCGCCAGTGAGGGTGCCTTCGACGGTAACCAAGGCGTCGTCTTCTCCAGGTCCGAATCGCCACGCGCCACGACTGAACGGGCCATCACGGCCCGCAACATTCACCAGAAAGTCCCCCACGACCTGGAGCAGGCCGGCGGCGTCACGATAGCCGCACGTCGTGCAGTGCGGATGCGAATTCCCGACGATCAGGCGCGACACACTCGTCCGCCGCGCGTCGTTGTAGACCAGCAGCATGTGCCGACCGCGTGCGCTGGCGTTCGCCAGAAAGTACCCGACCTCGAAGCCGACACCGTAGCTCGAGCCGGACGCCTCAGCGATGAGCACATCGGCGCGTGACAACCACTCGAGGTCCCGCTCGTAGACGTCGCGCTCGCTCAGGGCGGATTCGGCCGCGTCTGCGTCATCCTCGAGCAAATGCGCGGTCAGGAGGGTGTGGCCCAATCCGGTGATCGCGGCGGCAATGGCCCTGGTGGACTCGAGCGCGGAGCGATCGCCGCGGACAGTGCAGGCGAGATACACATTCACCGGGCGCTATTATAGGTTCGCCTTCGCTGACGCTACGGCGGAACATGCGCATCCTGATACGCGTGCCTCGTTCTCGATCGATCATGTTCGGCATCGCCGCCTCGACGGCCAGTCGCAGTCACGCCCGCGGGCGCGCGAGCTCGGCATCGCGCCGGGAACGCTGGAGGCTGGGCCGAACAACGCCATCACGGATGTCGCGGGCGTTCGCGTCGGCCAGGTCACCGTCGTCCAGGGAGACACGGTACGCACCGGGGTGACGGCGGTGCTCCCCCATTCCGGCAACCTGTTCCAGCAGAAGGTCGCCGGGGCGGTGTTCATCGGCAACGCGTTCGGTAAGCTCGCGGGATCGACGCAGGTCGAGGAGCTGGGCACCATCGAATCCCCCATCGTGCTGACGAACACCCTCTCGGTAGGCGCCGCGCTCGACGCCGTCGTCCGTTGGACGATCGCACAGCCGGGTAACGAGAACGTCCGCTCGGTGAACGGACTGGTCGGCGAGACGAATGACGGCGGCCTGAACGACATCCGCGGCCTGCACGTAACCCGCGAGCACGTCCACACCGCGCTCACCAACGCGCGCGATGGTGCCGTCGAAGAAGGGGCCGTCGGCGCCGGCACCGGCACGGTCGCGTTCGGCTGGAAGGGAGGCATCGGCACGTCGTCGCGCCTCGTGAAACAGCGCGACGCCAGCTACACCGTCGGCGTGCTCGTGCAGACCAACTACGGCGGCAAGCTGATGATCAACGGCGTGCCGATCTGGAGAGAACTGAATCCGCGTCCATCCGCGTCGCCGAGCCCCGAGCCCCGAATCCCGAGTCCCGAGGCCGGAGGCGGACGGGAGCTGCATGATTATCGTGGCGACCGATGCGCCTCTGAGCGCACGGGACTTGAAGCGGCTGGCGGCGCGCGCGATTTACGCGATGGCGCGCACCGGCTCGACGTTCTCGAACGGCAGCGGCGATTTCGCGATCGCCTTCTCGACCAAAAGCCTGGGCCAGGTCTCGCTCTCGACCGACGCCGTCTCCGGGCTCTTCGAGGCCGCGATGGACGCCACCGAAGAAGCGATCTATAACTCGCTGCTCAAAGCCACCGACACCACCGGTAACGGACGCACCATCCGCGCACTTCCGGTCGAGGAGCTCAAGGCGCTGATGAAGAAGTACGGCCGCTGACCGGATGATCGAACACGCCATCCTCGCCGATCTCGTTCTCACGTTTGCCATTGGCCTCGTCCTGGTGGTCGGCCTTGCGCGGCTGCGCGTGCCGACCATCGTCGCCCTGATGCTGGCGGGTGTCGTCGCCGGCCCCAGCGGGCTGCGCATCATCGACACGCCGGAACGGGTCGAAACGCTCGCCGAGATCGGGGTCGTGCTGCTGCTGTTCACGGTCGGTCTCGACTTTTCGCTCGCCACCGTCAAACAAATCTGGCAACGCATCCTGGTCGGGGGGTTCGCCCAGATGGCCTTCACTGCCGCGCTGGTGGTCGGCGTGGTCGTGCTGACCGACATGCCGATCCGCCTGGCGGTCTTCATCGGATTGTTCGTGGCGCTGTCGAGCACCGCGATCGTGCTGAACGGCCTCGCGGCGAGGAACGAGTTGTCAACGCCACACGGACGGCTGATGACCGGCGTCCTGCTGCTGCAGGACCTGGCGATCGTTGTTTTGCTCCTGACCGTGCCAATCCTGTCGGGCAGAATGACGCTCGCCGAGGCCGGCCCCGCCATCATCAAGGCGCTCCTGGCGATCGTCGTGGTGGCCGCTGTGTCGAGACTCGTGCTGCCTACGGTCCTGCGCATCGTGACGTCGAGCGGCCGGCGGGAGGCCTTTCCGCTCGCGATTCTCGTCGCCAGTGTCGGCACCGCCTGGGCAAGTTCGCTGCTCGGCCTCTCGATGGCCATCGGCGCCTTCCTCGCAGGACTGATGCTGGCGGAAAGCGAATACAGCCACCAGGCCTACGCCGAGATCAAAGGCGTGCGAGACATCCTCGCCTCACTTTTCTTCATCTCGCTGGGCATGTTGGTGGATCTCGGTACCACCGTTCGGCTCCTGCCGCTGATCGTTGGCGTGGCGGGGCTGATCATCGTCGGCAAGTTCGCGGCCGGGAGCGGCGCGTTCCTGCTCGCGGGCGCGCCGCTGCGAGTCTCGGCGACGGCGGCCGTCGGCTTGTCGCAGGTCGGGGAGTTCTCGTTCATCCTTGGGCGCGCTGGTCTCGACGCGGGGCTGATGCCATCGTCGGTGTGGCAAGTCCTTCTCGGCGCCAGCATCCTCACGATGATGGTGACACCGTCGCTGCTGGCGGTCGCTCCGGCCATTGGTGCGCGCTTCCGCGGACGGCGCGCCGGGCAGCCGGCCACGTCGGGTCCGCAGCTGCGCGGGCCATGTCATCATCCTCGGCTTCGGCATCGGCGGGCAGATGGTCTCGCGCGCGCTGCACGAGTTGCGCGTGCCTTACGTGATCCTCGAGCTGAATGGCGCCACGGTGCGCGCCGCACGCAACGCCGGCGAACACATCGCCTACGGCGACGCGATGAGCGCCGAGAGCCTGCAAGGCGTGCATGTCGAACACGCGGCCGCCCTGGTGAGCATGATCAGCGATCCCGGCGCGACCGAGCGGATGGTGAAAACCGTGCGTGCCATCTCCCCCACGATTCCGATCGTGGTGCGCACGCGGTACCGCCTCGAAGCGGATCGCCTTCAGAAACTGGGAGCCACGTTTGCGGTCGCCGAGGAGCTCGAGGCCTCACTCGAAGTGCTGGCGCAGTTGCTGGCGCGGCTGAACGTCGCCGGGAACGTGATCGAGCCGCTGGTGGACGTCTTCCGCCGCGAGTCGCTTCGCATGCGAACGGTGCGGGCTCCGAGCTCCCGCTACGATTCGCTGCCCGACGAAATCCAGCGGATCCCGATCGCCACGCATCGCGTGGAAGAGGGGCATTGGGCGGTAGGCCGCTCGCTCGCCGAAATCGACCTCCGTGCCCGCACCGGCGCCTCGGTCCTCGCGATCCAGAGCGGCCAGCGGTACACCACCTCCCCGGCCGCGGACGTGAAAATCGACGGCGGCGACGTTCTTTACCTGCTGGGGGATGAGAGCGATATAGTCCTCGCACGGAAGCACCTGGCGGAGGGATAAACTCGCGGTTCGCGGTTCGCGGTTCGCGGTGTCCGTTTCGGGTTCGCTGCTCGCGAGTGTGCCGGAGGGGGCATGAAGGCGGCGATCGCCCTGTTACTCGCGCTCCTCACACTTGCGGTCGAAGGGGACGAGCTCAAGTCGGGGCTCGATCTGTCGCTGCTCGACCGTGGGGTTCGGCCGCAGGACGACCTCTACCGGTTTGCGAACGGCGGATGGCTCGATCGCGCGCAGATTCCCGGCGACCGTGTGACCTACGGGACGTTTGCCGAGCTGGCCGAGAAGACCGAGCACGACCTCCGCGACATCATCGAAAACCTCAAGGGCAGCTCCCTCACCGAACAGTCGATCAAGAACCTGTACGCGAGCGCGATGGACGAGGCCACGATCGAGGCGCGCGGCGTGACGCCGATGCGTCCTGACCTCGACCTGATCGACTCGGTCGACTCGCCGAAGAAGTTCGGGGCGGTGACGGGGCAGCTGTCGTCCATGGGTGCCGGCGGACCGTTCGCGGCATCGGCCGGGCTCGACGCCCGCGACTCGACGCGGATCGTCGTCGAGGTCACGCAGGGGGGCACGCTGCTGCCCGACCGCGACTACTACTTCAAGACCGACCCGCAGTCGGTCGCCATCCGCAACGCCTACGTTGACTATCTGACGACGATCTTCACGCTGACCGGTCGAGCGAACGCCGCCGCGAACGCTCGCGACGTGCTGGCGCTCGAGACGGCGCTCGCGCACGCGCAGCAGCCGCACGCGGAAAGCCGCGTCACCTTCGCCGACGATGCGGCCTTCACGCTGAACGAGCTGTCGAAGCAAATGCCCGGCTTCGACTGGAGAGCGTGGGCGAGGCCGCAGGGGATCGAGCGAGCGGAATCGATCGTGCTCGGTCAGCCGGAGTTCTTCAAAGCCTTCAGCAAGCTCGCGCAGACGACGCCGCTGGCGACGTGGAGGGCGTGGCTGGCCGCGCGCTACATCACGGCGGCGGCGCCCTACGGCCCCCGCTCGATCTCGATGGCACGCTATGACTTCTTCGGGCGCGTCCTCACGGGACAAGAAGCGCCGAGGACGCGATGGAAGCAAGCCGTGTCGCTCGTCAACTTTTACATGGGTGACGCGCTGGGGCGACTCTACGTCGAGAAGCACTTCCCCGACTCCGCGCGCAAACGGATGCGCGGGATCGTCGCCAACGTGCTCGAGGCGTATCGGCAGGCGGTCCGCGACGCCGACTGGATGACGCCACGGACGAAAGACCGGGCGCTCGAGAAGCTCGGCGCCGTGCAGACGCGGATCGGCTATCCCGATCGGTGGCGCAACTTTTCCCGCCTCGACATGCGCGCCGACGACCTGCTCGGTAACTGGCGGCGGGCGCAGAAGTTCGACAACGAGTACAAGGCGATGCGGCTCGCACGGCGCCGGGAACCGGACCAGTGGCTGATCACCCCGCAGACCGTCAACGCCAACTACCTGCCGTGGCGCAACGAGATGCTGCTGCCAGCAGCGATCCTCCAGCCGCCGCTCTTCGACGCTGAGGCCGAAGACGCCGTGAACTACGGCGGCATCGGCGCCGTCGTCGGCCACGAAGTCGGCCACGCCTTCGATCAGCGGGGCCGGCGGTTTGACGGCAGCGGTTTCGCGCGCGACTGGTGGACCCGGGATGACGAGCTCGCGTTCGAGAAACGCGCGCACGGCCTGGTCGAGCAGTACAGCGGCTACATGGCGCTGCCCGGGGAGCGCGTGAACGGCGCAGCCACGATTGGCGAGAATGTCGGCGATGTCGGCGGGCTCGCCGTCGCCGTGCGGGCGTATCAGCTCTCGCTCAACAGCAACCCATCGCCGACCATCGACGGCTTCACGGGGGAACAACGACTGTTCTTACGGTGGGCGCAACTCTGGCGGACGCTGACACGCCAGGAGTATCTGCGCCAGATGAACATGATCAACCAGCACGCCCCGCCGCAGTTCAGAGCCAATGGGGCCGTGGTGAACATCGAAGAGTTCTACCGCGCGTTCGCCGTCAAGCCCGGGGACAAGCTCTACGTCGAGCCCAGCCGCAGAGTCCGAATCTGGTAAATGGGTGCAATAATTAGCCCCGCCGAGTCGTATTCGATCCCAGTTCAATCCCGAGCTTTCTGCAGGAGACCCCTATGAATAGGCGCGTGCACGGGCGAACCATAGCCCTGCTATTTGGCACCCTCCTTGTGGTCCAGTGGACGTTGACGGCGCAATCGCCGGCAACATCCGCGGCCAAACGTTCTCTCACCTACGACGTTGTCGACTACTGGAAGACGATCGGCGGGTCGCGGCTGTCTGACGATGGCCAGTGGCTGGCGTATTCGGTTTCCTCCCAGGCGGAAGACGGTGAGCTGATCGTGCGCAACCTGCGGAGCGGGCAAGAGTTCCGGCATCCGCGCGGCAACGGGGCTCAGTTCACCACCGACGGCAAATTCGCGATCTTCACGATCGCGCAGTCGAAGGCGGACGAGGAGAAGGAGCGTCGCGCCAACCGCGGCCGCGGTGCCCAAGGCGGCGAAGGCGGCTCAGGTCAAGCTGCAGCCGCGCCGGAGGGCCAGGCGCCGGCCGCAGGTCGCGGCCAAGGCCGTGGCAATCAGCGCCAGGAGCCCCGCACTGGGCTCGGAATCATGTCGCTGCCGGACGGCAAGGTCACGATGGTCGAGAAGGTTGGAACCTTCCGGTTGCCGGAGGAATCGGCCGCCTGGCTCGCGTACTACAAGGGCACGGGTGGTGCGGGCGGCGGCGGCGCGGCAGCCGGTGGCCGGGGCGGTCGTGGCGGCGGCGGCGGTGCGGCACCGGCAGGGGGCCGCGGCGGCGCCGGTGGCGGACAGGCCGGGGCAGCGAACGCTCGAGACCGCAAGCAGCCCGGATCGGACCTGATCCTGCGGAACCTCGCGACCGGCGAGGAGACGACGATCCCGGAAGTGTCCGAGTATCTCTGGAACACCAAGGGTGACTGGCTGGCCTATGCCGCGTCGTCGAACGACGCTGCGAAGGACGGCGCGTTCGCCCGGCGGATGAGCGACGGCACGGTCACGACGCTGCAGTCGGGCAAGGGCCGCTATCGCAGCCTTGTCTTCGACGAAGTGGGCACGCAGATCGCGTTCCTGAGCGACACGGCGGAGTTCGACAAGCCGGTGGCGCCGTACCGGCTGTATTACTGGAAAGCTGGCGACGCGAAGTCCACCGAGATCGTTTCAGCGACGACCGCAGGCATGCCGAAGGGCCTGGTCGTCGCCGAGGGCGGCGCCCCGAGGTTCTCACGCGACGGCAGCCGGCTCTTCGTCTCGACCGCTCCCCCACCGGCGCCGCCGGCCAACCCGAACGACGACATCCCGGAGCCGATCGCGGTGGACCTGTGGTCAACGAGGGACGCCTGGCTGCAGCCCATGCAGAGGATCCGCGCCGACCAGGAGCGCAATCGCAATTACCGCGCGGTCTACCACATTGCCGACAAGAAGTTCGTGCAGCTCGCGACACCGGAACTGCCGACGGTGAACCCCGGCGATGACGCGGCGCGTACGCTCGGCACCTCCGACCTCGCCTACCGGATGGAGATGTCGTGGGACCAGACCTACAACGACGTCTACCTGCTCGACATCAAGACCGGAAAGCCGAACCGCATCCTCGAGCACTTCGCAGGCGGTGGCACCTCTTTGTCGCCCGGCGGCAAGTACGTGATGTACTTCGATGAGAAGGTCGGCCACTGGTTTTCCTATCGCGTGGCCGACGGCGTGCGCACGAACCTGACCGACAAAATCACCGTGCGCTTCCAGCAGGAAAACGACACGCCGGACCTCCCCGGTGCGTACGGCATCGCCGGCTGGACGGCTGATGACCGTTCCGTTCTGCTCTACGACCAGTTCGACATCTGGGACGTGAAGCCGGACGGCAGCGGTTCGCGCAACGTCACCGGCGGCGAAGGACGCAAGCAGCAGATCGTCTTCCGTTATCGATCGTTCGATCCGGAAGAGCGGACGGTGCCGGCAGACAAGCCGCTGTTCCTCTCCGCGACCGACGACCGGACCCGCGCCACGGGCTTCTTCAAGCTGGCCAACCTGACGTCGACCGCCGCACCGGCGAAGGTCGTGATGCTCGACAAGGCGTTCGGCGCGGTGAACAAGGCTCGCAAGGCCGACACCGTCGTCTTCACGCTGACGCGATTCGAGGAGTATCCAGACCTGTGGGTCAGCGACACCTCGTTCAAGGACATGAAGAAGGTGACGGACCTGGGCACCCAGGTGAATGCTTTCGCATGGGGCAAATCGGAGCTGATCGAGTACATCAACGCCGACGGTCAGAAGCGCCGGGCCATCCTGACGAAGCCGGAGAACTTCGATCCGAGCAAAAAGTACCCGCTGATGGTCTACATCTACGAGGAGTTGACGCAGGGCCTGCACAGCTTCAACCACCCGAACGTCAGCACCAGCATCGTGATCCCGCGCTATGTCAGCAACGGCTACGTGCTGCTGAGACCCGACATCAGCTACATGACCGGCTACCCGGGTGAAGCCGCCGAGAAGCACGTCATTCCGGCGGTGAACACGATCGTGGCCCAGGGGTACATCGACCCGAAACGGATCGGTATCCAGGGGCACTCATGGGGCGGCTACCAGATCACGCACCTGATCACCCGCACGAACCTCTTCGCGGCGGTCCAGGCGGGCGCCTCGGTGTCGAACATGATCAGCGCCTACGGCGGCATCCGCTACGGCACCGGCATGGTGCGGCAGTTCCAGTACCGAGAAGACCCAGAGCCGCATCGGCGCCCCGCCGTGGGACGCGCCGCTGCAGTTCATCGAGAACTCGCCGATCTTCTGGGTCGAAAAGATCCAGACGCCGTACCTGACGATCCACAACGATCAGGACGACGCGGTGCCGTGGACGCAGGGGATCGAGTTCATCACCGCCCTGCGCCGCATCGGGAAGGAAGGCTACATGTTCAACTACAACGGCGAGCCGCATGGCCTGCGGAACCGCGACAACATGAAGCACTGGACCGTGCACCAGGACGAGTTCTTCGACCACTACCTGCTCGGCAAGCCGCGTCCGGAGTGGATGGACAAAGGCGTTCCGTTCCTGGAGAGAGGCAAGCGGGACGTGGCGCCGATGTTCAAGAGCAAGGCGAAGACTACTACTCCGACGAATCAGGCTGCTAAGTAGCAGTGGGGTTGTTCGGAGGACTCTAAAACTCCGAACTACGAACTCCGAACTAAGAACGTTGTCTTGGAAGGGCTCGATGCTTCGCATCGAGCCCTTTTCTTGCTGCGTGTCGGTCGGGACAAGGTCCTGCGGGGTGGCAGGCATGTGGGTCCGTGGCGACCTGTGAGCGCCGTGAGAGCGAAGGAATTAAATCGGGGCCGCAGGCGGTCCAGGCGGACGCGGCGCTGTTTCGCCACTGCCCTTCAGAACACCCGGGCATCCAACTGATCGTTCACCGGCTCCGTGAAAACCCCAGCCGCGGCCGGACCGTAAGGCAATCGCCGGAGACCCCGATTTACCACGGCGCGAATGGGAGCCACGGACCCGCATGCCTGCCACCTCGCAGGTTCCTACCTCGAACGAATCGCCGGGTGAGGGCACCTCGTTGGATTCCGGATCGCGGGCACGACGAGGGTGACAGCGTCCGGCCGCCGCGGATCGTAGAGGTGCACCCAGCCGGGGATCTCGTGCGCCTTGTAGGCGACGATGGGACTCATGTCGCGGGCGAGGCGGTTGTGGGGGCCGAAGCGGCGGCGGAAGTCGGTGACCTCCCACTCTTCCAGCAAGAAGTACGGTTTCCTTCCCCGCTGTTCCAGCCACTCGACGGCGCCATCGAGCCAGCGTTCGTCGAGCTGGTCGAAACGGATCGCGTCGCGCCCGGCGTAGTAGCGCACGGCCCCTGTGTCCTGCAGGGTGATGATCACGCTATCGGGCTCGGTATAGCGAGCCACCAGGTCCGCGACCGTCGCGTACCGCCGCTCGCCTTCACCGGGCGGAAACACCCCCAGCCGGATCGTCATCACGATTCCGTACACCCCAACGACGAGTAGGACGGCCACTGCTGCGCGGGCACCCCAAGGACCGGCCCTGCGTCCGGCGGCGAGCACCACTGCCGCGCTGCCGATGGCGATCGCCGGCCACGCGGGCAGCAGGAAGCGCAGGAACCACCACGCCTCGAAGGGCACGTAAGCCACGTACGCCGCGCAGACGACGGCGGTGGTTCCAAGGAACAAAACCGAGGCACGACGTCCGTTGTCGCCGGGCCAGAGCGCGTAGAGCGGTACCGCGAGCGCCACCATTCCGGCGATCCAGAGCGGCGTCTGTGTCTCGACCATCCACGCGAGGTAACGCGGGACGTTGACGCGAACGTTCTGCAGCGCGAAGAGCCTCCCGAGATCGCCGTAACCCGAGGCGAGCGGCGAGCCACGCAGCGCGTCGTTCAATAAAGCCACAGCAATGCAGCCAGGTGCCGCAGCGGCGGCAAAGGCGAGGACGCGGGTCCAGCCGCGCGGTGACGTGCGCCACTCGCGCCAGATTATCCACAAGCCGATCCACGCGGCGAGCGGGACCAGGTTCGGCCGAATGAGAATCGCGACCGATGCGGCGGCGCCGGCGCCGAGCGATGACCACACCGTCGGCCGCAGCGCGCAGGCGAGCGACACGACCCAGAACGCCGCCGCGGGAACGTCGCTCATCGTGGACTTGCTCATGCTGACCACCGTCGGACTCGTGGCGATGAGCCATGCGGCACCGAGCCCTGCGGCGGCGGAGTGTGCCCGGCGGCCGGCGATAAAGGTCGCCCACGCGAGCAGGCCGCCGGTCAACGGAATGACCCAGAACATCGCGCAATGCCCGCCGACGACGCCGAACAGGGCCATCAGCATCGGCAGTCCCGGTGACATCGCTGGGAGCAGCGCTCGCCGGTCGGGAGAGGGATGCTGCCCAAATGGCGTGAAGGATTCGATCGCGCGCGGCCAGGGGGCCGACGCTGCGAGGGGAACGGGCGTGGTAAACGACGCCGTCCGCCAGGCGTCGGCGTGCGTGACGTAGCCGTAGGAGTCGGATCCTCCCGCCGTGGCGGCGTTGAAGGCGAAGCCGACGGCGGTGCAGAGGATGGTGATCGCGAGCGCCAGGCGGGCCGGCGTCGTTGCGCGCGCGACGAACGCCGCGTCGTCGCGAAGCCCGGCACGGCGTGCCGCGGCGACGTAGACCGCCGCGAGCACGATCGCCGCAGCCAGGGGACGGAGGGGATCCGTGGAGGTCATCCGCAGGCCTGCCGCGCGGAGATCAACTCCGCCGGCAAGCCAGACGGCCAGTGCCCAGAGGAACGCGGCGCCGGCGAGCGCGGCCAGCAGCCGGCGCACGTCAGCTCTTGGCGAACTTGCGCGCTTCGGCCAGCTCAGGCCGCGTCGCGTCCCCCTTCGGGCACATGTCCACGAGCCGCTTGTAATACTGCGAGGCCTTGGCTTTGTCGCCGGTCATCGACGCCGCTCGCGCGGCGTGGTAGTAGGTGCGGAAGCGGTTCGGTTCTTTCTTGATGACCGCTTCGAGCTCCACAAGCGCGTGCTGCGCTTGTTTCAGCTCGATGAGCATCTCGCCGAGCATTTCACGCGCCGGAGCGAGCGGACCTGGCGAGATGGCGGACTTGTCGGTCGCGTCCTCGCTGTTGGCGGCGTCGTGCATCAGTTTGACGGCGTCCGCCTCGCGCTTCTCGGCGAACGCGATCCAGGCGAGGGCGGCTTTGTGCTGGATGTCTACCTGCTGCGACCAGTACTCGTCCTTGGCGGCCACCAGCTTGTCGCGAATCGCGGCAAGCGCGTCAACGTCCGTTTTAGCCGCGGCCGCATTGCCCGAGCGCGCGGCGCCGATCGCACGCGCGAAGTGGCTCATGGCGTCGATGAACCCGAAGTTCGTCGATTTGGTGGGTAGCGCCGCGGCCTCGGCCCATGCGCCGCGCTCCAGCGCGTAGCGTGCCGGGATCGCGGCGTCGGCGTAGTAGCCGACCTGGCCGTACTGCTCGGCGGTGTTTACCGCGGCGGTTGTCGCCTTCAAGTCCGCCATCACCTTCTGCGCGGCGGCGTCCTGCGCGGTCTGCAGGTAGGCGTAGACCTGATAGTCGAACGCGTGCAGCACTTCCGCCGCCGAGTTCGCCTTACGCGCCGCGTCGGCCGACGCGCGGTTCGTTTCGATCGAGTCCTGCCAGTGGCCGACGCGCGTGAACGTGTGCGACGGCATATGCAGCGCGTGCGGCGCGTCGGGAGCGATCTTCGCGTAGGCGCGCGCTGCCGGCAGCGCCCGCTCGGCCAGCGGCGGGTGGTCGTAGGCGTGAATCAGGTAGTGCGCCATCCCGGGATGATCCGGCAGCTTCTTGTAGAGATCCTCGAGGATCGCCGCCGCCTTCAATTGCTGCGCGTACGTTTTATCCGTCGGCACCATCGTTTGGTTGACCGAGAGCGCGTAGAAGGCGGCGATCTCGCTGTCGGTGGGGTTCTTCTTGCGCACGCCCTCCATCGCCTTCTCGAAGTTGACCGTCCGCGTGCGGGAGTCCACCTTCTCGAAATCGGTGAAGAGCACCGCGGCGGCTTCGATCAGGTCACGTTCCCGCTCGGTCTTGGCGCCGGCCGCGCGGGCCTTGGCTATCGCGGCGCGCCCCTGCTCCAGCGCGGCCACGGGCCGGGCCGGAGCGAAAGGATTGCCCCAGCGGCTCATGGCCACGCCCCACCACGCGATGCCACACGAGGCGTCCTTCTCGCCGATGGCGGTAAACGCGGTCGCAGAGGCACCGAACCAGAACGAATGCAGCAGCGCGACGGCGCGATTGAGGTCGGCCCGCAGGGCGGGATCGCACGAGTTGTCGAAGGTGACTGTGCCGAGCCTTTGCGGCGGTTGCCCCGTCTCATGGGGGTGCTGTAGCTGTGGCGCCTGGGGCGCCGCGGCCAGGATCGTGAGCGAAAGCACGAGGGGAGCCTGGAACACGAACATCGGAAATTGCCTCCTGAACCCGCACAACGTAACACAATGAGGAGGTGCCGAACCCGGACCTCCTCGCCATCCTTCGTTCCCTGCAGGCCACGCAATTCCGCGATCTCGCGGGATCCCAGGTGTCCGCCCGGGTACCGGTGTCCGAACGCCTGATCAACGAGGTCGTCGCACTGACGCTCCCGACCAACGTGCCGATTCGCGAAGCGCGCGTACGCCCCGTACCCGGAGATGCGTTCTCAGTTCGGGTCACGCCCCGGTCGGCGTTTCTACCGTCGCTGACCATCAAGCTGACCATTGAAAGACAGCCCGAACTGCCCGGTTCTCCCGTGCTCGTCTTGCGCATGGAGACATTGGGCGGGCTGATCGGCCTGGCCGCGTCGGTCTTTCCGATCGAGCGGATGCTGCCGCCAGGCGTGCGAATGGAGGGCGAACTGATCCACGTCGATCTTCGTGCCATGGCGGCACAGCACGGAGTCTCTGACGAGTTCCAGTACGTGCGGCAGTTACGGGTCACGACGGAAGCGGGGCGAGTGCTGCTGCATCTCGAGGCATCAGTTTCAGCATGAACGCCTCACCCCGCGCGGAACTTGCAGCCGCCGGGTGGTTAGCCACGCTGTACTAACAGGAGGCCAGAAGATCAGAAGATCAATTGGTTAAGAAAAAACCAGTGCCTCCGATCTTGTGGCCGCCGCGCCGTGCCCTCGCACCGGGGTCAGATCTCGATTTTCTAATTCCGGACGACTGAGAAAATCGAGATCTGACCCCAAGGTGACCCCAAGGTGACGCGTAGGCGTGTGTTTCCGAGGATTTCATAGGGTCTCTACGGGGTCTGACCCCGACGGCCAGCTGGGGTCTGACCCCGCCATCGAGAAAATCGAGATCTGACCCCAACCCAGGAACCCACGGTCGGCTGGTCCGTGCGATAAGATTCGGCGTCCGGTAAATCCTTCCCGGGGGCGGGCGTATTCAACGCTGTTCCCTTTCCGTGTTTTCCGTGTTTGTTCGTCGAGGAGGACCCTCTTGAGGCACCTACGTTTAATCGTTCCCGGTGTGGCGCTTGCCGTCACGCTCGCGGGCACCTCGCTCACCGGCCGCGGCCAGCAGGCCTCACCGGTCGCCGGCGGCGGACCCTTCGATTCACTCCATTTCCGCCAGGTCGGCCCCGCCTCGATGTCGGGCCGCGTCTCGGACCTCGCGGTCTTCGAGGCGAATCCGGCGATGTACTACGCCGCCACCGCCCATGGCGGCGTGTGGAAAACCGTGAACAACGGCACCACCTTCGACGCGCAGTTCCAGGACATGGGCCACATGTCGGTTGGCGACATCACCATGTCGCAGTCGAACCCCGATCTCGTCTGGATCGGCACCGGCGAGTCCAACAACCGCCAGAGCACGTCCTGGGGAGACGGCGTCTACAAGTCCACCGATGGCGGCAAGACCTGGACGCACATGGGTCTCCGGACCTCACGCCACATCAACCGCATCGTCATCGATCCCCGGAACAACGACACGGTGCTCGTGGCGGCGACCGGCGCACTCTGGGGACCGGGCGGAGAGCGTGGGATTTACAAGACGACCGACGGCGGGAAGACGTGGAAGCAGGCGCTCAAAGTCGATGACGACACCGGCGCCAACGATCTCGTGATGGACCCCGGCGACAGCAAGGTCCTCTATGCCTCGACCTATCAGCGTCGCCGGACGCAGTGCTGCATGAACGGCGGCGGCCCGGGCAGTGGGATCTGGAAGTCGACTGACGGCGGTGACACGTGGACCCGCATCAAGGGGGGCGTGCTCGATCAGCCGTTGGGCCGCATCGCGCTCGACGTCTACCGGCGGCGGTCCAGTGTTCTTTACGCGCTCATCGAGGGACAGTCGCAGCCGGGCGGCGGACGCGGCGGCGCGGGCCGCGGCGGTGCCGGCGGAGGCGAGGAAGGGCCCGGCGCAGCGGCCGCGGCGGCGCAGAATCCAGCCGGCGGCGGACAGGGTGGCCGCGGCGGCGGCCAGGCAGTCAATCCCAACGATCCGACCGGCTTCTATCGCTCCGACGATGCGGGCGCGACGTGGCGCAAGGTGCACAACGCGAATCCGCGTCCGATGTATTTCAGCCAGGTACGCATCGATCCGAACGACTCCGAGGTCGTGTACCTCGGCGGCGTCGACCTGCACCAGACGCTCGACGGCGGCAAGACGATGAACACCGCGGCGGCCTCGCGGATCCATTCCGATCATCACGCGATCTGGATCAACCCGATGAATTCCGATCACGTGCTCATCGGCAACGACGGCGGACTCGCGGTGTCGTACGACAAGGCGAAACGGTGGGCGTTTCTGCCGAACCTGCCGCTCGCGCTCTTCTACCACGCGAGCGTGGACAACGCGATCCCGTACAACGTCTGCGGCGGCCTCCAGGACAACTACAACTGGTGCGGCCCGAGCGCGGTGCGTAGTTCGGCAGGCATCGGCAACCACGAGTGGAAGACGCTGCAGGGCGGAGACGGTTTCGTGGTGCTCCAGGATCCGACCGACTACCGCATCGCCTTCAGCGAGTCGCAGGACGGCAACATCGTGCGCGTCGACCGCGTGACCGGCGAGACGATGCAGATTCGCCCGCAGGCCGGGCCCGGCGAACCCGCGCTGCGCTGGCACTGGGATACACCGCTCGTCCAGTCACCACACGACCCGAAGGTGATCTTCGCGGCGGCCAACAAGGTGTTCCGCTCGGCGGACCGCGGCCTCTCGTGGACGGCGGTCAGCGGTGACCTCACCGACGGACAGAACCGTGACGACATCGTCACGATGGGCGTCAAAGGCAGCGACATCCGCATCGCGCGCAACGACGGCATCCAGGCGTGGCCGGCGATCGTGTCATTTGCCGAATCTCCGAAACGCGCGGGCCTCTATTACGTCGGCACCGACGACGGCAACCTGCAGGCGTCGCGCGACGGCGGCAAGTCGTGGACGAAGATCTTCGACAAGCTCCAGGGAGCGCCGAAGGGGGTCTTCATCTCGGAAGTGGTGCCCTCGCGTTTCGACGAAGGGACCGTCTACGTCACGCTCGATGGTCACCGGCAGAACGACTACGAAACCTACATCTACGTGAGCAACTGACTTCGGCCAGACGTTCAAGTCCTTGAACGGCAACCTGAAAGGGGAAGTGGTGCGAACGCTCACGGAGGACATGAAGACGCCGGACGTGCTCTACATCGGCACGGAAACCGGTCTCTTCGTTTCGACCACGCGCGGCGCGAGCTGGCAGCGGATCAAGGCGAACCTGCCGACCGTCCGCATCGACGAGATCACGCTGCATCCGCGCGACAACGCGATGATCCTCGCGACGCACGGGCGGGCGCTGTGGATCCTCGATCATCTCGAGCCGATCCAGGAATACGCCAGGGCGCAGCAAACGACGGCTGACGCGATGCTGTTCACGCCGCCGCCGTTCGCCTGGTACCAGCGCCCGGCGCGCGACCGGAACTACGAGTTCTGGGGCGACCAGACGTTCTTCGGGCAGAACCCGCCGCAGGCGGCGGTGCTCTCGTGGTTCAACAAGAAGCAGGTCGGCGACGTGAAGCTGAAGATCACCGACGCTGGCGGCCGTGAAGTGCGCGAGATCTCCGGACCGGTGCTCGCCAACAGCACGAAGCCCGGCATTCAGTCGGCGTGCTGGGATCTGCGCGTGCAGCCGGTGCCGAATCCCGATCTCGGCCAGGCGGCGGGCCGCGGCCAGGGTGGCGGCCAGGGCGGCGGGCGCGAGGGCGGTGGCGGCGGTCAGCAGGGCCAGCCGCAGGTCGATCCGTTTGGTGCCGGATGTGGCGGCGGAGGCGGCGGCTTTGGCGGCGGGCGCGGTGGTGGTGGAGGCGGCGGCAACCCCGGTCCCTACGTGCTGCCGGGCGTCTACAACGTCACGCTCGTTGTCGACGGCAAGAACCTCGAGACCAAGCCGATGCGCGTCATGGCCGACAAGGAAGTGGTCCTCACCGAGGCCGAGCGCAAGCGCCTCTACGACATGGCGATGGAGCTGCACGCCCTGCAGAAGCGCGCGAACGACGTCATCGCGTCGATCGTGCCGGTCGGCCGCCAGCTGCCGGAGGTCAAGAAGCAGGTCGAGGCCAACACGAGCGTTCCGGCCGACGTGAAGTCACAGTTCGAGGCGTTCGAGAAAGAGTTCACGGCAATGCAGGCGAAACTGGTCCCGCAGGCCGGCGGCGGACGCGGCGGCGGTGGGGGCGGCGGACGCGGCGGCGCCGATCCCAGCCCGATCGGGCGGCTCGGCCAGGCCAAGAACGGCATGATGGGTGGCATGTGGCCGACCCAGATGACGATGACGGCCTACGAGGACGCGAAGAAGGGCGTGCCGGCGGCGATCACGGAGGCCAATGCGCTAATCGCGAAGGCGCAGGCGCTCTCGTCCGCTCTTGCGAAGCACAGCATCACACTGACGGTGCCCACTCCAACGAAGGCGGGTACAGAGCAGCAGAAGTAGTTTGCGAGGCCCGGTGATGAGCCGGGCCTCCTACCAACGCCCAACTCCCAATTCCCAACTCCCAACTCCAAAGCGGTGGTATCGTCGTGGGGCCGCGCCTGCCTCTCCCTGTGGTGACCGATGAAGGACAAGAGAGCGCTCCTGTTTCCGGCGACCCTGCTTTTGTTAATGGCCCTTGCCACTCCCGCGGCGGCCGAGCAAGGGACGCCAGCTACGACAACCACACTCGATTTCATCGTCACTGCGCGCGACGGCGGGTTGCCGGCGTTGTCGCCCGACGACATCTCTCTGAAGGTCGGCGGACGCCAGCAGCGCGTCGAGAAGATCCAGTCGATCAGCCGACCGGGGTTGACCCGTTACGTCGTGCTGGTTGTCGACGAGGCGACGCTCTACTCCTTCGAGCCGGTGGTCAAGGACGCGGTTGAGAAGCTCCTCGCTTCTCTTGCGCCCGGTGACCTGGTGGCCTTCTACAGCACGCGCGTCGGCGGCACGCGCACGAGCCTGACCCGGGACCACAAGCGAATCACCGAGGCGGTCGCGACGATGAAGACCGGCCCGGGCGAACTGTGGTCCTGTCAGAGCGACATGATTCGGCTGATCAGGCTCGTGGCCGGCGACCTGCCCAAGGGACGCTCGTCGTCGATCGCGGTGATCTCGCGCGGCAGTCCCGAAGGCCCCTCGCCCGAAGGGGACTCCGGCGGTGGGCCGTGTACACCCAAGCGCGACGACCTCCGGCAGCTCGAGGAATCCATCGCCGTCGCACAGGTGAACCTGCACCTCTTCACGGTCGACGAAGCGCAGCGGGCGTGGAGCTCGTGGGGCTTCGACAACATCGCCAGCACCACAGGGGGGACATCAGGGCAACTCACGTGGAAGAACCAGGACGGCCTCGCGCGTGCCATCCAATCGCCGTCGGCGTATTACCGCGCCACCTTTGTTTGGGACGCGCCCACCGATCGCTCGCAGCGGGTCGAGCTGCGCGCAAGAGACAAGGAACTCAAGGTTCGGACCTCCCCCTGGCTTCGCGCCAAATAGAGGGTTCGACGATCGACTGGTATTCGTCGATCGAACTTCGTAGTCGGCACGCCCCTCGCCAGTTCCATGATGTTCGACGCCGCCCGCTAGCCGGCGCGGCCGAACAGAAAGGAAGCAGCGATCATGGCGCCGGAAACCGTTGAAAAGAGGATGGAAAGACTCGAACGACGCGTGACGAGACTCGAAGAGTTGCCGGCGCGTCTGGACGCGCTGACGTCGCAGATTGTGCAACTTCGCGGCGAGATGCGGAGTGAATTTTCTGCCGTCCGCGGCGAAATGCAGGATCTGGCCGGCACGCTCCGCGGCGAGATGCAGGATTTGACTGGAACACTCGGCGGTCGAATCGACCAGACCCGCACGGAGATGCGCGTCCTCCATGAAGAGCTGATTGCCAAGCTGGCCTTACTGCGCGAGTGGCAAGAAGCCCAACCTCGCACCCGTTCGCGGCAACGGAAAAGTTAGCGGCCTACGATTGAACTCGGCTGTAGTGCCGGGTCTTTAGACCCGGCCTCGTCGGAAAGCGTTCTAAGTTCGGAATTCTAAGTTCTAAGTTTTCTAGTCTCCCGAGCCACCCCACGGTTCGAAGACTCCCGGCCGTCCCGAACGACGGAGGAGACGCGATGGACGAACTTCGGCTTGCACTGCGGCGGCTGCTGAAGCGGCCGGCCTCCACCCTCGCGTCCATCGCCACGCTTGCAGCGGCTATCGGTGCGGCTGCCGTCACGTGGTCGGCGCTCTCGGCGGTGCTCATCAATCCGCTTCCGGTACGTGACGCTGACAACCTGCTGGTCCTCGGTCACGCAGATACAGCGCCGTGCCGGGCCGGCGGTGATCACGGGGTTCCTGTATCCGCGATTCCACCAGGTTCGCGAAAGCGGCGTCTTCGAGCAGACCACGGCGCAGTGGGGATCGACGTTCCTGCTCCTGGTGAACGCCGGCAATGGCCCTGCCCGCGTGGATGTCGGTTTCGCGACGCACGACTTCTTCGAGGTCCTCGGCGTGCAGGCGGCGCTCGGACGCGAGTTCTCAGCCGAAGACGATCGTCGCGGAGCCACGCCGGTGGCGGTGCTGACCGATCGCTACTGGCGCACGGCATTCAAGGCGGACCCGGGCGTCCTCGGCCGCACGATCGACGTTGCCGGGAAAACAGGTCGCGATCGTCGGCGTGCTGCAGAAGCGATTCCGCGGGTTGAACCTGGCCGGCAAGGTCGACCTGTACCTGCCCTTCCACACGATCAATGCCGTAGCCGATCCGCTCACGCAACTTCTTCGCCGAACCAAATCAACAATCGTCGCCGACCGCACACACGATGATCCTGGGACGTCTCCGGGCGGGCGTGACACCGGCGGAAGCGGCGAACCGCATCGCGGCGCTGAATCCGGCGCCGCCCGGCCGGCCCGCGCAACCCACGGTGCTCCTGCCGGTGAACCAGGCGGCGATCCCCGAGGCGGCGCGGCCGGGCATGGTGCGTTTCTCGCGGTTGCTGGTCGCCACGGTCGGCCTGCTGCTCGTTCATCGGCTGCACGACCGTGGGCATGCTGCTGTTGATCCGGACCGAGGCGCGTCGCGCCGAGTTTGCGATGTGCATGGCGCTCGGCGCCTCGCGCGCGCGGCTGGCGCGCGGCATCGCGATCGAAGGCGCGCTGCTCGCAGCCGCGGGCTCGCTGGCAGCGCTGCCGGTCGCGTGGTGGCTGTTCGGTCTCATTCGCGTGTTCCAGCTGCCGGGCAACATTTCGGTGGAGCTGCTCGAGCTGTCGCTCGACACGCGGGCGCTCGCCGTCGCGATAGGCGCTGCCGCCGCCGCCGTCCTGCTCATTGCGCTCGTCGCCGGTGTGTTCGGCTTCCGCGCCGACGTCGCGGACGGGTTACGCGCGCGCGCCGGCGTGACGCCGCTGCACCGGCGCGCGACGCGCGCCACGCTCGTGGGAGCCCAGGTTGCCGTAGCCGTCACGCTCGTCGGCGGGCGCCGGCCTGTTCGCGCGGAGTCTCATCGCCGCACTGAGCCTGAATCCCGGACTCGACATGTCGCGGATCGTGATGACCACGGTCACGCTGCGACAGCACGGCTACACACCGGAGCGGGCGGAGCTCTTCTTCGATGCCCTGCGCGACCGGCTGCAGCGCGAACCCCGCCATCGACTCCGTGAGCCTCCGCGTTTAGGAAGGCGGTATGAGCTCGTCCGGGCAGCTCGCCATCGACGGTGTGCCCCGCCAGTTCCCTTCGACCATCTCGTACATTCGCGTCGACGAACCGTTTTTCCCGACCCTCTCGATTCGCGTGACCGAAGGCCGAAACTTTACCGACGACGACCGCACGGGCTCGCCGCCCGTCGCGCTCGTGACCGAATCGCTCGGACGCTTGCTCGCCGAACGGCGGCAGCCCACTCGGACGCCGCATCAGCGGCATGTCCGCCGCCGACACGCCCATTGAAATCGTCGGCGTCGTCTCCGACACCATCACGAACGTCGAGGTGCTGGAGCCGCTCATCCTGTACCTTCCGCTCGCGCAGGGACGGCCGGCGGCGTTCCGCGATGTCGACGGTCACGGGCCGCGGGAGATGTCGAGCGACGCGCAACGCGCCATCCTGGCCGCGGTTAAAGAGCTGGATCCGCAGGTCATCCCCACGCCGCCGCGGACCCTCGAGGAACGGATGGCCGACCAGATGGCCCCGCAGCAACTGGGCGCCACGGTGCTCGGCACCCTCGGCGCCATTGCGGTCCTGCTCACGCTGCTCGGCACCTACGTGCTGGCCGAATCGATGGCAGCGTCGCGCATGAAAGAAATGGGAATCCGGGCGGCGCTGGGTGCGACACGGCGGCAACTCGGGTCCATCGTGCTCACCGACACCGCTCGCCTCACCGGCCTGGGCGTGCTCGCCGGCCTCGGCCTCGCATGGGCGGGAACGACGACGATCCGCTCGTTCCTCTTCCAGGTGGAGCCGCTCGACCCGGTCACGCTCGGCTCCGTCGCCGCGCTGATGATCGTCCTGGCGCTCGCGGTCAGCCTCCGCGCCGCGCTCCGCGTCGCCCGCGTCGATCTCGCGCAGGTGCTTCGAAACGACTGAGTCGAGTCGAGTAGTGGGGTTGCTCGAGCGACTAGAAAACTTAGAACTTAGAACTCCGAACTAAGAACGATTCGGTAGAACGCCTCAGGGCTATCGCCCTTCGGCACCTTCTAAGTTCGAAGTTCTTAGTTCTTAGTTTCCGAGTCCCCCGAACCACCCCACTCTTCGACGGCACGCAAGTCGCTGGAATCACCATCGAGCCCGCCGACACTGGTTATCCCGCGCGGGCCGATTGGAGGTTCCGTCATGCCCCCGCAACTCTCTCAGCCACAAGCGGAAAAGCCCGAACGCCGGCCGCCCGCCTCCGAGCCGCCGACCGCGAGGCTCGACGCGCTCGCGTTGCAGATTTCGCAACTTCGCGAGGAGGTCGAGGCGAAGTTTTCTGCCACCCGTCGCGAGGTGCGGGAGAACGGCGAGGAAACGCGGCGTGAGATCCGGACCCTGCACGAGGAGGTCGTGCGCCGGCTCGACCTTCTCGGCCAGGCCGGCGGCGAGACGCGCCGCGAGATGCACGCCCTCCAGCAGGAGGTCGCCATGCGTGTGGACGCGGCCGCCGAGATGCACCAGGAAACCCGGCGCGAGATCCACACCCTCACCCAGCAGGCCATCCGCCGGCTCGACATCCTCTCGGAAGCCAACGAGGACACGTGCAGGCAGATGCGCGTGCTCCACGAGGACCTGGTCGGCCGCCTGGGCTTGCTCCACGACGCGCTGCCCAAAAACCGCAAGGGATCCGCCGGACCGTTGTAAACTCCCCGCGGTCAGAAATCCTTCGAGGTGCATGATGCGTTTTGCTCGACCCCTGGTGGTCATCCCCGTCGTCGCCATAGCGGCAGCCACCCTCACCGCGCAGCAAGGCGGGCAGCGTCCCGGCGGCCCGACCCGCCTGATCGTTCGTGCCATGGCAAACGGACAGCCGGTCGCCGACTTGAAAGCCGAAGATCTGACCGTTCGCGTCGACGGCAGACCGCGCGAAATCAAGTCGTTAGAGCTCGTCACCGCGACCGCCGCCCCCGCGGCGCCGGCAGCGGCCGCGGCGCCGGCGCCATCATCCGCCGCCAAGCTGCCCGCGCCGTTCGACACCAACGTCGTCAGCGGCGCACCCAGCGCGAGCGGACCCGCGGGGGGCCGTGAGTTCCTGATCGTCATCGACGAGGAAGGGATCGGCGCGGGTCAGGAAGAACCGGTGAGAAAGGCGATCGCCAAGATCATGAGCGAAGCCACCGAGGCCGACCGCTTCGGGTACCTGAGCCTGAAGGTCGGCGGGCGCTACCATCCGCCGGCGGGACGTACGGCCGTCACCGAGGAGATCACGAAGTTCGTGGGCGGTGGCTCCACGCAAGAAACCATCGTCGACATCACGTGCCGGACCAAGCGCGTCATGGGTGCGCTCCTGAACACGATGCAGCAATCAACGGTCGGACGCACGCTGGTCGTGATCACGTCCGGGCTCGTCGCCAATCCGGTCGGGATTCAGGCGATCCGTCCGCGCACCAATCAGAGCACTGGCGAGGTTGACGACACGCCGCCCGAGGCCTGCCAGATCCGTTCGACCGACATGGAGGATTTTGGGGCCGCGGCCGCGCTCTCCCCCGCCAACATGTACATCGTCCACTTTCCCCAGGCCCTGTTGGCGGTCAAGCACTCACAGAACGCCCAGACGGGCATCGAGAATCTCTCCGGGGTGTCGAACGCCGAGTTCATCCGCCTCACCGGCGGCAGTGAGGCGTCGCTCAGCCGCATCGTGCGCGAGACGTCCTCCTATTACCTGGCCACGCTCGACGACGCCGCGACGGGGGACATGCGGCGCATCGACGCCAACGTGAAGCGTGAGGGGGTGAAGGTGATCGCGCGTCCGGCGGCGGGGCGTTCGCGGCCGGCAGCCGTGTCGGCCGAGTCGTCGAAGGGGAAATCGCCGAAGGACATGATCGTGAACCCGGCGACATTCACCGACGTGCCGCTCCGCGCAGCCGCCTTCGTATCGCGACAGGGCACCAACGAGATGAAGGTGGTCGCGCTCTTCGAGCCCGTCGTCCCGGGCACCAAGCTCACCGCGGCATCGGTGGCGGTCATCAACGAGCAGGACCCGACGAAGGCGTCGCAACTCAACCTGAAGCCAGAGGAACTCCAGCGCACGCCCATACCGGCGTCACTCCTTGTGAAGCCCGGCAAATACCGTGTCAGGGTGGCGGTCACAACCGCCGAAGGTGGGGGCACGGTGGATTCCAGCATCGTCGCCGCGTTACCAGAGGCCGGTCCGTTGAAGATGTCCAACATGGTGGTCGGCGTCAGCGGCGCGCAAGGCTTCGCTCCGCGCCTGCAGTTCACGCCGGAAGACAAAATGGTGGTCGGCGTCCTCGAACTCTACGGGGTACCGGCAACGGCCAACATCACGTCACAGTTCGAGATCACCGAGAACGAAGGTGCGGAGCCAATGGGCAAGGCGGCCGGCAACGTTCAAAAAGGCACGACGGACGACTCGCGCATGCTCTTCGGTGGGTTCGGGACCGAAACACTCCAACCCGGCGACTACTTGATGCGCATCCGGATCTCGGTCGACGGCAAGGAAGTCGGCACGGCCACCCGCACATTCCGGAAGACCAGCGGTTCCTAGTCGTTCGGAGATCCAGCCAGCAGGGGCTCGGATGATTCCATCCGGGCCCCTTTTTCGTCGCACACCGCGAACCGCGCGCGGTTCGGCTTGCGGCGAATACATCGCCACCCCCGCGTAATCCCCCTGCCGGTTCAGGATGTAGAAGTTGATATTGAAGTTCGGCTCGCCGCGCTTGTTCAGCAGCCGCGGCACGGTGTTGGCCTTGATCCGCTTCAATGCCGCGAGCCCGGCGTCCTTCGGGTGCAACCCGCGACGCATCTCCTCGACGATCAGGAATGACGCGAGGCTGTAAAGGTTCGCTTCGCCGCGTCCCGTCGACCCGGCGGCGCCCACGTCCCCATCCACGTAAAGGCCGGCCCCGAGGATCGGCGAATCTCCAACGCGCCCGGGAATCTTCCAGGCCATGCCGCTCGTCGTCGTGACGCCGCAAACGTCACCGCGGGCGTTGACGCCGTTGCAGTTGATGGTCCCGTAGAAGTGATTGGGATCGACCCAGCCCTCGGCGATCATGTCGAGTTCGAGCTGGCGCATCGCTTCCTGCTTCTTGATGGGCGTCAGGTAGTGCAGCGGATCGCTGCGCCGCTTCCATTCCAGCCACGCCTTGCGCGAGCGCTCGGTGTTGAGGTCGTCTTCGATCTTGAAGCCCATCGTCCGCGCGAAGCGCTGCGCGTCATGGCCAACCAGCAGGTGATGATCGGTCTCGTCCATCACGCGCTGCGCGACGAGCGACGGCGTGCGCACGCCTTCGATGCTGGCCACCGCGCCAGCGCTCTTGTTTGGCCCGTGCATGACCGACGCATCAAGCTGCACCACGCCTTCCATGTTCGGAAGGCCGCCGTATCCGACGCTCGTGTCCGCCGGATCGAGTTCGACGATGTTCACGCCCGCGATGAGCGCGTCGAGCACATCGTCGCCGCGCGAGATCCGCTCGAAGGCGGTCTCGACGCACGTCTTGTCCCCACCGTTCTTGAATTGGTGCCCGTTGCCGGACGCCACGACGACCGGCCGCGATGGCTTCCTGGTCTGGACGGCCGGCGCGCCCTGCAGGACTTCGCCCGTGTTCGCAGCGGCGGCGAGACCGGCAACCGCACCTGCCTTCACGAAATCCCTCCGGTTCACTTTCGGGGACATGCGCAGCTCCTTCGGTGCTCCGCCGGCGGGTCCGGCGGCGGGCTAAGTATAGTACGATGACGCCTTTGCGCCGGCCTCATACCCCCATTTGATGAACAGGCAAATCTCGCTGAAGACCATCCGCGAAGCCACGTCCGTCGTGTACGACGTGGCCGTGCGGACGCCAACCATCAGGCTCGACCTGCCCGGCCTGACCGGGGACGGCCCCGAGATCTTTCTCAAGCTCGAAACGCTCCAGCCTATCGGCTCGTTCAAGATCCGCGGCGCGCAGAACGCCGTGCGACACCTGCCGGCCGACCGGCTCGCCCAAGGTGTGTGGACGGTGAGCGCCGGGAACGCCGCCCAAGGCGTCGCGCTGGCGGCCCGCAACGCCGGCGCGCCGTGCAGCGTGCTCGTCATGGATACGGCACCCGAAACCAAGCTGCGCTCGATTAAACGGCTCGGTGCGACGATCGTCCAGGCGACGTACGAGGAATGTTGGCGAACCGTCGAACAGCATTCGTCGGACCGCATGCGCGGGCAACTGGTCCACCCGTTCGACGACGACTTGTTCATCAGCGGCAATGGAACCATCGGCCTCGAGATCCACGAAGACGTGCCGGACGTGGACGCGGTGATCGCACCGATCGGCGGCGGTGGACTCATCGCCGGCATCGGTGCGGCGCTCCGCGAGTTGAAGCCGAACGTGAAGATCTACGCCGCCGAACCGGAGACCGCCGCGCCGCTCGCCACGTCGCTGGCGGCGGGGCGCGCAAGCAAGTTCGAGGCGTGGAAGGCGTCGTTCGTGGACGGCGCCGGCGGGCGCTCGGTGATCCCCACGATGTGGCCGTTGTTGAAAGATGTCGTCCATGACTCGCTCGTGGTCTCGCTTGACGACGCGGCGCGCGCGATGAAGACCGTTGCCGACCGCGTGCACGTCATTATGGAAGGGGCGGCGGCGTGTGCCGTCGCGGCGGCGCTGTCGCCGGAACTCTCCCGGCGAGGGCACAAGAAAATCGTGGCCATCGTGTCGGGCGGCAATATCGATCTCTCGAGGTTTGCCCAGCTCACAGGTTCATGCTCGTGACCAATCCCATCATTCCCGATCGTATCCGCCGACTTCCCGAGCTTGCGGGTGACCTGTGGTGGACCTGGAATACCCAGGCCCGCGAGGTCTTCCGGCAGCTTGATTACACGTTGTGGCGTCAGACGGAACACAACCCCGTGTTGATGCTGCGCAACCTCTCGCAGGAAATGCTGAACAGCGCCGTCTCGGACGCCAAGTTCCTGGCGACCTACGACGCGGCGCTGCGCGCGCTCGATCAGGCGCGCAGCGCGAAAGACACCTGGTGGACGAAGCGCAACCCGGACGTGCAGGGGCCGATCGCGTACTTCTCGGCCGAGTTCGCGCTGCACCAGTCGCTGCCGATCTATGCCGGCGGCCTCGGCGTGCTCGCCGGCGATCATTGCAAGGAAGCCAGCGACCTCGGGCTGCCGCTCGTCGGCGTCGGCTTCATGTATCCCCAGGGCTATTTCCACCAGATGGTGACGGCCGAGGGGTGGCAGCAGGAATCCTACGAACGGCTCAATTGGGCGAACGCACCGATCGAACCCGCCGTCACGCCGGAAGGCACGCCGTGCGTGGTCGCCGTTCCGCTCGGCAATCGCACGGTGCTGGTGTCGGTGTGGCGGGTGCGGCTCGGACGCGTGAAGCTGTATCTGCTCGACACGGACCTCGAAGAGAACGCCCCCTGGGACCGCGAGCTGTCGGCGAGGCTCTACGGCGGCGACCGGGAAACGCGCATCCAGCAGGAGATCATTCTCGGGATCGGCGGTGTGCGCGCGCTCAAGGCGGTCGGCTCCGCTCCCACCGTGTGGCATCTCAACGAAGGGCACGCGGCCTTCGTCGTCCTGCAGCGCATTCGCGATTTCATCGAGGCCGGCCAGACGTTCGAGGCGGCGCTCGAGGAAGTGCGCCGCACGACGGTGTTCACCACGCACACCCCGGTGCCGGCGGGTCACGACGCGTTTCCATTCAATCTCGTCGAGACCCATCTCGCCGGCATGTGGGGGACGCTCGGGCAGCATCGCGACGCCTTCCTCGCGCTCGGACATTACGACAATGGCAGCGGGCCGATGTTCAACATGACGGCCCTCGCGATCCGCTCCGCCGGCAGCACCAACGCCGTGAGCCAACTGCACGGGCACGTCACGCGCGAGATGTTCGCGCCGATGTGGCCCGGCGTGCCGACCGACCAGCGTCCGGTGCGAGCGATCACCAACGGCGTCCACGTGCCCACCTGGCTCGCGGCGGAAATGACGCGACTCTTCGATCAGTACCTCGGCGCCGACTGGCGCGAGCGACATGACGAAGAGTCACTCTGGACCAAGGTGGACGAGATCCCCGACGAGGAGCTCTGGGCCGCGCGGCAGGCGCTGCGGAACTACCTCTTCGCGTTCATCCGCGAGCGCGCGCGTCACCGCTGGAAGGACGAGCACGTGAGCGCCGCGCGGGTGCTGGCGGCCGGCACGCTGCTCGATCCCAACGCCCTGACCATCGGGTTCGCGCGCCGGTTCACCGGCTACAAGCGGCCGGAGTTGATCTTCAACAAGCCGGACCGCCTGCTCGCGATCCTCAACGCGTCTCGGCGTCCGGTGCAGATCATCTTCGCCGGCAAGTCGCATCCCGCCGACGAAACCGGGAAACACCACCTGCAGCAGGTCTACCGGCGCGCCATCGATCCGATGTTCGGCGGCCGCATCGCTTTCGTCGACGACTACGACCTCCACGTGGCCCATTTCCTCGTGCAGGGGTGTGATGTCTGGCTCAACAACCCGCGGAAACCGCTCGAGGCAAGCGGCACCAGCGGCATGAAGGCCTCCGTCAACGGGGTGCCGCACCTCAGCATCGGCGACGGCTGGTGGGCCGAGGGCTATACCGGCGAAAACGGCTGGCTCATCGAGCCGAAAAATGCCGGAGATGCGGAGGCCAGCGATGCGGCCGACGCCGAGGCGTTGTACGCTTTGCTCGAGAACGAGGTCGTGCCGCGCTTCTACGATAGGGACAAGCAGGGGATCCCGCGGCGCTGGCTGTCGGTCGTCCGCAACGCGATCGTCAGCGTGACCCCGCGGTTCAGCGCTCGCCGCATGGTCAAGGATTACGCGGACGGACTCTACGCCCCGGCGGGCGCCAGAAAGACGACGGTCTAGGGGTCGATGTCACGCAAATCTTCCATAGCCCAGGCCAAATGCGCGCTCTGCGGCGCGAAGGAGATCTCCGAGCCCCGCGGCGACGAGCGGTACTGTCGCGACTGCTGGGATAAGAAGATCGCCGTCGAGGAAATCGTCGCGCGGGAATTCGCCCTAAAGCGCTATATCCGCGCCCACAGCGCCGAGAAGTACCTCATCTACCACTCCACCCTGAAGCGCCCCTGCGGTCAGCTCATCGTGGTCGACGACGGTTACGACCTGTTTTTGACGATGGTGCTGTATCCCAGCTTCTCCTGGGACGAAGAGGCGTATCATCTCGACGGAGATCCCGAAGGCCGCACGTTTGCCGAGATCCTCGTGGATGTTGCCCTCGGCGAGGTCATCGAGCCCTGGGGGGGTGGCAAGTGGCACCTCGAGATCTTCAGATCGACACAGCCGGAGCCGGAAGACTGGAACGGTGAGATGTAGGCCGGGTCTTCAGACCCGGCGAACGGAGGCCCCATGAAACGTTTCGCGTTGCTGCCAGCGCTCGCCTTCGTCCTGTTTGCCCCCGTCCTGCTCGCACAGACGCCCGCGCCCGTACGAAAAGGCCAAGTTCATCCCGCCGGTGAAGACCACCGCGACGATCGACGTCGTGCGGGGCCCTTCGAAACGGGTTGGGAAGGAAATCCAAACCGTCCTGAAGGTCAAGAACACGTCAAAGGGCTCGATCAACCTGCTGAAGGTGGAGCAGTACCTGGTACGACAAGGCTGGCAAGCCGGTGTCATTCGCCGACTACGCCCACAAGAAAGCGCCGATTCAGCCGGGGGAAGTCGTGGAGATCAAGATTGCGGCGATCGACAACCCGCAGATCAATCGCGACCTCATCATGTTCAAACATGCCTACGGCAAGGTCGAGGCGAGAAACGTCAAGAAGATCGAATAGTCGAGAGCGCGCGGCGTTCGGCGTAGTCGCCCACCAACGGAAGTTTCCAGGCGGCTCCGCCGAACGATTTCACCAGGCAGATCCCCCAGACGACCAGCCAGAGCACCGTCGTCAGTCCCGACATCCAATAGAAGAACGTGAACGCGGCCGGTGAGAGAAACAGCCCGGCAAAGGCGAGGAACAAGAACGTCAGCGCCGCAACCGTCAACCCCCCAAGGCCGATGATCGCCTGCCAGGCGTGAAAACGGACGTAGCGGTTGGACCGCTCCGCCATCAGGATGATGGCGCCCGAGAAGGGACCTGCAAGATACGCCATCGCCGCCGCGAACTGCGGCTCGAGGCCCGTGGCCGACCCGACCGTCACGTCTGTCGCGATCGCTCCGTTTTCCATCATCGAACCCTGAACTCCACTTCCCGCGAAACGGCCGCGCCGGCATTTATCGAAGGGGTCGCGGAGACCCGCACAACGTAACGACCGGGTGCCACGTTCGCCAGCGGGAGCTTCAGGGAGTGACCGAAGCCGGCCTCGTCCCCCTTCATCTCTCCGGTCCGACGCTCGTCGGTGTGACGGAACACCACTTTCCCGTCATCGGCAGTCACCGTCGTCTCGATCTGCACTGCATGTGGCGTTCCCGCCCGCTGGGGGTAGATCTCGCCAAACAGGAAGAGCGTGTCGGAGCGTTCGAAGTCGCGCAGGGCGGTGGCGGCCATTGGCAGCACATCCGTAAAGTCCTTGTCGGGGGGCGCGGTCGGTATGCGGTCGGCGCCGGTCGACATGAGGGCGAGCCCGCTGATCGACAACCCCTTCGTGAAGTCAGGGACTTCGAGGTCGAAGGTCAGGGCCCCGACCGCTTTCGAGTTGGCGGATTGCGCCCCGACATGAAGTTGGTAGCGGCCAGCCGGCAGGTCGAGGCGTCGCAGGATACGGAAGCCGCGTGTCCGCACCAGCTCGTGACTGCGCGCCGACAGTTTCATGGGGACCTGGTCGTGAGCCCCGTCGAGCACCTTGCCGGCTGCATTCAAGGGAACGATCAGGACGTCGAGGTTCTCGGTGAAGACATCTCCCTGCTGCTGGAACCGGAACGCTGCCGGCGCGAATTCGATGATGATGGCCACCGACCCCTTCCTGGAAGGGCCGACAAACGGTGCGGCGAAGACGCGCATCGGAACGCCGGCGATGGGAATCGGGCTCTCGATCGCGGCGCGCAGCTCGACAGGCGCCTTGCCGGCGGCGGCGGTCGTTGCGCGATTCGCCGTGCCGCTGCGCGGCGCGGTGTACCCCTTGCGGTACCGCACGCTCAGCCCGGGCCGCTTGACGCGAATGTCGAGGGACCGGAACTTACCGTCCTTCCTGTCCGACGAGGGGTAATAGCCGAGGAGGTAGTAGCTGCTGTTCTCGTCGATGACGCGCCCGAACTGCTCGTTGATGTCTCCCCCGATGATGACGAACCCGCCGGTTTCGTTGGAGATCGTCCGCATCGAGCCCTGCGTCCAGCGGACTTCGTTGAACACGGCCTGCATGCCGAGGTCCGTCGTGAAATCCTTTTCCGGCAGGTTGATGTCGATGTTTTCCTCGAGGCCGGCGCCGATCCCGCGCGGGTCCACGCCGTAGAAACTCACACCGGCTCGCTGCGCGGTCCCGATCAGTTCCGACAGCGCGTCCCTGACCGCAGGTGCGTTCGCCTCCATGGGGTCGTCCAGGTTGAAGTCGACCCCTTCGGTGAACCAGACGAGCGCCTTCCGGCGGCCGCGGACGCCGGCGAGATAGTCGGCCGCTCCCTTCAATCGCCCCATCGCGGTGCGTGACCGCGTGGAGCGTTGCAAGGCGTCCCTGTCGACGCCCGTGCCACCGTTCTGAAGGTCCTCCATCCTCGTTCGTGCGACGGACGTCAGCCTGCTCCCGGCAAACTTGTTGACCGCGGCAATCAGCAATTCGCGGTTGCTCGTGAAGTTCTGCGAACCCGCGGAGGAGCCGCTGGTGTTGAGGACGGCCACCAGATCGTTCTCGCTGACGAACCGATTGATGAACTGTTTGGCCGACGCACGAACGGCTTGTGTCCGCCGGGTATCCACCAGCAGGTCGTCGAGGACGAGGACGATCACCCGGCCGTTGAAGTCACCTTCATTGCTGCGGACGTCCGGCTCCACCGGCGTCGCACGGACGGTCGCGGCGGCTGCGCGCCGTACCGGAAGATCTACGAGGGAGAAGGCGGTCACCGACTGGGGCTTCCCGTCTTCGAGGATCTCGAAATCGTCCTTCGTCAGCCCGCGGACGAACTTGCCTTCCGCGTCGGTGACGACGGCGTCGATCTCGACGTAGCTGACCTCGACACGAAATGTGGGGCCCTGCGGTGGCGGCGACTGGGGTTGCGGGGATGGCTGCGCAGCGGGAACCATCGCTGCCGCGAGGATCAAGGCGGCGGATAAACCAATGACACGCATGTGTTTAACAAAACCTTAACAACTTCGGCCGTAACGCCAGCGTCCTAAGCTCCAGCTATACTCGATTCATGCCTTTGCCCATCGACGCGGTGCAGCGTGCGCTGAAGGAAGACGGCTTCGACGCCTGGCTTCTCTACGACTTCCACGGCTCGAACCCGATCGCGACACGGCTCGCCGGTCTCGCGGCCTCGAACAAGATGGCGACCCGGCGATGGTACTACCTCATCCCGGCGAAGGGCGAGCCGCGGGGACTCGTGCACGCCATCGAGCGTCACAATCTTGACGGCCTGCCAGGGGACAAGCGGCCGTACGCCGGCCGGCAGCAGCTCGACGCCGGGCTCCGTGACTTGCTGAGCGGGGTGAAGCTGGTCGCGATGGAGTACTCGGCGGGCAACAACATTCCGTACCTCTCGCGCGTGGATGCGGGAACGATTGAAGCCGTGCGCCAGCTCGGGGTGGAGGTCGCATCCTCCGGGAGACCTCGTCCAGCGCTTCGAGGCCGTGTGGACCGACGACGTTTATAAGACCCACGTCACCGCCTCGGAGATGCTTTACCGCATTAAGGATCGCGCCTTCGCGCTGGTCCGCGAGCGGATGACCTCGAAGACGGCGATCGATGAGTTCGAGCTGCAGCAGCGGATGGTCGGCTGGTTCAAGGACGAGGGGCTGTTTTCCCACGATGCGCCGAACGTGTCAGCGCAGCAAAACGCCGGCGATCCGCATTATTCGGTGACTCGCGAGACCAGCCGGCCCATCCGTGCCAACGAGCTCTTGCTGCTCGACTTGTGGGGGAAACTACCGAAGCCGGGCGCGGTGTTTGCTGACATCACCTGGTGCGGCTTCACGGCCGCGAGCGTGCCGGACGAGTACGCGCGGGCGTTCGCGGCGGCGCGCGACGGCCGCGACGCGGCGGTGACGCTGGTGAAGGAGACGGTCCGTAGCGGCGGCGACCTGCGCGGATGGCAGGTGGACCGGGTGTGCCGCGACGTGATCGACCGCGCCGGCTACGGGCAGTTCTTCATCCATCGCACCGGGCACAGCCTGGGAGAAGAAGTCCACGGCAACGGCGTCCACATGGACGATTACGAAACGCATGACGACCGGCGGCTGATCCCGGGCACCGGGTTCACGATCGAGCCGGGCGTCTACAACGAACGGTTCGGCGTACGCACGGAAATCAATATGTTCATCGGTGAGCGGGACGCGCGCGTTACCGGCCCGCTCCAGACCGAATTGGTGACGCTCTCGTAAAACGGAGAAAGAGGAAATGTCCACACGGAAGACCACGCTGTTCTACGCTGTTCTGATCGCGCTCGCGTCGGTTGCGGTCGGCATGGTGATCGCCTCGCGTCTCGACCTGTCGCCACACTCGATGGCGCAAACCGTCAGCGTTCCGCCCAGCAACAGCGCGCCGCCGAGCGGGCCGGTTGACGCCACGACTTTCAGGAACATCGCGAAGGCGCAGATCCCCACCGTCGTCAACATCGAGACGGAAGCGCGGGCACGCACGCGCGAGACGACCGAGTTCTTCAGCGACGACTTCCTGAACCGGTTCTTCGGCGGGCCGCAACAGCGGAACCCCGCGAGGCCGAGGTCCCCAGGGGGAACCCCCCATCCAGGAAGGCCGTGGTACCGGGTTCATCATCGACAAGGCCGGCTACATCCTGACGAACAACCATGTCGTCGAGGATGCGGACAACATCTACGTGCGGCTCTTCGGCGGCGGCCGTACCGAGCGTTATGCCGCCAAGGTGATCGGCCGCGATGCCCTCACGGACTCCGCCCTGATCCAGGTCACCGAAATGCCGTCCGCGCCGCTGCAGGAAGCGCGCTTCGGGGATTCCGAACAGGTGCAGCAGGGGGACTGGGTGATGGCGATCGGCAATCCCTTCGGCCTCGGGCACACCGTCACGGTTGGCGTGATCTCGGCGACCGGCCGCGAGTTCCCCGTCACGGCGGGGCGCAGCACGCACATGCTGCAGACCGACGCCGCGATCAATCCTGGAAATTCGGGCGGCCCACTGCTCAACGTCCGCGGCGAAGTCGTCGGCATGAACACCGCCATCTTCACGTCCCAGGCGCAGCAGTCGAATCTCGGCATCGGCTTCGCCACCCCGATCAACGCGCTGCGCGAGCTGGTGCCGCAGCTGCGGACCGGAAAAGTCATTCGCGGCGTGATGGGCGTCGAAGTGCGCCAGGATTTCACTCCGAAGGAGGCCCAGGCGCTCGGCGTGAAGGAGGGCCGCGGGGCGTTGATCTCGCGCATCACCCGCGGCGGCGCCGCGGAGAAGGCGGGGCTCGAACCGGGTGACGTGATCGTCGAATTCAACAGCCGTCCTGTGGCCGACAACGTGGCGCTCGTCCAGATGGTGATGGCCACCCGTCCTGGCACGACCCTGCCCGTCACGATCGTCCGCAACAAGCAGCGTCAGAGCATCAACCTCACCGTCCAGGAACTGGATCTCGACGCGGAGGCCGGCACGGCGCGCTCGGGACGTGAGACGCCAGAGGCGCAGCCCGAAGAGACCGGATTCGGCATGACCGTCGAACCGATCACGCCGGACGTCGCGCGCGACGCGCAGCTGCCGCGCAATCGCGGCGGCGCGGTGATCGCGGACGTCGAGCGCCGCAGCCCGGCGTTCAATGCGGGCCTCGCCCCCGGTGACATCATCCTGGAGGTGAACAAGCAGCCGGTCAGCAACGTGAGCCAGGTGACGCGCGCGCTGCAGGCGGCGCAGCCCGGCCAGCCCGTGTTCCTCCTGATCTGGCGCGACGGCCAGCAGATCTTCGTGGCGCTGACGAAGCGGTGACGCCGCGCTGACGCGCGGCGGACTTCAGGACGCCGCCATCGCGCTTTGCGCTCGGCGGCGGTCAGACTTCGGGCTTCGGGTGGCGCGCTGCGCGCGCCTGCCGGCGCAACGCGCCGGCTCTGAAGCCTGAAGCCTGAGGCCCCGGCGCGAAGCGCCGGGGCCGACCCCGATTGCCGGGTCCCCCTTTTGCCGCCCAAGACCCGCCAATTTATGTCAGAGTTCGCGTTTGGATCCGGCGCAGAGCGCCGATCCCCGTTGTCCGTTGTCCGCTGGGAGCGCAGTGATGCAAGCGACGAGCTTCGAACGCGAAATCAAGTTGCGGTTTTCCTCGGCCGACGAGGCGCGCGCGGCCGTGCTCGCGGCGGGGTGCACGCCGTTACTGGGAAGACGCCTCCAGGAGGATGTCCTGCTCGACAACGAGGCGGAGGAGCTGCGCCGGCGGCGCTGCGTGCTCCGCGTGCGCACGGAGAGCGGCAAGAGCCGGCTGACGTTCAAGGGCCCCGTGCAGCCGTCCGCGATGAAACTGCGCGAGGAAGTCGAGACCGTGGTCGGCGACGGCGAGGTGTTGCTGCGCGTGCTGCACGAGCTCGGGCTCCACGAGTGGTTTCGCTACGAGAAATACCGCGAGGAGTTTTCGCACGAGGACGTGACCGTGGCGATCGACGAGACCCCGGTCGGCGTGTTCGTCGAGATCGAGGGAAGCGAGGACGGCATCACCGCGATGGCCGAAGCGCTCGGACGCGGGTCGTCCGATTACATCCTCGATTCGTACCGTGGGCTGTTCCTGCAATCCGGCCGCGGCGGCCGCGACATGGTGTTCGATCCGTCCGAATGAGTGTTTCGGCGCTCGTGTTGACAGCCGGGCTTGGCACCCGCCTGCGCCCTCTGACCTTCGTTCGTGCGAAAGCGGCAGTTCCGGTCAACGGCGAACCGCTCGCACGTCGTGTGGCCCGATGGCTGGCGGCCAACGGCTATCGCGACCAGGTCTTCAACCTGCATCACCATCCTGCATCGATCGCGACGTGCCTCGGCGACGGCAGCGATCTCGGCATTCGGGTGCGCTATTCCTGGGAACAACCGGTTCTCGGATTCCGCCGGTGGTCCGCGGCACGCGCTTCCTCTCGTCACCGACGGCGGCGCGTCGCGGTTCCTGATCGTCAACGGCGACACCTTGACGAACGTGGATCTCGCCGCGCTCGATGAGGTGCACGTTCGCAGCGGCGCGCTGGTGACCATGGCGCTGATCGCCAACCCGGCGCCTGAAAAATACGGCGGCGTCCTGGCGACCGGTGGCTACGTGAAAGGCTTCACTCGTGCCGGGACCGGTGAAGCGTCGTTCCACTTTGTCGGCGTCCAGGTCGCGGAGGCGCGCGCATTCGCCGACCTCGAGGACGGGGTACCGTCCGAGTCGGTGAACTGGCTGTATCCCCGCCTGCTGGCAGACGATCCTCGCAGCATCGCGGCCTTTGTCTCCGAGGCGACGTTTCGTGACATCGGCACCCCGGCCGATTGTCTTCGGACGTCGCACGAGCTTGCCGCGGTCGAAGGCGAACATGAGGTGGGTTCCGGCGTGCGGATCGACCCGAGCGCCGTGATCGTACGCTCGAGCCTGTGGGATGATGTGACGGTCGAGGCCGGCGCACGTCTGACCGACTGCATCGTCGCCGACGGTGTGCGGGTACCGGCCGGACGCGTCTACGAGCGAAGCGCGATCGTTGAGCTGAACGGCGAGTTGATCGTGCGGCCGTTGTGAATGATTGGGTACCGAGTTCACATGCCAGAGCTGAAACAACTGGAGGGCATTGAGGCCCGAGACCGGATCGACGGATATCTTTCCCGCAGCGGTCTCGCTCGACGGTCACCGCGCGTAGTCCCCCTGACCGGGGACGCGTCGGATCGCCGGTATTTCCGCATCCTGTTTGCCGACGCCCAGTCGATCGTGCTCTCGCTGCACGCCGCGGCGTTCGAGTTCGACAAGCTCCCGTTCGTCAACGTCGCACGTCTGCTCGCGAAGATGCCGGTCCCGATTCCCACGGTGCTCGGCCATGCCGACGACCTCGGCGTCCTGGCCCTCGAGGACCTCGGGGACGTCACCCTGCAGGCGCACCTCGGCGCCGCCACGCAGGAAGAGCACGCCGCGTTGTACCGCCAGTCGGTGGCGTTGATCGCGACGCTTCAGAAACGCGGCGCAGAGCTCGAGTCCCCCGACTACTTGCCGTTCGGCATCGCGTTCGACGTCGAGAAGCTCACGTGGGAGATGGACTTTTTCATCAAGCACTTCCTCGAAGCGTACCGCGGGGTCGTCCTGGCCCCCGACGCGCGCACCGAGTTGCGCGCGGAGTTCGCCGGCCTCGTCGAAACGCTGGCCTCCGAGCCCCGGGTGCTCTGCCACCGCGACTATCACAGCCGGAACTTGATGCTCCACGACGAGCGGCTGTACATCATCGATTTCCAGGATGCGCGGATGGGCCCCGATACCTACGACCTGGTATCGCTGCTGCGCGATTCGTACGTGGACCTGCCGGAACAGACCGTCGCCGAGCTGATCGCCTATTTCCTCGCCATCAAGGGAGAAAGCGGCCAGGAGACGGCCTTCCGCGCCCGGTTCGACCTGATGGCGCTGCAGCGCAATCTCAAGGCGCTGGGCACCTTCGGCTACCAGACCACGGCTCGCCGCAACCCCGTCTACATCCAGTACATCCCCCGCACGCTGCGCTACGCCCGCACCAACCTCGAGCAACTCGACGCCTTTGCCGATCTCCGGGACATGCTCGCGGTTCACGTCGAAGAGTTTCGCTGACGCTGGGCGCCGCGACCCCTCGCATCGGTTGAAACGCCGAGCGATCGGGTAGCTAGTGGCATCGGTTGTAGCCGCGGATTTCGCGGATGACGCGGATCGCCGCGGATTGTGACCGGGTCGAGTGTCTGCGGCTGGCTCGGATCAGCGCCCATCCGTCGTCATCAGCGTAATCCGCGGCTAAAGCTGTTTCCGCGTCCCTTCAGCCGAGGCTGCTACAATTGAAGATTCGTCTAACGAACAAATAATGCGCTTTGGTATTTCCACGCACCTGTACCACGACCAGCGGCTGAGCCGGGAGCATCTCGCGCAAATCGCCGCGTACGGCTTCGATTCGATCGAGCTGTTCGCGACGCGTTCGCACTTCGATTACCACGACCCCGCCGCCATCAGCCAGCTCGGCGGATGGCTGAAGGAAACCGGACTCTCGCTGCACGGGATCCACGCCCCGATCACCGACACCATGTCGGGTGGATCGATGGGCACGATGTTCTCGACGGCATCGCCCGACAATGCCAGGCGTCAGGTCGCGATCAAGGAAGCTGCAGCGGCGCTGGCCATCGCCCGCCAGATTCCCTTCGACTTCGCGGTGATGCATCTCGGAACGCCGTCGAAAGGCGCGTCGCCGGACAACAGTCGCGCGGCTGCCGCCCGGAGCGTCGAAGAAATGTGCCGGATGGCGGCGCCGCTCGATGTACGGATCGCCGTCGAGGTGATCCCGAACGAATTGTCCTCGGCCGCGACGCTCGTCACCATGCTCGAGCGGGACTTCGACGGAGAAGACGTCGGGATCTGCATGGACTTCGGTCATGCGCACCTGATGGAGGACGTGGCGGACGCGGTGGAAACGGCGGCCGAACATCTCATCACCACGCACGTGCACGACAACCGCCGGCGCGACGATGACCACCTCGTCCCCTACCAGGGCTCGATCGACTGGGGCTCGGCGATGTTGACGATGAGGAAGATTGGGTACGAGGGCACCTACCTGCTGGAGATTGCCAACACCGGCTCTCCCACAGGGGTATTGGAGGAGGCGCGCCGCGCACGCCAGCGCATCGAGCGCGCGCTCGCAGACTGATGATCGCGTATATCGACGAAATCTCGCAGTTCGAAGGGAAGGCCGTCACCATCCGTGGCTGGCTGCACAACCGTCGCTCGAGCGGGAAGATCCACTTCCTGCAGGTGCGCGACGGCAGCGGCTTCATCCAGTGCGTGATGTCCAAGCAAGCCGTCGGCGAGGAGATGTTCACGAAGGCCGACCACCTCGCCCAGGAAAGCGCCATCATCGTCCACGGCACCGTGCGCGCCGACTCGCGCGCGCCGAGCGGCTACGAGATCGACGTGACCGGGATCGAGGTCATCGCGGAGGCGCAGGGATATCCGATCACCCCCAAGGAGCACGGTGTCGATTTCCTGATGGACCGACGGCACCTGTGGATACGCACGCCTCGCCAGCATGCGATCCTGCGGATCCGCCACGAGGTCATCAACGCGGTTCGCGACTACTTCAACACCCGTCACTTCGTCCTCGCGGACACGCCGATCTTCACGCCGGCGGCCTGCGAGGGCACGACCACGTTGTTCCCGGTCCAGTACTTCGAAGACAGCACCGCGTTCCTGACGCAGAGCGGCCAGCTCTATAACGAGGCGAACGCCATGGCGCTCGGCCGCGTGTATTGTTTCGGCCCGACGTTCCGCGCCGAGAAGTCGAAGACGCGCCGGCACCTGACCGAGTTCTGGATGGTGGAGCCGGAGATGGCCTACGCCGACCTGAACGACGTCATGGATCTCGCCGAAGGGCTCGTCGTTTCAGTAATCGGGCGCGTGCTCGACACGCGGAAGAACGAACTGAAGGTGCTCGAACGCGACACCACGAAGCTCGAACGCGTGACGGGACCGTTCCCGCGCCTGTCGTACGACGACGCGGCGAAGACCCTGAAAGAGAAAGGGCTGCCGTTCGAATGGGGCGGTGATTTCGGAGCGCCCGATGAAACCGCGCTGTCGGAGGGCTACGATCGGCCGGTCTTCGTGCACGGATTCCCGTCGGCGATCAAGGCCTTCTACATGAAGCCGCACCCCGAGCGCCCGGAGGTCTCGCTGAGCGTGGACCTGCTGGCTCCCGAAGGCTACGGTGAAATCATCGGCGGTGGTCAACGTCTCGACGACCTCGACCTGCTGCTGAAGCGGATCAAGGAACACGATCTTCCGCAGGAAGCCTTCGAGTGGTACCTCGACCTCCGCCGTTACGGCAGCGTCCCGCACGCCGGATTCGGCATGGGCATCGAGCGCGTCGTGACATGGATCTGCGGCATCGACCATTTGCGCGAGGCCATTCCGTACCCGCGGATGATTTATCGGATGTACCCCTGATGAAGATCGGTTTAGTCAATCTCGGCTGCCCCAAGAACCTCGTCGACGGCGAGGTGATGCTGGGCATTGCCGAACAGGCAGGACACGAGATCACCGGCGACTCCTCGAGCGCCGACGTGATCGTCGTGAATACCTGTGCCTTCATCGACAAGGCCAAGCAGGAGTCGATCGACACCATCCTCGAGATGGCGCAGCTGAAGAGCGGTAACTGTTCGCGCCTCGTCGTGACCGGCTGCCTCGCCGAGCGGTACCGCGAAGAGCTGAAAAAAGAAATCCCCGAGATCGATGCGGTGTTGGGAACGGGCGAAGTCGACCAGATCCTCGCTGCGCTCGGAGACCCGTTGTCCGTTGTCCGTAGTCCGTTGTCCGATGGTTCCGGTGCACAGCCGCTGACGTTCTTCAGGAAAGAACCCGCGAGCAGCGAGCAGCGAACAGCGAACAGCGGTCTTCCGACGTATCTCTACGATGCCGAGACACCACGGCTGCTCACGACGCCGAGGCACTTTGCGTACGTGAAGGTCGCCGAGGGCTGCGACTACACCTGTGCGTTCTGCATCATCCCCACACTGCGAGGCAAGTTCCGCAGCCGCGACGCGCAGTCCATCGTGCGCGAGGCGCGGTCGCTGGCAGCGCGCGGCGTGAAGGAACTGCTCCTCATCTCGCAGGACACGACGTTTTACGGCATCGACAAGGGAGAGCGTGGAGCGCTGGCGCGCTTGCTGCGCGAGCTGAACGAGGTCGAAGGGCTCGAATGGATCCGGCTGCTCTACCTCTATCCGACCACCATCACCGATGACGTCCTCGCGGCGATGGCGGAGTGCGAGAAGGTGTGCCGCTACATCGATCTGCCGCTGCAGCACGCATCGGCGTCAGTGCTCAAGCGGATGCGTCGGCCCGGCGATCGCAAGACGTACGACAAGTTGCTCGAGCGCATCCGGCGGACGGTGCCGGACGTGACGCTTCGGACGACCTTCATCGTGGGCTTCCCGGGCGAGACGGAGGCGGAATTCGGCGAGCTCGAGCAGTTCATCTCGGACGTCGAGTTCGATCACGTCGGGGTGTTCACGTATTCGCACGAAGAAGGGACGCGGGCGTTCGTGACTGCCGACGACGTGCCGGCGGCGATTAAACGGAAGCGTCGCAACGCCCTGATGGCGCGGCAAAAGAAAATCGTCGCGCGGGCGCAGAAAGGCAAGGTCGGGCGGGTGGTACGGGTGCTCGTCGACGGGCCATCGCCCGAACATGAGCTGGTGCTTCAGGGACGGCTGGAGGGCCAGGCCCCGGACATCGATCCGCTGGTGATCCTGACCGACTGCGACCCCAGCCTTTACGCGCCTGGCGACCTCATCCAGGCTCGAATCGTTGGCTCGCGCGACTACGACTTGGTGGCGGCACCACTTAGCCCATAAATGTACGTGCTATATTTATGGGCGGCACTTCGAAGGAAATACCCGAGAGTGGGCCTAGGCCCACTTTTTGTTTTTAGGGGGACATTACGGCGCGCAGCGCAGGGACCGAACGGATTCGCTCGGCGGCCCAACGGGTCGCGGCGAGTCACGGCCTTGAGGTGTTCGACGTCCAGCTCCGTCGGGAATCGATTGGAACGGTGCTGCGCGTAGTCATCGACCGGCCCGACAGCGGGCGGATCGAGCGGCCGGAGGATGCGGTGGGCATTGCGGAATGCCAGCGCGTCAGCCACGACCTGAGCGCGCTGCTCGACGTCGAAGAAGAAGAAATGGGCGAGCCGGCGCTCGCCGGGGAGTACACCCTGGAGGTGTCGTCCCCGGGGCTCGATCGGCCGCTGAGACACGAGGCAGATTACCGGCGGTTCGCGGGACGACTGGCCAAGGTGGTTTCGACCGAACCGATCGACGGGCAGTCGGCGTTTTCAGGCCGGCTGCACGGGATTGAGGATGGCCACGTCATCCTGGAAGAGGGACGCCGGACGCATCGCGTGCCGTTCGCGCAGGTCAAGCGCGCGCAGCTCGTGGTCGAGTTTTAGGGACGTGTTGTACACATGGCTACTGTGAATCCGTTGCTGCAGCAGATCGACGCGATCGCCAAGGAAAAAGGGGTCGAGCCGGAGATCATCATCAACGCCGTCCAGGACGCGCTGGAAGCGGCGGCGCGCAAGCGCTACAAGAGCGAAGCCCTGCGCGCGCGGTTCAACACCGACAGCGGGCAGCTCGAGCTCTACGCCGTCAAGCGCATCGTTGACGAGGTCACCGATCCGTCCACCCAGATCTCGCTGTCCGAGGCGCAACAGCTCTACGGCGACGAGGCGGAAGTGGACATGGAGATCGAATTCCCCCGTCCCACGGAGGATCTCGGTCGCATCGCCGCGCAAACGGCGAAACAGGTGATCTTCCAGAAGGTCCGCGAAGCGGAGCGCGAGAACGTTTACGCCGAATACAGCCAGCGCATCGGCGAAGTGGTCAACGGCATCGTCAAGCGCTTCGAGAACGGCGACATCATCGTGGAGCTCGGACGCGTCGAATCGCAGTTGCCGCGCAAAGAACAGTCGCGCGCCGAGAACTACAACGTCAGCGACCGCGTCCGGGCGGTCATCCGCGGGGTGAACCGGAGCGCGAAGGGGCCGCAGATCGTCCTCTCGCGGACCGATCCCGCCCTGCTGATCAAGCTGTTCGAGCAGGAAGTGCCGGAAATCTACGACGGGACGGTCATCATCCGCGGCGCCGTCCGCGAAGCCGGCGATCGCGCCAAGGTCGCGGTCTATTCGCGCGAGCGCGACGTCGATCCGGTCGGCGCCTGCGTCGGCATGAAGGGCACGCGCGTCCAGTCGATCATCCGCGAGCTGCGCGGCGAAAAGATCGACATCGTCGAATGGTCGGAGGACCCGATCCTGTTCGTGACCAACGCCATCAGCCCGGCGAAGGTGCAGCGTGTCTCGATCGTGGACGATGCCGAGAAAGTCATGGAAGTGATCGTCGAAGACAAGCAGTTGTCGCTGGCGATCGGCAAGAAGGGGCAGAACGTGCGCCTCGCCGCGAAGCTGACCGGCTGGAAGATCGACATCAAGAGCGAAGAAGAAAAGCGCAAGGAAGTCGAACTCCAGTTCGGCGAGCTGGAAGTGGCGGCGGACTCGTCCACCGACTTGTCCGCCGGAGCTTCAGCGGAGGCGGAAGCCGTGGCGGAGGCGGAGGGTGGCGAATCGGCGGAAGCGCCGGTCTTGGCCGCCGAAACACCCTTGGACGCCGACTTGTCCGCCGACTTGTCCGCCGTAGCGCAAAGCGCGGAGGCGGAAGCTTCAGCGGAGGCGGACTTGTCCGCCGTAGCTTCAGCGGAGGCGGAAGCGGACGCGCAGGCGGCAACGGCCGAAGCCGCTGAAACAGCGGGAGAGATTGTCGCGGCGGATAACGACGAGACGACTGAGAAGTAGGACCTCAAAAACTGAATGGCAACAGTCCGGATTTATAAAGTCGCGGAGCTGCTCAACACGACGAGCCAGGAAGTCATCGCGCTGCTCAAGCGCGATCACGGCATCGAAGTGAAGAGCGCGTCGAGCACGATCGAAGAGGTCGTCGCGCGCGAGTTCGTCTCACGGATGGCGCGCCAGCGCGGCCTGAACGTGCCGTCGAATGCGTCGTTTGCCGACACCCCGGCGCCCGTGAAGGGGAAGAAGCCGGCCGGCAAGGCCGAGCCGCCAAAGCCGGCCACGCCGGCACTGCCGCCCCCGCGCCTGGTGAAAACGGCGAAGCCCATCGTCCCGATCGTGCCGGGCGAAGCCGCTGCGCCGCCGGCCGCGCCGGAACCAGTGCTCGTGCCAGCGCCGATGACGCCAACCTTCGTCGAGGATGTGGCTCCGGCGCCAGAACCGCCGGCCGCCGTCGAGGAGCCATCGGCGGTCGAGGCCCCCGCTGCCGCGTCGACCCAGGGTCTGGGCGCAGAAGAACCGGCCGCGGCCGCGCACGCTTCGGAAGCGGAACGCGCCGAGTCGCCGGTACCATCACAACCGCACCAGCCCGCCGCGGCCGCCGCATCGCCGCAGCCGGCTACCCCGTCTCGTCCTGTGGTTTCCCACACCGGGCGCCTCGTGCCACCGACGTTGCGGCTTCGCGTCGAGGATCCCAAGACCGGTCAGGCGCCGCCGGCGCCGCCGCGGCGCCCCATGCTCGTGCGCCCACCCGTGCCGGCGGCCGCTCCGCCGCAGGCGCCCACGGGGAATCTCAGTCGTCCAGCGGGCACGCGGCCGGGTTCGCCGGCGCCAGCGAGCCGTCCGCCGCAGCGCCCATCGCCCGGGTTGCAGCGACCGCAGGCGCCTATGGGCGGGCCACGTCCGCTGCCGTCGCAGCCAGTTCGCCCGTCGCAGCCACCGCGTCCGGGTGGAGCGCCAGGTTATCGTCCGCCCCCTCCGCGCCCGTCGCGGCCGGGCGGCGGCGCGCGCCGCGAAGGTCCACGCCCGCCCGCCATGCCCCAGGCGCCTTCCGCGCCGCCACCAGTCACGCGCACGATCACCCTCGCTGAGGGGATGACGGTCGCCGACCTGGCGACGAAACTGGACGTGAAGGCGAAGGACATCCTCAAGAAGCTGATGGATCGCCGTCTGATGATGACGATCAACAGCACGCTCGACAACGAGACCGCCGCGATGGTGGCGCGCGAGTTCGGCGCCGACGTCAAGATGCAGAGCTTCGAAGAGGAGATGTTGCAGGTCGAAGCCGAGGACGTGAACGAGGCCGACAGGGTCACGCGCGCCCCGGTCGTCACGGTCATGGGCCACGTCGACCACGGCAAGACGACGCTGCTCGACGCGATCCGTTCGGCACGCGTGGCCGAGCGGGAGGCCGGCGGCATCACGCAGCACATCGGCGCCTACGCCGTGAACGTGAACGACCGCAACGTCGTGTTCCTCGACACCCCCGGTCACGAGGCGTTCACGATGATGCGCGCCCGCGGCGCCCGCGTCACGGACGTCGTCGTGCTCGTCGTCGCGGCTGACGACGGCGTCATGCCGCAGACGAAGGAAGCGATCGATCATGCGAAAGCGGCGGGGGTTCCGATCCTCGTCGCGATCAACAAGATCGACAAGCCGAACGCGAACCCTGAGCTGGTCAAGAAAGAGCTGTCGGATCTCGGTCTCACGCCGGAAGCGTGGGGCGGCGACACCGTCATGGTCGAGGTGTCGGCCAAGCAGAAAAAGAACCTCGAGTTGCTGCTCGAGATGGTCCTGCTCGTCACCGAGATCAGCGACCTCAAAGCCAATCCGAAGCGCAACGCCTCGGGCACGGTGCTCGAAGCGAAGCTCGACAAAGGCCGCGGGCCGGTCGCCACGATCCTGGTGCAGGACGGCACGCTGCGCGTCGGCGATACGCTCATCGCCGGCACCATCGTCGGTAAAGTACGCGCGTTGATCGACGATCGCGGCCGCCAGATCAAGGCCGCCCCCCCGGCGACGCCGGTGGAAGTGCTCGGTCTCGGCGGGCTGCCCGTACCCGGCGACCCGTTCCAGGCGCTGACCGACGCCGCGAAGGCGCGTCAGATCGCGACTTTCCGTCAGTCGCAGGCGAAAGAGAAGGCGCTCGGCAGCCGCGGCAGCCGGCTCACCCTCGAATCGCTGCAGGCCCAGATTGCCGAAGGCGGCATGAAGGAACTGCCGATCATCATCAAGGCAGACGTGCAGGGCTCTTCAGAAGTGCTCGGCGACACGCTGACTAAACTGAGCGACGACAAGGTCAAAGTTCGCATCATTCACAGCGGCGTCGGCGCCATCAACGAGTCCGACGTGCTGCTGGCGACCGCGTCCAACGCGATCATCATCGGGTTCAACGTGCGGCCGGACCGTAACGCCGGCGACGTGGCCGAGCGCGAGAAGGTCGATGTGCGCCTCCACTCGGTCATCTACAACGTCGTGGACGAGATGAAGAACGCGATGAGCGGGCTGCTCGACCCGACGTTCCGCGAGGTGCGCGTCGGCGCCGCGCAGGTGCGAGAGACGTTCAAGGTGCCGAAGTTCGGGACCATCGCGGGCTGCATGGTCACCGAAGGCCGGATTACCCGTTCGGGCGACACGCAGGCACGGCTGCTGCGCGACAACGTCGTCGTCTACGAAGGCAAGATCGGCTCGTTGCGCCGCTTCAAGGACGACGTGTCGGAGGTCAAGTCCGGTTTCGAGTGCGGTATTGGCTTCGAGAAATACAACGACCTGAAGGTCGGCGACATCATCGAAGTGTTTGTGAACGAGCGCGTTGCTGCTACGACCGTCTAGCTGGTTTGAGCGACTCGATCAAGGGAGAAGGGAAAATGGATAAGGGAAAACGTTTCCCCGAGACTGCCAGAACCTTTTTCCCTTCTCCCTTTTCCTTTTTCCCTTCTCCCTTTTCCATTCTCCCTTGACATGGCGCAGGGATCACGTCCGGAGCGCGTCGGAGAACAAATCCGCAAAGAACTCTCAGAGCTCCTCGCGAGAGAGGTCCACGACCCCGGCATCGGCTTCGTCACCCTTACGCAGGTCAAGATGACCCCCGACCTGCAGAACGCGCGGGTCTACTACACGATCATTGGCGACGCGAAAGCGCGCCAGGACACGCAGCGCGCGCTGGGGCGGGCGACGCCGTTCCTGCGCCGCCAGGTCGGCCAGCGCGTGCGGCTCAAGACCGTGCCGACGCTCGAGTTCTTCTACGACGAGAGTATCGAGCGGCAGGACCGGATCGAAAAGATCATGCTCGACATCCAGGCCGAGCGCGCCGCCAACCCTCACCTCAACGACCTCGTAGCCGGAGCCGATGAACCAGACGACGACAAGCACTGAGCTCGAGACGATTCGCCAGGCGATTCACAGCCGGCAGCGGTTCTTAATCACCTCCCATGCCCGCCCCGACGGCGATTCCATCGGCTCTCAGCTGGCCATGGCGTTTGCGCTCGACGCCCTCGGGAAAACCGCCCGCATCGTCAATGCCGACCCGGCGCCGGAGCACTACCAGGAGTTTCCCGGTATGGACCGGATCGAGATCGCCGCGGCCGTTGAGCGCCCTGACGTCGATGCCGTGATCGTGATGGAGTGCAGCGACCTCTCGCGAACCGGCGTCGCGGGGCTCGAGGGGCAGTTCATCATCAACATCGACCACCATGCGGGCAACCGCATGTACGGCGCGATCAACTGGTACGACCTGTCGGCGGCCGCCTGTGGAGAGATGGTGTTCGACGTCATCCGCGCGCTCGGCGTGCCGCTGACGACCGAGATCGCGACGCACATCTACCTCGCGATCCTGACCGACACCGGATCGTTTCACCACTCGAACATCACACCGCGGACCTTCGACATCTGCCGGCAGTGCGTGGACGCCGGCGTCAATCCTGCCGTCATGGCGCGCCGCGTGTTCGACAGCAATAGCTTTGGCAAGTTGAAGCTGATCGGGGCGCTGCTCGACGACATGGAACTGGTCGACGACGGGCGGCTCGCCGTCATGCACCTCGACGACGAGATGCTGCAGTCCACGGGCAGCACCCACAACGACACCGAAGGGTTGATCAACCTGCCGCTCACGGCGCGCGAGATCCAGGCGGTCGTGTTCTTCAAGATCGGCGACGACGAACAAGTGCGTGTGAGCATGCGGTCGAAGTACGACGTCGACGTGCGCCAGGTCGCGGCCGCCTACGGCGGCGGCGGCCACAAGAACGCCGCCGGCTTCACCGCCTCGGGGAGAGTCACCGACGTCAAGGACGAGATCATTGGACGAATGGTCGAGGCCATTCGCAGCGGCCTGCAGAGTCGACCCTCGTAACAACTCCAAAACTCAAACCCCAAACTCCAAAGAGTTTTGGAATTTGGAGTTTGGGAATTTGGAGTTTGGAGTTTGGAATTTGGGAATTGACGGCGTCCTCATCGTCGACAAGCCGTCAGGCCCGACGTCGCACGACGTGGTGGCGCGCGTGCGGCGGGTGTTGCACACCAAGCGGGTTGGTCATACCGGCACGTTGGATCCCATGGCCACCGGCGTCCTGCCGCTCGTGATCGGGCGGGCGACGCGACTGGCGTCCCTGCTGTCGTCAGACCGCAAGTCGTACGACGCGGGCGTGCGGCTCGGCTGCGCGACCGACAGCTACGATGCGGCGGAGCGGATGGCTGCCGGACTCGCGCCTCCGCCTGCGCCGGATATCCAACAGGGGACAGGTGGAAGCGGCCCTTGAAGCGTTTCGTGGGGAGTTCATGCAGACGCCGCCTACCTACTCGGCGAAGAAGATCGGTGGGATAGCGGCGCATCGCCTCGCCCGCCGTGACCGGCCGGTTGAACCGGCCCCGGTGCGCGTCACCGTACACGACCTCTCGTTGCTCGGGTTTGACGACGGTCTGGTCAGGCTGCGTCTCACGGTTTCGGCGGGGTTCTACGTCCGGTCCCTGGCGCATGAGCTCGGTGAGAAACTGGGGTGCGGGGCGCACCTCGAAGCGCTGCGGCGAACCGCGGCGGGCGCTTTTGGGCTGGACGGCGCGGTCCCGCTCGACCAGTTGGAAGCCGAGGGGACGGACGCCGAAGGGCGCCTGATCCCGATGGAGCGGCTGCTTCCCGAGATCCCGAGCGTCCGGCTGAACGAACGGGGCACCAGCCGGGTTTCGCACGGCAACTGGGTCAGCCCCGCGGAATTCGCCCAGGACGGGCACCCGATCTCGGAGGGCAAGGTTCGTCTCCTCGACGACACCGGCCGGCTGCTGGCGATCGCCAACGCCTCGGGCGACGGGCTTTTGCGCCCCGCTGTTGTTCTGGTGTAAAATATTGATCTTATTGGCATTACGGCGGTCTGGTGCGGCGCATTCCGCGCAGTTCCTGGACCGTACGTGGAGGTAGCACCCACGTGGCATTCAACAAGGATCGCAAGACGGAAATCATCGGCACTTACAAGACTCACACGGCCGATACGGGTTCCCCGGAAGTCCAGGTCGCACTCCTCAGCGAGCGCATCAACTACCTGACGGAACATTTCAAGACCCACGCAAAGGATCACCACTCGCGCCGCGGGCTCCTCAAGCTCGTTGGCCAGCGCCGCCGCCTGCTCGATTATCTGAAGGGCAAGGACACAGAGCGCTACGCGGAGCTGATCAAGCGCCTGGGCATCCGCAAGTAACCCGCAACTCCTGACGCCCGACCCACTTCGGTCGGGCGTCGTCGTGTTTCAGCACCCCTGGAAGCTGGCGCAGCTACAAGAAGAGATAGAGAGACATGATGCATACACGCGAAATTTCAGTTGGCGGCAGGACCATCTCGATTGAAACGGGACGCCTGGCCAAGCAGGCGGATGGATCCGTGGTCGTTCGCTCCGGCGACACGATGGTGCTCGTCACGGCCTGCGCCGCGGCGAACCCGCGCGAGGGAATCGACTTCCTCCCCCTGACGGTCGACTACAAGGAATACACCTACGCCTCCGGGCGGATCCCGGGCGGCTTCTTCAAGCGCGAAGGCAAGCCGACCGAGAAGGAAGTGCTCACGAGCCGTTTGATCGATCGTCCGATCCGGCCCCTGTTCCCCAACGGCTGGCGCCGCGAGACCCAGGTCATCGCACTGGTGCTCTCGGCCGACACCGAACACGATTCCGACGTGCTCGCCATCACCGGCGCCTCCGCCGCGCTGGCGCTGTCGGGCATCCCCTTCACGCGCACGATCGCCGGCGTCCGCGTCGGCCTGGTGAATGGTGAATTCATCATCAATCCGACCTTCGCCCAGCGCAAGGAAAGCCGCCTCGACCTGATCGTCGCCGGAAGCAAGGACGCGATCGTGATGGTCGAAGCCGGGGCCAAGGAAGTCACCGAAGAGGACGTCGTGCAGGCGCTCGAGAAGGCGCACGCGGCGATCAAAGACATCATCGCCGGCATCGACGCGCTGGCGGCCCAGGCCGGAAAGAAGAAGACCGAGGTCAAGGTCAAGGAGATCGGCAAGGAGTTCTACCGCGAAGTCGAGGAGAAGGCGTACGGGCCCCTCGCCGACGCGATGCGGATCCAGGACAAGCTGACCAACTACACGACGGTGGATCAGGTGCTCGCCGACCTGATCGCCAGCATTCCGGACGCCGAGATCGAGCGCCGCAGCGACGCGAAGTCGATCTTCAAAGAGCTGAAGGAAAAGGTCATGCGCGACGAAGCGCTCGAGCGCGGCAAGCGTCTCGACGGTCGTTCGTTCGACCAGATCCGCGCGATCAGCATCGAAGTCGGCATGCTGCCGAGAACGCACGGATCGTCCGTGTTCCAGCGCGGCGAAACGCAGGCGCTGGTCACCGCGACCCTTGGCACCGCCGACGACCAGCAGAAAATCGAGACCATGGACGGCGAACAGTGGAAGCGCTTCATGCTCCACTACAACTTCCCGCCGTTCTCGGTCGGCGAGGTCCAGTTCCTGCGCGGCCCCGGCCGTCGCGAAATCGGCCATGGCGCCCTCGCCGAGCGCGCGCTGCAGCCGATGATGCCTTCGGAAGAACAGTTCCCCTATACCGTCCGCATCGTCTCCGACATCCTCGAGTCCAACGGATCGTCGTCGATGGCCTCGGTGTGCGGCGGGACACTGGCCATGATGGATGCCGGCGTGCCGCTCAAGGCGCCGGTCGCCGGCATGGCGATGGGCCTGATCATGGACGACGCGAGCGGCAAGTTCGCGATCCTGTCCGACATCGCCGGTGCGGAAGATCACTACGGCGACATGGACTTCAAGGTCGCCGGCACCGCGACCGGGATCACCGCCCTGCAGATGGACATCAAGGTCTCCGGCATCACCATGGAGATCATGCGCAAGGCGCTCGAGCAGGCACGCGTCGGGCGGCTCTTCATCCTCGACAAGATGCTGGCGACGCTGCGTGAATCGCGCTCGAACGTGTCGGCCTACGCGCCGCGCATCGTGACGATCCGCATCCCGGTGGACAAGATCCGCGACGTCATCGGGCCGGGAGGCAAGATGATCCGCAGCATCATCGAGCGGACCGGCGTGAAGATCGACGTGGAAGACGATGGCCGCGTCAACGTCGCTTCGGCCGATGAGGCCTCGGCGCAGAAGGCGATCAGCATCATCCAGGAACTGACCGCGACGCCCGAGATTAACAAGACCTACATGGGGAAAGTCCAGCGGATCACGGATTTCGGTGCCTTCGTCGAGATCATGCCGGGGCTCGATGGCCTGCTGCACGTTTCTGAAATCGCTCACTACCGGGTGAAAGACGTCAGGGACGAGCTGAAGGAAGGCGATCAGGTCATGGTGAAGGTCATCAATATCGACCCATCAGGCAAGATTCGACTCAGCCGTAAGGCGCTGCTCAACCCCGAGGACAGCAAGAAACCGACGCCGGCATAAGCTCGTCCAACCAACGAGCTTGGGACCGCGTCTTAAAGACAGACATGAGTAAGTCCAGGAACATCGTCTGGGGCAGCGGGGTCGTTCTCGCCGCTGCCCTGGTCGTGATGACGGCCTCGGCCAGGACGCCGCAGGTCCGCGAGGTGACCGTGCGCGGGGACGGTTATGCGTTCTCGCCCGCCTCGATCGAGGTGCAGAAAGACGAGATCGTCAAGGTCACCTTTACCGCCGTCGACATGGCGCACAGCTTCACGATCGACGAGTATCGCATCGCCAAGCGGGCGGGCCAGGGTCAGACCGTCACGTTCGAGTTCCGCGCCGATCGACCGGGCGAGTACCCCTTCTTCTGCAACCTCACGCAAGACGACCGCTGCAAACGCATGCGCGGTTCGCTCCACGTCAAGTAGCGCAGGACTTCAGTCCTGCACCAGCCGCGCCGCCGCAATCCGATCCTCGACCGGCGGGTGTGTGTGGAAGAACCACACGGTACGGCGTGAAGGCTTCTCCTCGATCAAATTCTGAGATCCCAGCCGGCGCATAGCGCTGATGAAGGCGTCGTGCCCGGCCGTCATGGCCAGCGCAAAACGATCGGCGCGCCGTTCGTTCAGGCGCGAGACGGCGTGAAGCACCGGGGTCGCGAGTAACGAGACGGCTCCGAGCGAGAGCAGCAGGATCGGCAAACCTGCGGCGTCGGCAGGTCCTGCGATCCCCACCGCGACGAAGGCCTTCGACGCGGTGTAGAACGACGCCAGCAGCACCGCGAATTCCATCGCCAGCCCCTTTGGGATGTCGTAGTGAACGTGGTGCCCGAGCTCGTGGGCCAGGATGACTTCGATCTCGTCGGCGGTGTACTCAGCGAGTAGCGTGTCCGACAGCAGAATGCGCCGTGTCGCGCCGACGCCCACGAGCGCGGCGTTCGCGCGTTTCGTCTTTGCCCCTAATCCCCACTCAAACACCCCGAGCACCGGCACGCCGGCGCGCTTCGAGAGCGACACGAGGCGCTCGGTCAGATCCGGCTGTTGCAGCGGGGTGAACCTGTAGAACAGCGGCAACAGGACGATGGGCGCCAGCCGCGCGAGCGCGACGGTAACGGTCGTGGCCGCGACGGCGGCAGCCACCCACCAATAGTTCGGCATCCAGCGGATGAGAGCGTAAACGCCTTCGGCGGCGACCACCGCCAGGGTCGTCGCGATTGCGAATGCCTTGAGATGGTCGTAGAGCCAGGTTGAAAACGGCTCGTTCGACAGCTCGTACCGGCGCTCCAGAACGAACGTGCGATAGAACGCGACCGGCAGTGCGACCGTCTCGTGCATGGCCGCGAGCCCGAGCACGTAGAGCCAGATGGGCAGCGACGGGCGCAGCCACGCCATGCCTCCCAGCAGCACGATTCCCCACAGGAGGGAAACAGCTCCCGCTCGCCGCTTCGCCCGATGATAGCGAGCCGACTTGGGTTCGTTCACGGATCAATTCTAAATGTGCCAAACTCCAAATGCTAGGGACGCTTTGCTGGAGTTTGAGCAGCTCTGAAGTCTTGGCACTTGCTGAGCGATCCAGCACCCTGCCTCAGTTCAGCTGGATTGAAATGAGTTTGGACACACCCGGTTCCTCCATAGTCACCCCGTAAAGGCGATTCGCGATCTCCATCGTCTTGCGGTTGTGCGTGATGAGGATGAACTGCGTGTGATCCTGCATCCCCTGCAGCATCTCGACGAAGCGGCCGATGTTTGCGTCGTCGAGCGGCGCGTCGATCTCGTCCAGCAGGCAGAAAGGACTCGGGCGGTACTTGAAGATGGCGAACATCAGCGCCATGGCGGTCAGCGCCTTTTCGCCACCCGAAAGAAGCTGGACGCTCTGGAGCCGCTTGCCGGGGGGCTGCGCGATGATGTCGATGCCGCTTTCGAGCTGGTCGTTTTCGTCGAGCAGGATCAGGCCCGCGCGCCCGCCACCGAAGAGCGTCGTGAAAGTGCCCTCGAAATTCTGGTTAATGACCGTAAAGGCCTCGCGGAAGCGCTCCTTGGTCGTCTTGTCGATCTTCTTGATCGCCTCTCCGGTGGCGGCGATCGCATCGACGAGATCCTTGCGCTGGGTCGTCAGGAAGGCGTGGCGGGTTTCCAGTTCGTCGAACTGGTCGATCGCCAGGATATTGACCGCCCCCATCTTCTCGACCTTCGCTCGCAGGTCCGACACCATCTCGTCCGGTGTCATCGGCCTTCGCTCGCCCTCCGGGCGAGCTGCGGCCAGATCGCCGCCTTCGGCGGTCGTCTGTCGGTGTTCCGCCTTCGGCTTCCAGCTCCGCCGCGTCTGGAGCGTCGTCGACCGCCCTCGGCGCGGCAAGCAACCCCGCCTCTTCCCACTGCTCGACTTCAGTGGCCACGTCGTCGAGCGTCGCCTGCACGAGCTCGACGCTGGACGACGCCAGGTGCGTGAGGTCGGATTCGGCCGTGGCGCGCTCGACGTCGAGGCGCGCGACTTCGGCGCGAATGCCCTCAACGGCTCGCCGCGACTCGCGGATGTGCACTTCTTGTCCGTCGAACGAGGCGCGAAGCGCCTGCGACTGTTCGTCGGCGACCCGAACCTGGTCACGCAGCTCGTCGAAGGACCTGAGGTCCTCGGTCAGCCGCGTCTCCGAAGTCACGATCGTTTCGGCCAACTCGCGCCGTCTCGCCTCGGCGCGGCGCACGTCTTCGCGCCTTGAGTCGAGGCGATTCTCCAACTCGCGCGACGCCTCCTCGAGACGCTGGATCTCGATGGCGAGACCGCTGGTCCGTTCGACGAGCGCTGCATGCGCAGCTTTGGCTTCGGCGGTCTTCCGTCCCTGCTCTTGCATCGCCTCACGCGCTTCGAACAGCTTGCGCTGGGCGACATTCAGCTGTTCATCGGCGGAGCGCTGCTCGACCTCGATACGGGCGATCGAGACCCTGGCCTCTTCGTGCCTGGCTTCCTGCACGCGCAGCTCTTCTTCGGCGGAACGCCGCTCAACCCCGATCTGCTCCTGCTTCCGGGCCACTCGTTCCGACGCTTCGCGAGCGGTACCGACCTGCAACTCGAAACCGACGATCGCCTTTTCCTGCCGGTGCAGTTCCCCCTGCATGGACACGATCGCGGACTCGGCCTGCGCGATGACGACGTCAAGCGCCGCAATCTGCTCCCTAAGCCGATCCACCTGCGCGCGATCGACTTCGGCGCGCTCGCGCAGTTCCTTGATCTCGCGCTTGGTGGTGAGGATCCCCCGGGCCTCGGCGCGTGAGCCCCCCTCAACGACCTGCGGCCCGCGGAACACGTTCCCTTCAGGCGTCGCAATCGGACCGCTGATGGATCGCGACGCGGCATGTGCCGCCTCGGTGTTCGACGCAATCCAGGCGTTGCCGATCGCGGTACGGATGGATGCCGCGGAAGGCCCCGTGGCACGTGCCACGTCCGCTACGGCAACCAGGCCAGGAATGGGCGTCTCGATGCTGGCGTCCCACTCCCCTTCCGCGATGACAAACCCGACTCGGCCGGCGTCGTTGGCGCCCGCGAAGCGCAGGCCGGCCGCCGCATGGGCGTGCGTGGGAACGACGATGTGCTGGAGCAGGTCGCCAAGGCACGCTTCGACCGCCCGCTCGAAGCCGGGCTCGACCTCGAGATAGTCGGCCACCGAACCGAGATGGGCGATCTCCGTCGGGGCCTCTGCGAGGACGAGGCGGGCCGCGTCGCCGTATTCGGCACGCGCCGCCGCAAGTTCCTCGAGCGACTTCAGACGAGCGGCGAGGCCGGCGAGATCGTGCTCTCGGGTGCGGAATTCGCGGGTCAGCTCCTCGCGGCTTCCACGCGCACCGGCCAGCTCCGTGTCACGAAGCGCCCGGTCCACACGCAACGCATCCATGGCCTCGCGGGCGCGGGACAGCCCCTCTTCGGCAGCCGCGCGTTCCCGGCCTGCGCGCTCGGCTTCCATCCGGAGGTCGTTGCTCTCGACTTCGAGTTTCCCCAACTGCTCGACGATTCGGATCCGTGCCCCGGCAGCATGATCGGTGGCATGGCGAAGCGCGGTCGCGGCGTTGACGGCCGCAAAGACTTCGCTGCGGGCGGCCTCAACGTCGGCCTCGAGGCCCATGATGTTGCGCTGAAGATCGGCGTAGACCGATTCCTCGGCCGCCATCCGCTCGGCCGCTTCGTCGCGCTCGGCGCCGGCTTTCGCCTGCGCATCGCGCCGGGCCTCGAGCTCGATCCGTGCGGGCTCGCGACGGGCGTCCAGCGACGCCACTTCCTGCTCCATGTCCGCAGCCGTCCGCGCCAGGTTCTCGACCTGCTGCTTATCGAAGGCGATTTGCTGCTGGAGCCGGCCGATCGCCATCTCGCTCGCGTGCGCGGCTTCCCGTGCCGCCGTCGTCTTCCCGTCGGCCTCGGTCAGTTCGAGGCGCAACCGCTCGAGCGTCGCTTCTATCTGCGCGAGGTGGGCCGCGGCAGCGGCCTCACGGACGCGCGCGTCGGTCAGTCGCGCGCGTGCGGACTCGATCGTCTGGCCGAGTACGCGATAGCGATTGGCGAACTGCACCTTCTCCCAGCGCCGCAGCTCGTCACGCAGGCGTCGGTAGCGCCGCGCCTTGGCGGCCTGCCGCTTCAGCGTGCCCCGCTGCTTCTCGACCTCGTAGATGATGTCGTCAACGCGGGTGAGGTTCTGTTGCGCGGCTTCGAGCTTGAGCTCGGCCTGACGCCGCCGGCTCTTGTACTTCGTGATCCCGGCCGCTTCTTCGATCAATTGCCGGCGATCGGTGGGGCGGGCGCTCAGGATCTGACCGATCTTTCCCTGCTCGATGACCGCGTAGGCCTTGATGCCCAGGCCCGCATCCATGAGCAGATCCTGCACATCGCGGAGGCGGCAGGATTCGCCGTCGATCAGGTACTCACTCTCGCCCGAGCGATAGAGGCGCCGCATCAGTTCGACGTCCTTGACGATCAGCGGAGGCTCTTCCTCGACCGCCACGCCGCCCATCAGCTCCGTCCCCGGGGACAAGGCGATCGGGCGGGTTCCGCCACCATCCCGCGCCAGGGGCACCCGCGCCGCGACCCCCGATAGCTTCAGCCGAACTTCTGCCGTGGCTGTCGGACGCCGGGCGTCGCTGCCGCCGAAAATCACGTCTTCCATGCGGTCGCCGCGCAGGCTCTTGGCGCTCTGCTCCCCCAGGACCCAGGTCAGGGCGTCGACGACGTTGCTCTTGCCGCAACCGTTCGGCCCGACGATGGCGGTGACGCCCTCGTCGAATGTCAGCTCAGACCGGTCGGGAAAGCTCTTGAAGCCGGCGATTTCGATTCGGTTCAAACGCATGGTGTATGGCCCACAAACTGAAAAGCCGCCTCAGGAACGAGACAACTCTCGCTCCCGAAGCGGCTGGGATCGCTTCACGCACGTATGAAATTTCTGGTGGTAACGACGTGACAAGCCAATGTACCGGCTGCCACACCCCGCCGTGCAGGATGGCCCCTGGCGCCGGAAACGGTCGTCAGTCTAACAAGCCCCTATACCTAGGGGCAAGGGCAAAGTATCGCCACAAAATGTAGCGACCAAATGCCCTAATCGCTTACTTCGCACCCTTCGTTCTGACCCGGGCGACTTCGGTCATCCGCTCGGCTTCGGCGATCTGCTTGTAGCCGAACTGCGCCTGGGGATCCATCGAGATCAGGTTCTTCCGGGCCTCGTCGATGCCGAACAGGGCGAGGTCGATCTCGTAGTGGATCATCGCCTTGATAAAGGCTTCGTCGTCCTTGAACGCCGCGTCCTCGATCTTGATCTTCTGCGACTCGAGCGAGGCGCGGTACGCGGCCATCATCGCGTCGTCGATCACGAACCCGCGCGTGATGGGTTTCTTGTTCTTGTTGGCCGCGCTGAGGCGGGTGTCGCCGGCGGCCTGGTACTGGTCGGCGAAGTTCGCGAAGGTCTGGCGCCCATAGAGCATGCGGCCGAAGCGCGTGGGGGTGAACCCTTCGATCGGCCCCGCGAGGAACTTGTCCGGCTGCACGCCGCCACCCCCGTACACCTTGCGGCCCGCATCCGTGTACTTCAGGTCAGCGCTCGAGCGCTGCTCTTCCTTCTGATCGCGCCACGTGTAGGTCAGGTACTCGTCGAAACTGCCATCCCACGGTCGCTGAATCAGGCGGCCGCTCGGCGTGTAGTAGCGGCCGGTGGTCACCGCGACGCCCGCGCCTTCGGAGATCCGATAGACGGACTGGACGAGCGCCTTCCCGAAGGTGGTCTCGCCGACGATCACCGCACGGTCGTGATCCTGGAGCGCACCGGCAACGATCTCGGAGGCGCTCGCGCTATTCCGGTTCACGAGCACGATCAGCGGCAGATTCGCATAGTCGGTCTTCTCGCTCGCCCGGTATTCCTGGTCGGAATTCTCCGCGCGCCCGCGCTGGTAAACGATCAATTCCCCCTGCGGCAGGAAGCGGTTCCCGATGCGAATCGCCTGGTCGAGCAGGCCGCCGGGGTTGTCGCGGAGATCGAACACGAGACGCTTCATGCCCTTGCGCGGTCAACTGCTCGAGCGCGGCGCCCAGCTCGCGATCGGAGGTTTCCGAGAACTCGGCGAGCTTCACGTAGCCGGTTTCCTTGTCGATCATGAACGCGCCGCGGACGGTGGTGATATTCACCTCGTCGCGCACGACATCCATGTTGATCAGGTCGTCCGCGCCGCGACGGCGCAGGGAGATGTTGACCTTCGTGCCCTTGGGTCCCTTGAGTCTCTTGACGGCCTGGTCGCTCGTCCAGCCCTTGGTATCCTCGGACTCGATCTTCGCGATCACGTCGCCCCGGCGCAGCCCCTGCTTGAACGCCGGCGACCCCTCGAAGATCGACATGACGGTGATGTCGCCGTCGATGACCTGGATCGTGATGCCGAGCCCGTAATAGCTGCCATGCTGGCGCTCGCGCATCTGCGCGTAGGACTTCGGATCGAAGAAGCTCGAGTGCGGGTCCAGCGTCTTCAGCATGCCGTCGATGGCGCCGTAGACGAGCCGATCGGACGGCAGCTCCTCGACGTAGTCGCGCTCGACGGCCGCGAGCGCGAAGGTAAACACGCGATAATGCTGTGTAACCTCGTCCTGCGACTGGACGACGCTGTTGCCGAACACGCCGCCCAGGACCGCCGACAAAAGCACGGTCACCAGCGCCGCAGGGAAAACTCGGGATCTCCGCATAAAAGTCATCGTAACAGACCAAGTGTCACGCGGGCAACGACTTCGGGGCGAAAATGGGGACGGCAACGCTTGACCGGGTTGGTCGGCGGTGTCCTATAATCGACATACGCGGGCACCCTCGAGGGCAATCCCGTTAACTGACGGTTTTACAAGGATTTCCTATGTTCGGATCTATCGGGATGCCCGAGCTGATCATCATCTTGGTGATCGCCTTGATCATCTTCGGGCCCCGGAAGCTCCCTGAGCTCGGCCGTTCGCTGGGCCGAAGCCTGAAAGAATTCAAGAAAGCCTCGAACGAGCTCCAAAACACCCTGGACGAGGAAATCAGGATCGAGGACGAACGCTCCACCCAGCGGCAGCGTCCGCCCGAGCCCGCGGCCGTACCCCGTGTCGATGACGCGGTGCCGCGCGGCACGGGAGACCACCAGGCCTAACGACGCCGATGGCGCTCGCGCCCTTCCCTACCCAGTCGCCGGGTCGCCTCGACGACGAAGATAGAGAGATCCGACTCACCGACCCCGAGCCTCTCGAGGAGGGACGCATGTCGTTCCTCGAGCACCTCGACGAGTTGCGCCGGCGCCTGATCCACTGCGTCGCGGCACTTCTCGTCGGCGTGATCGTGGCCTTCTTCTTCCTCGACAAGCTGTTCGCGTTCGTCTTCGTCCCGCTGCAGCAAACGCTGCCCCCTGGCGGCACCTTCATCACCACCGAGGCTCCCGAATACTTCATGCTCTATCTGAAGGTCGGGCTCCTCTCGGGACTGTTCGTCGCGCTCCCCTACATCGTCTGGCAGCTCTGGCTGTTTATCTCGCCGGGGCTTTACACGCACGAGAAGCGGTTCGCCATTCCGTTCGTGTTGTTCGCGTCGGTGTTTTTCATCGGCGGCGCCGCCTTCGCGCACTACATCGCGTTTCCGTATACGTGGACGTTCTTCATCAACTTCGCGCAAGGCGGGTTCGTGCAGGTGATGCCCAAAATCGGGCCGACATTTGCGCTCTACGTGCGGGTCGTGCTCGCTTTTGGCGTCATCTTCCAGATGCCGACGGTCGTCTTCTTCCTGGCCCGGATGGGGGTCGTGACCGCAGGGTTCCTGATCAAGAACATCAAATACGCGGTGTTGATCATCTTCATCCTGGGTGCTGTGCTGAGCCCAGGCGGCGACATTCCATCCCAGATGCTCATGGCAGGGCCGATGCTGGTTCTCTACGTCTTCAGCATCTTCATCGCGTGGATCTTTGCCAAAAAGAAGAAGCCAGACGTCGCTGAGGCTTAGTTTGAGACTGACGACAAAGCTGCTGGCTCTTTCGCTTGCCGTGCTGGTCTTGCCGGGAGGCGCCGCCGCGCAAACGGCGACAGAAACGCGGCAGGCGACGACGACCGCGAGTGGTGACACCGGTCTCTGGTTCGTGCCCACCGCCGAGATTCTTCCGGCAAAGCGCTGGTCGCTCAGCGCGTATCGCGTCAACTTCGATTACGAGCAGGGCTTTACCGACGTCTCGAACTGGCCGCTGACCTTCGGCCTCGGCCTGCGCGACCGCGTAGAGCTGTTCGGCGCCTTCACCGTCGTCAATCGCATCGACCGCGACGTGCGTCCGCTCTTTGGCACCAGCGACTTCGGGGGCGTCGTCAACGAGTATCCCTTCGTGAGGGACGGCTGGTCGGGCAGCAACCTCGGCGACCTCTGGGTCGGCGCGAAGATCAACCTGGCCTCGCAGCGCCACCAGAAGCCCGCGGCGTTCGCCGTCCGCGGCATGGTGAAGATCCCCACGGCGAACGACGATGACGGCGCCGGAACGGGCCGCGCGGATTTCGCACTCGACGGCATTGTCTCGGCCGAGATCAACGAGCGCATCGAGCTATCGGCGTTCGGAGGGTTCATCGTCCGCGGCGATCCGGAGTTGTTCGACCTCACGAACGGGATCCGCTGGGGCGCAGGGGTGGCACTGCCGACGCGGAAGAACCTGCGGCTCACCGCGGAACTCCACGGCGAACAGTACCTCGACGACACCGCAACGTTCCGGGGCGTACAGGCACAGGTCATCGGCGCGATTCCGATCGAATCCGAGCAGAAGGGGCCCATCAATGCGTCGCTGGGATTGACCTGGCTGGGATCGAACGGCCTCTTCGCGGGCGCCGGCCTCAATTGGAATCTGCGGGTGAGCGGGCGCAGCGACTTCGGCGCGGAGGACGAGACGGGCGACGCGCTCGGCTTCCAGTTCCGGATCGGGTATCACCCAGGCGTCGGCAAGTACGTTCCGCCCGCGAAGCCCGTCGAGACGCCGAAGGTGGCGCCCGCGAATCGCCCGCCGTCCGTGCGGGCCCGGTGCCAGCCGTGCAGCGTGCAGGTCGGCCAATCGGCCGCGCTCAGCGCGCAGGCGGCCGATCCCGACGGCGATCCGCTGACTTATCGCTGGAGCGTGTCGGCCGGCTCGCTCGGGACACCGACCACGGCATCGTCACCGTGGACAGCGCCGGATCAGGAAGGGACTGTGATTGCGACGGTCGAAGTCGAGGACGGGCGCGGCGCTCGTGCGACTGACGCCGTGACCCTCACGGTCACGCGGCCCGCGGCCCCGATCGTGGCCCCCACACTCGAGGACGTCCATTTCGATTTCGACCGCTATTCGCTGCGTCCCGAAGCCACGCGCGCGCTGGACGAAGCCGTCAAGGCGATGCAGCAGGATCCGCAAGCGCGGATCGACATCGAAGGGCACACCTGCAACATCGGCACGGCGGAGTACAACATCGCGCTCGGCGACCGGCGCGCCGGCTCCGTGCGCGAGTATCTGGTGAGCCGCGGGATCGGCGCCGACCGCATCCGCACGGTCAGCTACGGCGAAGAACGGCCAAAGCATGACAACGCCCGAGAAGAAACGCGGCGACTGAACCGTCGCGCCGCCCTCGTCGTCCGCGTCGTGCGCTGCGCTCGGACAGCGATTCGGTTCGACTTTCGGCCACATTCGGCTATTCGGTCTTTACGAGCCAAAAGCCGAGGCATTGCTGGTTCTTAACCCATAGGTCTTCTGGTCTTCTGATCTTCTGTGAATCCAGCGCTGCTACCATCCGGTCGCTGCGAATTTCGGGGGGTGAGGCGCCATTGCAGGAGGGCTCGGAGGTGGTGCGCGGACGTACAATCCTCCACATTCATGTCGATCAAGCCGTCGGCCACCACCGAGATTCGCACGCTGATCGAGTCTCTCGGTGCGGCGGACGACGTGAAGCGGGAGGGGGCCGTGGCGCGGCTATCGGTCATCGGCGCGCGGGCGGTTGACCGGCTCGCTGGGGTATTCGCCGAACCCGAGACCAGTCGTGCGACAAGGATCGGCATCCTGCGCGTGCTCGAAGCGATCGGCGACGCGCGCGCCATTCCTCTCGCCCGGCGTGCCCTGCAGGACGGCGCCGATGTCGCCGTCGCCGCCGCCGGCGCGCTCCGACCGCTGGTCCAATCCCCGAGTGCCGACGTCTCCGCCGAATCACTCGACATGTTGATGACGATCCTGTGTGACGCCACGGTCGAGCAGCGCGTGCGTGCGGCCGCGTTCGATGCGCTGCAGGACGTGCCGGAGGTGCGCGACCGGATCGGGGGCATTCTCGGCAACCCGCCGGATGGGCGCACCGTGGATGCCATCTGGCGGGACGCGACCGAAGGCCGGCTTCCGGATGCCGCCGGTCCGCTTCGAGAAGCGGTGCAACTCCGGGCCGCCTCCGCCCCGCTCGGCACGTTGCAGAAGCTGGTGGATGCCGTACGAACCAGGGAAATGAATCCGGGGGAAGCCGCCGCGGCGGACTGGCGCGCCGCGCGGGGTGCGCTGCACCAGGCGCTGGCGCTGCGCGGAAGCCGAATCGCTGTTTACGACCTGAGGGAGACCGTGGAGTCCGCGACCGACGCGCTGCCGTCAACGTTCCTCACGGCGCTGCACCTGGTCGGCGACGAGTCGTGCCTGGCGGCCATCGCGGCCGCGCACAAACGTTCCGCGCAGGACCCGCGCTGGCGTCAGCAGCTCGAGGCGGCGTTCCACGCGATCGTCAAGCGCGAGAAGCTTTCACGCAAACCCTCCGCGAAACTCCTCGCGCGCCGGGTCTAAAGACCCGGCCTACAACTTGTCAGTAGGCCTTCGCGAACCAGGCTTCGACCGATGACGCTCCGCCGCACTTGACGCAGGCGCCTGCCACTCGCTCGGAGCCGAACGGGATGTTGCGCAGGGTGGCTTGGGTCTCAGCCTTGATCTCCGCCTCGCACTTTTCACTGCCACACCAGGCGGCGATCACGAAGCCGGGACGGCCGTCCATCACCGCCTTGAACTCCTCGTAGGAGGAGACGCGCTGCGTGTGCTCCTCGCGGTATTTGAGGGCGCGCGCATAGAGCGCCTTCTGGATCTCGTCGAGCAGTTGCGAGGCTCGCGGCCCGATGCCCTCCATGGGCAGCGACGATTTCTCGCGCGTGTCACGGCGCGCGACCATCACCTGCGACTTCTCGATGTCCTTGGGACCGATCTCGATCCGAAGCGGCACGCCGCGCATTTCCCACTCGGCGAACTTCCACCCCGGCGTGTAGGCTTCGCGGTCGTCGAGCATCACGCGGAGGCCGGCGTTGACGAGGTCGGCCTTCAGTTCGCGCGCTTTCGGCAGCACGGTTTCCTGCCAGTTGCCCTTCTGAATCGGCACGATCACGACCTGATACGGCGCCACGCGCGGCGGCAGGATCAAGCCGCTGTCGTCGCCGTGCGTCATGATCACGCCGCCGATCAGCCGCGTCGACACGCCCCACGACGTCGTCCACGCGTGCTGGAGCACCTTGTCGCGCCCCTGGAACTGGATGTCGAACGCCTTCGCGAAATTCTGCCCGAGGTTGTGCGACGTGCCGGCCTGCAGCGCGCGGCCGTCACCCATCAGCGCTTCGATCGAGTAGGTCTTCGATGCGCCGGCGAACTTCTCGCTCTCGCTCTTCTGGCCGTCCACGACTGGCATCGCGAGTTCGGTCTCCGCGAACTCCTTGTAGATCGCGAGGATCTTGAGCGTCTCTTCCTGCGCTTCCGCCTCGGTCTCGTGGGCCGTGTGCCCTTCCTGCCAGAGGAACTCGGTCGTGCGCAGGAACGGCCGCGTCACCTTCTCCCAGCGGACGACGTTCGCCCACTGGTTGATGAGGACGGGAAGATCGCGCCAGGACTGGATCCACTTGGCGTAGAGCGTCCCGATGATGACTTCGGAGGTCGGGCGAATCGCGAGAGGCTCCTCGAGCTCCTCATCCCCCCCCTTGGTGACCCAGGCGACCTGGGGCGAAAAGCCCTCGACGTGCTCCGCCTCGCGCATCAACAGTTTTTTGGGAATGAACAGCGGGAAGTAGGCGTTGACGTGCCCGGTCGCCTTGAACCGCTTGTCGAGCGCCTGCTGGATCAGTTCCCAGATCGCGTAGCCGTACGGCCGGATGGCCATGCAGCCCTTGACCTCGGTGTAGTCCGCGAGTTCCGCCCGCCGCACGACGTCCAGGTACCACCGCGAAAAATCTTCCGATTGCGGCGTGATCTCGGTCACCGCCGCTTCCTTCTTCCCGCCCTTTACTTGCTCAGCCATCAGTCCCTTCGAATCTCTCGGTTATGCGTCGCTTCCATTTTACGTCGTCGCGTGCGGGGAAATCGTCGCGGTAGTGAGCGCCGCGGCTCTCCTGGCGGCGTTCGGCGGCGCGCGCGATCAGCCGCGCGACCGTCAACAGGTTCGCGGCGCGCCAGCCGTTCGAATCGAGGCGCCCGTCGCTGCGAAGGTGCCGCGTCAGCGGTTGCCACAGTTCTTCGAGCCGTGCCACCGCTTCGCGCAACGTGGTTCGCTCGCGGAAGAGACCGACCTTCTCCCACATCAGCCGGCGGATGTCAGCGGTGTCCACGGCGGCGTCCCGCAGCGCGCCGGTGCGGCAGCTGTCGGTCGCGGTGGTCCGCCTCCCCTTGCGATCGATCATCCCGTGTGCTGCCCGGGCCCCGAACACCAGCCCCTCGAGCAGTGAGTTGCTCGCCAGGCGGTTGGCGCCGTGGACGCCGGTGCAGGCGACCTCACCCGCCGCGAACAGCCCTGGCACCGAGGTGCGGCCGTCGAGATCGGTCATCACGCCCCCCATCACATAGTGCGCGGCCGGGCCGACCGGAATCGGATCTCGCGCCAGGTCGAGGCCCGCTCGGCGGCACGCATCCGAGATGAGGGGGAATCGCCGATGCACGTAATCAGGATCGAGCTGCTGGAGCGAGAGATACACCGGTCGCCCGGTCCGCGCTTCCTCGCGCGCGATGGCCCGCGACACGCGATCGCGCGACGCCAGGTCGCCGGCGCTCTCGTAGCGGCTGACAAACGCTTCCCCGTCGGCGTTGATCAACCGTGCGCCTTCGCCGCGCAACGCTTCCGACAACAGGAACCGTGGCTGTCCTTCGACCTTCAGCGCCGTGGGGTGGAACTGCACGAACTCGAGGTCGGCGACCGTCGCGCCGGCCCGAAAACCCATGGCGATGCCGTCGCCCGTCGCCACAGCCGGATTGGTCGTCTCGCGATACACCTGGCCGGCGCCGCCGGTGGCGAGCAACACGGCCCCGGCTCGCGCTTCGCGCTGCGCGCCGGAGGCATCGAGAAAGCAGGCGCCGCGGCATTCGCCCTCCTCGACGGTCAGGTCGACGACACGCGCGTGGGTGTGCGCGGCGATGCCGGGCAGTACCGACGCGCGCTGCCAGAGGGCACGGCCGATCTCGCGGCCGGTCGCGTCCTTGGCGTGCAACACCCGGCGCGCGCTGTGCGCCCCTTCGATCGCGAGGGCGGGCTCGCCGTTCTCTTCGCGGTCGAACCGCGCGCCCCAGTCGATCAGCTCGCGCACGTAGCGCGGGCCTTCTTCGACGAGCACGCGCACGGCGGCTTCATCGCACAGGCCATCGCCTGCCGCCAGGGTGTCAGACAGATGCAATGACGGCGAATCGTCGGGCCCGATTGCGGCCGCGATGCCGCCCTGCGCGTAGCCAGTGTTGCCCTCTTCCGGCTCCGCCTTGGTGAGAATGAGAACGTCGCCGGCGCCGCTCAGCTCCGCCGCCGCCCTGAGTGCGGCGATGCCGCTGCCGATGATGAGAAAGTCGGCGTGAAGGTCCACGCAGTTGCCTGTTATCCTACCACCCGCCGCCGATGCCATCTTCCCCACCAACGGGATCTGAACGCCTTACGGTGCGTGCCGCATCCGCTTCGTATCCGGTGGAGATCGCTCCGAATCTCTCGGAACGTGTCAGCGCGTCGCTCAACGCGATCACGCTGCCACGACGCCGCTTCATCGTCGCGAGCACGACGGTCTGGCGTCTGCACGGCGAGCGCTTCCACGCCGTCACCAACGAAGAGCCCATCCTCTTGCCCGACGGCGAGCGCTACAAACATGTCGCCACGGTCGGTCGCGTGTACGACGCGCTGGTGCGTGCGCAGGCCGATCGCGCGTCCGCGATCGTCGCGATCGGCGGTGGGGTGCTCGGCGACATCGCCGGCTTCGCGGCGGCCACGTTTCTACGTGGGGTGCCATTCGTGCAGATCCCCACCACCCTGCTCGCGCAGGTCGATAGCGCCATCGGCGGCAAGGTGGGCGTCAATCACCCGATGGGCAAGAACCTGATCGGCGCCTTTCATCAACCGGCCGCCGTCCTGGTCGATCCCGTGCTGCTCGCGACGTTGCCGCGCCGCGAGTTCCGCGCCGGGCTCTACGAAGTCGTGAAGTACGGGTTGATCGCGAGTCGTCCGCTCTTCGAGAGGATCGCGACCAGCCTCGACGCGCTCTTCGCGCGCGACGTCGCCACCCTGGTGCCGACGATCTCCGAGTGCTGCACGATCAAGGCGTCGATCGTCGAACGCGACGAGCGCGAATCAGGTCCCCGCCGGGTGCTGAACCTTGGGCACACCGTGGGTCACGCCCTCGAAGCGGTCACGAAGTATCGCCGGTTTCGTCACGGGGAGGCGGTGGGCTACGGGTTGCTCGCCGCCGCGGAACTCGGCGTGAGGCGTGGAGTGATGCCGGACGCCGATCGCCAGGCGCTGGCGGCGCTCATCGCCGCAATGGGGCCGCTGCCGGCGGTCGCGGATCTCGAGGCCGCTCAGGTCGTCGAGGCTGCCGGACGGGACAAGAAGGTGATCGCCGGAACGCTACACTTCGTGCTGCCCGGGACCGATCGGCACGACCCAGATCGCTACGGATGTGACCAGTGCCGAGCTGGAGCGCGCCCTGGTGGGATTGGCTTGCGCGGTGACGCTCGAATCAGCAATGGGGTGATTCGAGCGACTCTAAAACTACGAACCGAACTCCGAACGACGAACGAGAAGTTGAACTTTGAACCTTGAACCCTGGTTCGAAGTTCGAACTTCGTAGTTCGCAGTTTTAGAGTCGCCCAAGCCACCCCACTGTTAGCAGCAGCCGGGCTACTCGATGCGGTGTTCTTTGAGTTTCGAGTTCAGCTGCTTGAACGTGATCCCCAGGAGCTCCGCGGCGCGGCCGCGATTGCCTTCCGCCTCCGCCAGCACTTGCTGAATCTTTCGTCGCTCGACCTCCGCGGTCGCGCGGCGGGTCACTTCCACGAGCGTTCCTGAGAAATCGAACTCCGCCCACACATCGGGAGGCGGCGGCGCTTCGCTCGTGTCCACGAACGACAGGCTCAAATGCCGCGCCTGGATGGCGTCCCCTTCCGCGAGGATCACGGCGCGCTCGATGCAGTTCTGCAGCTCGCGCACGTTGCCGGGCCAGTGATATTCCTGCAGCGTGATGATCGCTTCCGGCGTCAGCGACAACGGTCGTTTCTTCATGTCCCGGCACAAGCGGTCCACGAAGTAGCGCGCCAGCCGGATGATGTCTCCCTTGCGCTCGCGCAGCGGCGGCACGACGATCGGGAAGACCGAGAGCCGGAAGAAGAGATCCTCGCGAAATCGCCGCGCGGCGACCTGGTTGCGCAACCCGCGGTTGGTCGCCGCCACGAGCCGCACGTCCACCTGCACCGAGGCCGTCCCGCCGACGCGCTCGAAGCGCTTCTCCTCGAGCGCGCGCAGGATCTTGGCCTGCAGCGACAGCGGCAGGTCGCCGATTTCATCGAGGAACAGCGTGCCCCGGTGCGCCATCTCGAACTTGCCCGGCTTACGCGCCACGGCGCCCGTGAACGCCCCTTTTTCGTGCCCGAAGAGCTCCGTCTCCAGCAACGTCTCGGGAATCGCCGCGCAGTTGATGGCGACAAACGGCTGTGTGGAGCGTTCGCTCAGCGCGTGGAGCGACCGGGCGAAGAGTTCCTTGCCCGTCCCGCTCTCCCCCTCGATCAACACCGTCGTATCGGTGGCCGCCGCGCGCTGCAACGATTGAAACACCTTGCGCAGCGCCGGGTCCTCGCCCACCAGTTGCGGCGCGCCGCGGCGGACGGCGAGTTCCTCTTTCAGCAGCAGGTTCTCGTTGACGATGCGGCGCTGCTCGAGCGCGCGGCGAACGAGCAGCTGCAAGTGATCGGGATCGACGGGCTTGGCGAGGAAATCGAGCGCCCCGTCCTTCATCGCACGCACGGCGTCTTCGAGCGTCCCATACGCCGTCATGACGATGACCGGAATCTCGTCGTCGATCTCCTTGGCGAGGCGGAGCACGCCGAAGCCATCCCCTTCGGGCAGACGAAGATCCGTCAAGACGAGCGACAGCTGCTGTTCCTGCAGCGCGCGCGTGGCTTCGGACTGGTCGCGGACTTCGAGGATTTCGTGACCGTCGCTCTCCAGCGCATGCCGGAGCATGGTACGGAGCGAGTCTTTATCTTCGACGATGAGAATGCGGGCGGTAGGTACCACTCAAACCGGGGTCAGCGGAGCCAGCCGGGCGGCACACCCGCACGTCGGGCCTCGTCTTCGACTTCGAGCATCTTCTTCTTCTGAAGGTCGAGGTCGCCCTTGACGCGGTCCATTTCGGCCATCGCCTTCTGGCGATCCTCGGCGATCCGCGCCCGCTGGTAGGGATCGTCTCGGCTGGCGAAATCGTTCGTGAGGGAGTTGATGCGCGTCTGCAGCGCTTCGGCAAACAGCTCGTTGCGGCGCAGTTCCTCGCGCAGCTGCCCCATCCGCTGACGCCACCACGCTTCGTCGCGCTCTTCCTGCGGCGGCTTGGCCGTCGCCGGCGGCTGAGCGGCTTCGGGCTTCGCGGTGCCGGTCTCCGGAAGGGTCTTCGGCGTCGACGCGGACGTAGGCTTCGGCAGGTCCGCATTCGAGAGCACCTTGCCGCCCGCTTTCAATGCCTTGCGCCGTTCCTGCTCCTGGCGGGCAATCTCGCCGAGCGACTGGGACTGCTGCGCGTGCGCGAGGCTCGCGCCGGCCAGGGCCATGACGAACCCGGCAAGAAGGACGAACACCGTGCCTTTGCTGCGCATGAACGCCTCTATTTTACCACCGAGTCTCGTGCCACGACAGCATTTGGACGCCCCTGGGCAGCGGCGCGCCCGCCCCATCGCGGGGCCGTCCCACTACTGCCCGCACGGCACGACGGCCCCCGGCGGGACCGAGTGCAATGCTGTAAAGAGCCACGACCCTGTTGGCGTCCATCAATGGATCGCCATCCCCGTCCGAGGGGTCGTCGGCGACCCAGACGGCCACGTGGAAGGGGCCGAGGAGCACACCAGCCGGTAGCCAGGAGCGCACGGGCCCCCACGCATAGAGTCGCCACTGAGGTGTATCGGCACCCCAGCTCAACCCTCCATTCCCTGCCTGCTGGATCGACGCCGACACCGAGCCCGGCCCGCAACAGAGCACGTAGCGGTCCGCACCGGTCACCTCCCGGAGGTGTGGCGGGATCCCCGTCGCGAAAGGAAGACGCCGCGCCGGCCAGGGCGCTGTCCCATTCCGGTGCGGACGCCAGGTCCTGGAGCGCGCGCGCGAGAGCTCCTTCGGCGGCGTAATGGGCCTCGCGGGCCTGGTGAAACCGGCCGGCGATCAGGGTCTCGGCGCGCGCCGTGACGGCGACTACGGCGGCGATGGCTCCGAGGATCGCCGTCAACCCAAGCGCGAGCAAGAGCGCTGTGCCGCGTTCGTCGAGCGAGCGTCTAGTCGCGGTCATCGCTGCATGTTCCGCGGTGACACGTCAACCACGACACCCAGTTCAGGATCGCCCGCGCGCACTGGCGAAATTCTGAGGACTGCGCGCACGGCGCGAATGCGGCGCACATCACAGTCGTACGCGAGAGAGCCGCTGCCGCACAACGGCCCATCGGTGAGCGCGGATAGGGGGAGCGCCCCGCCGGCACCGAGAAACTCGAACCGCAGATCGGCCAGGCGGTCGACCAGTGGAAAATCTCCGTCGCCTGGCCCCTCCTGTCGCAACACACCGCTTGGACGGTCGAAGTACAGCGACGTCTCGACCAGTTCGGTCAGCGTGGCGCCCGCCGGGAAAGTCGCGGTGCGCCCCGGCACGCGGTCCGCGATCGAAAGCGTCGGCGGTGTCACGCCCTCGACCACGAGCAAATGCCAGCCGCCCATTCCGTCCAAGACAGCGACGGTGTCGGCCGCCTCGAAACCGCAAGCGATCACATCTGCCGGGCATCCCGACGGGGCCGCAATCTCCACGGCTCTGTCGCCGGGCAAGAGGTCCGCGGCGATCGTTGACCAGGCGCCCCCCTCCGGCGCGTAACGAACCGTGACCGCCGACGAGGACGGCGTGAACGACGACCGCCGTCGAGGCTCGATGGCGGGAAACACCGGTACGCGAGCGCCATTCGGAACGCTGGCGCCGGCCGCGCTTAGCACGCGGGTGATCACCTCCGCCGCCACGCGGGCACGCTGATGAAGATCGGCGTCGTCATTCCATCTCGGGCTCTGCGCGACCGAGCGGTTCACGAGCGTGAGGACCGCGGCGCTGGCGGCCAGCATGATGCCGCTGGCCACGAGCAGTTCCACCACGCTCGTACCCGCCTGGTTCTTCATCGTGCGACCCTCGTGCGCAGCGTGACCAGGCGCGCCTCGCCACGACCGCCGCGCCTGCCGCCGGCGTCGGCCGCCAGCGACCGGACGAGGATACGAATCACGATCGTCTCTCCCCCACTGTCAGGGTGCGGATCAACTGCCCACCGACGAACGAACGCAGCCCCGGCTGGTGGCGTCACGGACGTTCCGAGTATCGCGCCGGCGCCATCGAGGTAATCGACGTACCCAGCCACGTTCGCTTCCAGCGTGTCCGAAGGTGACAGCGACAGCTCCGCGGCGCCCCAGTCGAGCGCCAGCAGCTGCTCCATGCGCTGCGCGGCAAGCATGGCGGTGGAGGTGTGCACTCGCGCGTCGTGCATCGCCGCGGCCGCGACGACCAGAACCTGCACCGTTGCGAGCGCAGCGATGACGAGGATCGCAAGCGCGATCAGGACTTCGACCAGCGTGAATCCGCGGGCATGCATGGATCGTACCCAGTGCACGCGCCGCGCCGTCACCGGCGGCCGCGGAAAACGGGGATTCTCAGTGGGACTGTGTGCGAGTGACCGGCGGAACGTTGCAGAATCTGCCACAACGATCGCCAACGAAGATTGCAAGAAGTGCGAACCGGAGCACGGATAGAGCCTTGCCGCGGATGACGCTGATACTCCGCGGATTCACGCCGATCTGCACCCCCGCTTGCGGCAGCCCCGAGGGTCGCGGCCGCCCTTCGGGCGGCAGAACGGGCGTGCGCGTGGAAAAACAAACCGCGCGGAATGTGACCGCGGCTTGTTTTTACGCGCGCATGCCCGTTCTCAGCGCCGGCCGCAGGCCGGCGCCGCGACCCGTCCAGAATCAGCGGCGATCCGTCCCATCCGCGAAATCCGCGGCTAAGACCATCGCCGCTAGCTACCCGATCGCTGCTGATAACTAGGATCCGCCGGTGAGTTGGGCGATGCGCGCGCGAACGCGCGCCGCGTCGGGTGCTTGCGGCGCGAGCCGCACCGCTTCGGTGTAGGCGGCGGCGGCTTCGGCCCGCTTCTGGAGCCGCTCGTAGGTCATGCCGATGGCCATTTGGAATGACGGCTCGTTCGGGTCCAGCGCCGCGGCGCGCTTGTATTCCTCGACCGCCGCCGCATCGTCTCCCTTACGCTGCAGGGCCTGGCCCAGATTGAACGCGATCGCGTAGTCGTCTGGATAGATCTGCTGCGCCTGGCGGTAGCCGGCCACGGCTTCCTCCCAGCGCTGGAGCAGGCCGAGCGCTCGCGCACGATTGAAGTGATAGGCCCAGCGGCCGGGATTCAGGGCGATGGCGCGGTCGAAGTGCGGCAGCGCCTCCTCCGCCTGGTTCAAGCGGACCAGCACCTGCCCCAGGTTGCTGTGCGATTCGGCGTCGTTCGGATTCTTGTCGACGGCCTCACGGTAGTGCGCGAGCGCCGCGGGAAAGTCTCCGGCGCCGTACGCGACAGAGCCGGCAGCCGCCGCCTCGATGAATGGCGTGGGCGCCGCGACTGGCGCGGACGCCTCCGTGGCGCCGCTACCGTCAGACGCAGTCGAAGCTCCGACGGTGGGAATGACGAGCGGCAGCGACGCGCTCGGCGGCGTGTCGCGGCGGGTCACCGACGCCGCCGCGATACCGACGACGGCCAGGCCGACCATCGCGATGAGCAGCACCCGAAGGGGCTTGGCCGGCGATGTCTTCTCCGGTCCCGCACGCCAGTGGCGGCGCGGCGTTACCGGATTTCGCGCCATGAAAGGATCCGCACGCCGACCTGCCCGACGCCGTTGTTGAAGTCCTCCGGATCGCCGAACGCCTCGAGGTTGGCACCGTTGGACGACGTGCTGCCGAAGTACAGGTGCTGGTCGACGATGAACGGCGCCGTGGCGCGTCCGGCCACGGCCTTGGCGACGGGGCTCTCGTTGTTGTCGATCTTGCCGTTGGCGTTGGCGTCGTACGCGGCGCCTCCGACGTAGGTCAGGCCGTACAGCTTGGCGCTGAAGTCCGAGCACGGCGCTGCCGCCAACTCGGTGGTCGTCGTGTAGAAAACAATGTCACCCGCGACCGACGGAGAAGTCGACGGCCGTTCGCCGGTCGCGAGACCCGTGGGGGCGTTGTGGGTGACGGTCGCCAGCGGGCGCTGGAACTTGACGGTCGCGCCATTCCCCGGCCAGTTGTCCTTCAGTCCAATACAGGGCAAAGGTGCCGACGCCGCCGGGCGCCGAGCTGGCGAGCAGATCGCTGCCGGTCGCAAAGAACATGTACACGTCCGAGCTGCCGATGAAGAGCAGCGCCGATGAGGCGTAGATCGGCTGCGACGTGTTGGTCATCTCGTCGGCGCTGATACTGCCGGTATCGGTGAACCGGAATCGCCAGTATCGGCCGTCGATGTCGCCGATATAGGCCTTGTTGACGACGTGGCTCATCGCGTCGCCGGCCGCCGTCGGGTCGGCCTGGAGCGCGTTCTTGCGCTGCGCCGTGGGGTTGTTGCCATCACCGATCGACACGCAGCCGACGCCGCTTCCCGAGCCACCCGAGAGCGCCGTGCAGTTGGTCGCGTTCCCCAGGAGCCGCCCGGTATCCGGGTTGATTAGGTATAGGGCGTTCCCCGCCTTCGGCGCGGTGGCACCGCGCGAGGGAAGCGCCGACTCGATGTCGGGAAAGTAGCCCGAGCCGACGATGAGAGCGTTGATCGAGCGATCCAGGTTGAGGGGACCGACGGCCGGGTCGGACCAGGTGTAACCGACGGTCTTCTCCGCTGAAGTCGCGCCGGGCTTCAGGTCGCCGTACATCCGCACCCGCCCCCCGGGTGTGCCATCGCTGACAGCGAACGTCGCGGTGTAGGTCGGATCGAAGCTCGCGTAATCGGGGAACGCCCACTTGAAGACGATGGACTCGTTCGGCGTGTCGTACTTCCCGATCATCGTCGCGACGCTTCCGAGATCGTCGGCCGCCGGATCGAGGCCCATCCCGGATTCGGTCACGTCGAACGCCTGGTAGAACGTTCCACCGGGCCCCTCCCCGATGAAGAGCATGCTGCGCCACGATCCGTTGATCTTCAACTCCGCGATCTTCGGCGAGCTGTCCACGAAGTAGTCGGTACTGGTCGATGGGCTGGCCGTCCTTCAGCGCCCGCAACTTCGGCAGCAGGTTGTAGGGAATGAAGGCCCACACCTCGTAGCCGGTCCGTGCATCCAACGCGTGGATCATGCCGTCGTTCCCGCCGAAGAAAATCATCGAGCGGCGGTCTGCATACGTTTTGGCGAAACCAGACACCGAATCCGAATAGCCGTAATCAGTATCTGGCGGCGGATCCAGCGATGGTGCGTCCATGATCGCCGGCGTGGAGCCGATAACGGCACCGATCGGCTGCGACCTGACCAGCGAGATCAGATCGGCCACCGACGAAAGGCCGTCGTTCATGTGCGGCCGAAGGAGCGCTTCGTTCGCCAGCGTGAAAGGCACAACGGTGCCTGAGCCGGAGCCGCTCGGAATGTAGGTATATATGTTCCGGGTCGTCGGGTCGCTGGGCGTGCGCGCCTTGCCCGCCAGCCACGGGCGTCCGTCGAGGTCGGGCCACAGCGGCGTGCCGTCCTTCGTGAACTTCCACCCTGTCGGTTTGGTGGTGTCTGGCTCTGGCCTGAACACGCGGAAGGCCCGCAGCACGCCGTCGAAACTCGGCAGCACGAAGCCGCTCGTGAGCATCATGTTGCTGCGCTGCGCCAGGTGCTGCCCGCCCGGATTCGCGTTGATGTCGGTATTGGGCAGCGCCGCGCCGGTCTTGCTCCTGCCGTTCTTCAGGTTGACGGTACCGATGACGGGGCTGACGGGCAGGTATTCGCTGCTCGTGCCGGCGTCGAAGTCGGTCGAGCGCGAGAATCCGTGCTGGACCGCGTAGTTGATCGCCTGCGCTACCTGGTTGGCGCTCGTCGCGTTGAGGTAGGAACCGCCGCTGTTCGACGCGATGTTCTGGAGCTGTGAGACGTCGCCAGCATTCGGCCGGATCGCCACCACGTGGACCGGGAAGCGTTTCGTCACGCCACCCGCGGTGACCGTCTTCAGGGCGGTCGCAATCGACTCGGGGTTGTGCGAGGCGCGATAGCCGGCGTCGCCGTCGTCCCTGCCGCTGGTAATGAGCACGATGACCGTGTTCCGGCAGGCGCGGAACGCCGCGCTGTCCGCCACCATCGCCGCCATGCCGGCATCACGCGCATCGTCGAGCGCATGGCTGATCGGTCGATCCTCGTAGCCGCGCGAGCCCGCACCGGCGGGAATCAGCCCGGCGGCATCGTTGATCGGCCGGCGCACGACCGTCAGTACGGACGCCGCGGTGTTGGCGGCCGGAGTGACCACTCGGGCGCCGCCGCCGTACTGCGTCTCGTTCTGGAAGTTGGGGCTGCCGATACTCGGCATATAGACGCCGAAGCGGCCGAGGAGCCCGCCGACGTTACACGGGTTCGAATCGCTGACGCCGGTCAAGGCCGCATTGCCGGTCACGCGTACCGGCTTGTCGCAGTTGTTGGAGGCGCGCCATGCTGCCGAGGTCTGCCGCAGCTTTATAAGACCCCAGCGGAACAGGCTTCCGGCATTGGCGCTGACCGCGAGGTCGATGCCGCTCTTGGCAATCTCGAGCCGCGTGTTGTTATAGAAGGTGGCGTATTCCGCCGTGTTGCTCGGCACCGGCACCAGGTCCAGCGCTTCAAACTTCGTCGCCGAGTCCTGCACGTTTTCGAAATCGAGTGCCTTGAACTTGCGTCGGTAATTGGTGGACCCCAACGCGTTAAGGCCGAGGGCGAGCGAGACGACCGGATCGGCGGCGACGCTATAGGTGTTCGGATCGTGGTAGTTCCCCGCCCCATCCTCCAGCATGCGGACGCTGGTGTCGAAGACGATGATGACCGTAGGCGGCACGCGCTTGACGAAGAGCAGCGGGTCGAGCTGCGCCGAGGCGGACGTCGCCCAGCAGATCGTGAAGATGGCGGCCGCGACCACGGTTAGTGGGCGGCGGTTCAGACGGGCGCGACGGTTCAGTGAGCGGATCATTGCGTCACCAGGTTGCCGGTTGAGGTATTCATGCGCATGTTCGTCAGCGACTTGCCAGGGGTCTGGACCGCGGCCTTGCGCGCGCGCTGGTTCAACTCTTCCTGACCGCGCTGCGCGATCTGGCCGCGCTCGATTTCGGTACCGCTCGTGCGCGCGACGGTGACCTCGATCACCTTGCGGGTGCCGCCTGGCCCGATGGCGAGCGCGTGCAGCGTGAGAACGCCGTTGGTGTCGGTGAGCGGGTTGTCGTCGTTCTCGGCGGGATCATCCCCGACCCAGACCGCGACATACATCGGGCTGTCGAGGGTCACCTGGCTCGAGATGTCGCTGAGCGGGCCCCAGGCATACAGCCGCCAGGTGGGATTGTTGGCGCCCCAGAGATTGGCCGTATTCGTCTCTGTCTGCAATTCGGCTGTGGCGCTGTTGAGAGTGATCGTGCCGCCGACCGGCAGTGTCTTCGGACCCGACATCGAACCGTCGATGAAACCGGAGACGGTGATGCCGGTCAGAATGTCGTTCCAGCGGGGCACCATGAGCAGGTCCTGCACGACGCGCTCGATGGCCGCATCCGCCGCGTACATCGCTTCCTGGCTGTTGCGGTAGTTGTTGGCGATCATCGTCTCGGTGCGGCTGACCATGATGGTGGCGGCGCCGAGTGCGGTCAGCAGCATCATCGACATCAGCGCGATGATGAGGGCCGTGCCGTCCTGATTGGTGAGTCGTGCGTGAACGCGTGTCATAACCATCACCGTGCGAGGTTCAAGTTCCGCGGCGCGACTTCAAAGGCGACGCGGTAATCGGGCACCACGCGATCGCTCGCGGTGGCGTGTCCCGGCCGGATGAACAAGGCCGTGTTCGTACTGCGAAGCGCCTCAGAGGCGACCTGCACGCGCAGCTCAATCCGCACCTTCCGGATCCGCAACAGATCCGCGTCGTACATGTTCGTGCCGCTACCGCAGTACGGCCCGTCGGTGAGCATCGCAGGCGGCAGCTCCGCCATCGAGCCGTCGCCGTTGGTCAGCGTCTGCAGGGGCAGAAGATTGCCGGCGTCGTCGTACAGACAGTTGGCCATGCCGAGCTGCGGCTTCGGCTTGGTCGGCGGCAGAGGGTCGCCGAAGTATCTGAAGGCCAGGCCCACGATGTGGTCGGCGATGGGAATGTCCGACTGGTCGCCGTCATACCGCATTAATTGATTCGTGGTCGGGTTCAGGTAGTACGTGTACGACTGAATCTGGGTGACGTTTGCGCCCGTCTCGTACGAGTGGGTCCAGCTCTGCCCTCGGTGCTGAAGATGGGCGGCGTCGGTCTGTGTCTGCGTGATGGTGAAGGTGTCGAAGCTTCCCGACGAGTCGAATAGCAGCACGCTCATGCCGTTGGTGAACCCGCACAGCGGATCTTTCTTGGGACAGTGGTCCTGCACTTCAACCTTCAACTCGACCGAATTCGCCGGCATATCCTGCGCGATATTGGTCTGTGAGTAGCTATTCGGGATGTAGGTGACCGTGATGGCATCGGAACGAAAACTGCCGGTTCCCTGCGTCGGATCGGGGCTGATCCGCCCGAGACGGCGCGGAAGGATCGGTGCAAAGAAATTGATGAGCGACCCGGTCGTCGGCCCCTGATACGGACCGGCGCCCGCCATGAGGAGGTCCTTGAACAGCGTCTCCTGGGCCACGCGCAGCCGCTGCTGTTGATCCGCGACCTCGGGCTGCGCCGTCGCGCTGCCCTGGGCCGGGTGCATCAACGTGAAGATCGCGCCGGTGACCGCCACCATGATCCCGGTGGAGACCAGCAGTTCGACGAGGCTGAAGCCGCGCTCCGAGCGCAGGCGACGAAAGAGGCTCATTGCGATTTCCTCGTCTTCACCGAGATCAGCAACGCGTCGCCCGGCAGCCGCCGAAGCGTGCCGCTGCCCACCCCCTGCCGAATCCGCTCGTTGCTGACCGGCGTCACCAACACCTGCACGATGAGCGTGTTATTGGGATTGGTCGGGAGCGGCTGGATCGACCACCGCCGCACGTAGACCGCCTCGGGCGGAATGGTCGTGCCCGTGGCCACGTACTGGCCGTTCCCATCGAGGTAGTCGACGTAGTTCGTCTGGCTCGTGGCCAGCGAGTCGGACGGCGAAGGATTGAGCCCGCCGCCGTTGGCGGTCGGCGGGTCCACCGCGAGATTCGTGGAGGTGTCGCTGACCGGCAGGCCCTGACCCTCGGTGTCGTATCCCCACGTCAGGCTGCGGAGCTGTTCCAGCTTCTGTTCCGCGAGCGCGGTCGTCGACGTCTGTCCCTTCGCGACCTGGTTCGCACGCGTGGCCACGGCGAAGAGCTGCGCGACGCCCAGCGACACGATGGTCAGCAGCCCCATCGCGATCATGACCTCGACGAGGCTGAAGCCTCTACTGGAGGAGAAGCTGGACTTTGCCTGCAGCATTGACCGTTACCGTTCGTGAAACGTTCCGTCGCGTGATGGTTACCGTCTGTTGACCGACGATCGTCGAGGCGGTGCCGCCACTCACGGTTTGCGCCGTACCGTCGGGAAGAAACTGGATATCGGCGGTCGGAACCGTGGCCTCGTTGGGAATGATGCGGACCGGCCCGTCGAAATTCGGACGCGTGATCAGATCCTGATCCGGCGGATAGGGATAGGCCGCCTGGGAGCAGCGCGCGACCGGCGTATCCGCGCCCGTGCCGAGCACTTCGACGGTGCGGATGCGCCCCGTCGTCGGACAGTTGATCCGCACCCGCAGGATGCGGTTGGTCGAGACCGCCCGCAGGCGCGCGTCCTGGAACTCGCGCTCGACGAGGCGCGACGCCTCACTGAGCTTGGAAGCGGCGCTGACGTCCTGCATGACGGGCACGGCCATGGCCATGAGCGTGCCGGCCACCGCTATGGTCAGCATGAGTTCGGTCAGCGTGAAGCCCCGTTCCGTGCGAAACACTGAAAACACAAACATGGTCACGGTGCGGATGAGCAATGGGGCTGCCACACTCCGCCCCCTGTTCCTGCTGACCAACGCAGGGGTCCTTTCCGCCAGTATTTTCAGTGGTTTAGATGGATTTCGCGCCGTATGGCGGCGCGATCGGTGTGTGCAGTTCTGAAACGAGAATCACAAACCTGCAACGGCTCGCGCCGGTTCGATCGGGAGTGACACCGTGAAGCGGGCGCCCCCCTGCTCGCCGTTGGCCACGCTCACGCGTCCGTTGTGCGTCACGACGATCTTCTGCACGAGCGCCAGGCCAAGTCCCGTGCCCTTGGTCTTCGTCGTGAAGAACGGACGGAACATCCGCGACGTGATGCTTGGATCGACGCCCGGTCCGTTGTCGGACACGATCACGTGCTGCGCCCCCTGGGCCTGATCGATCGTGCCTTCGAGCAGGACGCGCGGCGTAATGCCGGCGTCCGCGCACGCCTCCAGCGCGTTGCGACAGAGATTGCTGAACGCCTGGCGCAACACGACTTCGTCGCCCAGCACGGTGCCGAAATCGCCACGCACCTCCACGGCCCCTCCCCGCGCCGTCGCATCCGCGCGAACGTCTTCGGCGGCGCGTTCGGCCACGGGTCGCAGCGGCACGCTGCTCAACACCAGCTCGGTCGGCTTGGCAAAGTTCAGAAAGTTGGTGACGACCTGCCGGAGCGCGTCGGTCTCGTTGCGGAGTCCTTGCACGTACGGCGCGTAGTCGGGCGGCAATTTCTCCGGATCCAGCAGGCGGCTGTAGCCGTGAATGGTCGCCAGGCCGTTGCGGAATTCGTGCGCGATGCCAGCGGTGAGCTCGCCGAGCCGCGCCAGGCTGTCCTTCAATCGCAACTGCTCTTCGAGGTCCACGACGTCGCTGAGGTCCGTGAACAGGCAGATCGCTCCCTGCTCCCGCTCTTCGTGATCGCGGAGCGGGGAGACGGTGACACCGAGATGAACGGTCGCGCCCCCCTGGAGCCGGGTCTGGAGCGTGCGCCGCAGCACCGGACGCCTGGTCTGCAAACACTCGTCGATGGCGGCCAGCAGCGGCAGCGCCGTCCGCAACACGTCATCCATGCCGCTCGACGGCGAGTCCGGCGGGAGTCCGAGCAGCGCACGCCCGGCGGGATTGAGCGTCCGCACGTGACGATCCTCGCTGACGACCATCAAGCCGGAACTCATGCTGGCGATGATCTCTTCGCTGAGATGTTCGGAGGCTTCCGCGCGTGCCTGCATCGCCTGCTCCTGGGCTCGCAGGCGCTGCACCGCTTCCTCCATCGCCGCCGCCATGAAGGCGGTCTCCGCCCCTTCCGGCTTGCGCGAGGTCAGCGTGCGCGCGGCCGTGAGGATCTTGGCGACGGCATACCCGAGCACACCGACGACAAACGCGACGATCGCGGTGAGCCCGAGAAAGAGCCAGCCGCTCTCGTTCATCCGAGATGCCCCGCGTACCACGTCACGATCTGCGCGCCGATCAGCGACGCCGCCAACGCGCCAAGCGCCAGGAAGGTACCGAATGGCAGCGCGTACTTCATTCCACCGCGCTTCACGGCGATGATGACCAGGCCGAGGACCGAGCCAGCGACCGAGGACAGCACGAGCGTCACGAGCACAAGCTTCCAGCCGAGAAAGGCCCCGATCATCGCGAGCATCTTCACGTCGCCGCCCCCCATGCCTTCCTCGCCGGAGTACCGAAAGTACGCTTCGCCGATCACCCACAGCACACCGCCGCCGATCAGGATCCCGATCAGCGATTCGACGATGCCCGGCGGCAGGAACAGGCTTGCCACGAGGCCGACCACGATGCCCGGAAGGGTGATGACGTCGGGAAGCAGATGGTGCTCGAGGTCGATCGCGAAGAGCGCCACCAGCGATGCGGCGAACGCGAGGCGCACGGCGAGCAGCGGCGTCCAGCCGAAGACGAAATAGTGCGCGACGAACACCGCGGCGGTGATGAGCTCCACGATGGGATAGCGGATGCTGATCGTCTTGCGGCACTGGCGACAGCGGCCACCGAGTATCAGAGTAGCTGACGACCGGGATGTTGTCGTACCAGCGCAATGCGTAGCCGCACGACGGACAGCGCGACCCGGGGCTGACGAGCGACTGCTGTCTCGGCACGCGATGGATAACAGCGTTCAGGAAGCTGCCAATCAACAGGCCGAGGACCGCGACGATCGTGAGCTCGAAGCCGGCAGGGTTCACCGTCGGAGGCCCCGGGGCATCGGGTAAAGCGGCGACGTCCGGGCCACGGAAATGGCTCCCGTCGTGGGATTGATGTCGTAGGGAGTGCCGGTGGGGTCGGTGGGCATCCCCGGAAGCACACCGGCGCGAGCGAGCGCCATCCAGGAGTAGACGCCTGGCGGCGGGGGTTTGCTTGCGATCGTCTTCGCGAGCTCCTCCATCTCGTCCATCGCCCGGAGCTGCACGAGAGCACGCTCGGCGCGCTTGCGGACCCAGTCATCCTCGGCGTGCAGCAGCTGCGTCCAGATGTAGCGGGCCGAGGCGCGATCCTTCCCCTCGGCGAGCATCGACGCCGCAATCGGCAACAGCCACTCGGGAGCGTTCGGCTGCTCGGCGGCGCGGCGGAACCACTCGGCGGCGGCCTGATAGTCGCCGAGGCTCCAGTAATGCGTGAACCCGATGTCGTGGTAATACTCCCACTTCGTCGGACGCGCCGCGATCCCCTTCTTCAGCAGCGCAATCGCCAGGTCGGGACGGCCTGACCCACCGGGATACGGCTCGCTGAGAAAAATCGCACCGAACCGGTAGGCGATGTTGAAGTGCGGATCGAGAGTGGTGGTGATGTCCAGGAGGGGATAAAGCAACTCGTATCGCGTCCGCGCCCCCGATAGCCCCAGGCGGTCGCCGCCGTAATGCTGGATCGAGCGGATCCAGTAGATGTCGGCAGCCAGCGCGTCGAAGCCGAGCACCATCCGTCCGAGGAACCCCGGAGAGGTCAGATAGAGGAATCGGTCCGGCTGCGCGGTACCAATTGGATAGGTGCGGTCCCGAACCATCTGAAGCGCCGATGCCGTGAGCAAGGCGGCGGCTGCGCCAATCATCACGATCGGATGCGCGCCGCTCATTTGAAATCCCTCCTGGAGAAAATGAACGTCGCCGCCAACAGGAGTGCCGTGATGTAGGCCGCGCCGTAGGCGACGGTCGTCGCGATGTACCCTGCGGGGACGGCCATCCCGTGAACGACCTGCCGCTTCACGTCGAACGCCGAGAGGTCGGGTACCACGTAGTAGAGGACGCGCGCGACAGCGGCCGCCACCGGCGCATCCACAACCTGGCCGTAGTTCCGCAAGTCGGCGTTGAAGTGGCCCGCGACGTAGAGGCCGAACGTCAAGGCGGCCGCCAGCATCGGGCTCGAAAAGGTCGAGAAGAACAGCGCGATCGCGGTGATCAGCATCAACTCGACAAAGATGAGAAGGATAGCCTTCAGCAGCGCGGGATCGGTTCCCGGCGTCTCCCACGCGGCGCGCGAATCGGGCGGCGCGAGGTAGGTCATGTACGAGAGCACGAAGTAGAGGGCCAGCGTCATCACCGTGACGTTGACGGCCAGCGTCAGCACGAGTCCCGCGTACTTCCCCGCGATGAACTGCGGGCGGCTGATCGGTTTCGAGAGCAGCGCGTAGACGCTCCGCCGTTCGACTTCCTTCGAGACCAGGCCGATCCCGATGAAGATCGCGATGAACAATCCGAAGATCGAGGTCGCCGCGAGTCCGAGGTCCTTGATGATCTTGATGTCCTGGCCGGCCGTGAGCTGCCCGAGCAGATAGGAAGAACCGATCAACAGGACCGCGAACACGACGAGGTTGTAGGGCACGCGGTCGCGGACCGATTCGCGGAAGACGTTGGCCGCGATGGAGCTAACGGCGCGCACCGGCGGCTCCCGTCGCGTCGGCGCGTGCGCCGGCGCCGACTTCCTGCACGCGTTGAACGAAAAAATCCTCGAGCGTCGCGCGCAGCGGGTTCAACGAAACCACCGACGCCCCCGCGGCGACCAGCTCGGAGAGGATCTGGTCGGGCGGCTTCACCAGCGACAGCTCCAGCGTGTAGCGTTCGGGGCCGATCTCGACCACGCGGGTCGTGCTCGGTCGCACCCGGTCGAGCACCTGTGGTGTGAGGTTCGCGACCACGAGCTCCCAGCCACGCACTTCGAACTCGGCGAGCTCCGCCAGCTTCCCGTGCGCCGCCAGGCGCCCGCCGGCCACGATGGCCACGCGGCTGCACAGCGCCTCGGCGTCCGAGAGGATGTGGGAGCTGAAAAACACCGTTCTCCCCTGGTCGCGCAGCGAGAGGATCAGGGAGCGCACCTCGCGGCGACCCAACGGATCGAGGCCCGACATCGGCTCGTCGAGGAAGATCACTTCCGGATCGTTGAGCAACGCCTGCGCGATGCCGACCCGCTGCAGCATCCCCTTGGAGAACTTGCGGAGCTGGAATCGTCGCTCGCGCCCGATGCCGAGACGATCGAGGAGGTCCCCGACGCGGCGCTTTCGTTCCGCCGCCCCGTAGCCGAACAGCTGCGCAAAGTACGTCAGCAGTTCCTCGGCCGTCAGGTAGTCATAGAAGGAGGGATTCTCCGGCAGGTAGCCGATCCGGCGGCGGACGGCGACGTCGCCCACCGGGCGCCCAAGAATCTGGGCCCGCCCGGCGGTTGGAAATATGAGCTGCATGAGCAGCTTGAGGGTCGTCGTTTTGCCGGCGCCATTCGGGCCCAGGAACCCAAACACCTCGCCCGATTCGATACTCAGCGTCAGCCGATCCAGCGCGCGGTAGGGCCGCGGGCGCCAGAAGCCGACCGCGTAATCCTTCGTGAGTTCGTCGATCTGAATCGCGGCCGGCATCCCTACTTCGCGCGCTTGAGTTCGATGTCGATCAGCGCGTCGATATAGGCCGGCGGCGGCATGTTCATCCCCTGTCCGGCCGGCGTGCGCCCGGCGACCATGCGGCCGTTGATATAGACCGTCGGGGTCGACCCGACCTTGAGCAGTCCGCCCATGCTGGCGTCGGTCCGTACTTCCTGCAGCGCCTGCGCATAACGCTCGTCGAAATTCGTGATGCCGGCCTGGTCCTTCGCTGCCTGCTTGACCACCTCGCGCGTCAGGATCTGCTGGTTGGCAAACAGCCAGTCGTCGAGCTTCTGCTGAAAGCCAGTACCGCGCGCCATCACGTAGGCGGCCGCGGCTTCACACGCGGCGTAGTGATTGCCCCCGGGCACGTTTGGATTGCACTCCTGCTCGAGTGGGTAGTGCTTCAGCACGAACTCGACGACACCCTTTTCGTACTTGGGGAGCACCATCTTGAACACGTCGTGAGCGCCGCGACAGCCCGGACATTGGTAGTCGCTGAACTGGATGATCTGAACCTTGACGCCCGCCGAGGGGGCGATCGGCAGCTCGACCTTCGGTTGCACCGCCCACCACTTCTCAACTCGCTCCCGCTCCTCGGGCGCCAGCGGCGGGATATTCACCTGTGCCGCTTCGGCGGCCACCGGTTCTTCGCGCGGGAACAGCGCGATGGCGCCGATGGACCCGCCGATAACCACCAGCGCCACGATCAGCGCTACCGGCGACTTGAGGAGAGTGCGGAAATCGCGCGACGCGCGGCGAGGCATGGTAGTCATGGCGAATCTTGTCGCTCCACCTGAGATGATGAAGATCGCGATCACGGCAACGTAGGTGATCGCACACAGGATACAAAAAACCTTCAGCTGAACGTACGACGCGTAGGCCAGGTACAGACTGAAGGCGAGACCGATCGTCGAGAGGGCGAACACGTACCCCGGAACATTCTCCTGGGCTGGCGAGCCGGCACGCCCGGCCAGTCCAACCAGCACCAGCACCACCACGAAGTACACCACCCCGAAGATCGCAACAGGGATCCCGAGAAAGCTGCCGTAGCGGCTCGTGTACGCCGTCGTGCAATTGACCGTCCCGCTGACGTCGCAAAAGCTCGAGCCGCCGCCGTGAAGCAGGCCGTAGTGCACGTAGCTCGACATCGACGCGGCCCCGAGCCCAAGCAGGGCGAAAACCAGGAGAAGCGTGCGCGCTCGTGAGGTCATCCGGGTGCTTCTACTTTACTTCTTCACTTCGCTGCCGTGCCCCGGAGGGCCCGCCTCGGGCATGTTGCCGGCGAACGTGGAAGTATCACTGTAGACGACCCGGTCGGTATTGGTCCCGAAGAAGAGGCTGCCGCTGACCCCCGGTGCCATCGGGTCGGCCGTCACCTGGTAGGTGCTGACCGGGGTAAGGCCATTACACGTCTGACGGCCATCCGTGCTGGGCGTACCAGCCATGGCGAAGCGGTAGCCGCTCTTGACGATGGGATCGCCCACGAGGTCGGGGCTGATGAAGGCCTGGCCCGTCGAAGGCGCTGGAACGCCGAGGCCCGATAGGGTGGGTGAATACCGCTGATCGCCGCAGGTCTGCGCGAAGGCGAACTGGGCCTGGGTAATGGTGTGGAGCGCCGCCGAAGCGACTGCTTCCCCGCTGCTGGAGCGGGCGTGCCGGAAGCCTGTCACCGCCAGCGAGGCGAGCACGACAACGATGCACATCACCACGAGCAGTTCGAGCAGGGTAAAACCCGCAGAGCGGTCCGGCCGTCGATGGTCTCGCCTCGTCACGTCCTCATACTTTAGACGTGATGGAGGCCCTAATGGAGGGGAATGGTGCCTGCTGGGCCGCCGGCCGGGTCGACGAAGATGGTGCCCCCAGCCTGGCTCATGAATCCGCGTTGCCCGGTTGACCCCACCTGCAGCGGTACCGCAGTCGCCACGTAGTCGTTGTTGGTCGCGTTGCCATTCATGTCGAGCGGCCCTACGGCACCGCTACCCGCGAGTTGCACGTCATAACCACTCTTCATGATGCCGGCGCCGATCACGGTGACGCCCGGCGTCGTGGGGTTCAGGTCGGGCGAGATGAAGCCTTGCGCGCCGCCGGGACATGGCGCGCCGAGGATGCTCAAGCTTGTCGCGTAGCCTCCCTGTCCGCAGCCGGTGGAATAGTTCGACTGCGCGCTCGTGATCGACCGCAGGGACGCAATCGCCGCCGATTCATTCCCTGCCATCTTGGCGCGTTGCATTCCCGGGATCGCGACCGCCGAGACGATCCCGATGACCGCCACCACGATCAGCAGCTCGACCAATGTGAACCCGTCTTCGTTTGCCGCTCTCATCACATCTCCTCAGGCCCTGAAAGCGCAAAGGGGATGCCCGCGTCGTGCGGACATCCCCTCTGCATCCAGACGTCTCCGCTCGTGTTACTGGAGCGGTGTGGTGCCGGCGAGGCCGCCCGCCGGATCAACGAAGATCGTGCCCGAAGCGTTCGTGTTGAACCCGCGCTGACCCGTCGTGCCGATCGTCTGCGGCACCGCGGTCGCCACGTAGTCGTTGTTGGTCACCGTGCCGCTCATGTCGTTGGGGCCGGCGACGCCGTTGCCGGCCATCTGCACGTCATAGCCGCTCTTGATGACGCCCGAACCGCTGACGGTCACGCCAGGGGTCGTCGGGTTGAGGTCGGGGGAAATGAACCCCTGGGTGCCGCCGGCGCAGGGCGTGCCGAGCACCGTCAAGCTGGTGGCAAATCCACCCTGTCCGCAACCGGCCGAGTAGCTGGCCTGGGCGCTGTTGATCGAACGCACCGAGCCGATCGCCGAGGACTCGTTACCCGACATGCGGGCGCGCAGGAGCCCGGGAACCGCGATCGCCGCGATGATGCCGATGATCGCCACGACGATCAGCAGCTCGATGAGCGTGAAACCCTTCTGATTACGAACCTTCATGACTTGTGCTCCTGTTTGAAATTCCGTTGACCGCGAACTGTTGGTTAACTTGCACGGCCTGGCGATCCATCAGATTCGCGGCCGACGTGTGGCCTTTCAGCAACGGTAGTGCCAGCCACCTGCAGTCCCGTGTGTTCCTTGTAAACGATTGAAATAATGAGGCTTCTGTTTTCTGACCTGTCGGGGATCACCGTTCCGTCGATGACAATCTTTGGTCCGTCGACAATTTCTGTCACCTAGCACAGCCGATTAACGTCAGGCTGGCTCTCTGTCGATTAGACGCGAACCCCGTCGGACGCGATGGGTTACTTGAGGTTGTACTTCTTGGTGTAGTAGCGGAAGGACCGGAAACTCATACCAAGGAGCTCGGCGGCCTTGACCTTGACACCGCCGGCACGGCGCAGCGCCTGGGCGATGTACTCACGCTCGATGTGCTGGACGTGCTGTTCGAGGTCGAAACCGGCGTCCGGGAAACCGTCCGCCTGTTGCGCGGCCGCTGCCGCCGCGATGCCAGGGTCGGTCTGGACCTGCTCCGGGAGACTCTCGGCAAGGATCGAGGGGGTCCGCTCCAGCGCGACCGCACGCTCCAGGGCGTTCTCGAGCTCGCGGATATTGCCAGGCCACGAGTAGGCCCGCAGGAAGGCCATGGCCCCGCCGGAAATCCCGGTGATCTTCTTCCCCATCGCCGCGGCAAATCGTTGGGCAAAATGCTCGGCGAGGAGCGGAATGTCGTCGCGGCGCTCGCGCAGGGCCGGCAGCCGCAACGGGATGACGTTGATCCGGTAGAACAGGTCCTCGCGGAAGGTGCCTTCGGTGACCATCTTCGACAGGTCCCGGTTGGTCGCCGCGATGATGCGGATGTCGGCATCCACCTCCTCGGTGCCGCCGAGCCGACGGAACTTGCGCTCTTGCAGCACGCGCAGGAGCTTGACCTGGACGATCGGGGCCATCTCGCCGATCTCGTCGAGGAAGATCGTCCCCTTTTCCGCAACTTCGATGAGCCCCTTCTTGTTCGTATCCGCGCCGGTGAAGGCCCCGCGGACGTGCCCGAACAGCTCCGAGTCGAGCAGCGTTTCCGACAGCGCACCGCAATTCAGCGCCACGAACGGCCGATCGCGGCGCTGCGAATTGAAATGAATGGCGCGCGCGACGAGTTCCTTGCCAGTGCCCGACTCTCCCGTGATCAGCACGGTGCTGCTGGTCGGCGCGATCGTCTCGACCAGCTGGAAGATGCTCACCATCGCATCGCTGCTGCCGATGATGTTCGAGAACTGATGCGACGACCCCAGCGTCCGCTTGAGCAGCACGTTTTCCTGCTGGAGGCGCTTCCGATCGAGCTCTTTGCGGATCCGCAGCAGCAGCTCGTCTTTCAACTTGTCGGTCTTCTCGACGTAGTCGGTCGCCCCCAGCCGGAGCGCGTCGAGCACGGTCTCTTTCGAGCCGTAGGCGGTCATGACGATCACGCTGAGGGAGGGATCGATCTGGCGGGCCTCGGCGAGGAGCTCGATGCCGGTCATCTCGGGCATGCGCACGTCGGTCACGAGGATGTCGGCCCCGTGGTCGGCAAGGATGGCGAGAGCGGTAGCGCCGTCTTCCGCCGCGTTCACGTCGAAGCCGTCACGCCGGAGCGCGATCGACAGCATCTGCCGCATCGACGGCTCGTCGTCCACCACGAGCACGCGCTCGGATGCCCGGGGCCTTTCGATCGGCTGAATCGTCGTCGTGTCCCACGCCCGTTGTGCCATTACTCAACCTTCCCCGTCGCAACGGGCTCTTCCGCCTGCCGCGTGACTGGAAACCGCACCATCACCGTCGTTCCCGAGCCGCGCTCCGAGGTCACCTGGATTTCCCCGCCGTATTCCGCGATGATCCGCCGCACGATCGACAGTCCGAGGCCGGTGCCGCGGCTGAAGGCGCCGCGAAACGGCTGGAAAATGCCGTCGAGATCCTCTGCCGCGATGCCGGTCCCCTGATCCTGCACGCTCAGCACCACCTCGCGCCCGCTCGCGTCCTCGACCGACCGTGCCTGGATCGAGAGGGTGAGCCGCCCGCCGTTGGGCATCGCCCGCAGGCCGTTGGTTGCCAGGTTCCAGACAATCTGTCGCAGCTGCCCCTCGTCGGCGTCGTACCACACTTCTTCCGGCGGCACGTCCACGGCGATGTGGTGCCGCTCGGTCAATTCGGAGCTGTTCTCGAGCAACCGCGCCGCGTCGGTCACCACCCTCCGCACATCTACGGGCGCCGAGTTCTGCCGTTGTGGGCGCGCGAACGCCAGGAAGCTCCGGATCGTGTCGTTCAAGCGCTCCGACTCGCGCAGCACGATGTCCATGAGCTGCGATTGGTCGGCGCTGAGCGGCAGCTCCTGGCGCAGGATCTGGATCGACCCGGCCATCGACGCCAGTGGGTTGCGGATCTCGTGTGCGATCCCCGCCGCCATCTCACCGACGGCTGCCAGTCGCTGCTGAATCCGCGCTTCGCGTTCCTGCTTACGTGCCTGGGTGACGTCCTGGAACGTGACGAGGAACCCCGTTTCCCCGCGTGGCGTCACGAGCGTCGCCATGCTCATCCCGAGTTCGATTTCCTGCCCGTCGGGCCGCGTGAACATTAACTCCATACGCGGGAGCGGGAGCCGTCCTTCCCGGGTGCTGAAGGCGCCGCGATATTCGGACGGCAGCGACAGCACGTCCACGACCGGGCGTCCAACGGCCTCGCGCACCGCGATCCCCGTGATCGCCGCGGCGGCGCGATTGAAGCTCACGACCCGCCCCTCGACGTCGGTGGTCGCGAGTCCGCTCGTGAGCGAGTCGATGACGTGGCGGCTGAACGCCTGCAGGTCTTCGATCTGGTGCGACGCCTGCTGCAGCTTGACGTCCGCTCGCCGCAACCCCTCCGCCAGGTAGCCGCTCAACGCGGCCACCGCGAAGAACCCGAAGACGTTCAACCCGACCGTGTAGAGACCAAGACGAAAGGCCGGCAGCGCCGTTTTCCACCCGGTGGTCCGCTGGAACAAGTCGGGGTCCGCGTACTGCGCCATCACCAGGCCCGTATACGCCACGCAGCTCAGGATGCCGACCATCATCCCGCTGCGCCGCGACTCCACCGTGCTCGCCGCGATGATCGGCAGCGTGAACAGTGACGAGAAGTAGCTGCTCACGCCACCGGTCAGGTACACGATCCCGGAAACGACCACCGCATCGAGCGCCAGCTGCACGTCGACCAGCCAGCGATAGCGCACCAGGGTGCGAAGCGCCAACGCATACGCGACGGTCAAGACGTAGATGCAGCCGATCAGGACGTAGAACGGATCGACCGGCAGCGCGCTGCGCTCGCGAATCAGTGGCGCGCTGCCGAGCAGCAGTGTGGCCACTGCCGCCCGGCCCACGATGAGCCACAGAAGCTTGCGACGCAGGGTCGATAGCATGGCCCGTTTACGTCAGCTTGCTGATCAGGTCGAAGATCGGCATGTACATCGCGATGACGATGCCGCCGACGATGACGCCGAGGAACGCGATCATGACCGGCTCCATCAGGGTCAGCAGGCCGGCGACCGCGGTGTCGACTTCCTCTTCGTAGAAGTCGGCGATCTTGGACAACATCGCGTCGAGCGCGCCCGTCGTCTCGCCGACGTTGATCATCTGCACGACCATCGGCGGAAAGACGTTCGTCTCGCGCAGCGGCGCCGAAATGGTCTCGCCGCGCTCGATGCTCGTCCGCGTGACCTGGATGGCGGCTTCGATGACCGCGTTGCCGGCGGTCCGCGCGGTGATGTCGAGCCCATCGAGAATCGGGACGCCCGAAGCCAGCAGCGTCGAGAGGGTGCGGCAGAAACGCGCGACCGCGACCTTGCGCAGAATGCCGCCGAGAATCGGCGTCTTCAGCAGGATCGCGTCGATGACGTGGCGTCCGTTCTGGGTCGCGTAGTAGCTCTTCACCGCGTAGCCGATCAGGCCGAGCACGATGATGAGGATCCAGCCGTAGTCAACGAGCATGTTGCTCGCCTGGATGACGATCCGGGTGGGGGCCGGCAGTTGCGCGCCAAGGCCGGAGAACAGGGCCGCGAACGTCGGGATGACCTTCCAGAGAATGGCGCCGACGACGACCGCCGCGATCACGATGACCGCGACGGGGTAGATCATCGCGGACTTCACTTCCCCCTTCAGCTTGACGTTCTTTTCGATATAGACCGCCAGCCGCTTGAGAATCGTGTCGAGGATACCGCCCGCTTCACCGGCGGCGATCATGTTCGAGTAGAGCGAGTCGAACGTCTTGGGATGCTTCTTCATCGCATCCGCGAGGGCGGCGCCCCCTTCCACGTCCTCCCGCACTTTGAGAATCGCGGCCGAGAACCCCTTGTGCGGCTCCTGGCGGCCGAGGATTTCGAGGCACTGCACGAGCGGCAGCCCGGCGTCGATCATGACCGAGAACTGCCGCGTGAAGATCGCGAGGTTCTTCGACGGGACCGATCTCCCTTTCGGCGCCTTGGCCTTCTTTTCCGCCGCCGCTTTCGCGGCCTTGGCGGCGTCGATGCGCGTCACCATGATCTGCTCGCGACGCAGCGCGGCGACCGCGGCGTCCATGGTGTCGGCGACGCGCTCCCCGGAGACCGTCTGGCCTGCTCTCGTCCGTCCTGAGTATGCGAATGTCGGCATGATTGAAAACTCCGGCTAGCGGGCCACAGGCCTCGGCGACCCGGGCATCGGACGGTGCATCCCCGCACCCGCCACCGTGCCGGCGCCTCGCTCGATCATCTGTACGAGCTCATCCTTCATCGACGACGCGCCCATCGCGGTCTCCACCGAGATGAATCGCTGCTGGTAGAGCGTGACGAGCGACTGGTTCATCGTCTGCATCCCGAGCTTTTCCTGCCCGGTCTGCATCGTGGAATAGATCTGGTGCACCTTGTCGTCGCGAATGAGGTTCCGGATCGCGGGGGTGGGCACCATGATCTCGAGGGCGACCACGCGGCCCAGGCCGTCGGCGCGCGGCAGCAGCGACTGACAGACGATCCCTTCGAGCACCAGCGACAACTGCGTGCGGATCTGCCCCTGCTGGTGCGCGGGGAAGACGTCGATGATGCGGTTGATCGTCTGCGCGGCGGAGTTGGTGTGCAACGTCGCGAACGTCAAGTGGCCGGTTTCGGCGATGCGCAGCGCCGATTCGATGGTCTCGAGGTCGCGCAACTCACCGATGAGGACGATGTCGGGGTCTTCTCGGAGGGCGGCGCGCAGCGCCGCCGCGAAGCCGTGCGTGTCGCTGTGGACTTCGCGTTGGTTCACCAGGCAGCCCTTGTGCTGGTGGATGTACTCGATCGGGTCCTCGATCGTGAGGATGTGCTCCCGGCGCTCGCAGTTGATCTTGTCGATCATCGCGGCCAGCGTCGTGCTCTTGCCGCTGCCGGTGGGACCGGTGACCAGGACGAGGCCGCGGGGACGATCGGCGAGCGTGCCGATGATCCCCGGCAAGCCGAGTTCGTTGAACGGCTTGATCTGCTCGGGGATCACGCGGTAGACCGCCGCGACGGCGCCGCGCTGGTTGAAGACGTTGCAGCGGAAGCGCGCCAGCCCCTTGATGCCGAACGAGAAGTCGAGCTCGAGCGATTCCTCGAAGCGCTTCTTCTGCGCGTCGGTGAGGACGCTATAGGCGAGCGACTTGGTTTCGACCGGGCCGAGCACCGGCAGATCCAGCGTCTGCAGCTTGCCGTGCAGGCGGATCTGCGGCGGCGTGTTCGTCGTCAGGTGGAGGTCCGACCCGTTGAACTGGACCAGCGTGTTCAGCAATTCAGGTAATGTGGCCAATGGTTGATCCTTATTTCACCGTCTCGCGTGCGACTTCCTCGATCGTCGTGACGCCGCCCATGACTTTCTGTAGTCCGCTGCGGCGCAGCGTGATCATGCCCTCGTCAATCGCCTTGCGGCGAAGCTCCAGCGAGGAGGCGCCCACGAGAATGAGCTCGCGCAGCTCCTCGGTGACCTCCATGACTTCGTAGAGACCGACGCGCCCCTTGTAGCCGGTGTTGTTGCACTTCTCGCAGCCGGCCCCCTTCTTGGGGATCACCTTCTGCGCCTCGTCGGCGGTGAACCCGGCCTCGACGAGTGCCGGCGCAGGGTGGGGATGGTCTTCCTTGCAATTGGCGCAGATACGGCGCACGAGTCGCTGCGCGCAAATGAGGTTCAGCGAGCTCGCCACGAGGAACGGCTCGATCCCCATGTTCATCAACCGGTTGACGGTGCTCGGCGCGTCGTTGGTGTGCAGGGTCGAGAGCACGAGGTGGCCGGTGAGCGCCGCCTTGACGGCAATTTCCGCCGTTTCGAAGTCGCGGATTTCGCCGACCAGGATGATGTTCGGGTCCTGGCGCAGGAACGAACGCAGCGCCGCGGCGAAGTTGAGGCCGATGTTCTCGCGTACCTGGACCTGGTTGACGCCGACGAGGTTGAACTCGACGGGGTCTTCCGCGGTCATGATGTTGGTTTCGAGCGTGTTGATCTTCGCGATCGACGAATAGAGGGTGTTGGTCTTGCCGCTCCCGGTTGGCCCGGTGACCAGCACCATCCCCCACGGTTTCGAGATCGCGTGCTCGAGCTTCTGGAGCGCTTCGGACTCGAACCCGAGCTTCGTCATGTCGAGCATCAACTTCTCTTTGTCGAGCAGACGAAGCACGATCTTTTCGCCGAAGAGGGTCGGCAGACACGAGACGCGGAAGTCGATTTCCTTGGTCTGCCCGTTGTCGGCGAAGCGGATCTTGATGCGGCCGTCCTGGGGCAGGCGCTTCTCCGCGATATCCAGCTTCGACATGATCTTCAGACGGGACGTGATCGCGTCGCGGAACTTCATCGGCGGCGCCATGACGTTGTAGAGGATCCCGTCGATGCGGAAGCGGACGCGGAACTCTTTCTCGTAGGGCTCGATGTGGATGTCGCTGGCCCCCTTCTGGATCGCCGACATCAGCATCAGGTTCACGAGCCGAATGACCGGCGCTTCCCCGCCCTGTTTCTCGAGCGAGTTGACGTCGATCTCTTCGAGATCCTGGATGACTTCGACGTCGTCGCTGTCGGCAGCGGTCGTCTCTTCGAGCGCGCGGTTTACGATGTCGAGCGTCGATTGCTGCTGGTCGGGCGAGCCTGCGACGCGCCCGCCCATCGCGTAGTAGCGCTGGATGGCTTCGAGGACCGCGGTCTCGGAAGCGACGACCGGCTCGACGTTGTATCCCGTCATGAACTTGATGTCGTCCATGGCGAAGACGTTCGTCGGGTCCGTCATCGCGATCGTCAGCGTGGCGCCGGCGCGGCTGAGCGGAACGATCTGGTACTTGTAGGCCGTTTCGGAGGGGATCAGCTTGATGATGCCGGCGTCGATCTCGAACTGGGTGAGATTGATCGACGGCACCCCGTATTGCTTGCTCAGGAGCGCGGTGATCTCTTCGTCCTTGACGAACCCCAGCTTGACCAGGTTGTAGCCAAGTTTCCCCCCCTGGGTCTTTTGATAGTTCAGCGCCTCCTGCAGCTGTGCAGGCGTGATGCGCTTCTCTTTGAGCAGAAGTTCGCCAATACGGACTGGCATCGTTCAGACCCTGACCGCGGCCCTCGGATGCCGGCAGCGGCATCTAAGGGGGAAATGTTTTGGGGAGACAGGAAGTGTACATGGCTGACAGAATTTGTCAAATTCGTTCAGGGCTAATACACAAAACGGCCGGAAATACCCCAACCGCTCCCGCCGTGGTCGCCGGCAGAGATGACTAACCCGTCGAGCATGACAGAAGCTGTCACCGCAAAGGTCGCCCCAGCGGTAAACGCCCGGCGATTGCCGACGCCGCGGTCATCGTCGAGCATGTTGAATCGGAAACCGGTCCGCACCCAACCGCGACGCACGACCCGCCCCTCGAGCCCGAAGGCGGCATCGAGCCGCTCGCCAAAGGCATCCTTCCCCTTCAAAAGATCGAAGTCCGACGCCAGGACCAGCCCCTCAAGCAGCCTGTAGGAGGCGCCGGCGCGCGCCTGTCGCTCGAGCCTGAGCGTCTGCCCCTCCTCGGACGTGAACTCCGGCTCCCGAAGGTTTCGCAGCGTCAGGCCGGCCTTCAACTTGCCCGCCGTCACCATCACTCCGACGTCCAGGTCGACTTTCGTCGTCCCGCGCCCCTCGGGATCCTCGGCGTCAAGCGCCTCCTCCGCGCTGGAAGGTTCGCTGATTCGAGTGGCGGCACTGCCGCGAACCACCTTCAGCGTGGAGCCAACCGCGATGTTCTGGGTTAGTGACTGCACGAAGGTCACCCCCGCGTGATGCGTCACGAGCGTTTGCACGCCGACGAACGTGGTGCCGACGATCGGGGGGGCTGGCTGGCCAGCGTCGGGCAGTATCAGGGGCTCAGGTCCAGCCACTGAGTGGCGGAGGCGATAGTACGAGAGCCCAAGCGCCGGCATCGAGGCTGCGAGGAGAAAGCTGGACTGCTTGCTGCCCCTCACGGTCCCATCCGGAATCGCTTCCCGGACGCCGCCGTCGAGCACCAGACTGAAGTACGAGCCCCCGGCGAGGCCGGCGGGATTCCAATAGACGGCCGACGCGTCATCGGCCACGCCGACAAACGCCCCTCCCATGCTGGCGGCACGGGAGCCCACGACGTCCATCGTTTGCCCGCCCGCCAGGGCCGGCACGAACAGCGAAGAGAGAATGGCGATTAATACACGCGTTTTCGTCATCGAGCGCCAGCTTAGCGTGGAAGGCCACAGAAGAGACACAGACGAACACAGGGGAGGGCTTTTCGACAGCGATGGCGTGACGCTCCTGAGTTCTGTCTCGGCTTCCTCGACGCTGTTCACGTCGGCTTGACGTCAAGCCCTCCCCTGCAAACCCAAAAAACCTTCGTAATTTGCCTCAACCTCTTCCTTCTGGCGAACTTAGGGAAACAGGGACGAACGCCGACACGTATAGACTTTGCAGGTACAATCAGCCGTCCTAGGGCAACGAGCCGCCCCCCGGGCGGCCTTCCATCTCCTACATAAAAAACATGGCTGAAACCACTGTAGCGGCCGGGTCGACTCCTGCCCCGATGAACGTCTTCGCGCGTTTTATCGGCGTCATAACTTCACCACGCGCGACCTTCGAGAGTGTCGCGGCCCATCCGAAGTGGTTGGGGATGACCCTGCTCACTTCGGTGCTCATCGGCGTTTTTGCGGCGCTGCCGTTAGCGACACCGGAAGGGAAGCAGGCGTACGTCGACCAGTCGGTCAAGGCCATCGAGCAGTTCGGCTTCGAGGTCAGCGACGAGATGTATGCGGGGTTTCAGAAGTCGTCGGAGCGCGCCGTGATCACCACGGCGATCAGCATGCTCTTCGCGATTCCATTCTCCACGCTCGTCGCCAGCGGCATTCTGTTCGCCATCTTCAACGCGGCGATGGGCGGTACGGCCCGCTTCAAGCAGTTGTTCGCGGTCGTCGTCCATTCCGGGGTCATTTCTGTATTGGGTGCCGCATTCGCGGGCGTCATCAATTACAGCCGCGGCTCGATGGACAGTACTGTCGCGAACCTGGGGGCAGCGCTGCCGATGTTGCCGGAGGGATCGTTCGTCGCGAACTTCGCGGGAATGATCGATGTCTTCCGAATCTGGGGCGTGATCATCATGGCGATGGGTCTTGCGGTGCTGTACCGACGCAAGACGCAACCCATTGCCATAACCCTTTTCGTGATCTATGCGGTGATCGCCGTCGCCGTCGCTGCTTTTATGAGCCGGTAGAAAACTTTCTCAATGACTCGAAACAAGAAAATGCTGATTGGCGGGGGAGTTGTTGTACTCCTCGGCGCCATCGCCTTCGCCAACATCAAGTTCAAGAAAACCGACGGTCTCACGGTCAACATCGAGAAGATCCAGAAGCGCAACCTCGAAGCACTGGTTTCCGCGTCCGGCAAGATCCAGCCGAAGCGGTCGGTCAACATCAGCGCCGACACCATGGGAAAAGTGACCTCGCTCTCGGTCAACGAGGGGGATCGGGTCACCAAGGGACAGTTCCTGCTCGAAATCGATCCGCGCAATCTGCGGACGCGCGTTGAGAGCGGCGAAGCGTCGCTGCAGGCACAGCGGTCGCAGCAAGACCAGCTCAAGCTGTCGCTCGAGTCCGCCAAGGTGAACCTGAAAGCCGCGGAAGACGCATTCCGCCGCCAGCAGGAGCTGATGAAGGGGGGGCTGACCACCCGCGAGCAATACGAGCGGGCGGAAAACGACGTCAAGGTACGCCAGGCCGAACTCCGCGCGCAGGAACAGAACCTGAAGACGCAGCAGCTCCGCTACGAGCAGGAACGCGCGACGCTCGACAGCGCCCGCTACGACCTGAGCCGCGTCCGGCTCGAATCGCCTATTAATGGCATCGTGACTCGCCGCAATATTGAAGAAGGGGAAACGGCGGTAACCGGCACGATGAACAATCCGGGCACGGTACTGCTGACGATTGCGGACATGTCGGTGATCGAAGCGGAAGTCGAGGTCGACGAAACCGAAATCCCCAACGTGCAGCTCGGGCAGAAGGCGAAGGTCACCATCGACGCGATGCCCGGGAAGACGTTCACCGCGAAGGTGACCGAGATCGGCAACAGCCCGATCCAGGTCGCCGGACAGGCCGCCGCAGGCCAGGCGACCAACTTCAAGGTGGTCCTCACGCTCGACGGCGAGGTCCCGGACGTTCGCCCCGGGTTTACCTGCACCGCGGAAATCACGACGGCCACGCGCACGGACGTCGCCGCCGTACCGATCCAGGCGATGACGGTCCGCGAGATGGTCGTCGACGCGAAGGGTGACGTCGTCCGCGAACCCGTAACGCCAGGAAAGCCGGTGGTGCGCCGCGGCGCCTCGGGTCCGGCAGAGCTCAAGGAAGGCCAGACGCGGAAGGAGCTGGAAGGCGTGTTTCTCGTGCGCGATGGCCGCGCGCGTTTCGAAGCCGTAAAGACCGGCATCGCCGGTGACAAGTATTTCGAGATCCTCTCGGGACTCAAGGAAGCCGAGGAAGTCATCGTGGGCCCCTTCAGTTCGGTCCGCGACCTCCGGGACGGCACGCCTGTGAAAGTGGAGGCCGCGGCCACGGGGACTGCCGCCACTCCGGCGGCCCGCTGAAAGACCATGGGCCAGTTCTGGGAATCGGCGGTGATCGCGCTCCAGTCGATCTGGGCGAACAAGCTCCGCTCGTTCCTGACCGTCCTCGGCAACATCGTCGCCGTGACCTCGATCATCGCCGTGGTTTCGCTGATCCAGGGCATGAATGCGAAGGTGACCGAAGCCATCGTCACCGACGTCGGCGCTGACAATTTCACGATCCAGCGTTTCCCCCCCATTCGAACGGAAGCCGACGAAGAGCGCACGCGCAGCAACCCGCGGGTGACGATGCAGGACGCGGCAGCCATCCGCCGCTACGCCGACCAGACGGTAAGCGCGCTGGCTGCCGAGGCGGGGAATCGTGCTCGCATGAGCTACGGTGCGACGACGCTCGACAACGTGCGAGTGACGGGGGTTTCACGCGACTACCTGCACTTTGCGACGTACAACGTCGCCCAGGGGCGCATGATCTCGCCGCCGGAAATCGACCGCGAACGCCCGATGACGCTGCTCGGCGCGGGCACGGCGGAGAAGCTGTTCGGCCCGCTCGACCCTCTCGACAAGATCATCCGGATCGGGCGCTTCAACTTCCGAGTCGTGGGCGTGAGTGCGAAGAAGGGCGCCATCTTCGGCGAGTCGCAGGACGAGTTCGCCGTCATTCCCCTCGGCATGTTCGAAAAGATGTACGGCACGCGGCTCAACCTGCAGCTGATCGTGAAACCGCGGACGCCAGAGGTGATGAAAGCCGCGATGGACGATGCGACCGTCGCGCTGCGCGTCGAGCGACGGCTGCGGCCGTCCGAGCCCGACAACTTCGGGATCTTCACCTCCGACACCCTCCTCAACTTCTATTACACCGTCACCAGCGGCATCTTCGCGGTGCTGATCGGCGTCGTCGCGCTGTCGCTCGTCGTCGGCGGCATCGTGATCATGAACATCATGCTGATGGTGGTCAGCGAGCGCACGCGGGAGATCGGGTTGCGCAAGGCGCTCGGGGCCCGTCGGCGCGACATCACCTGGCAGATCCTGACCGAGTCGGTGACCCTCTCGACGTTTGGCGGCATGGTGGGCACCTCGTTGGGGTTCGGTCTGGCGATGGTGATCGCGATGCTGTCTCCACTCCCGGCGATCGTGGAGCCGTGGTCGATCGCCATGGGCCTCGGCATCACGGCGTTGGTTGGCCTGTTCTTCGGGCTCTACCCAGCGATGCGCGCGGCGAAGCTCGATCCTATCGAAGCCCTGAGGCGCGAATAACATGGCCGGCATTCGAGCAGGACTCTTCAGCGAGATCGTCGGCATGTCGATCGACACGCTGCGCACGAACAAGATGCGGTCGGCGCTGACGGTGCTCGGCGTCGTCATCGGCATCACGTCGATCGTCGGCATGACGTCGTTGCTGCGCGGCTTCGAGGGATCCGTCGAGGCGGCGTTCAAGGAAATGGGCCCCGAGACCGTCACCATCCAGAAGTTCGGCCTGGTGAGCTTCACCTCGGGCAAGAGCTTCATGGAACTCATCCGGCGGCCCAATCTCACTCTGGCGGACGGCAAGGCGATCGAGAAGGACTGCCCGTCGGTCGGCATCGTCGATGTCTGGCTTGGGGCGGGCGGAAACAGCCGCGGGCGGATGTTTTACGGCAGCCAGCGGACAAAGGTGCTTTCGGTACTGGGGACGACCGAGAACTTCGCCGCGGTCAGCTTCCTGAAAGTGGAGATCGGGCGCCTGTTCACGCGGGACGAAGTTGAGCACCGGCGCCAAGTGGTCCTGATCGGCCAGACGGCGTACCAGTCCCTCTTCCCCAATACCGATCCCATCGGCAAGAAGGTGCGCATCGGGGGCAACGAGTACACCGTCATCGGCGTGGCCGGCAAGCGCCCGAGCCCGGGTGGATTCAATGTCGGCGCTGATGACTTCGCGGTCATCCCGTATTCCACCCATGAAAAGTTCTACGGCCGTGTCGTGAGGACACGGTCCACCGGCGGCGGGATGACGGCAGCGATGTTCCGCTCGGCGATGATCGTCGTCCTGCCGCGAGACGGCTACACTCGCGACCAGACGATGCGCGAGGTCGAAGAGGTGCTGCGCGTGCGGCACAACCTGCGCCTCGAGCAACCGAACGACTTCGATCTCGTCACCCAGGATGTCGCGCTCGGCGTCTGGAAGCAGATCAGTCAGGCGACGTTCCTGGCGCTCGTCGTGATCTCCTCGATCGCCTTGATGGTCGGCGGCATCGGGGTGATGGCGATCATGATGATCTCGGTCACCGAACGCACGCGCGAGATCGGCGTGCGCAAGGCGCTCGGCGCACGCCGTCGGGAAATCCTCTGGCAGTTCCTGATCGAGGCGGCCTTCCTGACGTCGCTGGGAGGCGTGCTCGGGATCGCCCTGGGCAGCGCGATCGGACTGCTGATCCACTGGATCAGCGGCTTCCCGGTCTCGCTCCCGTGGCAGTCCTTCGCCATTGGCATCGGCTTCTCCGCCAGCGTCGGGATCTTCTTCGGCCTCTACCCCGCCATAAAAGCCTCGCGGCTCGATCCAATAGAGGCGCTTCGGTACGAGTAGCCGCGGTTGCTCGGCCGCGGCTCGCGAGCCCGAAGGCCCGCCCGGCTGAGCCCAGGCGCCGAAACCCCGCCACCCTGTCAGAACCTGCTCCAACCGCTTGTATCCACCTCCCGGGCGCAATAGGATGGCCCTTTCGACGCCATGTAACGACGTCCCCATATCGGCTCGATTCAGGAGGGCTATCCCTATGAAGGTTTACGATGCCGCCAGCATCAGAAACGTCGCATTGGTCGGTCATTCAGGCGCCGGGAAGACGCAGCTGATCTCCGCGCTGCTCTTCGACACCGGCGCAATCAACCGATTCGGCCGCGTCGACGATGGGACCACGGTCACCGATTACGACGAAGAAGAAATCGCCCGCAAGCACACCCTCTCCTGCAGCATCGCCCACGCCGAGTGGAACAAGACCAAAATCAATTTCATCGACACACCGGGTATGGCCAACTTCCTGAGCGACGCGCGCGCGGCGCTGCGCGTGGCCGACGCCGCGCTGGTCGTGGTCGACGCGGTCGCCGGCGCCGAAGTCTCGACCGAGAAGGTCTGGGCGGCGGCCGAAGAGTTCGACGTGCCCCGCATCGTCGTCCTCAATCGCCTCGATCGCGAGCGGGCCAGCCTCGAGCGCTCGCTCGATTCGCTGCGGACGGTGTTCGGGCGCACGGTCGTCCCGATCCAGCTGCCGATCGGCAGCGAGAAACAGTTCAAGGGGATCGTCGACCTGGTGGCCCAGAAGGCGTGGACGTTCTCTGGGGAGAATGGGAAGCCGGCCGAGGCGCCGGTGCCCGCGGCCATGGAGGCCGAAGTCCAGGCGGCGCGTGAAGCCCTGATCGAAATGGTTGCTGAGGCCGACGACTCGCTGATGGAGAAGTTCTTCGATGCCGGCACGCTGTCGCAGGAGGAACTCGTCTCCGGCCTGAAGCGCGGCATCGCGAGCGGACGCGTCTTCCCCTTACTGTGCGCTTCGGCGGCGGCCAACATCGGCATGCAAACGCTGCTCGACGCGATCGTGCAATACGTGGAATCGCCGGCCGAGCGCGGCCTCCGGCTCGCAGACGGCAGCCGCGCCAAGACGGCAGACACGGGACCGGCCTCCGCCTTCGTGTGGAAGACGGTCGCGGATCCCTTCGCCGGTCGCATCACGATGTTCCGCGTCATTTCCGGCGTGCTCAAGGCAGACTCGTCGCTGACTAACAGCACGCGTGAAACGCATGAGCGCCTCGGTCATCTCCTGTTGCTGCAAGGAAAGACGCAGACCAGCGTGCCCGAGATGCGTGCCGGGGACATCGGCGCGGTCGCGAAGCTGAAGGAAACGCTGACCGGTGACTTGCTCACCGACAAAGGCGCGTCATTCAAAGTGGAGCCCACCAAGTTCCCCGAACCGGTGATCTCGTACGCGATCGAACCGAAGAGCCGAGGCGACGAGGAGAAGATCAGCACCGCGATGCACCGCCTCCAGGAAGAGGACCCGTCGATCGGCTACGGGCGCGATCCGCAGACGAAAGAACTCCTGTTGTCGGGACAAGGACAGCTGCACATCGAGGTGACGGTCGCCAAACTCAAGCGCCGGTTCGGCGTCGAGGTGCTGTTGAAGCCGCCGCGCATCCCGTACCGCGAGACGATCACCGCCCCGGTCGAAGCGCACGGGCGCCACAAGAAGCAGACGGGCGGCCACGGGCAGTTCGGGGACTGCAAGGTGAAGTTCGAGCCGCTGCCGCGAGGCAGCGACTTCCAGTTCGTGGACGACATCTTCGGCGGGTCGATTCCGCGGCAGTTCGTGCCCGCCATCGAGAAGGGCCTGCAGGACGCGCGCACGCGCGGCTTCCTGGCCGGCTACCCGATGGTGGACTTCCGCGCCACGGTGTTCGACGGCTCGTACCACCAGGTGGACTCGAGCGAAATGTCGTTCAAGATGGCGGCCTCGCTGGCGTTCAAGGACGGCATGGCGCGCGCGCGCCCGACGCTGCTCGAGCCGGTGATGGACGTGGAGGTCTACGCGCCGAGCGATTTCGCCGGTGACTTGATGGGAGACTTGAACAGCCGGCGCGGACGCATCGGCGGCATGGACACCCGCGGCGTCTCGACGGTCATCCGCGCGAAGGTGCCGATGGCAGAGATGCTCACCTACGAGCAGCACCTCACGTCCGCAACGGGCGGACGCGGGTCCTACCATATGGAGTTCTCGCACTACGAGGAAGTCCCGCAGCACCTGCACGGCAAGATCATCGCGGCCGCCAAGGCTGAGCGTGGCCACGAAGCTGCTGAGGAGGTCTGAGGCAATGCTCGAATTCTGAATGCTGAATGCTGAATTCAAGGTAGAAGGCGGAATAAGAAAGGGCCGGCTCCGCATCGCGGACCGGCCCTTTGCCGTTTTTCGAGCTACTTCAGAATTCGAACCTTAATTCAGCATTCAGAATTCCAGCATTCAGCATTGCCTCGGCGCAGCTACGCGCCGCCGGCCTTGCGCGGAGTCGAGGTCTTCGCTGCCTTCCCTCGCGTATCGACTTTGCTCGCCTTGTCGCGAGCGGGGCGCGCCGGCTTGGCCTTCTTCTCGGCGCCTTCGCCTTCTTCGCCTTCCGCCGCCTTCTTGCCGCCGCGCAGGCGTTCCGCCGCCGCGCGCAGGCGGCCGCCGACGCCCTTGGCCTTGGGCTGGTCAGTTCCCTCGCCCTCGGTTGCCGCGTTGGGATCGTACTCGCTGCCGACCAGTTCGATCTGCGCGACTTCCGCGCTGTCTCCCCTTCGGTGGCCGAGCTTGAGGATGCGCGTGTAACCGCCCGGACGCGCCTCGAATCGAGGGGCGATCGTCTCGAACAGCTTCGACACGACCTCACGGTCCTGCAGGTCGCGCAGCACGAGGCGCCGCGCGTGCAGCGTGCCGGCGTTGGTGTCGCCGGCGGCGAGGCCGCGCTTGGCGATGGTGATGATCCGCTCCACGAAGGGCCGCAATTCCTTCGCGCGCGGAACCGTCGTCTCGATCCGCTCGTGGCGGATCAGCGCGGTGGCCTGGTTGCGAAGCATCGACATGCGATGCTCCGTCGTGCGGCCGAGTTTCCGATGACTTGTTCTGTGACGCATGACTTCTTCTCGGGACTATTCCTGTGCCTGCGCGGCCGGCTGGTCGAGGCGCATGCCCAGGTTCAGCCCCATGGTCTGCAGGATTTCCTTGATCTCGTTGAGCGACTTGCGGCCGAAGTTCTTCGTCTTCAGCATCTCCCCTTCGGTCTTCTGCACGAGCTCGCGGATCGTCCGGATATTCGCGTTCTTCAGGCAGTTGTACGACCGCACCGACAGCTCCAGCTCCTCGACGCTCTTGTCGAGGTTCTCGTTGGAGGCCGCGCGCGGCGAGTCGCCGCCCGCTTCGAGCTGCAGGTCGCCGACGTCTTCGAGGTTGATGAAGATGTTCAGGTGGTCGCGCACCAGCTTCGCCGACAGCGACACGGCGTCGCGCGGCGTCACCGAGCCGTTGGTCCACACGTCCACCGTCAGCTTGTCGTAGTCGGTGTTCTGGCCGATGCGCGCCGCTTCGACCAGGTAGTTCACCTTCTTGATCGGCGAGTGGACGGAGTCGATCGGAATCCAGCCGATGCCGAGATCCTCGTCGAAGTTCTTGTCCGCCGACACGTAGCCGCGGCCGCGCTTCACGCGCATTTCCATCTGCAGGCGTCCGCCCTCGGCGACCGTCGCGATGTGCGCATCCGGCTCCAGGATTTCGACGTCAGCGTCGGTCTGGATGTCGCGGGCGCGGACTTCACCGGCCTTCGTGATGTTCAGATACAGCGTCTTCGTGCCGTCGACGTGCATCTTGAGCGGCACCTGCTTGATGTTCAGGATGATGTCGGTCGCGTCCTCCACCGTCCCGGGGATCGGCGAAAACTCGTGGAGCACGCCCTCGATCTTCACCGCCGTGACCGCCGCCCCCTCGATCGAGGAGAGCAGCACGCGACGCATCGCGTTGCCGATCGTCGTGCCGAACCCGCGCTCAAAGGGCTGCGCGGAGAAACGGCCGAACCGGTCGGTGAGCGTCTCGCGCTCGAACTCCAGCCGCTTGGGCCGCTGAAAACCTTTCCAAAGCATCGTGTGTGTCCTCTCCATTCACGCGCTCGACATGAACGCGCGCCAGACCTTCCGGTTCACCCCTCGTCTCCCGCCGCAGGTCTGGGATGGCTGCGGACAAGGGGCTACGAATGCCGGGTCTAAAGACCCGGCCTACTTGCTGTACAGCTCGACGATCAGCTGCTCCTGCACGGGCAGGTTGATCTGCTCGCGGGTCGGGAGCGAGTTGATCTTGCCGGCCATCGCGCCGGCGTCCCACGACAACCACTCGGGGATGCCGCGTCCCTTCACTTCTTCCATCGCGTGCTGGATGGTGGCGTCCTGCGCGCTGCCGCTGCGCACGCCCACCGCGTCGCCCGCCTTCACCTGGTAGGAGGGCACGTCGACCTTGCGGCCGTTGATGAGGAAGTGGCCGTGGCGCACGAGCTGCCGCGCCTGGGCGCGCGAGGTCGCGAGGCCGAGACGGTAGATGACGTTGTCGAGACGACGCTCCAACAGCTGGAGCAGCGTTTCGCCCGTGATCCCGCGCGTGCGGTCCGCCATCTCGAAGTAGCGCCGGAACTGGTTCTCGAGGACGCCGTAGATGCGCTTGACCTTCTGCTTCTCACGCAGCTGCAGACCGTAGCCCACCAGCTTGGCCTTCCGGAGCTTACCGTGCTGTCCCGGCGGCAGGTTGCGCTTTTCGATCGCGCACTTCTCCGTGTAGCAGCGCTCCCCCTTGAGGAACAGCTTCATGCCTTCGCGCCGGCACAGCCGGCAAACGGGTCCGATATAACGTGCCATTTTCTTTGGTGTCCTTCCTCTCATCCCGCTAAAACTCTTTGAAACGCTGGGCGGCGCTTCGGCCGCGCCGGCAGCCGTTGTGCGGGATCGGCGTGACGTCGCGGATCGACTTCACCTCGATACCGATCGTCTGCAGCGCGCGGATCGCGGACTCGCGACCGGCGCCCGGTCCCTTCACGCGCACCTCGACGCTGCGCATGCCCACGCCCTTCGCCGCGTTCCCCGCCGAAATCGCCGCCTGGGTCGCCGCGAACGGCGTGCCCTTGCGCGAACCCTTGAAGCCGATGCCACCGGCGCTCGACCACGCCACCACCGCGCCCTCGGCGTCGGTGATCGTCACGATCGTGTTGTTGAACGACGCCTGGATGTGCGCGAAGCCGTGGTGCACCACGCGCTTCTCGCCGCGCTTCTTGAAGACCTTCTTCTTGGCCGGGCGCCCCGCCGCCTTCTTTCCGCCTTCGGTTCCAGTTGCTGTCGGATCAACCGTGTCGTTCTTAGCCATCGGCTTTTTTCCCTTATCCCTTTTCCCTTATCCCTTGTCGCTTATCCCTTGACCTAAACGGTCTTTTTCTTGGCGACAGCGCCCTTGCGCGGACCTTTCCGAGTCCGTGCGTTCGTTTTCGTGCGCTGTCCGCGCACCGGGAGATTGCGGCGGTGGCGCAGGCCCCGCCAGCTGCCGATTTCCATCAGGCGCTTGATGTTCATGGAGATCTCCTTGCGGAGATCGCCTTCCACCCGCCCCTGCTCTTCGATCACGCGGCTGATCTTGCGGACGTCGTCTTCCGAGAGGTCCTTCACGCGGACGCTGGGGCTCACGCCCGCCTCGGTCAGGATGTCGTTCGACCGCTTGCGTCCGATCCCGTAAATGTAGGTCAGCCCAACCTCGACCCGCTTCGTGCGCGGAAGGTCCACACCAGCAATACGTGCCATAGCTCTCTTCCTTAACCCTGACGCTGCTTATGTTTCTGATTCGTGCAGATCACGCGCACCACCCCGCGGCGGCGGACCACCTTGCACTTGTCACAGATTCTCTTGACTGACGCTCGGACCTTCATAAGTGCCTCTCAGCCGACTTTCTCCACGATGCGCCCGCGACCGTGATCCCGGGGCGACAACTGCAACCTCACCCTGTCGCCGACGAGCACCCGGATGAAGTTCTTTCCCGGACCACTCGGGGCATGCGCCGTCACCTGGCGCTGCCGCTCGATCACCACCCTGTACAGCCCGCTCGGTAGTACCTTCCACCACGGTGCCGCTGACCAACCCTTTAGGGTCTTCCCTAGGGTCGTCCTCAGTCAGCACCGCGGGCTGCCTGCAATGCTGAATTCTGAATGCTGAATAAAGGCTTCAATTCTGAATTCAACATTGCCTCATTCATTCAGCATTCAGCATTCGACATTCAGCATTGCCCAGTCACCGCACCCTGGCCGCTGCACGCGTAAGGACCAGCGGCCCGCTTGCGGTGACAGCAACGGTGTGCTCGAAATGCGCCGACAGGCTGCCATCGCGCGTCACCGCCGTCCATCCATCCGACAACATCTTCACGTTTGGCCGGCCGATGTTCACCATCGGCTCGATCGCCAGCGTCATGCCTTCCGCCAGCCGCGGCCCGCGGCCGGGATCGCCGTAGTTGGCAATCTGCGGCTCCTCGTGCAGCGAGGCGCCGATGCCGTGTCCGACGAACTCACGCACCACCGAGAACCCGTGCACCTCGACGTGCTGCTGGATCGCGTGGCCGATATCCGACACGCGCCCTCCCAGCTTGACCTGCTCGATACCCTTTTCGAGCGACTCCTGGGTGATCCGCAGCAGGAGCTGGGCTTCATCCGACACCCGCCCCACCGGCACCGTCACCGCCGAATCGCCGAAGAAGCCGTGCTTCTTCACCCCCATGTCGAGCGACACGATGTCCCCCTCGACCAGCTCGCGCTTCGAGGGGATCCCGTGGATCACCTGCTCGTTCACCGACGCGCAGAGCGTGCACGGATACCCGCGATACCCCTTGAACGCCGGCTCGGCGCCGGCCGCGCGCACCAGGCGTTCGGCCGCCTGGTCGAGATCCAGCGTCGAGACCCCCGGCGCCACCATGCCGGCCAATTCCGCCAGCACCTCGGCGACCAGCGCGCTCGCCTCGCGCATCTTCTCGATCTCCGCCGCGCTCTTGCAGATGATCACAGCGCCGCACTCCTGCACGCGTTCGCCAGCGCCTCATCCACCTGCGCCGTCACGACATCCGGCGGCTGGTTCCCGTCGATCGACCGGAACGTCGGCCGCACCGAGTAATAGTCCACCAGCGGCTCGGTCTGACGGCGATACACCTTCAAGCGCTCTCGCACGATCTCGACGCCGTCGTCGATACGCGCCACCAGCTCGCCGCCGCACTTCTGACAGTTCCCGGTCCACTCCACGGCGGCATTGACCCCGCACTGCCCGCAGATCCGCCGCGTCGCCAGGCGTCGCACGAGCACGTCCTCGGGAACGACGATGTCGAGCACCACGAGCGGCCCGCGTCCGTTCACCATGCTGTCGAGCGCCGAGGCCTGCACCACCGTGCGCGGAAACCCGTCCAGCACGAACCCCGACGCGGCGTCCGGCAGACTCAGGCGCTGACCGACGATGCCGACCATCACGTCGTCGCTCAACAGGTTGCCCGCATCCATCGTCGCCTTGGCGATCCGCCCAAGCTCGGTGCCCGCGTGGACCGCCTCGCGGAGGATGTCTCCGGTCGAGATCTTGGGCAACCCGCGAACCCGGGCGAGCCGCTCCGCCTGCGTGCCCTTGCCCGCCCCTGGCGGTCCGAGCATGACGACGTTGACCGAGCCGTCGCCGTGAGACACCGGCACCTCAGCCTCGCCGTCCGCGAATCCGGGTCTTCTTCATGAACCCGTCGTAATGCCGCATGATCAGCTGCGACTCGATCTGCTGCACCGTGTCCATCGAGACACCGACGATGATCAGGAGCGACGTGCCCCCGAAGATGAACTGCACGCCCATGCCCTCGGTAATGAACCGCGGCAACGCCGCATACAGCCCCTCGCCGATCCACGGGATCTGTTGCACCCGGAACCCGGTGATCAGGAACTGCGGCAGGATCGCGATGATCGCCAGGTAGATCGCCCCCACCAGCGTGATCCGCGTCAGGATCGTGTCGATGTGCTCCGCCGTCCGCTTGCCGGGACGAATCCCGGGGATGAACCCGCCGTACTTCCGCATGTTCTCGGCCACGTCATCCGGATTGAAGATGATCGCCGTGTAGAAGTAGCAGAAGAAGATGATGCCCAACACGTAGAGCAGGTCGTGCAGCGGCATGCCGGGCGCGATCTGGTCGAGGCCGGTCCGAACCGGGCTGTTCACGTCGAACATCGGTGCGAACGTCGCCGGGAACGCCAGGATCGACGACGCAAAGATGACCGGGATGACGCCGCCGGTGTTCACCTTCAGCGGAATGTGCGTGCTCGATCCGCCATACATCCGCCGGCCGACCACGCGCTTCGCGTACTGGACGGTGACCCGCCGGTGGCCGCGCTCCACGAAGACGATCGCGGCGATGACCGCGGCCATCATCACGATCAGGAAGATCAGCCGCAGCGGCCCCATCTCACCGGTGCGCAGCTGGTCGAGCGTGATGAACGCCGCGCCCGGCAGTCCGACGATGATGCCGGCGAAGATGATCAGCGACATGCCGTTGCCGATGCCGCGCTCGGTGATCTGCTCCCCCAGCCACATCACGAACGTCGTGCCGGTGGTCAGCGTCAGCACCGTCATCAGGCGGAAGGCCCAGCCCGGGTTGTAGACCAGTGGCAGTCCGCCGGCCATCTCGGTGTTGCGCTCGAGGAAGATCGCGATGCCCAGCGCCTGCACCACGGCGAGCAGGATCGTGCCGTAGCGCGTGTACTGCGTGATCTTGCGGCGCCCGAGCTCCCCTTCCTTCGAGAGCCGTTCGAGGTACGGCCACACGACGGTCAGCAGCTGCAGGATGATCGACGCGCTGATGTAGGGCATGATGCCCAGCGCGAAGATCGTCATCTGCGACAGGTTCTGCCCCGAGAACATGTCGTAGAGGCCGAAGACGCCCTGCGATGCGCTGTCCATCAACGCCCTCAGCGCGTCGGGGTTGATGCCCGGCGTCGGGATCTTGCTGCCGATCCGGTACACCGCGAGGAGCCCGAGCGTGAACAGCACCCGGTTCCGCAGCTCCGTGATGCCGAAGACGTTCTTGAAACTATCGATCATGACTAGGCCAGGACCTCGGTCGTGCCGCCGGCCGCCGCGATCTTCTCCGCGGCCTTGCCGCTGAACTTGTGCGCGCGCACCGTCAGCGCCTTGTCGATGTCACCGCGGCCGAGCACCTTGACGCGCCTGCCGCGGCTGATCAGCCCGGCCGCCTTCAACGCATCCGGCGTAATCTCGGTGCCCTTCGCGAACCGCTCCGACAGCGTGTCGAGATTGACGACGTCGAACTCTTCGCGGAACACGTTGTGGAAGCCCCGCTTCGGCACCCGGCGGTGCAGCGGCATCTGGCCGCCTTCGAACCCGCGCTTGTTCTTGAAGCCCGAGCGCGACTTGGCGCCCTTGTGCCCGCGGCCGGCCTGCACGCCCTGGCCGGAGCCCTGGCCGCGGCCGACCCGCTTCTTCGAATGCTTGGCGCCCTTCGGCGGACGCAGATCTGAGAGATTCATCTCTTCGATTGGTTCGTTATTCCACGTCCACGAGGTGACGGACCTTCAAAATCATTCCGCGGGTCGCATCGTTGTCGGGCAGTTCTACGGTGTGCCCGATGCGGCGCAGGCCCATGCCTTCGACCGTCTTCGCCTGTGCCCTGTTGAAGCCGATCGTGCTCTTGACGAGCGTGATCTTGACGCGCTTGCTTGCCGCCGCTTTCGTCCCGCGCCTAGCCATTGGTCACCGCCGTCTCTTCCTCTTCCTTCCCGCGCAGCCGGCGCACGAACGCCGGGTCTTTCAGCTCGCTCAGCGCCTGGAAGGTCGCCCGCACCACGTTGTGCGGGTTCGCCGAGCCGATCGACTTGGTCAGCACGTTCTGGATGCCGGCCGACTCCACCACCGCGCGGACGCCGGCGCCGGCGATGATGCCGGTGCCGTCCGGCGCCGGCTTGAGCAGCACCTGGCCGGCGCCGAAGCGTCCGAGCACCGGGTGCGGCACCGTCGTGCCCTGGAGCGGCACGCGAATCAGCCCCTTCTTGGCCGCCTCGATGCCCTTCTTGATGGCTGACGGCACTTCCTTGGCCTTGCCGACCCCGAAGCCGACCACCCCGTGGCCGTCACCGATGACGACCAGTGCGCTGAAGCTCAGGTTCTTGCCGCCCTTGACGACCTTGGTGACGCGGCTGATGTTGACCACCGTGTCTTTCAGGTCCAGCTGCGAGGCGTCGATCTTTTCGCGTGTTTCGATCATGTTGATTCCTAAAACTCGAGACCAGCTTCGCGCGCCGCTTCGGCCACCGCGCGGATGCGCCCGTGATAGAGGTAGCCGCCGCGGTCGAACACGACGCGCTTGATGCCCTTGGCCTGCAGCCGCTCGGCGACCGCCTTCCCGAGCTCCTTGGCGCCGGCGATGTTGCCGCCCTTGACGCCGCCGCCCTTCAGCCCCGCTTCGGTGCTCGCCGCCGACACCAGCGTGGTGCCGGTCATGTCGTCGATCACCTGCGCGTAGATGTGCGAGACGCTCCGGAACACGCGCAACCGCGGACGTTCCGCCGTCCCCGAAATCCGCTTCCGCTGCCGGAGCGAGATGCGCTTTTGCCGATCCTTCGTCGTTTTGATCTTCATTACTTCGCTCCGGTCTTGCCGGCCTTCTTCTTCAGCACTTCACCGGTGTAGCGGACGCCCTTCTGCTTGTAGGGATCCGGCTTGCGCAGGCGGCGGATGTTCGCCGCGACCTGGCCCACCGCCTGGCGGTCGATGCCCGTGACCGTGATGTGCGTCTGCTTCTCGATCGCCACGTCCACGCCGGTGGGGACGTCGAACACGACCGGGTGCGAGTAGCCGAGCGCGAAATGCACCTGCTTGCCCTTCAGCTCCGCGCGATAGCCGACGCCGACGATGTCGAGCTCCTTCTTGAAGCCTTCGGTGACGCCGCGCACCGCGTTCGCCACCAGGCTGCGCGCCAGGCCGTGGAACTTGCCGAGCTCGGGATCGTCACGCAGCGCCTTCGCCTGCAGTTGATCGCCTTCGAGCTCGAAGCCGATGCCTTCGGGCAGCGGCTGGTGCAGCTTGCCCTTCGGCCCCTGCACGTCCACCGCACCCGGCTTGATGTCGACCTTGACGCCCTTCGGGAGGGCGATGACCTTCTTACCGATTCTTGACATGGCTCATTACCACACGTTGCAGAGGACTTCGCCGCCGACACCGGCCTTCACGGCCTCGCGGCCGGTCATGACGCCGCGCGAGGTCGTCAGGATGCTGGTGCCGAGACCGGCCAGCACGTCCGGGACGGCGTCACGGCCGAAGTAGACGCGGCGGCCGGGACGGCTGACGCGCTCGATGCCGGTGATGACGCGCTCCCCGCGCGGGCCGTACTTGAGGAACACCCGGAGCTCGGCCTGCGCGCGCTCGCCGTCGACGGCGTCGAGGACCTTGAACCCCTGGACGTAGCCCTCGTTCTCGAGGATCTTCGCGATCTCGACCTTGAGCCGCGACGACGGCATGTCGACGCGCGTCTTGCGCGCCAGCGTCGCGTTGCGGATCCGCGCCAGCATGTCTGCGATGGGATCTGTCATATCTCTTTCTCTCTATGCCTTGGTTACCAGCTGCTCTTGGTCACGCCCGCGATGTCCCCTTCGTGCGCCAGCTTGCGGAAGCAGAGGCGGCAGAGGGCGAACTTGCGCATGTACGCGCGCGGGCGGCCGCACCGCTGGCAGCGGTTGCGCAGCCGGATCTTGAACTTCGGGGCCTTGAGTCTCTTTCGCGATCTTTGCAGTAGTGGCCATGTCTTTACCTACGTCGTCCGGAACGGCATGCCGAGGAGCTGCAACAGCTTGCGCGATTCCTCGTCGGTCTTCGCCGTGGTCACGACCGAGATGTTCATGCCGCGCGCCTTGTCGACCTTCATGTAGTCGATCTCGGGGAACAGCAGCTGGTCCTTCAAACCGAGCGTGTAGTTGCCGCGGCCATCGAAGCCGCGCTGCGACACGCCGCGGAAGTCGCGGACGCGCGGGAGCGCGACGGCGATCAGGCGATCGAGGAAGTCCCACATGCGCTCGCCGCGCAGCGTGACCATCGTCCCGATCGGCATCCCCTTGCGGACCTTGAACTGCGCGATCGACTTCTTGGCGCGGGTGACGACCGGCTTCTGGCCGGTGATCTTGCCGACCTCGTCGACGCCGGTGTCCACGATCTTCGCGTTCTGGGTCGCTTCGCCGAGCCCCATGTTGACGACGATCTTCTCCACCTTGGGGATCGCCATCACGTTGGCGTAGCCGAACTCCTTCTTGAGCGCGGGCATGACTTCTTTCTCGTAGCGTTCTTTTAGGCGGCTCATTTGTCTACGACCTCCTCGCACTTCCGGCAGATGCGCACCTTGCGGCCATCGCCGAGGATCTTCTTGCCGAGGCGCGTCGGCTTGCCGCATTCCGGGCACACCAGCTGCACGTTGGAGGCGTGGAGCGGGGCCTCGCGTTCGACGAGCCCGCCCTTGATCTGCCGCTGCGGGTTCGGCTTGGTGTGGCGCTTGATCATGTTCACGCCCTCGACCACGACGCGGTTCTTCTCGGGGACGACGCGCAGTATGCGGCCGCGCTTACCCCGGTCTTTTCCGGTCGTGACGACGACGTTGTCGTTCTTCCGAAGTGGTGTTGCCAGACGTGACATTTACAGAACCTCAGGCGCGAGCGAGATGATCTTCATGAATCTGCGCTCGCGAAGCTCGCGGGCCACCGGCCCGAAGACGCGCGTGCCGACCGGCTCTCCCTGGTCGTTCACCAGGACGGCGGCGTTGCGGTCGAAGCGGATGTAGCTGCCGTCCTTGCGCCGCTGTTCCTTGCGGGTGCGGACGATGACGGCCTTGACGACCTGCCCCTTCTTCACGGTGCCGTCCGGCGTCGCTTCCTTGACCGACGCGGTGACGATGTCGCCGAGCCGGGCGTAGCGGCCGGTCGATCCGCCGATGGCGTTGATGACCGCGATCTTGCGCGCGCCGGAGTTGTCGGCGACGTCAAGAATGGATCGCATCTGGACCATGGCTAGATCTCCTTTGCCTTTTCGACGATCTGCGTCACGACCCAGCGCTTGCGGCGGCTGAGCGGACGCGCCTCGACGATCGACACGCGATCGCCGACCTTCGCCTCGTTCTTCTCGTCATGCGCGAGGAAGGTCGAGGTGCGGCGCTGCGTCTTGCCATAGAGCGGGTCGCGGATCTGCCGCTCGATGGCGACCTTCACCGTCTTGTCCATCTTGTCGCTGACGACCACGCCAGTGACTGCTGCCTTGGTAGCCATCTACGCCGTCTCCTTCTCGCGCAATACGGTCTTCACGCGCGCGAGGTCGCGCCGCAGTGCCTTGAGCTTCTGGGCCGCTTCCGCCTGGCCCATCGACTTCTGGATGCGCAGGCGGAAGAGCTGATCGTCCATCTCTTTCTCGCGCTGACGCAGATCGTCGGCGCCCAAGTCGCGAATCTCCGCTACCTTCATGACGCCTTCTCCTCGGCGAATCGGGTCGCAAACTTCGTCTTGATCGGGAGCTTGGCCGCCGCCAGGCGCATCGCCTCACGCGCGTCGGTCTCGTTGACCCCCTCCATCTCGAACAGGATCCGTCCCGGGCGGACGACGCACACCCACTCTTCCGGTGCACCCTTGCCCTTGCCCATGCGGGTTTCCTGCGGCTTCTTCGTGATCGGCTTGTCCGGGAACACGCGGATCCAGATCTTGCCGCCGCGCTTGATGAAGCGGGTCATCGCCACGCGCGCCGCCTCGATCTGCCGCGCCGTCATCCAGCACGGTTCGAGCGCCTTGAGCCCGTAATCGCCGAACGACACGTCGGATCCACGCCACGCCTTGCCCGCCATGCGGCCGCGCTGCTGTTTCCGGTACTTGACTTTCTTCGGCATCAACATGATGCGGTCCTTCCTTAACACTCAATTCAACTCAACTCCGTGTCTCCTTTGGAGTTTGGCGTTGGCGTTTGGTCCGCCGGCGCGCGCGAGGGCGTCCGGTAATCTTCTTCGCGGCCGATGCGCGGCACCAGGCGTTCGCCCTTGTAGAGCCACACCTTCACGCCGATCGCTCCGTAGGTCGTGAACGCTTCCGCGAAGCCGTAGTCGATGTCGGCGCGCAGCGTCTGCAGCGGCAGCTGGCCGTGCAGGTACCACTCGGAGCGCGCGATCTCGGCGCCGTTCAGGCGACCGGACACGCGGATCTTGATGCCGCGCGCGCCGAAGCGCAGCGCCGACTCGACCGCCTTGCGCATCGCGCGGCGGAACGCCACGCGCTTTTCGAGCTGCATGGCCACCGACTCGCCGATCAGCTGCGCGTCGAGCTCCGGCTTCTGGATCTCCTGGATGTTGATGAAGACCTCGCGGTTGGTCTTCTTCTGGATCTCCTGCTTCAGCTTGTCGACTTCCGTTCCCTTGCGGCCGATGATGATGCCCGGGCGCGAGGTGTGGATGTCGATCTTCAGCTTGTTGGCGGCGCGCTCGATCTCGATCTTCGAGACGCCGGCGTGCGAGAAGCGCTGCTTGAGCGAGTCACGCAGCTTCAGGTCCTCGTGCAGCAGCTTCGCGTAGTCCTTGTCGGCGAACCACCGCGAGCGCCACGTCTTGTTGAAGCCGAGCCGGAAGCCGTACGGATGAACTTTCTGACCCATTCTGTGTTCCTACTCCGTGGCCGCTTTGGCGGCCTTCGTCTTCTTAGTAGCGGTCGTTTTCTTTGCGGCTGCGGGGCGCCCGCCTCCCGCCTTCGCGCCAGTCTTCGCTGCGCGCTTCGGCGCCGCGCCGCGGGTGCGCCTCTTCGCTCCACCCTCGGCGTCGGTGCCCGGGGCGATCTTCGAGGGCTTCTCCGACACCTGCACCGTAAGGTGCGCGGTGCGCTTGACGACGCGGAAGGCCCGGCCCATCGGGGCAGGGCGAATGCGCTTCTGCGAGGGGCCCTGGTTCGCGTAGCACGCGTTCACGAAGAGCCGCTCGACGTCGCCGCCGAACCCTTCCTTGAGCGTCGCGTTCGCGATCGCCGAGCGCAGCACCTTCTCGATGTCGCGCGCCACGCCCTTGCGGGCGAACTTCAGGGTCGCGAGCGCGGTGTTCACGTCGCGGCCGCGAATCAGGTCGAGCACCAGTCCCGCCTTCTGCGCGGAGGTGCGGATGTACTTCGCCGTTGCGTGTGCCTGGACTGCCATCGCCTTACGCCTTTGCTGCCGGCGCCGCCGCCGGCGCCGCCACCGAGGCCGCCTTGTCGCTCTTGGTCGTGTGTCCCTTGAACTGGCGGGTCGGGGCGAACTCCCCGAGCTTGTGGCCGACCATGTTCTCGGTGATGTACACGGGAATGAACTTGCGCCCGTTGTGCACCGCGATCGTGTGCCCGACCATCTCGGGGATCACCGTCGAGCGGCGCGACCAGGTCTTGATGACCTTCTTGTCGTTCGTGCGGTTCATCCCCTCGACCTTCTCGAGGAGCGGCACGTCGACGAACGGTCCCTTTTTCAGTGATCTCGACATTTACTTCTGCCTTCTCGTCACGATGAAGCGGTCGGTCGACTTCCGGTTCCGCGTCTTGTAGCCCTTGGTCGGCATGCCCCACGGCGATACCGGGTGGCGGCCGCCAGAGGTCTTGCCTTCACCGCCGCCGAGCGGGTGGTCGACCGGGTTCATGGCGACGCCGCGCACGTGCGGCCGCTTGCCCAGCCACCGGCTGCGGCCGGCCTTGCCGATCGACACGTTCTCGTGATCGATGTTGCCGACCTGGCCGATCGTCGCGAGGCAGTGGATGTTGATCTTGCGGATCTCCCCCGACGGCATCTTGACCGACGCGTATTCGCCTTCCTTGGCGACCAGCTGCACCGAGGAGCCGGCGCTGCGGGCGATCTGCCCGCCCTTGCCCGGCTTCAGCTCCACGTTGTGGATCTGCGTGCCGAGCGGAATGTTCTTCAGCGGCAGGGCGTTCCCCGGCAGGATGTCCACCCCGTCGCCGGCAACGATCGTGTCGCCGACCTTGAGGCCCATCGGCTGCAGGATGTATCGCTTCTCGCCGTCCGCGTAGGTCAGCAGCGCGATGCGCGCCGAGCGGTTCGGGTCGTACTCGATGGTCGACACCGTCGCCGGAATGTCGCGCTTGTCGCGCTTGAAGTCGATGATCCGGTAATTGCGCTTGTGGCCGCCGCCGCGCCACCACGAGGTGAGTTCACCGTGGTTGTTGCGGCCGCCGCTCTTGCGAAGCGGCTCGACCAGCGGCCGGTGCGGCTCGGTCGAGGTGATCTCGTCGAACACCTGCACCGTCTGGAACCGCCGCGCGGGAGACGTCGGCTTGTACTTTCTGATTGGCATCGTCGTCTGTCCTTATGCGCCTTCGAGGAACTCAGGGATCTTCTCGCCGTCCTTCAGCCGGACGTAGGCCTTCTTCCAGTCGGACCGCTGTCCGATGAAGCGCCCCTGGCGCTTGAACTTGCCGTGCGCGATCGACGTGCGCACGTCGGCGACCTTCGAGCCGAGCAGCTTCTCGACCGCTCGCTTGATGTCGACCTTCGTCGCCCCGGCCGCCACTTCGAACACCACCGTGTTGGTGCCTTCGCGCGCCATGGTGGTCTTCTCGGTGATCAGCGGCCTGCGAATGATGTCTGTGAGTTTCATGACTTAACCCAGCGCTTCCTGCAGCTTGTCGAGCGCGTCTTTCGTGGCGATCACGTGCACCGTGTCCATGATGTCGCGCGCGGTCACGCGCGAGCTGGTCACGACGCGGACGCCCGCGAGGTTGCGCACCGACATCGAAAACGCGTCGTCGGGCTGGACGTCGATCACCAGCGTCTTGCCGGTCACGCCGAGGCGCTTGAGCAGTTCGGCCGACGACTTCGTCTTGCGGTCCTCGGAGGTCAGCCGGTCGACCACGACCAGCGTGCCGTCCTGCGCCTTGGCGGCGAGCGCCGCGCGCACGGCCCCGCGCTTCACCTTCTTCGGCAGCTCGTACGCGTAGCTGCGCGGCTGAGGGCCGAACACGGTGCCCCCCTTGCGCCACAGCGGGGTGCGGCTCGAACCGACCTGCGGACGGCCGGTGCCCTTCTGCTTGTAGGGCTTGATGCCGCCGCCGCTGACCAGGCCGCGGCTCTTGGTCGCGTGCGTGCCGCGCCGGTCGGAGGCGTTTTCCTGGACGACCGCTTCCCAGATCAGGTCCTTCTTCACGCGCCCGCCGAACAGGTCGTCGTTCAGCTCGAAGGCGCCGACCTTCTCGTTCTTGGCGTTCACAATGTCGAGTTTCATAGTCGTTTCTCGCCGGGTCTGAAGACCCGGCCTACTTCTTTGGCTTCTTCGCGATCGTGACCTTGCCGGCCTTTTCCGCCTGCACCTGCGGCTCGGGCTTCGCCGCCACGGCCTTGCGCACGACGACGTAGCCGCCGGGCGCGCCGGGGATGGCACCGCGAATCACCAGCAGGTTGTTCTCGGCGTCCACCGACACGATCTTGAGGTTGCGCACGGTCACGCGGTCGCCGCCCATGCGGCCCGCGGCGCGCATGCCCTTGACGACGCGCGAGGGATACGACGACGCGCCGATCGATCCGGGCGCGCGGTGGAACATCGACCCGTGCGTGGCCGCGCCGCCGCGGAAGTTGTGGCGCTTGACGACGCCCTGGAAGCCCTTGCCGCGGCTCACGCCGATCACGTCGACGCGATCGCCGCTGTTGAACACCGCGTTCACCAGGATCTGATCGCCGGCCTTCGGGGCTTCCGCACCCTTGGCGACCGTCAGCTCGCGGCGCACCCGGGTGGGGGGCACGTTGGCCTTCTTGAACACGCCGGCCGTCGGCTTGTTGACGCGCGCCGGACGCTCTTCCACGAGGCCAATTTGCACCGCCTCGTAGCCGTCGGCCTGCGCCGTCTTCGCCTGCGTCACCACGCACGGCCCGGCCTTGATCACGGTCGCCGGGGTGACGGTGCCGTCGGCGCCGAACACCTGCGTCATGCCGACTTTTCTGCCGAGGATTCCGGTCAGCATTATTTGTGCTCCTTGCCGAACGCCTTGATCTCGACGTCGACACCCGCCGGAAGGTCGAGCTTCATCAGCGCGTCAACGGTCTGCGGCGTCGGCTCGAAGATGTCGATCAAGCGCTTGTGCGTGCGCAGCTCGAACTGCTCGCGCGACTTCTTGTCGACGTGCGGCGAGCGCAACACCGTCCACTTGTTCTTTTCCGTCGGCAGCGGGATCGGCCCTGCCAGCCGGGCGCCCGTGCGCCGCGCCGTGTCGACGATCTCGGTCGTCGACTGGTCGAGGACGCGGTTGTCGTACGCCTTCAGGCGGATGCGGATCTTGTCGCTGAATGCTGTCGCCATTTCTATATGTCCTTACGCTTTGCCCTGCATGCGGGCGACGACTTCCTCGCTCACATGGCTGGGCGCCGGTTCATACCGGTCGAAGTGCATTGAGTACGTCGCGCGGCCCTGCGTGCGCGAACGGAGGTCGGTCGCGTAGCCGAACATCTCGGAGAGCGGCACGCGCGCGTTGATGATCTGCGTGCCTCCGCGATCTTCCTGCGACTGGATCTGGCCGCGACGGCTCGAGAGGTTGCCCATGACGTCCCCCATGTGCTCCTTCGGCACGACGACCTCGACGCGCATCACCGGCTCCAGCAGCACCGGCTTGGCCTTCTTGGCGGCATCCTGGAACGCCATCGAGCCGGCGATCTTGAACGCCATTTCCGACGAGTCGACGTCGTGGTACGAACCGTCGTAGAGCTCGATGCGGACGTCGTCGACCGGGTAGCCGGCGAGCACGCCGCGCGTGAGGGCTTCCTTGATCCCTTCGTCGATCGGCTTGATGAATTCCTTCGGGATCGAGCCGCCGCGAGATCTTGTTCTGGAAGATGTAGCCGCTGCCCGGCTCGCCGGGGATACAGATGGATCTTCGCGTGACCGTACTGGCCGCGGCCGCCCGTCTGCTTGGCGTACTTCATCTCGCCGTCGGCCGGACGGGTGAGCGTTTCCTTGTAGGCCACCTGCGGACGGCCGACGCTCGCCTCGACGCTGAACTCGCGCTTCAGGCGGTCGACGATGATCTCGAGGTGCAGCTCGCCCATGCCGGCGATGACGACCTCGCCGGTCTGGATGTCGGTCTTGACGCGGAAGGTCGGGTCCTCGGCCATCAGCTTCTGCAGGCCGACGCCGAGCTTTTCCTGGTCGGCCTTGGTCTTCGGCTCGATCGCGAGCGAGATGACCGGCTCCGGGAAGTCCATCGACTCGAGCACGACCGGCTTCTTCTCGTCGCAGATCGTGTCGCCGGTGGTGACGGTCTTCAGCCCGACGGCCGCGGCGATGTCGCCCGCGTAGACTTCCTTGATTTCCTCACGCTTGTTCGCGTGCATCTGCAGCAGGCGGCCGAGACGCTCCGACTTCTGCTTGGTCGCGTTGTAGACAGTCGTGCCGGCCGCCATGACGCCCGAGTAGACGCGGATGAAGGTGAGCTGGCCGACGAACGGGTCGGTCATGATCTTGAACGCCAGCGCCGAGAACGGCGCGTCGTCGGACGCCGGGCGCTCCACGAGGACGTCGGGGCCCTTGTCGGGATCGAAGCCCATGATCGCAGGCACGTCGAGCGGCGACGGCAGGTAGTCGACGACCGCGTCGAGCAGCGGCTGCACGCCCTTGTTCTTGAACGCCGACCCGCAGATGACCGGCACGAACGCCGGCTCCGACTTGTCCTTCGATGTGGACCGAGCCGATCACGCGCTTGCGCAGCGCCGCCTTGATCTCCTCGACGCTCGAGCTCCTCGCCGTGCAGGTACTTCTCGAGCAGCTTGTCGTCGGCCTCGCTGACCTTCTCGATCAGCTGCTCGCGATAGTGCTTCGCCTCGTCCATCATGTCGGCCGGGATCTCGCCGACGATGTAGTCGGCGCCCATCGTTTCGTCCTTGTACGTGATGGACTTCATCGCGACGAGGTCGACGATGCCGACGAAGCGGTCCTCGCTGCCGATCGGGAGCGAGATCGCGACGGGGTTGCCCCCGAGCTTGGTCGATGATCTGCTCGAAGGTGCGCTTGAAGTCCGCGCCGATGCGGTCCATCTTGTTCACGAAGCAGATGCGCGGCACGCGGTACTTGTCGGCCTGGCGCCACACGGTCTCGGACTGCGGCTCGACGCCGGCGACCGAGTCGAACACCGCCACGGCGCCGTCGAGGACGCGCAGCGAGCGCTCGACTTCGGCGGTGAAGTCGACGTGGCCCGGGCGTGTCGATGATGTTGATCCGGATGTCGCGCCACATGCAGGTCGTCGCGGCGGACGTGATCGTGATGCCGCGCTCCTGCTCCTGCTCCATCCAGTCCATGACGTGCGGTGCCTTCGTGCACTTCGCCGATCTTGTACGTGCGACCGGTGTAGAACAGGATCCGTTCTGTCGTGGTCGTCTTGCCGGCATCGATGTGGGCCATGATGCCGATGTTGCGCGTGCGGCTAAGCGGTGTTTGCCTGGGCATTGTCTTACCAGCGGTAGTGCGCGAACGCCTTGTTGGCTTCCGCCATGCGGTGGACGTCTTCGCGCTTCTTCACGGCGCCGCCGCGCAGGTTGGCCGCGTCCATCAGTTCGTTCGCGAGCTTCTCGACCATCGTCTTGCCGTCGCCGCGGTCGCGCGCGAAGCCGACCAGCCAGCGGATGCTGAGCGAGAGGCGGCGGTTCGGGTTCACTTCGACCGGCACCTGGTAGTTCGAGCCGCCGACGCGGCGCGACTTCACTTCGAGCGCCGGCTTGACGTTCTCGACGGCCTTCTTGAACACCTTGATCGGATCGTCGCCGGTCTTCTCCTGGATCGAGGAGAGCGAGCCGTACATGATCTTCTCGGCGGTGCTGCGCTTGCCGTCGCTCATCAGCGTGCTGATGAACTTCGTCACCAGCGAGCTGCTGTAGATCGGATCGAGAGGAACTTCACGCTTCGGGATTTCGCGTCTACGAGGCATCTTCGGATTTCCTTACGACTTCGGGCGCTTGGCGCCGTACTTCGAACGACCCTGCTTGCGGCCGGCGACGCCGACGGCGTCGAGCGTGCCGCGCACCACGTGATACCGAACGCCCGGGAGGTCCTTCACACGGCCTCCGCGGATGAGCACCAGCGAGTGCTCCTGGAGGTTGTGACCAACGCCGGGAATGTAGGTGGTCACCTCGATGCCGTTGGTCAGCCGCACGCGCGCGACCTTGCGCAGCGCCGAGTTCGGCTTCTTCGGCGTCTGGGTGAACACGCGCACGCAGACGCCGCGCTTCTGCGGGCTGTCCTGCAACGCGGGGCTCTTGGTCTTGGTGACGACCTTGGCGCGCCCTTTCCGGACAAGCTGGCTAATCGTTGGCACTCGTACACTCCAAAGGCAAAAACGCAAACTCACGCCAAAGCTCGCCCACAAGGCGAAGGCGGATTTGTTGCTCCAGGCCTAGGAGACCGCGACACGCGGCCCGGCACCTGGGGCTGACTTACCCTATAAAGTTAGTTGTCTGCCCTTCGACTCGCTGCGCTCGCTCAGGGCAAGCGGTCGATCGTCGTCGCACAGGGGCGATTGGGCACTTTGTTGGTGTCCGGTCCTAGATAGGGTGTCCTAGGACCGACCAGAACCTTGCAAAGATAACAGAACGTCGGCGGGTATTGCAAGGGATGGCGGTTCCGGCCCCTAGCGAGGTTGATCAGCGGAGCCGAGGATGACGGCCGGGCACGGGCCATCGACCCCGTACAGCACGGCCAGGCCCGCCTGTCCCGCCTCGACCGCAAACTCATCCGGGCCAAACTGATGCTCGAAGCCGAACGAGGACGACCGGATACAGTGGACCGCGTCGCCACGTTCGATCCGGAGATCCGACCGCCCAAGGACGGCGCCAAGGCGCGCCGCCGCCACAAGGGCCGGGTGCATTCCTGGCCCCCGCAGGTAGCTCAGGACCACGCGTCCGCCGGGATGCAGCAGGCCTGCGGCCCTGCGCAACGCGCCCACTCGAAAATCGGCGCCTTGGATGAGCCCGTACGTGCGGTGCGAGAACAGCACCACGTCGAACGCTTCGGAAAAGCGGACATCCTCGAAGAATCCATGGATGAGGTCGGCCTGGCGCCCGGTCCGCTCGAGGAACACCCGAGCGGTCGCCACGGCGGGGCCGCTCGGGTCCACACCCACGACCCGGTGCCCTTGCTCGGCCAAGGCGATCAGCTCCCGGCCGGTGGTGCAACCGATAACAAGGATCCGAGCGGCAGGCCGCAGGACTCTCTCGAGGACGGCCCGTTCCCATTCAAAGAGGCCTCGGATGGCCTCTTCGGGATCCTGGCGGTAATGGTCCCACTCGCGCGCGATGTCAGCGCGCAGCTCGCTACGCGAACGCGTGCCTGCGGCGAGCGCCTCGACCAGGCGGGTCGCCTGGCCGAGCGTGCGCGCCAGAAACATCAACGGACGAGTCGGCACCGTAACAACAGTACACGAGCGACGAGCGTTAGCGTTTCAGCTTGTTCCCGAGGTCATTAAGCGCTTCGCCGACCTTGCGTCGACCCTTTCCGAACCCCTCCTGAATGTCCCCCTCCGCCTCGTCAGCGACCCCTTCGTCGTGGAGCTTCTCGTCGTCTAACACCTTGCCCACCGCTTGCTTCAGGTTGCCCTTGATCTGCTTGCCGCGGCCTTCGGTTTCGTCGCGATTCATAGGAATTCCCTCCAGCCCAGAGTGCCTTCAAGTTCCGGTGCGTCAGCTGTATCCCTTCGCACTCGGGGTTCGCTGTTCGCTGTTCGCTGTTCGCTGTTCGCGGTTCGCGGTTCGGGGCTCGGGGCTCGGGGCTCGGGGCTCGGGGCTCGGGAAAGGCTGGGGTAGATTCGGAGTGATGCCGTACGTCGAAACGAAGGGGGCGCGGATTCATTACGTGCGCGAGGGAAGGGGACCGGCGGTCCTGCTTATCCAGGGCGTCGGGGTGATCGGCAATGGGTGGAAGCCGCAAGTCGATGGGCTGAAAGACGTGTTCACTCTGATTTCGATCGACAACCGTGGCATCGGGCCGAGTTCGCAATCAACGACGCCCCTCAGCATCGAAGACATGGCGGCGGACGCGCTGGCGGTCGCGGATGTGGAGGGCATCGAGCGCTTTCACCTGGTGGGACACTCGATGGGGGGCATGATCGCGCAGCAGATCGCGCTGACGGCTCCGGCGCGGGTGTTGAGCCTGGCGTTGCTCTGCACGTTTCTCAAGGGAAGGCAGGGGACGATGGTCGCGCCCGCACTGCTGGGCGCAGCCATCCGGTCGCGCATGGGCACGAGGCGCATGCGGAGGCGCGCATTCGTGGAGCTGGTCATGCCGCGTGAGTACCTGGCGTCGCAGGATCGCGATCGCCTCTGCGAGGACTTAGGAGAGCTCTTCGGCCGCGACCTGGCGGATCAACCGGCGATCGTCATGCAGCAACTTCGGGCGATGGGCCGCTTCGACGCTTCCGACAAGCTTGCCGCATTACGCGATCTGCCGACGCTTGTGGTCAGCGCCGAACATGATGGCATCGCACGTCCTCGCTATGGACGCGCGCTCGCGGCGGCGATTCCCGGCGCGAGGTACGTCGAGATGCCGGACGCGGGGCACGCCGTCCCCGTCCAAAAAGCCGACGAGATCAACCGCCTGTTGCGTGAGCACTTTGACGCAGCTCAGAGGCGAGATATTTGAGGCTTACCTTCCCGCGGCCGGCGACCGATACGTTGGACGCACAGGGAGGTCGTGCCAATGCAAGAGATCACTGCGGACCGCCGGACACTCAATCGTCGCTCCTCTCGCGGTGGTGGTCGTCGCGCGATCGACACACCAGCCGGCCCAACGGCTGTGCCGGCGTGCCCGACCTGTCGGAAGGCCAACGTGGCGTTACTTGCGGGCGAAGCCGAGGGAGGTTGGTGGTTCGTGTGCCTCGGCTGCGACTGCCTGTGGAATCAACGTTACTTCGCGAGACCGCGGGGTATTGACACAGCCCGCAGCGAGGGCTAGGCTCGACTCGTGAACCTCTTCCCAGTCTTCGCGTTCTGTTGTTGTCAGAGCGCCACAGCTGTGGCGGGGGTCTTGCTGCCATGAGCAGCCGTTAACCAACCAGTTTTCGACAGACCAACGCCCGGCAGGCCAGAAGCCTCCGGGCGTTTTTCTTTTTTGCGCATATGCCGACCACGACCATGCACGTCCCGGAGGCGTCTCCGTCGCCGACCTCATCGGACGCACGCCCCTTATCCGCCTGCGGCGCGTTCGCGCCGCGTACGGCGGACGTCGAGATCTACGCCAAGGCGGAATTTCATAACCCCGGCGGCTCGGTGAAAGATCGGGCGGCGGCGAGGATCCTCCTCGACGCGGAGCGATCGGGACGGCTTCGCCCGGGGGGCACGATCCTCGACGCCACGTCGGGCAATACGGGCATCGCGTACGCCATGCTCGCCGCCGCGCGCAACTATCGCGTGACCCTCTGCATGCCCGCAAGCGTTACCCCGGAGCGCCTTCGGACGTTGAAGGCCTTTGGCGCGGAAGTGGTGCTGACCAGTGCAATGGAGGGCAGCGACGGCGCCATCCGCGCGGCGCGCCGCCTTCACGAGGAGCATCCGGACCGCTACTTCTACGCGGACCAGTACAACAACGACGCCAACTGGCGCGCCCACTACACGACGACGGGGCCCGAGATCCTCGAACAGACCGCCGGCGCGATCACGCATTTCGTGGCGGGACTCGGCACGAGCGGCACGTTCATGGGAGTGGCCGGCGGCTGCGCGAGTATTCCCCCGCCATTCGCCTGGTCTCCGTGCAGCCCGACTCGGCGGTGCACGCGATCGAGGGACTCAAAGACATGGAGACCGCCATCGTCCCCGGCATCTACGACCCGGCGCTCGCCGATCACAACCTGCGCGTCTCGACCGAAGAGTCATGGGAGCTGACGCGGCGCCTCGCACGCGACGAAGGGCTGCTGGTCGGCGTCTCGAGCGGAGCCGCGCTCGCCGCGGCCCTGCGCGTCGCGTCGACGATCGAACGGGGCGTGATCGTGACCGTCTTCCCCGACAGCGGCACCCGGTATCTCTCCGACCGCTTCTGGGAGGGCCAGTGATCGTCACGGCACGCGCTCGAGGACATTCGGCGTCACGGGAGCGAGACGTACCCGGACGAATGCTGCGGCGCCCTCATCGAGCGTGACGGCCGCATCGTCGAAGCCTTCAGGCTGCCGAACACCACGGCCGGCGGCGCGCGACGACGTTTCCGCGTGGGGCCAACCGACTATCGGCTCGCCGAGCAGCGGGCCCGGGAACTCCAGGCGGCGCTCGGCGGTTTCTATCACTCGCATCCCGATCATCCGGCGCGCCCTTCAGAACACGACCTGGAGCAGGCGTGGCCCAACCTGTCCTACGTCATCGTTTCCGTCACTTCCGGCGTTCCCGGTGACCTGACCGCGTGGCGCCTGCGCGAGGACCGCTCCGCATTCGAGAAAGTGGAACTGACATGGCACACCGAATCCTGATTCCAACGCCGCTTCGGCCGTACACCGACAACCAGGACACCGTGGAAGCCGACGGACAGACCGTGGGTGACCTGCTCCACGCGCTGACCGCGCGCCATCCCGGCCTGCGCCGTCATCTCTATGCTGACGACGGCCGGCTGCGCAGCTTCGTGAACGTCTACGTGGACGACGAAGACATGCGGTACCTCCAGCGCGAAGCGACTGCGCTCCAGGGATCGGAAGTCATCAGCATCATTCCGTCGGTTGCGGGAGGCGCGCCGGCCGCGTCCGAGCCCGCCACAGCGAGTGAGCTCACGCCTGACGACTTCAGCCGGTACAGCCGTCACCTGATCCTGCCGGAGGTTGGCGTTGCCGGTCAGCGCCGGCTGAAAAACGCTCGCGTGCTCTGCGTTGGCGCGGGAGGACTCGGCTCCCCCGCCACGCTCTATCTCGCGGCTGCCGGCGTCGGCACGATCGGCCTCGTCGATTTCGATGCGGTCGATGTCAGCAATCTTCAACGCCAGATCCTTCATGGAACCGGCGACGTCGGCCGATCGAAGCTGGCATCGGCGCGGGAGCGGCTCAGCGCGCTCAACCCGCACCTGAAGATTGAGTCCTTCGAGACGGCACTGACGTCGGCGAACGCGCTCGAGATCCTTCGGGATTTCGACGTCGTACTCGACGGCACCGACAACTTTGCGACCCGCTACCTGGTGAACGACGCCTGCGTGATCCTGGGCAAGCCCAACGCCTACGGGAGCATCTTCCGGTTCGAAGGACAGGCCTCGGTTTTCGCGACTGAGAAAGGGCCGTGCTATCGCTGCCTCTACCCCGAGCCGCCACCACCCGGACTCGTACCGAGCTGCGCGGAAGGAGGGGTGCTTGGCGTTCTCCCTGGCGTCATCGGCACGATCCAGGCGACCGAGACGATCAAGCTGATCCTCGATGCGCCGGGAACGCTCGTCGGACGGCTGCTGCTGTACGACGCCTGGAACATGAAGTTCCGCGAACTCAAACTGCGTCGCGACCCCGCGTGCCCGGTCTGCGGCGACCACCCGACGATCCGCGAGTTGATCGATTACGAAGAGTTCTGTGGGGTGAACGTGCCACCGCCACCAGCACCCGCGGGTGGCGCGACGGTCGAAGAATTGAACGCGAGGCTGAAGAGCGGAGAGCGGCCGTTCATCCTGGACGTGCGAGAACCCAACGAGTACCAGATCTGCAAGATCCCCGGCTCGGTGCTGATCCCGCTCGCGCAGCTTCCCCAACGGCTAGGGGAACTACCCGCGACTGAAACCGAGCTGATCGTGCACTGCAAGATGGGCGGCCGCAGCGCTAAGGCGGTGAAGCTCCTGCAGGAGCAAGGCTTCACCAAAGCGCGCAACCTCGAAGGCGGGATCCTCGCGTGGATCGACCGCGTGGACCCGACGCAGCCGAAGTACTGACGACAAGATGTAAAGTCAGCCTTCCTGGAGGATAGGGTGAGACACTTCATTTACATCGCGGTCTTCACGTTTGGATTTGCCGCCGGGGGGTGGGCGATGGGGCAAAAGCAGGACGCGCAACTGCCCTCCGAGCGCGTCACGGGCATTGGCGGCGTGTTCTTCAAAGCCAAGGATCCCAAGGCGCTCAGCGCCTGGTACCACGACAAGCTCGGAGTTCAGTTCGAGAAGGAAGGCCTGTTCTCGCTATTCAGGTGGAAGGACTCCACCGACGCGACCAAAACCGGGACAACCGTCTGGTCGCTGTTCCCGGCCGACACCAAGTACTTCGGCCCAGGCGCGTCGAGCTGCATGATCAACTACCGCGTCGCAAACATGGACCGGATGTTGGCGCAGCTCAAAGCGCTCGGCGTGCAGGTGGACGGGAAAGTCGAAGACGACTTCAACGGCCGCTTCGCATCCGTCATCGACCCCGAGGGCAACAAGATCCAGCTCTGGGAGCCCAAACCCGGTTACTAGCTAGCCGGGTGCTGCGACAGTGGGGTTCTTTGCGGCGGCTAGAAAACTTAGAACTCGAACTCGAACTCAGAACGATTGGTTCGGGGTTCGGTTCGGCGTTCCTAATTCAGGTTCTAAGTTCTGAGTTCTAAGTTTAATTTCGAGTCGCCCGAATCACCCCATTGCTGATCGAGCGATTCTACGATAGGCCGATCTGCCAGAGCACGAAGGCGTACGCGAAGGCCGCTTCGCGCAGGGCGTCGTAGCGGCCTGATGCGCCGCCGTGGCCGGCGCCCATGTTGGTCTTGAGCAGGATCTGGTTCGAGTCGGTCTTCAACTGGCGCAGCTTGGCCACCCACTTCGCGGCTTCCCAGTACGGAACCTGGCTGTCGTTGAGCGACGCCTGCACCAGCATGGCGGGGTATTTCTGCGCCTTGACGTTGTCGTAAGGCGAGTACTTCATCATGTAGTCGAACGCGGGCTTTTCGTTGGGGTTCCCCCACTCGATGTATTCGCTCGTGGTGAGTGGCAGCGACGCGTCGAGCATCGTGTTCATTACATCCACGAACGGCACTTGCGCGACGACGGCCTTGAACAGATCCGGACGCATGTTGATCACTGCCCCCATCAACAGCCCGCCGGCGCTCCCACCCTGGATCACGAGCCGGTCGGCCGAGGTGTACTTCTGGTTGACCAGGTATTCGGCGCTGTCGATGAAGTCGTTGAACGTGTTCAACTTCTGCGTCATGCGTCCCTGCTCGCGCCATTCTTCGCCAAGCTCCCCGCCGCCGCGGATATAGGCGATGCCGTAGATGACGCCGCGATCGAGAAGGCTCAGCCGAGATGACGAGAACGTCGGGGCCATCGACACGCCGTAGGAGCCGTACGCGTAGAGCAGCATCGGCGCCTTGCCATCGAGCTTCAGCCCTTTCTTGTAGACCAGGGACACCGGCACCTTGGTGTTGTCGCGCGCAGTCGCCCAGATGCGCTTCGCTTCGTACTGCGCGGGGTCGTATCCGCCGAGAACCTCCTGGCGCTTGAGCAGCGTGCGCTTCTTGGTGGTCAGGTCGTACTGGTACACCGACGGTGGCGTCACCATCGACTGGTAGGCATAGCGAATCGTCGGGGTATCGAACTCGGGGTTTGCCCCCATGCCCATCGCGTAGTCCGGTTCTTCTGTGGCGATCCGGTGCGACGTCTTCTTCCCCATGTCGATGACGCGCAGGTAGTTGAGCCCACCCTCGCGCTCTGATACCACGAGGTGGTCCTTGAAGAAAGAGAGCCCGTCGATCTTCACGGCAATGTTATGGGCGATGAAGTCGTTCCACTTCTTCTCCGACGGATCGTTCATCGGCGCCGTCACGACCTTGAAGTTCTTCGCCCCCTTGTTCGTCGTGATGTAGAACTGCCCGTTGTAGTGATCGACCTCGTACTCGTGCCCCTCCTGGCGCGGCACGATGACCTTGAACTCCCCGGTCGGCTTGTCAGCGGGGAGCCATCGATGCTCGCGCGACGTCTTCGCGTAAGCGCCCACAAAGATGACCTTCTTGTCGAGCGAACGTCCGGTCCCCAGGTCGAAGAGCTCGTCCTTCTCCTCGTAGACGAGGGCGTTGTCCTCTGCGCCGACTACGTGCCGCCAGAACTTGTCGGAGCGCTTGGTGGTGGCGTCCTCGGTGGTGAAGAAGAGCGTCTTGTTGTCGTTCGCCCAGACGACGGAGCCGACCCGCTCGATCTTTTCCCTGGACAGTGCGCCGCTGCGGAGATCCTTCACGTGCAACGTGAACTGCCGGTAGCCGTTGGTATCGAGCGAAAACGCCAGCCAGTTCGCATCGTCGCTCACCGCGTACGCCCCGAGACCGAGAAAGGAATGACCCTCGGCGAGCGTGTTCAGGTCGAGCAGGATTTCTTCCGGCCCTTCCATCGTGCTCTTGCGGCGGCACATGTAGGGGTACTGCTTGCCCTCTTCGGTGCGGGAGTAATACCAGTAGTCGCCGCTTCGCGCCGGCACGCTGAGGTCGGTCTGCTTGATCCGCCCGAGCATCTCCTTGTAGAGGGTTTCCTGCAGCGCCTTGTGCGGCGCCATCACGGTCTCGGTATACGCGTTCTCGGCCTCGAGATGCTTGGTGACCTCCGGACTCCCCTTTTCACGAAGCCAGAAGTAATCGTCCTTCAGCGTGTAGCCGTGGATCTTCGTTTCCTTCGTAACCTTCTTCGCGGCAGGCGGCGTGGGCGCCTGCTGTGCATCCGAAACAGCAACGGTCATAAGCGTGAGGGCCGCGACGGACGCGGCCGAAAGCATTCTCAGCTTCATGTTGAGAGGTCTTATCCCTTTTCCCTTTTCCCTTTTCCCTTGACCTAACCCCCCGACCCTTTCCGCTTGCCCCAAGTCGGAGGAGCCGGCTCCGTCGTCATCCGTTGCGGCGGATTGGCCTTCAACAGCTTCATCGCCTCTTCGACCGCGCGCTCGAGTTGCGGATCGCGCCCCGCGATCACGTCCTTGGGCCAGTTCTCGACGTCGACGTCTGGAGCGGCCCCCTCGTTCTCGACCGCCCACTTGCCATCGCGCGTGATGAAGCCACCGCGTGGGGCGATCATCGAGCCACCATCCACGAACGGCGGAGTGTCGGCGGTATGCACCAGACCACCCCACGTCCGCTTGCCAACGAGCGGGCCGATCTTCCGCCGCTTGAACATGTACGGCATCAAGTCGCCGCCCGACCCGGCCATCTCGTTGATGATCATCACCTTCGGTCCCCAGATCCCTGCCGAGGGACTGGTGAACGGCATGCGGTCACCGGCGACGTTATTGAAGTAGCCATCGAAGTCGCGGCCGAGCACCTCAATGATGTAGTCGGCTGCCGAGCCGCCGCCGTTGAAGCGTTCGTCGATGATCGCGCCCTTCTTGTCCTGTTGCGCGAAGTAGTAGCGGTTGAACGACGTGAAGCCCGGCTGCCCGGTATTGGGAACGTAGACGTAGGCGAGTTGCCCGTTCGATAGTTTGTCTACCGTGCGGCGATTCGATTCCACCCAGGCGCGCGTACGCAGCGCCTGCTCCGTCGCCACCGGCACGACCGTCACCTGGCGCGCGCCATCGAGCGCCGGCTTCGTGTTCACGGCGAGCATGGTCTGGCGGTTCGCCGTTCCGTCGAGGAGCCGGAAGATGTTGTCAGGCGCCCGCAGCTCGATGCCGTTGATCGCCACGATGTAGTCGCCGACCGAGACGTCGACGCCCGGCGCCGAGAGTGGTGCGCGGAGGTCGGGGTTCCAGCTCTCGGTGTCGTAGATCCGGGTAATCTTGTAGCGGCCGTTGTCGATCGCGAAGTCGGCGCCAAGGAGTCCTCCGGGCGACTGCGGTACGTCGGGCATGTCGCCACCGCGCACGTACGAGTGACCGACGGCGATCTCGGCGCCCATGTTGTCGAGCAGGTAGTTCAGGTCGGCGCGATGCTTCACGTAGGGCAACAGCGAGCCGTACATGGTCTTCATCTTGGGCCAGTCCGTGCCGTGCATGTTCTGCACGTAGAGGTAGTCGCGCTGCAGGCGCCAGCCTTCGTTGAAGATCTGCTTGAACTCGGCTTCCGGCTCCAGGTACATGCGGAGCGCCGCGTTGAGGCGGCCCTGGCCGGCTTGCGGAACATTCCGGTCCGCGTCCACGAGGAACAGGCCGGCGCCGCCGCCCGCTGCGGCTTCTCCACCCCGCCCGCGGCCGCCACCGCCGCCGCCTGTGCGATACAGCAGCTTGCGGCCGTCCGCGCTCACGTCGTACTCCGCCACACCCTGCATGAACGGCGCGGACCGGCGATCGGAGAGGCGATAGCGATGGAGCGTGCTGCCACCGCCACCGCCGCCACGTCCACCACCCCCGGCCGCAGTTTCGAGATAGAACACGGTGCCGGGCGCGCCTGCTTTCAGGTTCGAGTACTGCCGTTCCGGAACACCAGTGACGGACAGAATGCGCTGCTGCAGGCCGTCGAAATCGATCTGCACGGTCACCGGGCCGCGCGGCCGCGGCGTCGCCGGTTGCGCCTGTTCGCCGGCCGGTGTGTCCCCCGCTGCGGCCTCGCCGCCGCCGCCACCGCCTCGTCCTCCTCGTCCGCCCTGGCCCGGCGAAGCGGCGCTCACGCCCGGATCCTCGTCGCTCTCCGGCAGCAGTGGGCTCGGCTCGCCTTTCTTCAGAACCGCGAAGTAGAGACCGAAGTTCTCCTCACGTCCGTACGACGTCATGTCGAGCCACTGCGACCGCAAGCCGAAGTCAGTCGAGGCGAGGAACCAGAGGTACTTGCCGCTGGCATCCCACACGGGATACATCGCATCCGCGAGCCCGTCGGTCACCTGCTTCTTCTCGCCAGTCTCGACGTTGGCCACGAAAACCGCACGGTAGAGCGAGTTCAAACGGCTGGCGAAGGCGACCCACTTCGAGTCGGGACTCCAGGTCGGATGCAGCGTGCGCTGCGGCACCATCCACGGATCGTTGCCCAACCACCTTCGCCTGTCCGCTGGCAACGTCGAGCACCCAGACGTTCAGGTTCGTGTCGTGGTAGAGGATCTTCTTCGAGTCGGGCGACCACGACGGTGTGTAGTAGTGCGACGGCTTCGGCAGCGTGAGCTCACGCGGCGGCTTCAGGCCGTCCTGCTCTTCGATCACGAGCTTGTACTCTCCCGACTTGTCGCTGAAGTACGAGATGTATTTGCCGTCCGGCGACCACGCGGGCTCCCGCTCGGCGGAAGCGGCCGAACCCGTCAGGTTCCGCACGTCCCCCTTCTCGGCCGGGATCGTGAAGATCTCACCGCGTGCTTCCGCGACGACGCGGCGTCCGGTTGCCGACAGCGCGATGTTGGTCATCCCGCTGGTGACGTCCTCCCAGCGCGGCATCATCCAGGGGAAATCACCCGTCGCGCGAATGTTGACGACCTGGGCCTTACCGCTCTTCGCGTCCAGCAGATGCACTTGCCCGGCCTGCTCGAAGACGACGCTGCTGCCGCTCGAGTCGAGCGCCTTGACGTCGAAGTCGGTGAACTTCGTGACCTGCGCCAGCTTCTTCGTCTTCGGCTCGAACGACCAGACGTTGTGCACGCCATCGCGGTCGGACAGGAAGTACACCGCATCGCCAACCCACACGGGATCCTTGTCATGCGAGTCGGTCCACGGCGGCGAGACCAGCTCGTAGGTCTTGAGATCGACGATCCACACCGGGCGGTTCTGCCCACCCTTGTAGTTCCGGCGCTCCTCGTCCCACGACGTGTTCATCCGGTAGGCGACGTGCGTACCGGTCGGAGAAATCTTTCCCTGGTAAGCGCGCGGCAGGGGCATCGGCGTTTCGACGCCTCCCTCGATTGGCACCGTCCAGAAGCGCGGCGCGCCGCTCGGCGCCCACGTGGCGCGCGACGAGGCGAAGACGATCGACTTGCCATCGGGCATCCAGCCCTGGACCGAATCACCCCCGGAATGCCACGTGAGTCGCTTGGGCTCGCCCCCCTCGGCGGGCACCACGTAGACGTCAGTATTGCCGGCGTAGTCACCGCTGAACGCGATCCACTTGCCGTCCGGCGAAAAGTGCGGGTTGACCGTCTGCCCCTGGAAGCTGGTGAGCCGCCTGGCGGTACCGCCGGCCCGCTCGACCACCCAGATGTTGTTGGCGTACGAGAACGCAATGTGTGTCGCGCTCACCGTCGGCATCCGCAGCAATTTCGTCGGCTCGCCATTCGGCGCCGCCGCGGATACGACGAGGGCAAACAAGGGAAGCACGGCCCACGGAAGCAGGCGCCCGAGTGTCTGACGCTGCACAAAACCCATGCGGAATCCTCCAAAAAAGTGGCGCCATCGTACCACTGGGTAGCCGCGGATGACGCGGATTCGACGCGGATCGTCACGGATAGAGCAAGCCGCGGATCACGCTGATCGATGCGGATTCTCGCGGATCCCGTCACGCTCACGGGCCAGCGGCGACTGGGTGAGCAGGGTGACGCGTGAAAACAAGCGCCGCAGAAAAAACCAGGTGGCGTTTGTTTTCACGCGTCACCCTGCTCACCCCGCGCGCCGCGCGGGGCGGCCGAAGGCCGCCCGCCGCTGGCCCGGTATCTGCCGCAAATATGAGGGCGATCGGCGGCAATCCGCGTTAGATCCGCGTAATCCGCGGCAAAAAAAGGGGCGGGGGACCATGCCCCCGCCCATCGAATAAACCGCCGATCCGCGGCGCTAGCGCGAATCCGCGGACGTCGTGATCTTCTTCGGCTCCGCCTTCTGCGGGTTCTTCACGTACTTGTCGAGCCACGCTCCCCAGCGCGCCCAGAGGTCGAGGAGCGTCTCGCGCGAGGCGGGGCCGTGGTCCTCGAGCGGATACATGTAGAGCGCCGTGGTCTTTCCGAGACCGTTGAGCGCGTGATACAGGCGGATCGAGTTGTCGGGATCGGTGCCGACGTTCTGGTCCGCATAGCCGTGATACATGAGCAGCGCGCCGGTCATGTTGTGGGCATAGAGGAACGGCGACATGTTCAGGTACACGTTCGGCGCTTCCCACAGGTCGCGGCGCTCGCTCTGGAACCCGAGCGGCGTCAACGTGCGGTTGTAGGCGCCGTCACCCGCGATGCCGGCCTTGAAGAACGGCGTGTGCACCATCGCGTTGACGGTCGAGAACGCTCCGTAGCTGTGGCCGCCGATCGCGAGGCGGGTGCGATCCGCGAGACCACGCTTGTCGAGCTCGTCGATGACCGCCGCCAGGTTGTTGCGCAGGTCGTGCACGTAGTTGTTGTTCATCGCGCCCTGCGGCCCGACGATCGGGGAATCCGGTTCCACGACGGCGTAGCCGAGGCGCGTGAAGAACTCCATCGACCGCGAACCGAAGTTCGGGAACGTGTTCTTGTTGAAGGTGCGGTCCGGCCGGTCGTAGGAGTCCTGATCGGAGAACTCGCGCGGGTAGAACCAGAAGATTGCCGGTGGCTTGCTGCCCGCCGTGAAGTTTGCCGGCAGGTTCACCGTCACGCGGAACTTGAAGCCGTCCGCGCGCTCCACGGTGAAACGCTCGACCTTCATCTTGGTGAGATCGGGCGTCACGTCCACGTTCTTGGTGAGCTGCGTCTTCTGGCCGTTCTGCACCAGGTACTGCTGCGGCACTTCCGTCGGACCTTCGCGGGTCACGATGAACTTGCCCGCGTCGGCGTCGAGGATCGACGACACGCGCTCGAAGGCGTTGGCGTTCTCGCTCTCGTAGATCCGCTTCTTTTCGCCGGTGCGGATCGCCACCTTGTCGATGAAGGTCTTCGGGCCGACGTCGTTCGGCGTCTTCGAGTACAGCGTGCCCTGGTAGAACACGTGCTCGGAGTCGGCCGAGAGCATCACCGGCCCACCGCCGCCGCCACCGCCGCCACGCCCGCCGCCGCCACCACGACCGCCGCCACCGCCGCCGCCGCGCAGGCCGACGATGGAGCCGGGGTTGTTGTAGATGTCGTCGGCGCGGTAGCGCGCCAGGGTGTACTTCTTCGCGGGCTCGGTCAAATACACCGCGGTATCAACGGTGTTCTGACCAACGCGCTCGTTGAAGAACAGCACCTTCAGGTCGGGCGAGAAACGGTGACCCGTCATCCGGGTGGTGTTCTCGTAGACGACCTTCTTGCTGGCATCGTTGAACGGCGCCAGCCACTGATACAACTTGTCGGGACGCTGCTGCGCCGTCTGAGCACCGCGACCACCGCGCGTCGGAGGCTCGTCTTGCGTGTCAGCCGCCGCTGCGCCGCCGCCGCGTGGGCCGCGTCCGCCGGCGGGTGCATCCGGCGCCGGTTCCTGCTCGAGGTACGTGAAACCCTGGCCATCCGGACGCCACGCGAGCTCGCGCTTGCCGGTCTGGTTCTGCTGGCCTCCGCGGCCGCCGCCGGCCGCCGCGGGGTCGGGCGGGGGCTGCGTGTCGTCCTGGACGCCCAGGTTGATCGGGCGCTTGTTCAGCTCCGCGAGCACCTTGCCGTCGGCATCCCACACTTCTTCGATCGAGCCGAAGCTGCTCACCGGCACGTCGTAGGAGAAGGGCTCGACCATGCGGGTCACGCGCGCGTGCTTCGCGTCGGGCGCCACGTCAATCGAACGGATCATGCCGGGCTGGCCGACTTTCTTGATGGTCCCCTTCTGCACGTCGATGAGGGCGACCTGTCCCGTGGCGTGCCACTTCAACAGCTCCTTCTCATACGGTGAGGACATCAGGCTGGGGTACGTCCGCAGGCGATTCTTGTCGGAATCGGCGAGCTTGACCGTCGGGCCCGACGGGGCGGTCGGCGCCGGCGGCATGGCCGCACGGGCGTCCGGCACGAGCACCGCGGCGATCTGTTTGCCACCGTCGGTGAACTCGAAGCTCGAAACCAGGGTGGCCAGCACCGGGGTCTTCGTCAGCTGCCGGGACTTACCCGTGGCGATGTCGGCCACATAGATGTGCGTCCCGTCGTCCGCATGTCCGAAATAGGCGATCGAGGTGCCGTCGGGGGACCACGCCGCGTTCGACACGCGAAGGCCGGCCGGCACCTGGATGATCTTCTTGGATCCATCGGTCGCCGAGATGAGCTGGATGCCGACGTTATTGCGGATCGTGAGCGCGCGCGAGCGGTTCGCCTTGAAGTCGATGAACACGCCCCCGAGCTCGTGGAACGGCTTGGAGAACGTCTTCATGAGGACCGGCCCATCGCCGATCTCGTCGAGGAACCACTTCTTGTCGGGACTGGCGTTGGATAGCGTGACGTTGAGATGACGGGGCGCGAGGACCGCATCCGCCAGCTCCGGCGGAGGCGTCGCGTACGTCTCCTGTTTCAGGATTTCGTCGGCCCACGAGCCTTTCGATTGCGCGGGGCCCTGGGCAAACAGCGACAGCTGGCACAGCGCGAGGACTGCTGCCGGCATCAGCCGCGCGAAGCGTTTCGTCATGCTACCTCCGTTAATCAACGTGCTTGTCTTACGCGAAACTTCGCGACCGCGAAGTAAGAATTGCGACTTGGAAAAGCGGGAAAGGGTGGGAAACAATACCCTACTCCGCTGACCCGGAGCAAACGGCTGGACCTTACGGGCCGTCTAACAACTGTATGAAACTCCTTGCTTTACAGCTGGCGCTCACCGTGCCTTGGGCCTTCGCGCAGCTACCGCCGCCGTCCACCTTCCCAACCGACGCGTGACGTCCAGACCACCGGTCGGGGCCAGGCCCCAGTAGCGGTCGGAACGGCCATGATCTCCGGCATGGTGACGATGGCGGGGACCGGTCAGCCGGCCCGCAAGGTCCGCGTGAACCTCTCGGGCGCCGAATTGCGCGGCAGCCGCTCGACCAATACAGACGACCAGGGACGCTTTTCGTTTACCGCGCTCCCGGCCGGACGCTTCACGCTGAGCGTCAACAAGCCAGGTCATCTGTCGGTCACCTACGGTCAAAGGCGGCCCGGAACGCCCGGGACGCCGATCCAGTTGTCCGACGGTCAGAAGTTCCAGGCACAGCTGCAGATCCCGCGCGGCAGCGTCTTGACCGGCGTGGTGCTCGACGAGAACGGCGAGGCGACGCCGGGGACCAACGTCCGCGCCATGCGGTTCGTGCGGCAGGGTGAGCGGCGCACGCTGCAATCCGCCGGCAGCGGCAGCACCGACGATCGCGGGATGTATCGAATCTTCGGGCTCCAGCCGGGCGACTACGTGGTGTGCGCCACGCCGCGCAACACCCTGATGTCGGATTTCGAGCGCGGACAGGTGGAAATCCAGTCGCTCCGCGAGAATCTGGTCGCAATCCAGGCCGACCGCGGCGCCGAAGAGCAAACGCGAGCGATCCAGGAACGGCTCACGGCCATCCAGGCCGTGGCATCGCAAGCCTCGGACGAAACGCCGTCGGGGTACGCGCCTATCTGTTACCCGGGCACCTTGAGCACAGCCGAGGCCTCCCCCGTCGCGCTCAATGTGGGGGAGGAGCGGCCCGGCATCGACTTCCAACTCCAGCTCGTGCCCATGGCGCGCGTCGAGGGGATGGTGCTGAACTCGACCGGCGGCCAGATCCAGAACCTGCAGGTCACGCTGCAGGAAGCCAGTGCGCTCGGCAATTCCTTCGGCATCACGCAGAGCGCGCGGCCGGACAATGAAGGACGGTTCCGGATCAGCAACGTGGCCCCCGGTCAATACAAGCTGACAGCCCGCGCGCAGATCGGCGGCCCGCAGGGTCGCGCCGGCCAATGGCGTGGTCGATGGTCAGCCGGCCCCGGCCGGTCGCGGCGCTCCCGCAACCCCCGCAGGCGGCCGTGGTGCGACACCCGCGCAACGGCCGGAGCCGGTGGCCGTGTGGGGCGCAGCCGACGTGGTTGTCGACGGCCGCAACGTTTCCAACGTGATGCTCCCGCTGCAACTCGGCATGAGCGTCTCGGGCCAATTGATGTTCGAAGGCGCGATCCCGCCGCCGACCGACCTCACTCGCCTGCGGGTGACCATCAACTCGGCGGATCCGGGTCCGATGTCGACGAACAGTTCGGCGCGCGTGGATGCCAGCGGCCGCTTCACCGTGCAGAGCGTCGCCCCCGGACGCTATCGCCTCACCGCCGGTGGCGCCCCCGGGTGGTACCTGGAGTCGGTCACGGTGGGCGGACAGGACGCGCTGGATTTTCCGTTCGAAGTGAAGCCGAACCAGGCGGTCGGCGGCGTCACCATCACCTTCACCGACAAACAGACCGAACTCACCGGCACCGTCGTCGACGACAAGAACCAGCCCGCGGTGGACTACACCCTGGTGATCTTCCCCGCTGACAATCGCTACTGGACCGGCACGACCTCGCGACGGATCCAGACCGTGCGGCCGGGCACCGACGGGCGCTACACCGTGCGGACGTTGCCACCCAGGCGACTACAAGATCGCCACGGTGCTCGACATGGAACCCGGAAGCGCCGCCGACCCCGCGTTCCTGCAGCAGGTCGAAGCCGCGACGTTACGCGTCACCCTGCAGCCGGGCGAAAAGAAGCAGCAGGACATCCGACTGTCGTCACGCTGACGGCGACGACGTGCGACGTGCGACGTGCGACGTGCAGCGTTAGAGCTAGACGCTTCCGGCGGCCGAGGCAGCGATCAGCCTCTCGAGCCGCTGCGCGCGCGTTTCCGGCTTCTTCGCGCTCACCACCCAGAACGTCGCAGACGCCGATACGAAGGCGACTGGGCTTCGAAAAACCGCCAGGCCTCCTTCTGCCGTTTGAACTGCCTCAGCTGTCGCGATCGAACGCCGGCGCCTCGCGCTCGAAGCTGTAACGGGCAGTGGCGGCGGGATCGCGCGCTTCGAAGGCTTTCAATCCCGGCGCCGCCATGCGTTTCTCGGCGATCAACTCCTTCGCGCGCTTCGTATTGACGGCGCTCCAGTAGCTCTTCGCCTTGCGTCGGCGTGAACCGCTGCACAAAGGCTTCGTCGTTCAGGGATTTCCGCACGCCGTCAATCCACCCAAAGCAAAGCGCCTCGTCGAGCGCCTCCTTATAAGTGATGCCGCCTTTGCCTGACGCCTTCTTGTACATGCCGAGCCACAGCTCGGAATGCGACGCGTGATTCTTCGCCAGCCACTTCCGGAAGTCGGCCTGCGACTTAAAGAATTCAACACTCATTCAGCATTCGTCATTCAGCATTCAGCATTGCAATCGTCAGCAAATGGTGGTCGTCGTGTTCCGCCACGAAGAAACCCAGGTCCACGACTGACATCGGCTGCTGCAGGCGCGGGTGAAGCGCGACGCGCATCAAGTCCGCCTCGGACATCTTCTCCAGCCTGCCCACGATCCTCGTCCTGGCAGTCCTGAACTCCCTCAGCAGGTCGCGAATATCGCGCGCGTTGTGGTTGGCCTCGTGGGTCTTGCGGTTTTCGAGGTCGGCAGGGTGAAGGACGGTGGCCGACGCATCGAAGTCGTCGAGGCGCTGTTCCCACAGCGACTCCAGATCGAGCAAGGTGGCCGATGTTCTCCTGCACGGACCACGCGTCGCCAACCCGCCGAGTCAGCATCTCAGGCGAGGCGCCGTCGAGAGCGGCCTCGATCCGGTCGGGTGCGCTGCGCAACCTCGCCAGGATCGGCGGGAATGCCGAGGCCTGGAGGCCCAGTTTGAACTTACGGTCGAACCATCTTCCCATAGCGCACTAGCTTCAAGTCCCCGTCCTGAACGAGTCCGATGCCGGGAGCGTGGACCTTGTACTCGGTGGCGCCGGGCTCGAGCGGGGTGGTCTCCTTCACTCGCACACACCCAGTGAACGTTCCGGCCGGCACTTTGGCAGTGTCGCTGACCGACACGACCTCCGCGCGGTCCATTGCGACCTTGGGTGCGACTTCCTGGTAATAGCGCGCGCCGACGGCCGGCGTGCCGGGCATCATGAGGCCGAACGTCGCGCCGTTGATCCCCGACAGCCACGCGCCATCGTGCGACGTGACCTTGCCGCCTTTGAACATGTCCACGTCTTCGCCGAAGTAGTAGACGTCGCCGGATGCGGGGTCCCGTGCGAAGAAGTTGCGCGAAATCTCAACGAGCTGACCGCCCTTGGTTTCGCGTTCCTCGACGACGCGCGTGGTCACGCCGTCGACGACCTTCGTTTCGTCGAGGACGCTGATCACCAGGCGCTCGTCGCCGTCCTCGAGGACGAGCTGATAGCCGGGATCGAGGATGAAGTACCGGCTGGCTCCCGTATTCACCAGGGCCGCCGCCTTCACGTCGAACTGCGTCCGCCATTCCTGCGGCGCTCCCACAAGGCCAGCCAACGCGACTACGAGCAAGCAAGATCCGCATAACCCGAACACCGACCACCGAGTACCGAACACCGAATACCGAATACCGAACACCGAGTTACCGGCTACGCGCGGCCGCGGAGCTTCGCGAGCCACCACCGCAAGCCCACGAACAAGAAGCGCCAATCGTGAAAGAACTCCGGCGGCTTCCCCTCCACCGCGTGACCCGCGAATTGGAAGACCCACCCCACGACGAACATCACCGTCGGATAGATCCAGAAGCCGTCAACAAAGAGCGCCACGAGGAACAGCGGGAGCGACAGCACGATCAGCGGGATGCCAACCGTGTGACAGAACCGGTTGAACGGGTGCACATGGCTGTGCCCGTACTGTTCAATCCAGGCGTCCCAGGATTTGCCGCCTAACATTTTTCCTCCGATGCCGGGTCTAAAGACCCGGCCTACACGAGCACGCGAACAGCGAGCCGCGAACAGCGGGAGCGTCAGTGCTTATGAGTGGCGTAGTGCTGGCGCAGCAGGTCCTTGCCATAGTCGTTGCCGTTGGGCGTGCGCACCACCACGTGAATGTGCTCCCGCGTCGGCTTGGACGGATCCGCCGCCAGGTGGCGCAGGTTCGCGGGGCGCTGATGGTCGAACTCGATCAGGATCACGGGGCTGTGGATCCGGTAGTAGAAGACCGATGACGGCTCCGTGCCGCCGACCCACGCGAAATGCGTGCGATTCAGTTGGGCGCGCACTTCGTCCATCTTCACCTTCGCGTGCCCTTCGTCCATGTTGTCGACGAACATCTTCACGAGCGCGACGAGCTTCTCGCGCTGCGCGGGTGACAGCTCGTTGGCCGGGACGCCCGCGTAGTTCACGACGACGTTGTCTTTCCATGCCTCCGCGAGGTTGTTGTTGCCGGCCTTCGACACTTCGATGATCGCCTTCTTCCGCTGCCCGTCGTCGAGCGCGTTGATCATGGCCAGCCCGGCCGCCTGCTCGTCCTGGAGGATCGTGGTGCCGGCGAACTTCCCGGCTTTCGCGGTCACCGGCTCGGAGCCGGTGAAGAAGGGCGTCATCACCACCTGGTCGCCGAGCACGAAGTAGTTGACGATCATGTGGTGACCGTCGAGCTGCCAGCCCCAGGGCTCGGTGGCCGACGGCTGCCCCATCACGGTGAGGTGATAGAGCCACTCGCCGTATTGCTCGAAGTCGTTGTTGTTCAACTCCCCGAGCGTGTGATTGAGCTTCATGACGTCGCGCGTCAGCTTCAGCCCTTTCGCGCTCAGCGATGCGCGCAGCAAACCAAATGCGCTCTCGCGTTGCGACTCCGACATCTCCTTGAAGCTGACCCCCTGCCGCACGTAGAAGTGCTGGTTCATCCACTTCCGCCACTCGTCGTCGTCCACGCCGAAGACGGTCTTGGTGCGCTGCTCGGGGGTGAGCGCCTGCAGAAACGCCGCGGCTGACTTCTGAACGAGAGCGCGTCGAGACACCCCGTCGAGCGGACCGCGAACAATCCGGGCTCGATCGATCCCGCGGCGGTGACGCCCTTGAATGGCTCGGCGAGCCCGCGCTGGTCGGCCTGCGCCGACTGACCGACGCGACGCTCCTGGTAGCTCTGTTGAGCGGCGCGCGCGGTGGCCAGAACGGCCATCAGCACGACCGCGATCGTGATCCAGCGACTGCATCTCCTCATCGGCTGCCTCCTGCGGGGCGCGGGTTCAGCGAAAACGCCGCGATCTTCCCGTCCGGCGCCACGGCAATCCTGATCCGGACCGTGCGCTTCTCGAACTCGCCGTCGTACACCCTGATTCGGTCGTCACCAAGCTCGCGCGCTTCCATGAGCGTCAGGCCCTTCAACGGCCCGGACTCCTTGAGCATCCCCGCATAGGCATTCGCGGCCCCGGGGAAAAACCCCGCGCGGACGTAGGCGAACTCCTGCGGCTTCAGGGTGCCGGCGGTGGCCTCCGACAGCAGCCGCCGCACGAGTGCTTGCATCTGGGGATCGTTGTCGGCGATCGGCTTCAGTTCTGGCGTCACGATGGTGGGATCGAGCGCCGTGGCCACGGCATTGCTGATCCGCTCGGGATTCGATTGCGCGAGGTTGGCCAGAACGATGATCGTCAGGTCGTCGTCGGGGTACCGCGCGATGTGGGTTTGAAAGCCTTGCCAGGAGCCGCCGTGGCGTTGCGCGCGCCGCCCCGCGAAATTGTCCACCTGCCAGCCGAAACCGTAGGGGAACGTCTTGCCGCTGTTGAGAGCGACGGGAGCGAACACCTGCTTCCAGGTCTCGGCCTTCAGAACCTTCTGCGCCCGGAGCGCGGCGTCCCACGCGATCATGTCGTTGAGCGACAGATAGAGCGACCCGTCCGCCGTCGTGTTCAGCTTCGGCGCCACCCACTCGTGATGCTTCAACTCCCCGCGCGCCAGCCGATAGCCGTCGGCGCGGTGCGGCACGATGTCTTCTTCACTGATGATGCGCGCCGTCTTCATTCCGATCGGCGCGAACACGCGTTCCTTCAACACATCGCCATAAAACTTCCCGGACACCTTGTGAACGACGATCCCGAGGACGACGTAGCCCGTGTTGCTGTAATTCCAGCGCGAGCCAGGCTCGAATTCAAGGGTGAGACCCTGCGCGAATTTGAGCAGGTCTTCCTCGGTATAGTCGCGCCGGTTGTCGATGGTGCCATCCGTGTAATCGGGCAGTCCGGACGTGTGCGTCAGCAAGTGGCGAACCGTGATGCGCTTCCACGTCTCCGGCGCGTCGGGAAAGAACTTCGTCAAGCGGGTCGGTCAGGGCCAGCTTGCCGTCTTCGACGAGGAGCATCGCGGCCGCCGACGTGAACTGCTTGCCAACCGAGCCCGATTGGAAGATCGTGTCGCGTGTGACCGGCACGTTGTGCTCGACGTTCGACAGCCCGAATCCCTTGGCAAAGATGGGCTCCCCCTTGCGGATAACGGCCACCGCCACACCGGGCACCCGCTGCCGCGCCATCTCGGCCTCGACGACCTTATCAAGCCTCTCTTGTAGGGCCGGGTCTTTCTTGTCCGCCGTAGCTTTAGCGGAGGCGGAAGACCCGGCCGACTGCGCATACCCGGCGACCACCGGGACGAACATAATGACGAACACGAGCAACAGACGATGAAGCATCGCGGCGAATGTTGCTGCAGCGACGGGCGCGGGGCAAGCGAAAATACAACCAAGACGAGCAGGAGTGCGTCAAACGTCCATGCGTGACGACCTGAAAGCGGCTGTCCGGTCGCTGAAATCCTCAAAGACCTTCACGGTGGTGGCCCTGATCGTGCTCGCCCTCGGCATTGGTGCGAGCACGGCGATCTTCTCGGTGGTCGATGCCGTCGTGCTGCGCGGCCTGCCCTTCGACGAACACGATCGCCTGGTCGCGGTCGGGGAACGACGGCCGCCCGGCCCGAAGCCTGAGCCGAACCGCGATCCGGCCTCGGTCTCGAGCTCCGCCCCGCAGAACTACCTCGACTGGGCGGCACAGCAGCAAGTCTTCGAGTCGATGGCCGCTATCGCTGGAGGCAACTTCACGCTGCGCGAGCCGGGGGCCGAGCCCGAAGACCTCCGCGGTCAGCGCGTCGCGTCCGGCTTCTTCAGCGTGTTGCGCACCAACCCCGCGCTCGGCCGGCCGTTCACCGCCGAGAACGAGACCGACGGCCGCGATCGCGTGGCCGTCCTCAGCGACGGCCTCTGGCGTCGTCGTTTTGGTGGCGATCCTCAGATCATCGGCCGCACGATCCCGCTCGAAGGCGGGGCGTACGAAGTGGTCGGCGTCATGCCTCCCGAGTTCGAATACCCGGTCGGCTCGGCGAGGCCCACCGATATCTGGGTGCCGTACGTGGTCCCGCCAGACGAGCGGACACGAAATCCCAACTCCCGCAGCATCTACCTTCAGACCATCGCGCGCCTGAAGCCCGGCGTGTCCCTCGAACAGGCGCAATCGCAGATGGACCAGATCGCCGCGGCGCTGCGACAGACGCACCCGGTCTGGAACAAGGACAACATGGCGGGCGTCCGGCCGCTGCGCGATCACCTGGTCGGCGCGAATACCAAGTCCTGGATGCTCATGCTGCTCGGCGCGGTCGGCATCGTGTTGCTGATCGCCTGTGCCAATGTTGCGAACCTTTTGCTGGCGCGCGCAACCACGCGGGAGCGCGAAGTCGGCATCCGCGCCGCGCTTGGGGCGGGACGTTGGCGCCTGATCCGTCAGCTCATGGTGGAAAGCGTGTTGCTGTCGACGATCGGCACGGCGCTCGCGATCGTCCTCGCCTGGTGGGCGATCCACGTGCTCCGCACCTCGATGCCGGATGGCGTCCCTCGCGTGACGACGATCGGTCTCGACGTCCGCGTCCTCGGCGCCGCGGCGATCCTCTCGATCATCACCGGCGCGCTCTTTGGCATCTTCCCCGCCCTGCAGCTGTCACGCCCCGACCTGACGACCGCGCTGAAGGAGGGGACCCGAGGCGCCGGCACCGGCCGTGCGCGCCAGCAGATGCGGTCGCTCCTCGTCGTCGCCGAGGTCGCACTCGCGGTCGTGCTCCTGGTCGGCGCTGCCCTCTTCATCGGCAGCTTCGTCACGCTGATGCGCATCAACCCTGGCTTCGACCCCGAGAACGTGCTCACGGTCGGCGTCAATCCACGCGTGGCTCCCGGTATATCGCGCGGCGGTCCTCCCGACAACGGCACGTCCTTCAGCGACATCGTGGACCGTCTGTCGCGCCTTCCCGGCGTCGCGCATGCCTCGGCAATCTCGGGCGGCATGCCGCTCGGCGGCAGCATGAGCATCACCACGATGACGTTGCCGGGCCAGAAGCCGGCTCAGCGGCTCGAGAACGACGACGACGGGATCAGCATCCGGCGAGTGACACCCAAGTACCACGAAGCGCTGCGGATTCCGCTGCGAAGCGGCCGCTACTTCTCCGACCTGGACCGCAAGGGTGCGCCCAACGCCATCATCATCAACGACTCGGCCGAAAAGAAGTTCTTCAAGGGAGAGAAGGCCGTCGGACGGAACGTGTTGCTGAACGACCAGGAATGGACGGTGGTCGGCGTCGTCGGCGACGTGTACCAGAGCAGCCTCGAGACCGAGCCGCGCACCGAGGCGTACACGCCGATGGCGCAGTCGCGTGCAGCGTTTTCGGAGCTGGTCATCCGTACGACCGGGAATCCGTACGACGTGCTGCCGGCGGTCAAGTCTACGGTCCTTCAGGTACTGCCGGACGTGCCGATCCGGAACGTGCGCTCGATGGAGGAAATCATCTCGCGGCGGATCGCGCAGCGAAAACTCAACATGCTGTTGCTCGGGCTGTTCGGGTTGCTCGGGCTGGTCATCTCCGCGGTCGGCATTTACGGCGTGATGGCCTACACCGTGTCGCAGCGCACACGCGAGATCGGTGTCCGCATGGCGCTCGGCGCTACGAAGTCCACGGTTATCGGCATGGTGATGCGGCAGGCATCGCTGCTCCTGCTGCTGGGGCTGGTGATCGGTGGTCTCGGCGCGTGGCGACTGAGCACGGTCGCGCAGAAGTTCCTGTTCAAGCTCGATACGCACGACCCGCGCGCGTTCGTCGCGGCGCTATTGACGCTCGCGGTTGCCGCGTTGATCGCCAGCGCGATCCCGGCCCGCCGCGCGGCCAGCGTCGATCCTATGGAAGCGCTTCGCGCCGAATAAATTCCAAACTCCGCAACTCCAAACTCCAAATTGGGGGAGGCGCCACCCGCTGGCGCGGGCGGCGCGATGTTTAGTGCTCACTCTGGCCGGCGAACAGGGCCCAACTAAAGATGCGGTGCACGCGCAGCGTGCGCCGCCTCCCTAAATTTGGAGTTTGGAGTTTGGGAGTTTGGCGTTTACCGGCCCGCCAGGGCGTCTACGAAGGTGCGCCACTGCTCGACGGCGCGCGGGTGGGCCTGGAAGAGTTCGACACCGCACCATGACACCTCGGCGTACTCGGTGGGCGCCGACGACATCCATCTTCGGCGGACGCTCAGCGCCATCCCGATGAGCGGGATGCGGATGGTGAATTGCGGCGGCGGGGCGATCCGCCGGCGTGAGGCCTCGAACCGGAGCCCTTCGTTGCTCACGTCGATCACGTACACCTCATGCCCCTCGACCTCGGCATCGATCGGCGCGATGCGCTTGCGCACCGATCGCCGCGCCGGCCGCCCCTCGACGATCGCCATGGCGACGTGGCAGAGGAACAGCGTCTGGTCCACCGGGCGACCGAGGTGAAACATCCCGGGCGCGCCGCTCTCGCGCCCTCCCAGCACCACGAGTGGCGCGCGCGCGTTGTGCGTGCGAGCGACCGACTGCAACTGCCCTTCGAAGGCGAATCGCGCGTCGGCGATCAGCACGTCGAACGATCGCGACTGCACTTCTTCGATGGCCCCGGTCAGGCGGTGGACGGGAACTGGTTCGACGCCCTCGGCGGTCAACCAGTCAGCCAGCAACGCAACTTCCTCCCGGTCCGGTGAGGCAACGACAACGCGGGGCCTGGCGCTCATGCCACGGCCCGGCTGCACGGAAAATGCCAGCCCCAGAGTCTCGGAAAATTCACGCCTTACCAAATTTAGAACGACAGAGATGAGGCGGAAATGTCCGTAATGTAACGGGTTCCGCGTGTCTTCACGGGACCACGAACGCGATCATCGCGACGGCCAGCGAGACCGGCAGCGCGCTAAAGACCACAATCAGCCATACAGCCAGCCGGCTGTCCATGCGCGCCGTGGCGTACGCCGCGGGGATCTGGAAGAAGCAGGCGAGGAAAATCCACAGCCGCAGCACTTCGCCTCGGTTGATGCCGATCAGGTTCGTGACCAACACGATCGCGGGCAGGACCACGGACAGAATCAGCAGCGGCTCCCTGAGGCGCCTGCCTCGGTCGGGGGCGCGTCGCCAGTCGATCAGCGACCAGATCCAGAGGGCCAGCTGACACGCGCCGACGCCGAACGCAAACTCGAGGAGGTTGGCGCGGACCCAAACCCCGTACGGGCGCCCATCCTGCGCATTGAACTCCACCGCATGCTTCCCGATCTGCCGCATGGCGGCGATCAGGTTGAAGTTCGAGGCGAAGAACACGATCTCCGCAACGACGATGAACGCGAGGACGATCGCGCTCCCCTGCAAAGCGAAACGGGTGACATCCAGGTGGCCGACGGAGATGGCGCGCCAGGCGAGGGCGACAAATAGGAGGCCGAGCACCAGCGGCAGCGGCTCGAAGAACACCAGCACGTAGAGCGCGACGGCCGAGGCCAGCGCGTACGACCAGTCACCGGTGCGCAGCCAACGCACGACGAGCCAGGCATACCCCAGCGCCACCACCGGCGTCACGGTGTTCATCAGGGGAAGAAAGTAAAGGCGTGCGGGCACGAATAGATAGAGGATCGCGGCGTGCCAGGCGGCCGTGCGGTCGTCAAACAGGTCCCGCACGAAGAGGAACATCAGCACCGCCCCCGCGTTCGACACCAGAACCAGCAGCCACGCCAATAGCTCGGGGCGCGATGTCAGCGTTTCGAGCCCATAAAGCAGCATCGTCTTTCCGGGCATGTTGCTGCGCATGTGGAGCGGAGCGGTCGAGCGCACACGGGCGAACTTCCCCAGCACATCCTGGGGCGGATGCTGTTGCGTGACGGTATAGAAGGCGTTGGCCGCGGGGCTGACGAAGAGGGCTTCGAGATCGTAGGGGGCGTAGCTTCTCAAGAGCCCGTGCATCCCTGTCGCGGCCAGGATCCAAACGGTCAGGAGGAGTGCGGAGGATCGCCGCAGATACTGCTGGCTCCACAGCAGAGCCGCACACACGGCGGCGACTGCCAGCCACGGCAGCAGCACCGCCGCGTGAAAATTCGCGACGTAACCATAGACCCAGCCTCCTTCGGCCGATCCGACGACCAGCCGCTGGTACGCGAGTAACGCGGCCGTGACGACGGAGGCAACGATGCCGAGAGCGATCGCGTGGGTTGGCGTCACGTCAGCTAGCGCCGGTAGCGCCCGTGCGGATCCTCGATACACCATGCCGCAACGAGAGGTCCCGACGCACACGGTTGGCGTCGGAGGACGACGGCGTTGGAAGCATTTTCGTCGACACGCGCCTGGTACGACGAGATCCGCACCTTCTCGGTGGACGCCACGATGACCCGCTCGCGGGAGAGGAAGGTGATCAAGTACGCGTCCCAGTACCCTGCCCGTGCGAACCGGACCTGGTGGGACACCAGGTCATCGGCGACCTCACGGTGTGGATTCGGCGGCGGCGAGGCCACGTAAACCTGCAGCAGCCGGCCGGTATCCATCACTGTCAATGCGGCCCACGCGCACATGAGAACAGCCACGCCGCCGCGAACGATCGCGACGCGCTCGCCAGCAAAGAATGCCGCGAGGATCGCACAGGGCAGGAACAAAGAGAACAGCAGGTACCGTACCGACCGGCGGGGCGGACGCGTCGATGCCGCTGTTGAGACCGTACGCCAACAGCGTGAGAACGGCGATGACGGCGAGATACAACACGTGCGACGTGCGACGTGCTACGTGCGGGGTGCTACGTGCGGATGTGCTACGTGCGGGGAGGAGCAGACGAATCGCGCTCACGGCGAGGGCGGCGGCCAGGGCAATGCCAGCCGCGCGCGAGCCGGCCGCGAGGCCGCCGAGAACGCCGTACTCCGACAAAGGGAAAGACCGCATGCCCAGCATGTCGGGCAACGCCCAGGTCGTCGCTTGCACCAGGCGATCGAAGTAGGGGCTCGGCTCCGCCGATAACCACATCCCGATCTGTTGCGCCTGGAGCAGCAGCGACGCGCTCGCGTGTTCACCGCCCGGCGGCCCGTAGGCGTTGATGGTTCGCTTCAGCACGTCGACCAGGATCCACACCGCGACGAACCCGACCGCCGCGCGGCCGATCTCCACGGGACGCCAGAGCGAGCCTTCGCGCCACTGCGCCACGAGCAGCGCCGGCGCGACGAAGACGACGAACTCGCGGTGGAGGCACGCCAGACAGAAGACGATGCCAAACAGCAGCGGCCGCCGGCGGAGCCCCCACAAGAGCAAGACGTACGCAAACGGCTCGATGCTCGCCCCGATCGTCTCGAGCAGCGCTTCGGATACCACCGGCGTCGTAACAATCAGTGGCAAGGCCGCGACGAAGGCCAGCGCCGGACGCATCCCGAGACGCGCAAACATCACGACCAACGCGACCGCTACCCCCGCATTCACGAGCACCAGCGGCAACCGCAGCATCGCGATCGTCGGTCCCCCGGCCCAGAAGAACGGCACCGCGATCCACGACTGCACCCCGAGCATGTAGTTCTGCCCGTAGAAGAAGAGCGGAAACGCCCGCCCCTCGCTGAGATGCTTCGCCATGAGCCCGACGATCGCCTGGTCGGAGTTGAACGCCGTCTCCCACAACGTCGGCACCGCGCTGCGCAACAGCACGAGCCCCACCGCCGCGCCGAGACACAGCCACAATTCACGCGAGCGCGGTTCTTGGACGAGTCCTGCAGGCGTCCATCTTACGACGCCGCTGCCACCCGACGCCGGCGCTTCGCTGCGGGGTGACAGACATGCGGGTTCGCGGCTCCCGTTCGACGCCGTGGTAAATCGGGGCCTCCGGCGATTACCTTACGACCCGGCCGCGGCTTGGGTGATCACAAAGCCGGTGAACGATCAGTTGGATGTCCGGGTGTTCTGAATTGTCAGTGGCGAAACAGCGCCGCGTCCGCTCCGACCGCCTCCGACCCCGATTTAATTCCTTCGCTCTCACGGCGCTCACAGGTCGCCGCGAACCCGCATGCCTGCCACCCCGCAGCGCATCTGCGTACAGCCGACCTCCGATGAACCGCCGAACCCGAACGCGCGAGCGCAGGCGAGAGAACTCGAACGCCTGAAGTAGCGCTGAACCTCGAGGCGCGCAGCGCCGAGCGTAGGCCATCGCCGGAGGACGCGATTCACCCCGCGTACCGACGTCGGCGCAGCGGACGCGTTCGCCTGCCGCCGATCGTCGGTACCGGCGTCGAACGGGAGCCGCGGCGGCCCGCGTCAACGGGATTAGCGCGGCGCGGAGCGCGCCGCAGCGCGCGCGGGTCCATGAGGCGCCGCCAGAGGGGCGGACAAAGCGCGACGAGGAACATCGTGCCGTAGCCGGCGGGAAGCTGGGGGGCGGCGTTGACGTGCTCGAGCAACTGGTAGCGTTTGCTGGCGGCGAGGTGGTGGTCGGAGTGACGAGCGAGGTTGATCAGCAGCCAATTGCTGACGCGATGGCTCGAGTTCCACGAATGCCAGGGCGCGATGCGCTCGTATTTCCCGGGCGCAATTTCCGCGCGCTGCAGGCCGTAGTGCTCGATGTAGTTGATCGTCTCTAGCAACGAGAACGCGAGGATGGCCTGCGCGGCCACGAAGAGGGCGGCCGCGCCTCCCCACACCGATGCGACAGCGGCGTAGAGGACGACTTGTGCCGCGGCGTATCGGAAAAGCCGGTTCGACGGGTGCCACGCGCTTTGGCGGCGCTTCGCGAGACGGTCCGCTTCGAAGCGCCAGGCGCTGGCGAGGCTGCCGGCGACGCAGCGCGGGATGAAGTGATACAGCGATTCACCGAACCGTGCGGTGGCCGGATCCGCGGGGGTCGCCACGCGTCGGTGATGGCCGTACACGTGCTCGATGGCGAAGTGGGCGTAGCTCGTGGAGGCGAGCAGGATCTCGCCGAGCGCGAGCTCGAACGCGCCCGGTCGGTGCACGAGCTCGTGCGCGAAGGTGATGCCGATCGTGCCCGCGATGATGCCGGTCGAAACCACCAGGCCAACGAGCTCGAGCGGCGTCAGGGTCCCTGAAGCCGCGACACTGGCAGCCCACAGGATCATCACGTACTGCACCGGCACCCACGCCCAGGTAATCGCGCGAAACCACGGATTCGCGCTCAGCTCGCGCTCTTCCTCCCCGGGGTTCGCCAGATTGAGCCCCGCGATCCAGTCTACGAGCGGCATCACGCCGAGCAGGAGCGCCACCGGCAGCAGCGTCCACGCCCCACCGAGCCACACGCCCGCGTACAGCGCGAGCGGCAGCAGGAACCCGAGCGCGTGAGGAAGAACGCGCAGCACCCGGGTATTTTACGCGGCACGGGCGCCGGATCGCGAGGCGGCAACACGGCGCTGCGCGACCTCGAGGTATCAGGGTCCAGGGTTCAGGGTACTCTCGCACGCTCGAGGTTCAGGGGTACCGGCGCTTTCGCACCGACCGGGGATACCGGGGCGACGCGGCGGTGGCAGCCGCGAGCTCGCTAAGATGCGCGGCGGAGGCCGACATGAACGCGACATTGATAACGGGGGTCCTGGGCGCCACGCTCGTCGTCGCAGCGCTGCCCGCAGCTCAGAGCACCCCGTCACCTTCCTACAAGCTCGGCACGTTTGCGGAGGGTGACCGCTCGTTCCTCGGCTTGGTGCTGAACGATACGCAGGTCGTGGACCTCTCGAAGGCGGACCCGGCCTTGCCGACGGATATGAAGCGCCTGCTCGAGCGGTACGACAGCCTTCGGCCGACGCTCGTGCGCATCGCGGCAGGAAAAGCCGCAACGTTGGATGTCACTCGGCTCAAGACGCTGCCGCCGGTGATGCCGCAGAACATCCTGAACGCGGCGGTGAACTACACCGAGCACGCGCTGGAGATGTCGAAGGTCTCGACCAGCACGGCCACCCCGAACGCCCCACCGCCGTCGGAAGGCATCCCCGGTATTTGGGTCCGCAAGCCAGGCGACACGCGGCACAACCCGTATGTCTTCCCGAAGATGGTGGGCGCGGTGATTGGCAACGGCGACACGATCCGTCTCCCGCCGGGACGCGATCGCGTGGATTGGGAATGCGAGCTCGCGATCGTCATCGGCCGCACCGCCTCGCGCGTCCCGGTCGACCAGGCACGGCAGCACATCGCGGGCTACACGCTCGAGAACGACGTCTCCGACCGCGCCGGCCGCCCTGATGCGCGCCACGGCTCCGACTGGTTCATCGGCAAATCCCACGACACTTTCGCTCCCCTCGGCCCCTTCATCGTCCCCAAGGAGTTCGTCGCCGACCCGCAGAAGCTGCCGATCAAGTTCACGCTCAGCGGCAAGGTCATGCAGGACTCGACCACCGAGCGCATGACTCATGACGTGTACGAGATGGTGAGCTACGTGTCGCACATCATGACGCTCAAGCCCGGCGACATCATCGCCACCGGCAGCCCCGCCGGCGTCGGCGCGGCACGCAACGTCTTCATGAAGTCCGGAGACACGTCGGTCTGCACGATCGGCAGCATCGGAACGCTGACCAATCCCGTGCGCTAAGCCGGCCACAGAAGAAAGAGAAAGAAAGAAAGAAGAGATAAGAAGAGAGAAGAAAAGAAGAGAGTTTGCTCTGCGCTGTGGTTCACTGCCGGGTCTAAAGACCCGGCCTACGGAACTCACTTTGTCCAAACGATGGCGTGGGTGCCGTCCGAGGCTTTGAAGTCGACGATGATGCCGGGGGAGAAGCGCTCGATGTCTTCGCGGGTTACGTGGAAGTCGGAGAAACTCCAGTTCCCGAGGCCCGTGATGCCGACTCTGAGACTGGTGATCCAGACCGGCGCCTCGCCACGGACGATCTTCTCGTCCTCTGGATCCCAGGTACATGAAGTGGAGCGTCTCGACGTTCTTGCGTGGCGCGTTCGGCGTGCGGTTGATTCGGGCGTCAAGAGTGGCGGGATTGACGATCTCGATGAGCGGCGGGCGATCGGGGTAGAGCTTGCGGATATCGGCGAACGCCTGCGCCGCGGCCGCGGCCGGCGCAGCGGTTGACGACATCGATCTGAAGATGACGAACGCGACCGAGGCCGACAGCACGATCGCGGTGACCGCTGCAAGTCCCACGATCCACAGGACGATGCGGATGCGCCTGGTGGTCATCCCGCGCCCCTATCCTCCCAGGCGGCGCTCGGAAAAACGCGGCGACTGGTGGCTTTCCAGGAACTCCACGATCTCTGCGGCGGGAACGCTCGCGCGCACGAGCATGCCCTGGCGCTTGAAATCCACGAACGTGCCGACCCACGGGAATTCACTCGCGGGTCGGGTGCGGACGCTCGTCTGCATCTCGGTATCCACGACCCCCGGCTCGTAACTCAGCACCGCGGTATCGACGAGCGACGGCACCGAACGGTGCGGAGAGTCGAGCTCCTCGCCGAGGATCATGCCCGCCATCCGCAGCGCCGCCTTGGTGCCGCCATACGCACCGAGACCGGGAAACGGATGCACGGCCGCACCGGACGAAACGTTCACGATGCGCAGGGCGGCCTCGCGTCGCGCGTGACGGACCGCGAACCCCATCAACCAGGTGGGCAGCACCACGTTCAACGCGTAGCACTTGAGCAGCTCGCCGGGCCCGATGTTCTCCAGCGGCCCCGGCTCCCCTGTCGTTGCGGCGTTATTGACGACGCCGATGCGGGCCCACGATCCGTCGTCGAGTACCGGACCGATCTCACGTTCGATGAGCTCTGTCGCACCCGAGAGATCACAGAGATCAACCGACAGCTGCCGGAAGCCTGGGTCCTTGAGCACCGACACCCGCCGCGCAATCCCAACGACCTGCCAGCCCTTCTGCAGCAGCTGGCCCGCCACGGCCGCGCCAATGCCGGAGCTGGTGCCGGTGACGATGGCGATGCAGTCGGCCATGCGCGAAAGCTATCACGCCAGAGGGGGTGCTAGGGGTGCTGAGGGGTGCGGGGTGCGGGGTGCTAGGGGTGCTGGGGTGCTAAGGGTGCTGGGGTGCAGGGTGCTAAGGGTGCTGGGTGCTAGGGATCGTGGTGCGAGGTTGCAGAAAAATGCGACGTGCGGGGTTTTGGACCGTTGACGTTATTGCAACGTTCTTGTCGAGCCGATGCATTTTCCTGAGTAGTTTCGCGTCAGCGGTTCGGCAAGCGCGATGCACTATGGTCCGCCATGGCTGGATGGAAGAGCGTCGAGGAAATCATCGCGTATCAACTCTCGGTGGAACTGCGACGAGAAGTACTGACGGGCAACGCGAACCGGACCCGGGTCGAAGGATTGGGACTGGCGCAAGCAAATTAGAAGATCAGCGCGTTCGTCACCGAGCAATCTGTCGGAGGGATTCTACCGATACAACCATGGCGAATTCGCGTACCTAACGAGCGTCGCGAAGGCATCGCTTGCGGAGACCCGTAATCACCTGCAAGACGGAAACGAACAAGGCTACTTCTCGAAGGAGGCCTACGCCCGGATGGAACGCCTGATCCGCCGCGCGTTCGGTGCGTGCAACGGGCTCATGCGTCACTTGCTGACAACCAAGGCGCCGCCGCCCTATTGGGCCAAGGACGCCACGCCGCCGCCGTCGAAGCGTCGCCGCACGCGCCGGACCAATCAACCGCCAGATCAATCAGAACCTGACTCCCCACCGCCTGAACCCCCAGCCCCCTAGCACCCAGCACCCCTAGCACCCAGCACCCCTAGCACCCAGCACCCCTAGCACCCCTAGCACCCCTAGCACCCCTAGCACCCCTGTGCGAAGGTCTCACCGCAGCTTGAAATCAACACTAACCGTGATGAGTACCGGCACTGGTACTTCGTTGAGCAGCGTGGGCGAGAAGACCCATTGATTCACGGCTTCAAGGGCGGCGCGGTCGAGGAGCGGAATCGAGCGGAGGATGCGCGCATCTTTGACCCTGCCATCGACCGCGATGATGGCTTCGATGATCACTCTTCCTTCGACGCGCGCCGAAATGGCGATCTGGGGATACACGGGGCGCACGTCGCGCACCTTCTCGGGATACTTCACCTTGCCACCGGGACGGATCGGGCCGCTCGGAGCGGCAGCGGGCGGCGGACCAGGAATGCTAATGCCGCCACCGCCGGGCAAGCCGCCCGGGACGCCGATGTTCGAGCCGGGCTCAACGTTGCCGATGCTCGGCACTCCCGGCACCGGGAGCGGACCGGTTTCTTCCGCGATCGACTCCGGCGCCGTCGTCGGCGCAAAGGTGCGATCGGGAACGGCGCTCGGCGGCGCAGAGGTGACCGACCTCGCCATCGGCGGAGGCGGTGGCTCCGGCATCGCGGGGGGCACCACCATCGCGACAATCGACGAGGGGATCTGCAACTTGTCGTCGGTGGCTACGATCGGCACGATGACGAGGATGACGACGACCGCCGCGTGAGCAAGGATTGACAGCGGCACCGTGTACGGCGCCTGCGAACCGAGACCGGCGGGCGGACGTGTGACATCGCGGAAGATGTCGTGCGGCATGAACCACCTCCTGCCGCTATAGACACCAGTCGCGCGAAAACGGTCCTCGTTACGAATCGAGCCGATCCGTGAGATCGCGGAAACGGCGGCGGCTGACCTCGAGGCGCGTGCCATCGCGAAGCGTCACCTCGCCGTGTCCGCCCGCCGTCGGGATCACCTCGTGCACCGCGTCGAGGGCGACGATCGCGGCGCGCGAGATGCGGAAGAACTGCGCGGGATCGATCCGCGCCTCGAGGTCGTTCAGTGTCGGCGACAGCCAGTAGTGTTGGTCGCCCGCGTGCAGCTTCGTCAGGCCGTTCTCCGACACGAAACACGTCACGTCGGCGGCCGCGATCACGCGGAACCGATTGCCCTTGCGTGCGAGGAATCGCTTGACCGGTGCCGCGGCCGAGACTCCGGAGTCGAGCGCGGGGGGCGTGCCACCGGTGCGCACGCGCGCGAGCGCCTTGTCCAGGCGCGCCCGGCTCACCGGCTTCAGCAGGTAGTCCACGGCGTGCAGCTCGAAGGCATCGATCGCGTACTGGTCGTAGGCGGTGCAGAAGATGATGCGCGGCCGCGGCTCCGGCAACGCCGCCGCGACCTCGAGCCCGCTGCAGCCGGGCATCTGGATGTCGAGGAAGATGACGTCCGGTGACAGTTCGGTGATTCGCTCCATCGCTTCGGCGCCGTCACCGGCCTCGCCGACGATCTCGACGTCGGCGATCTCCGCCAGCAGACGCCGCAAGCGATCGCGCGCCAGCTCTTCGTCGTCAACCAGCAGGGCGCGAATCATCACGGGGCCTCGCGCAGGAACGGCAGCGCGACGGCGACCACCGTGAGGCCGCGGGCGTGGTCACGATCGATCGTGAGGCCGGCCGCGTCCCCGAAGTAGCCGCTCAGCCGCTGGCGGATGTTCGCAAGACCGTAGCCCCCGCTTCGCGTCCCGGTGCTGCGGCGCGTGGCGCGCTCCGTGAATCCTTCGCCGTTGTCGGTGACCGCGATCACGACCCGCTCCCCCTCGCGCGTGCCGTGCACGCCCACCACCGCCGGCCCGATCAATTCCGAAAGCCCGTGCTTCACCGCATTCTCCACCAGCGTCTGCACCATCATCGTCGGGACGCGCGCGCCGCGCACGTCGGGTGCGATCTGGATGTCGACCTGCAGCCGTTCGCCGAAGCGGGCCCGCTCCACTTCGAGATAGGAGCGGACGAACTCCAGTTCGTCGTCCAACACCGCCCACTCGCTTTCCGCGCCACGCAAAGCGTAGCGGAAGACGTCGGCGAGCTGCTCGATGGTGCGATCGGCGCGGTCCGGACTGCGATGGATCAGGCCTGCGATCGCGTTCAGCGCGTTGAAGAGAAAGTGCGGGTTGATCTGCGCACGCAATGCCTTCAGCTCCGAGCGGCTGGCGTGCAGCGAGAGTTCCTGGGCGCGCTGCTCATGCTCCTGCTTGCGCGCCTGGAGATGGAGGTTGTCGAGCATCGCCGCCAGCACGTCCGCCAACGACGTCAGCAAGGCGACGTCTCCGCTGAAATAGGGGGCATCGCTCGCCCGCGGCCCCATGAGGATGGCGCCACCATCACCCGACGCCGTCCGAATCGGCACCTCCTGGAGCACATCGAACGCGGCCGCCTCTGCTGGCCGTGCCGAGGCGCACCTTGGCTGGCGCGCCGAAGATCTCCTCGAGGGCCCGTTCGGCGAGCGCGATCAGTTGCGCTTCGGTGGTCGCGGATCGCAGCGTCGAGATGAAATGCTTCACCGCATCGACGACCGTGAACCGGCGTCCGAGCCACCAACGGTCGAGCGCGGATGAAATACGGCTGTGCACGAGGGGAAGGGCGAGCGACAGCGGCAGCAAGGTGATCGCATAGACCAGAGGGGTCGTGGGGCGATCGTTGAACCGCTCGAGCATCGGCAAACCGACAGCGAAGAACACCACCAGCGCAGCGGTGGTCGCCAGCAGTGTTGCGCCGCGCTTCACCATCACGTCGAAGAACTCGAAGCGGCTCTCGAAATACGCGCCCACGAAGAGGAAGGCCAGCGGCAGCGAGCGCATGGCGATCTCCACACTGCGGCCGAACACCATCCCGAGGTTCGCCTGGGTCGTCACCCCGATGGTCGGCAGCAGCACGAACAGCAAGACCATGAGGACGAACATCCCGTTCATCGCGCGGTCGCCGAGCCGCTGGCGTGGCGTGAGCTTGCTGCTCTCGAACCGTTTCGACATGCTCACGCTAAAGATCGACGCCGCTACGAAGGCGGCCGTCAGGCCGCCATTCAACACGACGGCGAGCCAATAGTCGGTGGCTGGAACGAGGCGGAAGAACGCGAGCGTCGCCCACAGCGGAATCGCCAGCGCCATCGGATACATGGCCAGTGCGGCCCGCCGCCACGGTTTCACCGCGTCGCGGCAGTCGGCATGGCCGCTGACCACCTCCGCGACGGTGACGTGCATGATGATCGGCGGATAAAGAAAGGCAGCCACAGGAGGAGACCTGCAGCCAGGAGTAGGGATGCCGGCGGCCCGAGTCGCAGGATCGCATCCGTGAGGTTCACCAGGAACCAGACGAACCCCACCAGCATCATCGCCGCTCCGACCTTCTCGGCATCGGTCGGTTGGTCGCGGCGCTGCGCCGCCCATCCACGCCGCCCGTAATCCTGCAGCGACAGCCACAGCACGGCGCCGTACGCATACGCACCGAAGGTGTAGATCAGCAGCGCGAGGATGGCGAGCCCCGTCATGGCTGGAGAATACGAAGTTCCACCGGGTCAAGACACGCGAATCCGATGAGCGGCCGGATCCGGGCGATGAGCGGCACATACGATCGAACGACAGCCACTCACGTGGAATTGAGGTTACCGCGGGTCGAAGCGAAGGGCTCGCTGTTTGGCGGCGATGGGATCTGGAGCGGTGCCGATGACGGCGCGTTCCCAGGAGCCGTAGGTGGGATTGGGGAGCATGATCCAGCGGCGTCCCCACCAGTCGGCGTTTGGCGCGGTCGCGGTGCGGCGCTCCTCGGGGGTCCCGCTGGCATTCACCACGAAGTCGCCGAGGTCATCGCCCACCAGGAGAAGGATCCGGTAGTCGCGGGCGACGTGCGCGCGGCGCGGGCCCTTGGCCGAGGCCTGCCATTCCGGGCGCTCGCCGCGCGTGAGCACGGTGTCGACCGTGTCGGACAGCGGGAATCCGTGCGCGGCGAGGTTCGTTCGGGTTGCGGCTTCAACGGCCGCGGTCCGGTTGGTGACGTAGAAGACCGTGACGCCGCTTTTCGCAGCGTTCGTCGTGAATGCGACGGCCCCGGGAATCGGTGTCGCCCGAGCCTCCTGCACCCATTGGTTCCAGCGCTCGTCAGTGAACGACGTGCGGTCCCGCACCATTCGGGCCTGGAAGTACGAGTTGTCCAGTACGGTCTCGTCGATGTCGAGGATGACGGCGGGCGGCAGCTTCGACGCATCGGCCGTCTGTTCCAGCGCGGCCGTCCAGGCGGGATTCTTCAACGCAGCCTCGATCTGCAACCCGGCGAGACGGTAGGCCTGGGTCGCGGTCGCCTCGAATTCGAGCGCGGTCTGCATCCAGACGACGGCGTTGAGGTTTTCGTGGGGTGCCTGCGCAGCCGGGGGTGGTGCCTGGACGCTGCTCGATGTCACCGTCGTCGAGGCACAGCTTCCAGATGCCAGCAAAGCGGACAAGAAAAAGGGTGGTCCTCACCATCCACGAATTGTACGTGCCGCTGCGTTCAGTTAATGATGATTCACTGCACGATCGTCGCGCGGTTGGTGCCGGCGGGTTCGGGGGGATCGCTGTCCACCTTTTCGGTGTCGGCTTGCGCGCTGACACCTTGCAACGTGACCGTCACCGTGTTGCGCGTTCCGGCTGGCGCCGCGGGCGAGGCCTTCGCGCCCCACGCTTTCACGTCGGTGTTCAGATTGTCATCGAATTTCAGGCCCACGATCGACACCTCGACTGTGTTGCGTGAGGTCGATCCGGCCGTCGTCGCCGACCCGCCGACAACGCTAAGGCCGCCGAAGAAATCCTTTGGGGTCTGAGGGACGCCACGGTTACGGGCCATCGAACCCGCATGCATGGTGACCTTCACGACGTTATCGTTCGAGACAGCCGGCCCCATTCCTTCGACGCCTCCCAGGATCAGGCCGCCAATGAGGTTGTCGTCGAAGCGGTCGTTATGGGAGTCGACCGTGACGGACGCGCCGGTGGACGCCTGATTCGCCGCGAGAAACCCGACCTTGTTGCCATGCGACCGGTTGTCGTGCAGCGAGGCGACGATCGACGCACGGTCCGCGGCCGTGTTCACGAACCGGATGCCTTGTCCGTTGCCCGTCACGTTACCGGTGACCTCGTTGTCGTCGAGATCGACGGTGAGGATCCGGCCGGCGCTCGCGGCCGCGAGATTACGCACGTCGATGCCGCGGACGGCGCCTGTGCAGAGGACATGCGCGATGCGCAGCACCGGCGTACCGCCCACGATGTCCGTTTGGACGCCTGCCGCCGACTTCACCCCGCCGATGACCTTGAGCCATTCCACGGTCTGACGGCCCCGTCCCATGCGAATCGTCCCGGCGTTGCCGTTGGGGGGGATGGGGAACGACGGTCCGTTCACGGGGTCGGACGAGTCGATCACCACCCGGTCGCGATGTCCGTTGACGCCGGACATCGACATGTCCGCCTGCAGCTCCAGGCGTCCGCCGTTCAGCCGGGCGACGCCGAGCGGGTTGAGCCTCGTCAGGCGATAGGTACCGGCCGCCAGCTCGATCGTCTTGCCGGCGTTGCCGGGATTGTTGACGGCGTCATAGAGCGACTCGACATCGGACACGTGCACCTTGACAGGCATGCTGACCTCCACGGGATGATCCACGGCGCGCGCTCCCGTTCGGTACGGTAAACGCTGTAGCGACCCCAATCGGACAAGCGAACATTCGTACGGTCACTTGGTTCGTCACAACGAGTTGCGGAATGTTGCGCCACGAGGTCTGCTCGCCGCGGCGTTGGTGTGTATCATTTACGGGCACGTTCACTGATCTCTTATTCAATGAGTTCAACCATGAAGCGAACGCTCTTTATCGCTGTCGTCGTACTTGCCTGCCTTGACGTCACCGCCGCCCAGGAACCCGCGCCCTCGTGGCTGCGCTACCCGGCCATTTCGCCTGACGGCCAGACGCTGCTCTTCGAGTACAAGGGGGACATCTGGTCGATACCGGCATCGGGTGGAAACGCGATTCCGCTGACGCTGAGCGAGTCGTACGAATTCGCGCCGGTGTGGAGTCATGACGGCAAGGCGGTCGCGTTTGCATCGGATCGCTATGGCAGCTTCGACGTGTTCGTCATGCCCTCGGCGGGGGGCGAGTCGAAGCGGCTCACGCACCACTCGACGCGCGAAGTGCCGAGCTCCTTCACGGCCGACGACAAGGCGGTGCTCTTCAGCGCGGCGCGGCAGGACCTCGCCACCCACGTGCAATTCCCCACCGGCGGCATGTCGGAGCTCTATTCGGTTCCGGTCGCAGGTGGACGGGTGTCGCTCGTCCTGACGACACCGGCGCTGGATGCCACCGTGAGCTCCACGGGCGACAAGATCATCTTTCACGACTACAAGGGCTACGAGAGCGACTGGCGGAAGCATCACACGTCGGCGGTGACGCGCGACATCTGGGTGTACGACACCGGCGCACGCAAATACACGCAGCTCTCTTCGTTCGACGGCGAGGATCGCAATCCCGTCTTCGATGCGAACAACAACGACTTCTATTACCTGTCGGAGAAGAGCGGGTCGTTCAATGTCTTCAAGAGCAGTCTGCGCGACCCTAAGCAGTCGGTCGCCGTCACGCAGTTCGCGAAGCACCCCGTCCGCTTCCTGACGCGCGCCAGCAACGGCACGCTGGCGTTTTCCTACGACGGAGAGCTCTACACGATGGCGCCGGGCGGCCAGCCGAAGAAGGTCGCGGTCAGGATTAGCGCCGACGGACGCAACGCGATCGAGCGCATTCTGCCGATCAACGGCGGCATGACCGAGGCGAAACTCTCTCCGAACGGCAAGGAATTCGTGTTCGCCTTTCGCGGCGAGATCTTCGTCAGCAGCATCGACGGCAAGTTCGTGAAGCGCGTCACCAACACGCCGTGGCAGGAGCGGACGGTGAGCTTCAGCCCCGACGGCCGGACGCTGGTCTTCGCGGCCGAGAAGGACAACAACTGGAACGTCTATACGACGGCGATCACCCGTGCGAGCGAGCCCTATTTCTTCGCGTCAACGGTGCTGAAGGACGAGGCGATCGTCGCCACGGCCGCCGAGGAGTTTCAGCCGGCGTTTTCGCCCGACGGGAAGAAGATCGCCTACCTCGAGAACCGGCAGACCCTGAAGGTCTTCGACATCGCGTCGAAGCAGACGAAGACCGTGCTGCCGGGGGACCTCAACTACTCGTACTCCGACGGCGATCAGTACTACGCCTGGTCGCCGGATTCGCAGTGGCTGCTCGTCCAGTTCGCGCCACGCGAACGGATGTTCGCGCCCGAAGTCGGGATCGTCGCCGCCGACGGGAGTGCGGAGGTCCGCAATCTCACCCGGAGCGGCTACGACGACGGCGCGCCGAAGTGGGCCGTGGACGGCAAGATGATGATCTGGGGCACGACGCGCGACGGCGCGCTCGCGCAGGGGGGCGGCGCCATCTCGGGCGACGTCTACGGGATGTACTTCACGAAGGCGTTCTACGACCGGGCGAAGCTCTCGAAGGAGGAATTCGCCCTCGTCAAGGAGCGCGAAGACAAAGAGAAAAAGGAAGCAGAGGAAAAGACGAAGGCGAGCGGACAGACCGCCAAGCCGGCAACCGCGAAGCCCGAGACGATCGCGATCGACTGGGACGGCGTGCACGATCGCAAGATGCGGTTGACGATCAACACCTCCGCGGCGTCCGACTGGGTGCTGTCGAAAGACGGTGAGAAGCTCTTCTATCTCACCTCGTTCGAAAAGGGGAACGACCTCTGGGTGACCGAAGTACGGACGCGCGAGACGAAGCTCTTCAACAAGCTCGGTGCCAACAGCTCGTCGCTGGAGCTCTCGCCAGACGGCAAGTTCCTGTTCGTGATCGCCGACGGGCGCGCCGTCAAGATCGATGTCGAAAGCGGCAAGTCGGAGCCGATCGCGATCACGACGGAAATGGTGCTGGATTACTCGGCCGAGAAGGCCTACATCTTCGACCACAGCTGGCGGCAGTTCAAGCAGAAGCTGATCTTCCCCGACCTGCAGAAGGTTGACTGGGACTCCTACTACACGGCGTACAAGAGATTCCTGCCCCACATCAACAACAACTGGGACTTCGCCGAGATGCTGAGCGAAATGCTGGGCGAGATGAACGTGTCTCACACCGGCGCCAGTTATCGGCCGACCGTTCCCAACGTGGACGCGACCGCGTCACTGGGATTGCTCTACGACTATGGGCATACCGGAGAGGGTGTGAGAATCGCCGAAGTGCTCGAGGGGGGCCCGGTCGACCTCGCGGCCTCCTCGACCAAGTCCGGGCACGTCATTGAAGCCATCGACGGTACAAAGATCGATGCGTCGATGGATTTCTACAAGCTGCTCAACCGGAAGGCCACCAAGTTCGCGCTGCTCTCGGTCTACGATCCCGCGTCGAACAAGCGCTGGGAAGAGACCGTGAAACCGGTCAGCGGCGGCGACGAGGCGGAGCTGCTCTACAAGCGCTGGGTCCGGCGTCGTCGTGCCGATGTCGAAAAGCTCTCCGGCGGCAGGATCGGCTACATCCACGTCCGCTCGATGAACGACGCCAGCATGCGCGTGGTGTTCGAGGAAGCGCTCGGGCTGAACATCGCCAAGGAGGCGATCGTCGTCGATACGCGCTTCAACGGCGGCGGCAACATCCACGAGCAGCTGTCGGATTTCCTCAGCGGCAAGAAGTACTTCGACGTTGTGCCGCACGGGCAGTACGTCGGCAGCGAGCCGTTTGACAAGTGGATCAAGCCCTCGATCGTGCTGGTGGGCGAGAGCAACTATTCCGACGCGCACCTGTTCCCGCTCGCCTACAAGGCGAAGAACCTCGGACTACTCGTCGGCATGCCGGTGCCCGGCACCGGCACCTTCGTGTGGTGGGAAAACCAGATCGATCCCACGCTGCGCTTCGGCATCCCCATGGGCTGCTGGCGAACGCTCGACGGGAAGTGCGGCGAGAACAACCAGACCGACCCTGACATTCGCGTCGCCAACGACCCGGACGTCATGGCCTCAGGCCGCGATCAGCAGCTCGAAGCGGCGGTCAAGGAGTTAATGACGCGCAAGCGCGGAACAGCGCCTGCTGGCCGGTGAGTCAGCGCGATGCCTTCGTCCGAGTCGTTCGCGTCGTCGCGTGTTTGGGAGGCCGCCCACCCAGCCGGCCGTTGACACGCGACGCACGCGCCTTCGCAACGCTGCGCTTCGCGCCGACCAGAGCGGCAACGCCAACGACGCTGATGCGCGTCTTCCCTTGATCGGAGACGCGTGCGACGCGGACTCGTGCGTCTGGCCGACTCGCCGGGTGCGCGTTGAGGTACGCCGTCAGGGCGGCGCGGATGGCGCGTTCGGCCTTGGCGTGCGAATCGGCCGCGGCATACACGGGTAGCCCAGGTACATAGGCGCTTACGGCGCCGCTCTGTTCGGTTTCCAGGACGATCGGGTAAAGCATTGTCATTCGACACCTGCCTCGCGCAGGATTCGATGGCCGAGCCGCCCGGCATCTTTCTTCGTATGAACCGCCACCCAAACTTCTTTGCCGGTCGTGGGGTGCTTCAACAGCAAGTGGCTGCCTTTTCCGGACCGGACCTCGACGAACCCCGCGGCCTTCAGCTTGCGGATCACCTCGGCCCACGTCACCGCGCCATCGTAAACCTACCGCTAGGTTTAGTCAATGTGACGGATTGGAGGACCAGAGGGACGCGTTCAATTCCCAGCTGCGGTGGCGGTCGCGGTACATGGCGCCCCTCCCGCAATGGTGCCGATGCGCCTAGGCTTCGCGGACGTTCTCAGCGCGCGGACCTTTGGGGCCCTGTCCAGTCTGGAACGTCACGGACTGCCCCTCACGGAGCGAGTCGAACGACTGGCACGCCGACTGATGGAAGAAGTACTCCTGGCCCGACTCGTCGGCCACGAAGCCGAAGCCCTTGTCGGAGACGATACGCTTGATGGTGCCCTTGGATGACATGTGAAGCTCCCTTTCCTCTGAACTGAAAAACGCCTATCGAGCCGAGGCGCGGAGAATCCCGCGCTATTGTCTCCGACTCGTCTGCGTGGTCCAGAAGGGGTTCGTGCAGCCCACCCGGGAGGGGGGGCGAGGCGAATGCAGTTCAGGCTCAGCGTAGAAGCGGCGTGTAGACGGCCCAGAGTCTATCAGGTATTGGTCGCCAGCGTGGGTCTGTAGCGTCTCCGATGACACGCACTCTGCGGTCGCAACTGCGCGCGCACCATTCCGCCCGGGCGGGAGCCGGTGTGCAGCGGCCAGCCCTGGATCTGGCCTCACGACGGACGTCTCGAGCAGGGTACACTCCTGCACGCATGCCTACCCCGTCTCTGACCGCGCCGCCCATCGACACGAATCGCGTTCGCATCGACCGGTTCCGCATCGGTCGACCGATCGCTTTGGCCGCGATCTTCGCCATGGTGACGAGCGCGTTCCTGGCGGGATGCGGTGAACCGGCCAAGCCTCCCGTCGAGCCGGCACTCGCGCTGACCGCTGCGCCCGCGACCGCCGACAAATCCACGATCACGATTCAGTGCCCGACGCGCGGCGCCTTCGGCAACGGACCCACTTACTACTCGCAGTTCTACGAGGACTACATCCTCGGGTACGTCTTCAAGGATCAGAAAAGCGGCTTCTACGTGGATGTCGGCGCTAACGATCCCGATGAGATGCAGCGTCACCAAGTACCTCTACCTGGCCGGCTGGCGCGGCATCAACATCGAGCCGATTCCAGAACTGGTCGAGAAACTGCACAAGTCAAGGCCCGAGGACACGAACAAAGGCGTGGCCATCTCGGACAGGCCAGGCGAGCTGACATTCTTCAAGGGGATCAGGGCTTCCGGGCTGTCGACGCTGAGTCCGAAGATCGCGGCGTCACATCGGGCCAAGGGGTTCGAATTCACGAAGATCAAGATCCAGGTAATCACGTTGAACGCAGTGCTCGACGAGCACGCGAAGGACAAGCCGGAAATCACCTTCATGAACGTCGATGTCGAAGGCTTCGAGAAGCAGGTGTTCTCGGGCATCGACTTCAAGCGATATCACCCGCGCGTCATCATGGCTGAATCCACGGCCCCGCTGACCGAAGTGGCCACGCACCAGCTGTGGGAGTCGATCCTGATCGAGAACGGCTACATCTTCGCCATCGACGACGGCCTGAATCGCTATTACGTGCACAGCAGCCAGGAAAGCCTCCTCCCGAAGTTCATCGAGGCAGACTTCTGTGTGCGGCGGGACAAGCTGGACAAGCGCCTCCATCTGGACGGCTACGAGCGCCGTTGAGCCGGATCCCGGCGTGATTTGCGATGCGCCCTGAGTCCGATCGTCTTCACCGCATACGCAT
>CAVXMQ010000016.1:0-157783 GCA_963762995.1 uncultured Acidobacteriota bacterium | reverse complement strand
TCTTCCTAGATGCTAGTCAACACACTCCTCGCAAAAGTCATCGGCACGCAGAACGAGCGTGACCTGAAAAAACTGCGGCCGATCATCGCCGAGATCAACGCCAAAGAGCCGGCCATCCAGGCACTGTCCGACGCGCAATTGCGTGAGAAAACCGAGGAGTTCCGCCACCGGCTCGCCCAGGGGCAGACGATCGACGACATCCTGCCGGAAGCCTTCGCCGTAGTGCGCGAAGCGGGTCGTCGCGTGCTCAACATGCGGCACTTCGACGTACAGCTCATCGGCGGCATCGTCCTGCACCGCGGCCGTATCTCGGAAATGAAGACGGGCGAAGGCAAGACGCTCGTCGCGACGCTGCCGGCGTATCTGAACGCCCTCGACGGAAAAGGTGTGCACGTCGTGACGGTCAACGACTACCTGGCCCGCCGCGACTCGGAGTGGATGGGCCGCCTGTACCGCTTCCTGGGCCTGAGCGTCGGCGTCATTCAGCACGAATTGAACGACCAGGAACGCCAGGTCGCCTACGGCTCAGACATCACGTACGGCACCAACAACGAGTTCGGCTTCGACTACCTCCGCGACAACATGAAGTTCGAGCTCGCGCAGTACGTCCAGCGCGGGCACCACTTCGCGATCGTCGACGAGGTCGACAGCATCCTGATCGACGAAGCGCGGACGCCGCTGATCATCTCGGGCCCGGCCGAGGAGTCCACAGACCTCTATTACGAAGTCGATCGCATCATCCCGCGCCTGAGCCCTGGCGCCGTCACCCAGGGCAACGTCAAAGCCGAGGATCGCGAGGAACTCGAAAAGACCGGCGACTACATCGTCGACGAGAAACACAAGACGGTCACGCTGACCGAGACGGGCATGGCGAAGTCGGAAAGTCTGCTCGGCCATCGCCTGGTGCCGAATTCGGGCGGGCTCTACGATCCCGCGAACATGCCGCTGTTGCACCACATCCAGCAGGCCCTGCGCGCCCACACACTCTTCCGCCTCGACGTCGATTACATGATCAAAGACGACGGCGTCGTGATCGTCGACGAATTCACCGGACGCCTGATGCCCGGCCGCCGCTGGAGCGACGGTTTGCACCAGGCGGTGGAGGCCAAGGAAAAGGTCAAGATCGAGCGCGAGAACCAGACGCTGGCCACCGTCACGTTCCAGAACTACTTCCGCAAGTACAAGAAGCTCGCCGGCATGACCGGCACGGCCGATACGGAAGCGGAGGAATTCGCCAAGATCTACAAGCTCGACGTGATGGCGATTCCGACCAACCGCCCGCTCAAGCGGGTCGAGGAACCCGATACGGTCTATCGCACCGAGCGGGAAAAATACGACGCCATCGTCAACGACATCATCGAGAAGCAGAAAGAAGGACGGCCGGTCCTCGTCGGCACGGTGTCGATCGCAAAATCCGAGCGGCTCTCGAAGCTGCTGAAACTGCGCGGCATCAAGCACGTCGTGCTCAATGCCAAGTACCACGCGCAGGAAGCGGAGATCGTCGCGCAGGCGGGGCGCAAGAACACCGTCACCATCGCGACCAACATGGCCGGCCGCGGCACCGACATTCTGCTCGGGGGCAACCCCGAATTCATAGCGCGGCAGCAGGCGATTGGCGACGAGCTCTCCGAGAAACTACCAAAGAGCGAAGCCAAGCTGGTAGACGACGAGGAGTACGTCTACTTCTACCACCTCGACAACTACTACCGCGTGAAGCGGCCTGACTACGAGCGGATCTTCGAGGCCTACAAGCGGCAGACCGACGCCGAGCACGACGAGGTCGTCGGGCTCGGTGGCTTGCACATCATCGCGACGGAACGTCACGAGGCCCGGCGCATCGACAACCAGCTGCGCGGCCGTGCCGGCCGTCAGGGAGATCCCGGCTCCTCGCGCTTCTACCTGTCGCTCGAAGACGACCTGATGCGCATCTTCGGGTCCGACCGTATTTCGGGGCTCATGCAACGCCTGGGCATGGAGGAGGGCGTCCCGATCGAGCACGGCATGGTCACACGGGCCATCGAACGTGCCCAGAAGCAGGTCGAAGCGCAGAACTTCTCCGTCCGCAAGCACCTGCTCGAATACGACGACGTCATGAACAAGCAGCGCGAGAACATCTACGGGCTGCGACGTCAATTACTCGAAGGAAAGATCCAGTACGAAGGCGAGGACGGTGAAGAGGCGGAAATCGTCGAGAGCCGCGAGTACGTGCTGGAACTCGGCGAAGGCACGCTCGAGTCCACCATCGACGGCTATCTCGGCACAGAAGTGGACCCGGAAGACCGCGACTATGGCGCGCTCAAGGCGGCGGTCGCGGAGACCTTCGGTATCGAGCCGGTCGAACTGGATCCGATCGACATCGACGGGATGGCGGCCAGCCAGGTCGCCGACGCATTCTGGCCGCCGATTCTCGCGAAATACGAGAACAAGGAGCAGCTGGTCCCGGCCGAGATCCTGCGTCGCGTCGAGCGCGACATCATGCTGCAGATCGTCGACGCCCAATGGAAGGACCACCTCTACAGCCTCGACCATCTGAAGGAAGGGATTGGACTCCGCGGCTACGGCCAGAAGGACCCGCTCGTCGAGTACAAGAAGGAGAGCTACGCGCTCTTCGCGGCGATGAAGCAGCGTATCGACGAAGAGACCGTGCGCTACCTGTGGCGGCTGACACCGGTCATGGGGGCAGACGGCGCTCTCCCGCCGCCCTCGCGTCCCGCACCGCGGCGTCCTCCGCAAATCACTATGAGCGGACCGTCGACCACGCCGCCCCCGTCACCGTTCGGCGCCTTTGGCCCCGGCGGCAACGCGCCGCCGCCCGACACCCCGCGTCCCGCGCGCACCGGCGGGGACGACGTGATCAAACAGGTGAAGCGCGACGAGCCCAAGGTCGGGCGCAACGACCCGTGCCCCTGCGGCAGCGGGAAGAAATACAAGAAGTGCCATGGCTCCTGAAACCCGGACCGACGTCCTCAACACCGATCAGATTTCCGTCGGCCTCACGACCGCGCTGACGTTTGACGACGTCCTGCTGGTGCCCAGGCACTCGCAAGTCCTCCCCAGCGCGGTGGACGTCTCCTCCTGGGTCACGCGCAACATCCGCGTGAACGTCCCGCTGCTGAGTGCCGCCATGGACACCGTGACCGAGTCACGACTGGCCATCGCGATGGCGCAGCAGGGGGGCATCGGGGTCATTCACAAGAACCTGAGCCCCGAAGAACAGGCCGGCGAGGTCGACCGCGTGAAGCGGTCGGAGAGCGGAATGATCGTCGATCCGATCACCCTCTCTCCCACCAACCGCATCTACGAAGCGCTCGACCTGATGAAGAAGTACCGGATCTCGGGGGTGCCCATCACCGAGGACGGACGCAAGGAAGGCCGCCTGGTCGGCATCCTCACCAACCGCGACCTGCGGTTCGAGACCAACCTCGACCGCCCGATCTCCGACATCATGACGCGCGACCCGCTCTTCACCGTTCCGGTGGGGACGACGCTCGAGCAGGCGCGCGAGTTCCTGCATCGGCACAAGGTCGAGAAGCTGTTGGTCGTCGATGACCGCTTCATGCTCAAGGGGCTGATCACGGTCAAAGACATCCAGAAGATGATCAAGTACCCGAACGCGTGCAAGGACAGCCTCGGCCGTCTGCGCGTCGGGGCCGCGATCGGCGTCGGCAAGGACGCCCTCCCTCGCGCGGCCGCGCTGGTCAACGCCGGTGTGGACATCCTCGTGATCGACACCGCCCACGGGCACTCGCAGGGGGTGCTCGACATGGTGCGCCGCATCCGTCGCGACTATCCGAAACTGGACCTCGTTGCCGGAAACGTGGCGACCGGTGAAGCGACCGACGCCTTGTGCGAGATCGGCGTCGACGCCGTAAAGGTCGGGATCGGGGCCGGCTCGATCTGCACCACCCGCGTCGTCGCCGGCATCGGCGTGCCGATGATCACCGCGGTCGCCGAGTGCGCGCGCGTGGCGGCCAAGCACAAGGTGCCGGTCATCGCCGACGGTGGCATCCGCTACTCGGGTGACATCACGAAGGCGGTCGCCGTCGGTGCTAGCACCTGCATGATCGGCAGCCTGTTCGCCGGTACCGACGAGAGCCCAGGGGAGATGATTCTTTACCAGGGACGCAGCTTCAAGGAGTACCGCGGGATGGGGTCGCTGGGCGCCATGCGGCGCGGCAGCCGCGATCGGTACTTCCAGGATGAGTTCGACCTCGACGCGAATCCGGAAGCCGGCGAGAAGCTCGTCCCGGAAGGTATCGAAGGACGGGTCGCGCACAAGGGCTCGGTGCAGGCCATGATCCACCAGCTGACGGGTGGCCTGCGGGCCGGGATGGGCTATTGCGGCACCCCCGACATCCCCTCACTGCAACGCGAAGCCCGTCTGATCCGCATTACCCCGGCCGGCCACCGCGAGAGCCACGTCCACGACGTGATCATTACCAAAGAAGCGCCGAACTACCGGGTGGAATAGAGGCGACTGGGCCAACTCCAAACGCCTCAACTCCCAACTCCCAAAGCACTCTCTCCGACGGCCGGGGTTAGCTCGACGCTCCGGCCCCAATCACAGCCAGCCACGCGACCCGGCGTTAACACCTGGCCGGTGTCCTCGTCTTCCCGGTCCAGGGAGATGTCATGAGGACACTACTAGTCGTTCTTCTCAGCGTCGCGACTATTCACCGCAGCCGACCCCGTTCAGGTCACTGGGACGAATGTCCGGTTCACCGTGACCAAACTCGGGTTCGCGGACGTCGTTGGTCATTTCCGTGAGTTCAACGCAGACATCCGGTACGATCCGTCGCGTCCTGAGCAGAGCTCCGTGCGCTGGCGGGTGCGCGTGGCGTCGGTCGATACCGGCGAGCGGGATCGTGATCGCTCGATTCAGAGTCCCGACTATTTCGCGACGGCGCAATATCCCGAGCTGACATTCGAGAGCCGCGCCGTCCGCGCGGTGGGTGATCGTCGTCTAAGTGTGACGGGCGACATCTCGATTCGCGGCGTGACAAAGTCGATCACTGTGCCCGTCACTCATCACCGAGGAGCACGGGCGCCGAACGTTCGTCACCGATTTCGAACTCGATCGATACGACTTCAACGTTCGGGGCGGCCGGGTGATGTCGCGATCTCATTGGACGCACCGTGCAGGGTGCATCTCGCGGCCACTCGAAGGAGCAGCACAATGAAGCAGATCGTTTCACTCGTCGTCGTGGCTCTGCGTCGGCGTTTATCGGCGCCACGCTCTTCGCGCAGGACGTCGAGTACCAGCGCGCGGTGGAGCGCGCCCAGAAGCAGCGGCCCGCGGCGCTGACGTCGACCGCGCGGATCGCGCCGACGACGGAGCCGGGACAGCCGCTAGTCGTTCGCGGGCAGTTGCTGAACGTCAATGGCTCCCCTGCCGCCGAGGCCATCGTCTTTGCGTATCACACCGATCGCGAAGGCCTCTACGATCGCCGCGAGAACGGACCGCATTCGTGGCGCCTGCGCGGGTGGGTGAAGACCGACAAGGATGGTCGCTTCACGTTCGAGACGATCCGTCCGGGCTCGTACCCGAACAGCAACAACCCCCCGCACGTGCACTTCACCGCGTTTCTCGCCAATGGCGAGCGCTATCACGCCGGCGAGCTGCAGATGTCGATGAAGCCGAAGGCAGAGCGCGAAGAGGAGCGACTCACCCTTCGGCTCGAGGCGCGCCAGAAATTCTGAGACCTGTCGCAGAGTGGCTGCGCCGAACGGCGTCGGGCATAATGCGCGCCGATGCTGTTCGGCGCGCACCGCTCCGCCACTCTCGTCGCTACTCTCACCCTCATCTTCGCCACAGGCGTCGGCGGCGCGGCGCAGACGACGGCGCCCGCGGCCGAACGCACCGGCCGTCAGCTATACGAAGCCAGCTGCGCGGCCTGTCACGCGACCGACGGCACCGGCGCCCCACGCAGCGTGGTCGGCTTCGACACACCGATCCCTGATTTCACCGACTGCAGCTTCGCGACGCCAGAAGCGGATCTCGATTGGTTTGCGATCGCCCACCAGGGCGGCACGGTTCGCGCGTTCGATCGGCGGATGCCGGCATTCGGTGACGCGCTGTCGAGCGCCGACCTGTCGAAGGTCATCCAACACATCCGCGGGTTCTGCAGCGACGGCTCGTGGCCTCGAGGAGAGCTGAATCTTCCACGGGCGCTCGTCACCGAGAAGGCCTTCCCCGAAAACGAAGCGGTCTACACGGCCACGCATCGCCACTGGCTCGTTCGGCAACGAGTTTCTCTACGAGCGTCGCCTGGGCGCCCGCACGCAATGGGAAGTCGTCGTGCCGGTTGACGTCCAGGATTCCGAGACCGCCGGCTGGAACCAGGGGCTCGGAGACCTGGCTCTCGCGCTCAAACGGGTCGTCCACCATAGCCTCGAGGCCGGCCGCATTCTCAGCATCGCGGCGGAAGTGGTCTTCCCCACCGGGAAGGAACAACTCGGCCTCGGCAAGGGTGTCACCATCTTCGAGCCCTTCGTCGCGTTCGGGCAGATCCTGCCCTCTGACAGCTTCATCCAGGCGCAGGCCGGGCTCGCACTCTCGTCGAACCGCGGCACCGCGCCGAACGAAACCTTCTGGCGAGCGGCGTACGGCAGGACGTTCATGCAACGTGGTTACGGACGCAGCTGGACGCCCATGATCGAGTTGCTTGGCACCCACGAATGGGATGCCGGGGAGGGTGCGCACTGGGATGTCGTGCCGCAGGTGCAAGTCAGCCTCAGCCGCCGGCAGCACATCCTCCTCAACGCCGGCGTGCAGATCCCGGTCAACGATCGATCGGGGCGCAGCACCCGGTTCATCTCCTACCTGCTGTGGGACTGGTTCGACGGCGGGTTTTTCGACGGGTGGCGGTAACCATGACGGTGGCCACCCGCATTCTCATCACGGCCGTTGTGTGTTGGACCGCAGCCTTCGCCATTTCCGCAAGACCCCTGGCCGCGCCGGCGACTGCGGCTGCCCAGCCTTCCGCCACGCACGCGGGACCGTTGTTCCAGACGGCCGACAATTGCATGGCCTGCCATAACGGGCTGACCACCCCGACCGGCGAGGACGTCTCGATCGGATCGGCGTGGCGCGCCTCCATGATGGCCAACTCGTCGCGAGACCCGTATTGGCAAGCCTCGGTTCGACGCGAAACGATGGATCACCCCGGCGCGCGTGAAGAGATCGAGCACGAGTGCTCGGTGTGTCACATGCCGATGGCGAACACCCAGGCCAGGGCGCGTGGAGAGAAGGGGCGGATCTTCGCGCATCTGCCGGTGGGCGGCGCGGCGTCGCCCGATGCGGCGCTCGCCGCGGACGGCGTCTCCTGCACCATGTGCCACCAAATTCGACCAGACAAGCTCGGCACGCCGGCCAGCTTCACGGGTGGATACGTGATCGACACCGCCCGGACCTCCGATCCGCGCCCGATGTTCGGCCCGTTCCAGGTCGACAAGGGGAGGACCACCATCATGCGCTCGGCGACGGGCGTGGTCCCGTCCGAGGCCGCCCACATGCGGCAGTCGGAGATGTGCGCGACCTGCCACACGCTCTATACGAAGGCGCTCGGATCCAACGGCGAAGTGGTCGGGCGGCTTCCGGAACAAGTCCCGTATCTCGAGTGGCGGCACAGCGCGTTTCGCGCCGAGCGCAGTTGTCAGTCGTGCCACATGCCGGTCGTGGAACAACCGACCCCGATTGCGTCGGTGCTCGGCGAGCCGCGCGACGGCTTCGCTCGCCACGCCTTCCGCGGCGGCAACGCCTTCATGTTGCGGATGTTGAACCGATATCGCAACGAGCTGGGAGTGCAGGCGTTGCCGCAGGAGCTCGACGTGGCCGTTCGCGCGACGGTGCAGCACCTGCAACAGGAAACCGCTCGCGTCTCGATCGAGCGCGCTGAACGCACTGGCGGGCAGCTGGTACTCGACATCGCGGTCGAGAACCTCGCCGGGCACAAGCTTCCCACCGGCTATCCATCTCGCCGCGCCTGGCTCCACGTGATCGTGCGCAGAGCCGATGGACGCGCGTTGTTCGAATCTGGCCGTGTCGAGACGGATGGATCGATCGCCGGCAACGACAACGACCGCGATGCCAGGACCTTCGAGCCGCACTACACGGAGATCCGCCGGCCCGATGACGTGCAGATCTACGAGTCGATCATGACGGACCAGGCGGGTGTTGTGACTACGGGCTTGCTGCGCGGCCTTCGATTCGTCAAAGACAATCGCCTCCTCCCGCGGGGATTCGACAAGGCGTCGGCCGACGCCGACATAGCCGTGCAGGGCGCGGCCCGCGAGGATCGCGATTTCGCGGGAGGCAGCGATCGCGTCCGCTACGTCGTCGACGTCACGAATGCCGGCGCGTTGACCGTTGACGTCACCCTGCGCTTCCAGCCGATCGCGTTCCGCTGGGCGCGCAATCTCTCGACCTACGACGCGCCTGAAACGAAGCGCTTCGTCGGATTCTTCGACGCGATGGCCGGTGCGTCGTCGGACCTCCTGGCCCGCACGACCGCTACCGTGAAATAGAGATCGAACGCGCGTCTTCTCCGACGTCCGAGATCTTCACTTCGATCACGTCGTTCGGGCGCCCGGGCCAGCGCTCCGCCCACTCGATCGCGACGACGCCATCGCCGAGCACGAGGTCTTCGAGTCCGAGGTCGGGGATCTCCTTCGGCTCCAGGCGGTACAGGTCCACGTGGTAGAGCGTGACGCGGCCTGCGTACTCCTGGATCAACGTAAACGTCGGGCTCGAGACGTCCTCGGGGGACGCGCCGAGCCCGCGCGCCAGTCCTCGCACGAAGGCTGTCTTACCCGCGCCAAGCTCACCGTACAGGAGCACGACGTCCCCCTGCCGAAGCGACGCCCCCAGGCGTTCGCCGATGGCGCTGGTCTCTTCTTCGCTGTTGGTAAGGATCTCGGAGGTCACGAGGCGTCGCGCTTTTTCCGACGGGCCGTCAGCTCGAGGATCGCATCGCCAATGCGGCCGACGAGGTCGCCGGCCGTGAGAGAGACTTCTCCCTCGTCCGCCTCGGCGAGATCGCCGGCGGCGCCGTGCAGGTAGACGGCAATCTTGCACGCCGCCTCCGCGTCGAGCAGCTGCGCGAACCAGGCGCCCAGCATGCCGGCGAGCACGTCGCCGGTACCGCCCGTCGCCATGCCGGGGTTCCCGGTGAGGTTCAGGAAGGCGCGATTCTCGGGCCCGGCGATGACCGTGCGATGTCCCTTGAGGATGACGTGGAGCTTGTGGGCGGCGGCGAAGTCGCGTGCGATGTTGAGCCGATCCTTCTGGATCGCTTCCACCGTGGTGTCGCGCAGCCGGGCCATCTCGCCGGGGTGCGGCGTGATGATGACGTCCACGCCGTCGCGGCCGACCAGGCGCTCCGGCTCCTCGGTGAACGCGCCAAGCGCATCCGCGTCGAGCACCAGCGGAACGCCTGAGCGCTCGACCAGGGCCTGTACGAACGCCGCGGTCGAGGGATCGGTGCCGAGGCCCGGCCCGACCGCTATGACGTCCGCCTTGATCTCGAGCACGCGATCGACGGCCGCGTAGTCGATCGTGCCGGTCGGCGTCTCGTCGAGCGGCTCGGTCATGTACTCCGCCCCCATCGAGGCGAGAATCGGCAGGCAGGAACGCGCCGTCGCCACGGTGACGAGGCCGGCGCCAGAACGCAGTGCGCCGAGTGCCGCAAGATGTGCGGCGCCGGTCTTCCCCATCGACCCGGCCACGATCAAGATGCGGCCGAAATCTCCCTTGTGCGATTCCGCGGCCCGAAGCGGGACGAGTTCCCGCATCCGTTCTCGCGTGAGCAGCTCCAGGTACGGCCCTTCGACATCGTCGAGCACCGGCGCGGGGATCCCGATGTCGGCGATCACAAGGTCGCCGGCGTGTGTGTCTGCAGGTGGCAGCACCAGGGGAATCTTCGGCGCCGCGAGCGTCACCGTCATCGAGGCCTCGATCGCGTCGCCGTCAACTTCGTGAGAATCCGCGGAGAGGCCCGTGGGGACGTCTATCGCGATCACCGGTACACCGAGGTCGTTGACGTCGGCCACCACCGTCTCGAGAAAGCCGTTCAAGCGGCCCTGAAAGCCCGTGCCCAGGATCGCATCGACCAGCAGGTCGCACTCGGAGATCTCGCTGAAGTGCAGCTCCCACTCCTGTGCGTTGGTCACTTCGACGACGGTAATGCCGAGGCGACCCAGCACTTCGAGGTTCGTGCGCGCGTCCCCTCGCACCTCGCTGACGCTGCCGAGCAGGAAGACCGTCGCCTCGATGCCGCGCTGTACCAGCGTGCGCGCGACCACGAACCCATCGCCGCCGTTGTTGCCACGGCCGCACAGCACGCCCACATGGCTGGTTGGGAGGCCATCGAACGCCGCTTCCATCGCCGCCACGGCCTGGCGGCCGGCGTTCTCCATCAGCACGATGGAGGGGATGCCGATGTCGTCGATCGTGCGGCGATCGGCCTCGCGCATCTGCTGAGTGTTGAGCACACGCATCTCCGGCTGAGCGTATCCGCTGTGCTATCCTCCGTCAATCGACAGAAGACAGAAGACAGAAGACAGGAGACAGGAGACAGAAGCGGCGATGGCCATTCGCGGGGCGGTTTACGTTAACGGCACGATCAAGCCGGCACACGAAGCGGTCGTGCCGGTGTACGACCATGGGTTTCTCTATGGTGAAGGTGTCTATGAGACGCTTCGCACCTACAACCATGTACCGTTCCTGTATGACCGGCACATGGGCCGGCTACGCGCCTCGTCGGATCGCCTGCAGCTCGACGTCCCGTTCAGCAACGAGCAGTTGAGCGCCTGGATCGACGAAACGGTCGCTGCCGCGGGAGAGATGAAGGAGTCCTACATCCGCATTCTTCTGACGCGAGGTGTCGGCGAACTCAATTACGATCCGAAGTCCACGCCCACGCCATCGCTGATCATCATCGTGAAGCCGCTCGAAGAACCACCGGCGCGGGTCTTCAACGACGGGATCAAGATTTCGCTCGTGCCGATCCTTCGCAACCATCCGGGCTCGGTCAATCCGCTGATCAAGTCGAACAATCTCCTCAACAACGCGCTCGCCATGCAGGAGGCGTATCGTCGCGGGGCCGAAGAAGGCTTGATGTGCAACTACCGCGGCGAGTTGTCGGAGTGTTCGCAGGCCAACTTCTTCATGGTGCGCGGCGGAGTCGCGCTGACGCCGAAGTCGAAGGCCGGACTTCTCGAAGGCGTGACGCGCGCGTTCCTCTTCGAGGTCGGCCAGGATGTCGGCGTGGAAGTGCGGGACGAAACGCTGATGCCGCAGGACCTCGAAACGGCCGACGAGGCGTTCATCACCAGCACAACCCGCGAACTGAGCCCGGTGACGAGCATCGACGACCGCGTCCTTGGCACCGGCAAGCCCGGCCCCGTTACCCTCAAGCTCCTAGAAGGCTATCGAAGACGCGCACACCAACTCACACAAGCTGCGCGATTGTCAGGGGCGAGAAGCTAGGCCTGTCCGCCGTAGTTCGGGACTCGGGGCTCGGGGTTCGGCTTGCCCGCCGTAGCGCGTCAGCGCGGAGGCGGGGCGTTCGGTTTCACGATGTGGATGTTGAGGGCGCAGCTGCCGCTCTCGCCGACATCGCAGAATAACTTCCACGACAGATCCGGGCGGATCGACTGAAGCACCCGCCACAAAACGTCGCGCGCCGGTTCGTTGCGAGCCTCGGCGGTGACGCGCCGCTGGATGAATAGGTTCGTTGGCAATCATCCCAGGCTCGAGTTTCATTCCAGAGCCCGCCGTGACCGCCGCCACGATTCGCAGCGACCATTTCGTAAGCGGTTTCTTCGGTCTTTGCGAACGTAATTGGTGTATCGAGGAGCGGAGTGATCCCTTCCATTGCACCAGACACACCCTTGAAGGCCACTGGCACGACGTGATGGACGCCGGCGCCGGACTGGACACGAAACTCCCCCGAGTTTCCGGCTTTCGTGTGGTGTGCGAGGATCTTCCGCGAGAAGCTCCTCGATCTGGGCGTCCACGCTGATCGGCCGCGGCACGTGCGTGAGCTCGATCGCCCCGCTCCTCATCCCCAGCAAACGCTTCGTCCGGTCTGCACTGCGACTGTATTTCTCGGTGACATCGACGATGTCGCTGGGATGGACGTAGCGGGTGTCTTCGTAGGTGATGACGCGACCGAAATGCTTTTCGACTTCGGCTACTGCAGCGGCAACCGGTCGAGGATCATAGACCTTGATGTGGATGGACGATTGCGATCCCGCAACAGCCGCGGCACAGATCCCGACCGCCACGAGCGACTTGATCCCCATCGCTCTGACTCCCGAGCCCCGAACCCCGAACCCCGAGTCCCGACTCCCGAGCTCCTAGCTCCCGCCTTCGCGCTGACGCGCTACGGCGGGCAGGCCGAACGCTAGCTTCGAGCTCCTAGCTCCTGTTCCGCGTACGCCTCGATCGGCGGGCAGGCGCAGATCAGATTGCGGTCGCCGTACGGGTTGTCGATTCTCGAGACCGCGGGCCAGAACTTGTTGGCGCGGACGAATGGCAGCGGATAGGCCGCCTGCTCGCGTGAGTACGGGTGCGACCAGGTATCCGACGTCACCGCTTCTGCGGTGTGCGGCGCGTTCTTCAACACGTTGTCTTTCGGATCCGCGGTGCCGTCCATGACCGCCTGGATCTCTTTCCTGATCGCGATCAGCGCATCGCAGAACCGATCCAATTCGTCCTTTGATTCACTCTCGGTCGGCTCCACCATCATCGTCCCCGGAACCGGGAACGAGACCGTGGGGGCGTGGAAGCCATAGTCCATCAGCCGCTTGGCGATGTCCTGCTCGTCTACCGAGGGGCCGGCGCCGTGTTTGAACGGGCGGATGTCGAAGATCATCTCGTGCGCCACGCGGCCGTTGTGGTTCGCGTAGAGCTCCTCGTAGTGCCCGCGCAGGCGCGCCTTGATGTAGTTGGCGTTCAGGATCGCGTAGCGTGTCGCTTCCGTCATGCCCGGGCCGCCGAGCATCCGGATGTAGCCGTACGAAATCAGCAGGATGCTGGAACTGCCCAACGGCGCAGCGGAGATCGCAGGAATCCCTTTTTCGCCGCCCACCTTCACGACTGGATGCCCCGGCAGATACGGCGCGAGGTGCTTCGCCACCGCGATCGGGCCCATGCCGGGTCCCCCGCCGCCATGCGGGATCGCGAACGTCTTGTGCAGATTCAGATGGCAGACGTCGGCGCCGATCGAGGCCGGGCTGGTCAGCCCCACCTGCGCGTTCATGTTGGCGCCGTCCATGTAGACCTGTCCGCCGTGGTCGTGGACGATCGCGCAGATCTCCTTGATGTCTTCCTCGAACACGCCGTGCGTTGACGGGTAGGTCACCATCAGGGCCGCCAGGCGATCGCGATACTGCTGCGCCTTCGCGCGCAGCTCACCGAGTTCCACATTCCCGTTGCTGTCGCACGCCGTCACGACCACCTTGAGGCCGGCCATCGCGGCGCTGGCGGGATTGGTCCCGTGCGCACTCGAGGGAATGAGAACCACGTCTCGCTGCATGTCTCCGCGGTCGCGGTGATAGGCACGGATGGTCATCAGGCCGGCGAACTCTCCCTGGGCGCCGGAGTTCGGCTGCAACGAGACCGCGGCAAAACCGGTGATCCGGCAGAGCGCCGCTTCGAGCTCGCGGAAGATCTGCCCGTAGCCCTTCGCTTGCTCGACCGGCGCGAAGGGATGCATCTGCGAGAACTCCGGCCAGGTCACCGGAATCATCTCCGACGCCGCGTTCAGCTTCATCGTGCAGGAGCCGAGCGGGATCATCGACGTGTCGAGACCGACATCCTTGCGTTCGAGACTCTTGATGTAGCGCATCATCTTCGTTTCCGAGTGATGCGTGTTGAACACCGGATGTGTCAGGTACTCCGACGTGCGCCGCAACGCCGCCGGCGCCTTCAGCGCGAACTCACCCTGCCTGAACACCGCCGTGCCCTTGTTTCCGCTGGCGGCGGCAAACACCTGCAGGATGTCGGCGACGTCCGAGATCGTTGTGGTCTCGTCAACCGAGATCCCAATGGCGCCGTCGGCATACCGGAAGTTGATGCCGAACAGCTCGGCCTCCCGCCGCACCGCCGCCGCATCCACGCCCGTCACCCGCAGCGTGTCGAAGTACGCCACGTTCGTCTGTGTGAGACCGATCCCCTTCAGCCCATCATCAGTGACACGGGCCAGGTTGTGCACGCCCTCGGCGATCGCCCGGAGCCCCTGGGGACCGTGATACACGGCGTACATCGCCGCGATATTGGCGAGCAGGGCCTGCGCGGTGCAGATATTCGATGTCGCCTTCTCCCGCCGGATGTGCTGCTCGCGCGTCTGCAGTGCCATGCGATAGGCCTGGCGGCCGCTCGCGTCAACCGACAGGCCGATGATCCGGCCCGGCGCCTGGCGGACGAACGATTCGCGCGTGGCGAAGAATGCCGCGTGCGGCCCACCGTAGCCGAGCGGGACGCCGAACCGCTGCGAGTTGCCGACCACGACGTCGGCGCCCATTTCTCCGGGCGGCGTCAGCAGCGTCAGGGCGAGCAGATCGCTCGCAACGGCCACCATGAGTCCGGCGGCGTGCGCCTTCTCGATGATCGGCCGCAAGTCGCGCACTTCGCCGTGATCGTCGGGATACTGGAGCAGCAGACCGAACGCGCGATCCATTGGCAGCGCATCTGGATCGCCGATCTCGAGACGGATGTCGAGCGGTTCCGCTCGGCCTCGTAGCACATCGATGGTCTGCGGGAAGCAGCGCTCCGATACCAGGAACACGCTCTCCTGCCCGGCCGGCGCCTTCTTCGTCTGCAGCCGGTGAAACATCGTCATCGCTTCCGCGGCGGCGGTCCCTTCGTCGAGGAGCGAAGCCGTGGAGATGTCCATCCCGGTCAGGTCTTTCACAACCGTCTGGAAATTGAGGAGCGACTCCAGCCGTCCCTGCGCGATCTCCGCCTGGTATGGGGTGTAAGGCGTGTACCACCCGGGATTCTCGAACACGTTGCGCAGAATGACGCTGGGCGTGATGCAGTCGTAGTAGCCCATGCCGATGTACGACCGCGCGACCGTGTTGGCCGAGGCGATCCGTTTCAGCCGCCGCAAGTAGCCGAACTCGGATTCTCCGGCCGGCAGGTCGAGCGGCGCGTCAAGCCGGATCCCGGGGGGGATCGTCTGGTCGATCAACTCGTCGAGGGAGGCCACGCCGATGTCGCGCAGCATCTGGTCGCGCGCGCGCTCGTCAGGGCCGATGTGTCTGCTTTGAAACGTTCCCGGGGTGTGCATTCGTTCGTGTCTCGCCGCTGCCGGGTCTAAAGACCCGGCCTACTGTGTGAGCCTACTTTGTGAGGTCTGTATACGCGGCCGAATCGAGAAGGTCCTTCCCCTCGTCCTGGTTCGCGAGTTTCAGCACAATCATCCACGTCTTGTGCGGATCCGAGTTGACTGACTCGGGATGCTGCGCCACCGAGCTGTTGACCTCGACCACCTCGCCGGCCATGGGTGAGTACAGCTCCGACACGGCCTTCACGGATTCGATCGTGCCGAAGACCTCTCCCTGCTTGAGCGTGCGTCCGACGTCGGGCAGTTCGAGAAAAACCACGTCACCCAGTTGCTTCTGCGCGTAATCGGTGATCCCAACACGCGCCTGGCCGCCCTCGAGGCGGACCCACTCGTGATCCCGGGTGTACTTCAAGTCGCTCGGATACATTCGGTGCCTCGCTTCGCTCGCACTTAGGAGCTAGCTCCTAACTCCTACTTCGGTCGTTTATAGAACGGCATCGGCACGACCTGCGCCTTGACGCGCCGGCCGCGAATATCGATCTCGAACTCGGTTCCCGCCGCGCTATTCCCCGACGGGAGGTAGGCCATGCCGATCGCCTTTTTCAGGAACGGCGTCTGGGTACCGCTCGTCACGACGCCGGCCTTCTCGCCATTGATGTAGGCGGTATAGCCGTGCCGTGCAATGGCGCGATCCAGCACCTCGAACCCCACCAGTTTGCGCGTCGTCCCCTCGGCCTTCTGTCGCCGCAGCACATCGGCGCCGATGAACTCGTCTTTCTTCCATCCGACGATCCACCCGAGATCCGCCTCGAGCACGGTCGTCGTTTCGTCCATATCGTTGCCGTAGAGGCGCATCGCGGCCTCGAGCCGCAGCGTGTCGCGCGCGCCGAGGCCGGCGGGGACGACGCCGGCCGGCTTGCCGGCGGCGAGGATCGCGTTCCACACACGCTCGGCCTGGGCGGGCGGGACGAACACCTCGAAGCCGTCTTCGCCGGTGTAGCCGGTGCGCGAGATCGTCGCCAGCACGTTGGCCACTTCGCCCGTCGTGAACCAGTAGTACTTCACCTCGCCGAGGTTTACGCCCGTCAGTGTCTGCAGGACGTCACGCGCCGCCGGTCCCTGGAGGGCGATCAGCGCGTAGCGCGAGCTGGTGTTCACCGCGACCGCATCACCGATCCCGGCGATCTGCTCGGCGATCCACTTGAAGTCTTTGATGATGTTCGAGGCGTTGACGACGAACATGAAGTGTTCGTCAGACAGCTTGTAGGTGAGGACGTCGTCGATGAAGGTCCCCTGCGGGGTTGTGAGGGCCGAATAGTGAGCCTGGTTGATCGACAGGCGGCCGGCGTCGTTCGAGGTGATGTGCTGGACCGCCTTGAGGGCGTCGGCGCCGGCGACCTCGATCTGCCCCATATGGCTGACGTCGAAGAGCCCGGCCCGGCTGCGCACGGCCAAGTGCTCGTCCACGATGCCCGAGTACTCGACCGGCATGTCCCAGCCGCCGAATTCGACCATACGGGCGCCCAGCGACCGGTGGCGAGCGTTGAGCGGGGTTTTCTTCAGAGATGCGGGCGGAGGCTGCGACATGACAATGAGCAAACGCCAATGAACAATGATCAATGCCCGTACGCACGGACATCGTTCAATGCTCAACGGGTCCTGATCATTGATCCTCGAGGATTGAGCATTGGCACGCGCACGCCCACCGGCGCACGCGTAACCACAGAAAGGTACTATGCCGCTCGCCGGGCGGTCAAGAAATCACGCGGCGCAGGTTGTCGCGGTAGACCCCTGGAGTGGCCCCCATCTGCGAGCGGAAATCCCGGTAGAAACTGCGCTTGCTGCGGTAGCCGGCCGACAGCATCGCGGCCTCTACCTTCTCACCCTCGGCCAGGCGCGCGAGCGCGTGGCGCAGACGAACCGACACGATGTAACGGTGGATCGTCTGCCCGGTCGTACGGCGGAAGGCGGTGGCGAAATAGGTACGCTCGCGCCCGACGAGTCGGGCGACCGAGGCGGTGGTGATCTGGTCGGTGAAGTTGCTCTCGATGAACTTCGTGGCGGTTTCGACGGCGACGTTGCGTTGATTGTGAGGCATAGGGAGTGCCTCGAGTGGTGCAACAGAAATACCACTTCGGACCACCCCGGATTCATTGATCTAAATCAGACTCCTGGGACTACGGACCAGCCAACCAGTTGCCCCCTCGCTCAAAAACCGCCCCATTCCTCCGGAATACCGGAGTCCAAAATACCGGAGATGCCTCGCCTACTGGCGGTCGACACCCGACGAATGCAACTTCGTAAGTGGCAACGGCGGCGGTGAACGCGGCGTCACAGAGGAGCCGCTGGCCACTCCGTTCGTACCAGCTGTCGTCCGCATTCGCGACCATGAAGCACGCCTTCGCGCCTCGCTCGGCCACCGCCAGTCGTTCGATATAAGACGCGAGGCACGCCTCGTCGCGCCGCGGGAGATCATCGCGCATCGACACCCGGCGCATGATGAGATCGCGCGCGCGGGCGGCCGCGACTGGATCTCCCGCGAGCATTGCCACAAGCCCTGCCGCCAGCAGGAAACCGTGGCCGTGCGGGTCGTCGCCTCCAAGGCTGGTCGCGTCGAACACCAGCCGCCGCTCGAACTCACCGACGTGCTCCCTGAATGACGCGACCGCTCGACCGTCAGTCAGGGCGCGCAGAGCCGAGAGATTCGACACACCAGAGACAACGGTCGCACCGCGACGCACGGTGAGCCGGTCGCCACCCTCGTAGCGCACGGAGAGCGCCATTGGTTCGCCACCGCCGGACACGACGATCTCGAGATCGCCACGTGGACCGACGGTGCGGCTCGCATGGAAACCCCCGTTCGGCAGATCGAATCTCAGCCGGTCGTCGAGCTGTGTCGATATCGTGACCTGACCGAGCCCGGGAACCACGTGGACGGCGACCGACAGCGTTACGCCGAGGGCACAACACGCCTTCGACACCATGGCGAACCTCCGCCAACAAGAACAGGATCCGGCGCGCGCCCTCCAGCCGCGCTCGCGGCTGCCGCCTCGCCGGATCGATTTGCCGGAGGCCCCCGGCCGGTGGTTTACGTTCTGGACGTCGGCTGCCGGCGCACCCGCCTCACGCGCCACACCTCAGGGCCGATCACCGCGACAACGATGCCGGCAACGACCACCCAGACCAGCCATTCCGGCGGGGTGATGTGTTGACGATGGAGCAACGGCACCATCACCCCGAGGACGAGACCCGCGAGACACACCGCCAGGAATCCCTTCAGCAGCAACGAGCCCAGTTGTCTGACCATGACTCACCTCACTCCAGTTTCGCGATGTCCGTCGGCGACACGCACTTCAGGTATTGGAACCACGCCGACTCGGAGCGCAACACCCACACGGCCGTGCAGCCGTACGTTCGGGCGAGCAGCCAGATGCCACCGGATTCCACCGCCTCGCGCGTGCAGTTGGTGGCGTCGGTCAACGCGGCGTCGACTTCCCTCGAGTACGCCGTCCAGCACGACTCATCGTCGGCACGGACCCGCACGAGGGACCCGCGGTGCTTCGCGATGAACCGCTCGGCCAGCCGGATCGGCGCCTCGACGTCGCCTGTCAGAGACGCCGCCCAGGCGGCCGCCGACAAGATCGACATGCTGCCGGCCTTGAGTGCGCTCGTGCGTTCGAGCTGCGACAGCATCACGCGGTTGTGGAACATGGCCGCCGATCCAGCGAGCAGCTGCTGCACCTCTTCAATCGATTCGGGCGTATCGAGATCGCGCGCAATGCCGTTTCTCCCCACCGAGACGCGCTGTCTCGAGATCGACAGCACGACCGTGTCGTCGCCGTGGATGAACTCGACGACGGACGCCCCGTCTTTCGCGGTGAACTTGCGAACGGTGAGGCCGTCGTACTCACCGGTCACCCAGACCCGGGTCGTCTCGACCCCACCGTTCAGCTTGAGTGTCGGCGACGGCGCGCCGGTGACCGGCTCGACCTCACAGGCCTCCCCACCTGTGGCGTCCGCCGTCGCCGGACTCCACGCGTGAACTAAAACCACCAACGCGATCGCTACGACTCCTCTGCGTGTCATGGCACCCTCCGACGCCTTCCTCGACAGGTCGAGAAAGACACGAGCGTTGGGCGCGCGACCTCCAACCGCACATGCGGCCGCTACCTCGCCAAACGAGTTCTGCCGGAGGCGCCCGGCACGATGGCCCGCCGCCAGGCGAACCTACGTCTTACCCGCCACCAGGCGAGCCGCGCTCGTGGCCGGCGCTGGCCGCGAGTCATCCGGACGAAATCGCAGATACCCATTTAGCGTGTGGTACGTGATCCCCAGCTCCCGACACGCCCGGCGCTTGTTGTTATTGCAGCGCTCGAGCACCAGCCGGGCATAGCGGCTCCCCCAGGCCCGCATTGACTCCTTCGAGCGCACCGACGGCAGCAGCACCTCGCTGTAGCGAACGAGCAGCGCCGGCGGCAGATCTTCGAGCTCCACCGAGTTCGATCTCGCGAGCGCGACGGCGCGCTCCATCACGCGTTCGAGCTCGCGCACGTTGCCGGGCCAGTCGTAGGCCACCAGCGCATCGGCGACCGCTGTCGACAACGTGAGCGAACGGACAACCCGGTACCGCTCGAGGAAATAATTCGCCAGTTCCAACACGTCGTCTGTTCGCATCCGAAGCGCTGGCACCTGTACGTCGATGCCGTTGAGGCGGTAGTAGAGATCCAAACGGAACCGTCCGCGTTCGACGAGCTCGCACAGCGGGCGGTTCGTCGCGGCAATGATCCGCGTATCGATCCGACGGAGGCCGCAGCTGCCCACACGCTCGACCGAGAGATCCTGGATGGCGCGCAGGAGCTTGGCCTGCGCGGCCGGCGAAAGATCCGACACCTCGTCGAGGAATAACGTCCCATCGTGCGCGCTTTCGAACTTGCCCCGCCGGCCGCGTACGCCGGTCGCCGTACGGTCCTCGATCCCAAAGAGCTCCGCTTCCAGCAGCGTTTCGACGATGGCGGCGCAATTCACGGCGACGAAGGGACCGCGCCGGCGGCGACTCAACTCGTGGATCTGGCGCGCGACGAGTTCCTTGCCAGTGCCAGACTCGCCCTCGATGAGAACGGTAAAGTCGGTGACGGAGACACGCTCGATGCGCTCCCGCACGGCGCGGATCTCAGAACTGGAACCGATCAAAGGGGCCGCGCCATCGGTGCGCCGGAACCGCACCCATCGGCCGTCCGCGTGTTCCAGCTCCACCAGGAGGGCGGCGACCTGCGCGCCTACCGAGAGCGTGCGTCGCTTCCACTCGTCCACCGGCTGCGCGGGCTCGAACACGGCCTCCAGACGCGTGGGCCCGCTCCACGGTGGGGCCGGCACTTCCAGGCTGATCACCTCTGGCGCCACCGTGAACGTCGCGGCGCATTGGCGGACCGCCACCGAGCGTGCGTTCACGAGCGTTCGCAGTTCCTCCTCAAAGCGTTGCCGAACCAGCCTGGGCTCACGAGCGATCGAGAACCCATTCGTGACGGCCGCCAGTAAGGTGGACGCCGGCCATTCCGGATCGAACGCAGGGGACTCGAGCACAGCGGCCATGGCGCCTCCAGATGACGGGTTACCGGAGCACGCTACCAAGTGCGATGCCACCGGCAGGCGTGCGAAAGCTCTAGTCATTTCGGCGGTTTCCGGTGGACACGGCGCGCGATGCCGGCGTGACGGGTAGCGAGTTCCCAGAATGCCCGGGAATGGGTCCGGCGGACTCGGGCACCCGATACCCACTACGGGAAGCGTCGCCCCAGGCCCAGTCAACGCGCTGCTCGAAGCGCAGCGCGCCGCGATACCGCACCCCTTCGATGGGATCGAGGATCCAGACCGCGCATCGTGTGACCTGCGCCTCAATGGAGAATGTCTTCGCCGCCGTCGTGACCTGAAGGTGGACGCGGGAGCCCGGGCGCAGCGGGCGAGGCCCTTCGACCAGCGCGCCACCGCCGCTGACGTCAACGAGTGCGACGACGCACCCGGGCCTGAGGGTGGCGCGAGCCGCGTTCTGGGCCGGCGGCGGGAACCGCGCCTCGAGCCGCCGGTCGACTACCTGGTGTTCCACTGTCGTGCTCCTGGGTCGTAATGAAAGACCCGCACGCGGCCGGTCGCGCCAAGCACGCGCACGGCGTACTGGCTCCGGCGTCCGTGCAGATACAAGGTTCCGGATGTCGTGCCGCCAAGAGGCGACACACTCAGAAGGCGGGCTGCGCCCACCCTCACGCCCTCCGATCCGCTGATACCCCCGTCGAGATCGGCGATTCCCGCCGTCAGACCAAATCGAACGCCGGGGTGGCTCTCTCGAATCCGTTCGGCGGGGCCGAGCGCCGTATCGATGCCGCTCCTGATTTCCGCCGTGCGCACGCCATTACCGTTGCCATCGAGGTGTGTCGTGATCACATAGTCGTCGCCATCTGGCTCGAACCGCAGGGCGAGCGACGAAGACCGGCGGACGGCGTCGATCCGCGCACCAGAGATCTTCCCTGCCAGGTGACGCGCGGCGGCAGCGGTGCGGATCTCGTCGACGGCGCTGTTGGTCACCGGCACCGCGATCCCGACGAGCGTCGCCGCGATCGCGAGGCTCAAGAGCACCTCCAGCAGGCTGAACCCTCGCATGACAAGGGACTCGGCCCGGCCTACAGACCGGGCCGTCGTCTGCTACTTGTCGGTGCCAGGCGCGGCCGGCGCGCCGACCGTGATCTGGGCCTTCAGCTTCAGGAACGCCTTTTCGCCGATGCCCCTGACGTTCATCAGCTCTTCCACCTTCTTGAAGCCGCCGTTCTTCTGGCGGTACTCGATGATGCGTTTGGCGGTGGCGGCGCCGATGCCGGGCAGCGTTTCGAGCTGCGCCTGCGTGGCCGAGTTGAGGTTGACCGACGCGGCGGCCGGGCAGACGCCTTCGCCGCCGGCTTCTCCTTGTCTTGCGCGAGCGATGGCACGGATGCGAATCCGAGGATGACGAGCGTAGCGAGTGCGATGCCCAAACGGTTCATGCTGGCCTCCACTGTGATGTGAGTGAATGGCTGCCGCCCGGCGCTCGTTTGCGCGAGAGGTCGGGCCGCGTTAATGAAGCCGGCCGCGGCAGCCGCGCGACGACATGGCAAGAGCGCCGCCGCCGCGATGCCGCAGGCAGCTGTCAGCGGAACGTGCTGGATTGAAGGGGGTTGTCAATCGCGACCGCGACGGCCGCGGCGATTTATCGACCGGGCGGCTGAACGAGAGCGTAAACTGGCGGCCAATCCGTTAGACACACACGCGAGGCAATCCGATGAGATCGAGCGAACTGTCGTTGCGGCGGCGTCTCCACGCGTTGCGGGCGCGTTTGGTGCTCCTTCTCCTCCTCGCTCTCGTCGGCCGCCGCAGTATCTGCGGACGCGCAGGAGTCCGGGTTGAGCCGCTGCAACGCCCTCGACGTGCCCCGCCATGCCGCGAGCACCGCCCTCGCGAGTTTGCTCGAAAGCCGGTCGGCCTGCCTTGGCGAGCTCGCGACAGACCTCGAGAGCACGAGCGAATCGCTGGCGCAGAAACACGGCGAAGAGCTCCCGCAGCTTTACGCCGCATCCGAAACGTCCTCATTCCTGCGCGAACGGGCCGAGGGCCTGCGCCTGGTCGCCACGTCCAGCGAGGTGACGACCGAGGAGCTCGACGGCGCGTATCTCGCGGTCGCTCGATGCCACGCTGCTCATGACACTCACCCTCAACCAGCTCGGCGACGACGCACAGCTCGCCAATGTGGATCTTCAGAACGTCCTGCAGAAGCAGCAACAGACGCTGCAAATGATGTCGAACATCTCGAAGATGCTGTACGACAGTGCGCAGTCGGTGATCAGGAAGATCGGCGGCTAGCGATCCTCCGGCGTCCGGACGATCGCTGGAGTACACTCCGCGGCGATGCGTTCAGCTCTCATCCAGATCATGCTCGCGTGTGCGGCATGGCCGGCACTCTCCTGTGCTACGGCGGCCGCGCCCCCACACACGACTCAACCACAGGCTCCCGCGACCACCGCGGTTCCGTCACCCACTCCCGCCCAACAACCGGCCGCTGACGCAACCACCGCTCCACGCCCGCGTGTACGCCTCGTCGCCACGGGCGGTACGATCTCCGAACCGGACCGGGGGACGCCTCACGGCCGAACAACTCGTGCAGCTGATCCCGAACCTGCCGCGCTACGTGACGCCGGAATCCGAACAGTTCGCCAACATTGCCAGCTCGCAGATGACGCTGCCCCAGTGGCTCGACCTGGCGCGCCGGATCAACGCGCTGTTCCGTGAAGACGCCACCCTCGCGGGCATCGTCGTGACCAGCGGTACCGACACGCTCGAGGAACTCGCGTACTTCCTCAACCTCACGATCCGCGACGCACGTCCCGGTCGTCGTGGTTGGTTCGATGCGGAATCCGAGCACGCTCGGCTTCGAAGGGAGCCGCCAATCTCGAGCAGGGCTTCCGCGTCGCGGGGGATCCGGCGGCGCGCGACCGTGGCGTCATGGTCGTCCTCAACGACGAGATCAACGCCGCCCGCGAAGTCACCAAGACCGATGCGCTTCGCCTGCAGACCTTCCAGACGCGCGGCTACGGGATCCTCGGCGTCGTCGACAGCGACCGTGTCGCGTTCTACCGGCGGGTGGAACGACGGCACACCGCTGGCAGCGAATTCGATATCGCGAACGTAACCGACCTGCCACGCGTAGACATCGTGCTGACCTATCAGGGCGCGCCCGGTGATCTTATTCGCGCCGCCGTCGACGCCGGTGCCAGGGGCATCGTCATCGCCACTGCCGGCGCCGGTGCCACGAGCGGAACGCAAGGCGAGGGGATTCGCTACGCCACCTCGAAGGGCGTGGCCGTCGTCAGCACGACCCGCACCGGCAGCGGACGGATCGCCGGCGGACGCGGACTGCTCGTCCCGGGCGAGGACCTTGCGCCGCTCAAGGCTCGCATTCTCCTGATGCTGGCCCTGACGAAAACCTCGGAGCCCGCGGAGCTCCGCCGCATCTTCTCTCAGGTACTGAATCTTCAGCAGTTACCTCACGATTCAACGACAGCCAGTTCAAAAACCTTTCACCACAGGCCACAGAAGAGACACAGAAGAAACACGAGGATGACAGAAAATGTGTTTTCGCCCGGAAGTCGCGACTTTGGCGGATCAAAACACAAGCAGTTCTCTGTGCGTCTCTGTTTCTCTGTTGCTCTGTGGTGAACGGTTTTCGAGTGGCTGTCGCTCGACCCAGCGCAGCTGACTACTGGCGCAGCCGGTAGATGTGGATCGTCGGGCCGGGGCGCTCGACGGTCCACATTCCCCACACGGGCATGAAGAACGCATCCTGCAAGTCGTACACGGCGTCGCGGCGGCGGCCGGTCGTGGCCGGAACGGTGTGGACGCGCTCGTAGCGCGTCTCGGCGAGCGTCTGCAGTTGCCAGGGCATCCGGGTGTAGGTGAAGAGCGGAGACTCGTAGAGCACGAGCCAGTCCGGGGTGCGGCCCTGGGGATCGCCGAACGAGTTTTTCTCCGGATCGAAATACCACTGGTGGAACGGGACGCGCGTAAGATCCAGCGCCGTGTAGTTGCCACCGGCGTCGTGGAGCGTGTCGTTCGGGCCTGAGTTGCGACTCGAGCCACTCACCGGCGAGCACCCGCGTGTCCGTTCGCGCGAGCAGCAGGTCGAACCAGAGGCTGTTGACGAGGCCTGGGCCTACGGTGAGGACGATCAAAACGGCGAAGGCACGCGTGCTTCCGCCGAGCCACTCCGCGATCTGCTTAACGCCGAGTGCCGCAACGACGCAGGCCACCGGCACGATCGGCAGGAGGTAGCGGAAGAACACCGTGTATCCGCTGCCGAGGGTGATGTAAAACACGACCACGTAGGAGCCCAGCACAAACGCGTAAGGTGCGTGCCTGCGCACAAACGGGACGATGCCGACGATCGCCGCCAGGAAGGCCGTGGGACCCAGTCCGAACGGGAGCGTGTGCGTCAGGTGATAAACCCACCCACGTCCCAGGTCGATGCCGTGCCCACCAGAGAGGTGCGTCACATCGAAGATGACGTCTTCCTTGAACTTCGGGAAGTCCAGGACGGCGTAAGGGGTCGCGACGACGAATCCCACAACGAACAGCAGTCCATACGCCAGCGATGGGAGCAAGGCGCGAAGCCGGCGCTCGCGCTTCAGCAGGAGGATCTGTGCCGCCGCCATCGCAACTACAACCGCCGCGGCGTTGTACTTCGTCGACGCCGCAAGCCCACCGTGCAACCCCGAGAAGGCGAACCAGCCGAGGGCTTCCCCGCGACCGCGGTTCTCAAGGGCGCGAAGCATCTGGGAAAGCGACAGCGTCGCAAACGCCGTCGCCAGCACATCGGTCATCGCAAAGTGCGAATCGCGGACGTGTAGGATCGACACGGCGAGAAGCGCCGCGGCGAGGACACCTGTGGCCTCATCATCCACACGGCGTCCGATCTTGTAAGCCAAAATCAGGGTGGAGGCGCCGAACGCTGCCACCACTGACCGTCCTAAGAGGAAATAGTTGCCGGCGTCGAAGACGGGCTCGCCGCCCAGGAGGCGCACGATTTCCGCGTTGAGCCAGAAATACCCGGCGAACAGATAAAACGTGAGAGACGGCCAGTGAAAGAAATGTGGATTGAGGTCCCCGCCGAGCATGGCGGCGGCAACACCCGTCGCGACCTCCTCGTCAGGCCGCGCGTGGAGATATGGAAGACCGAACGAGTGCGGAAACACCCGCAGCGCCGCGCCGACTGCGAATACGAGGATCAGCCAGCGCCTGGTCGTCACCGCTTCGCCAGGAACCGGCCCCTCATGCGCCGATCTCCAGTGTGGACTTGATGCCGGATCCGCGCTGGGTAAACCAGCTCTTGAAGTCCTGCCACGGCACCCGATTCGTCAGCAATCGCACCATCGTCCCCGGCCACTGCTTCTCGATCGTGACGAAATCTTCCACGCCCTGCGCAAAATGCCGGGGGTTGGCGTTGACGCTGCCGAACACTACCTGGTTACCGAGCACGAGCAACTGGTTGATCCGATCGATGGGTTCTTCGTGCATGGTCGCACCACCGGTGACGCTCAGCAGGCACAGCACGCCGTTGGGTCCCAGCATCTCCATCGCGTCGAAGACGACGTTCGCGCTGCCCGTCGCCTCCAGCACCAGATCGGGCCGGCCGAACTGTCTCTACGACTTCGAGCACGCGTGGACTTCGTGGACATGATACTCGACCCCCATCTGCATCGCGACTTGCGCGCGCAGGTCGCTCGCCGGCTCGCGGCCCGCGACGACCACGCGCAAGTCCCCGCGCGCGCAGCGCCGCGGCGCCGAGCAGACCTACGGGGCCGCCGCCGAGCACCACCGACAGTCGCGGCTTCCACGTCATCAACCGGCGCTGCAAGGAAAAGGCGTGGTCGATCCCCTTCTCGACCACCGACATCGGCTCGAGCAACACGGCGAAAGGTTCGACCTCCTTCGGAATCCGGTTCAGGTACTCCGGCGTCTCGACGTAGAACTCCGACATGAAGCCGTGGCGGCGCATGATGCCGCGCTCGGTGTACTTGCCGCTGCTACAGCAGTCGTTCTCGCCTCCGTCGCAATTCGGACACTCGCCGCACGGACGGCGCACCGTGGAAACCACCAGGTCGCCGGGCTTCCATCCCGACACGTTCTTGCCGACGTCGACGATCTGCCCGAGGTTCTCGTGCCCGAGGATCAGGAACTCGTCGCCGTCCGGAGGTTTGCCGTACAGCCCGTGGTTGATCTCCGCGTCGGTGCCGCACAGGCCGACGCGAAGCATCTTCACGGCGACGTGATCCGGCGACATCGCGGGATCTGGCATATCGCGCATGTGGATGCTGTCCTTTTCTCCGGGCCGAACGACGATGGCTTTCATAACGCTCCGATTATTGGAAGTCAGTAAGTTTGAAGTGTGGTTTCACGGGCTGGGCCTTCGTCCAGTCGTGATAGCCGTGACATTCGATGCACTGCGATGATGCGCCTTTGCCCGGCGCGTGGCACGTGGCGCAGGTGGCCTTGGACGGCATCAGCACGTCGGACGTGCCGCGGCTCTGCTCCGCGTTGTGACAGGACGAGCATTGCACCATCAGATGCGGTGCATGGTCGAACGTCGCGCGCGACATCCAGTCGGTGCGCATGTTGGCGGCCGGCCACTGTAGGGGTGCTGAAACCACCATCGACATGGACCGGGGTGCCGTGGCAGTAGGAACAGACGCGCGTGAGGTACGCCTTTGCCCGCACTCGCTCGCTTGGCCACCCACTCGTCCGCGTTACGGGCGATAGGTTCCGGCTCGCGGGGGAAGTTCAGCGGGAGTCGCCGATCGGGAACGTCGCGCTGCGAGATCGCCGTAGGGTTTGCGGTGATGTAGTCGCGCAGCGCCTTCTCTACGAACGGGAACGCCAGCTTCGGGTGGCCATGCGGCGCCGGCCGGTCTATACGCTCGTCGAAGAACAGCGGATGGCACCGAGCACACTGCTGATCGAAGGTGACCGTCGTCATCAGATTCTTCACACGCTTCGCGGCACCACGCGTCGGCACCAACTCAGGGCGGTGACACGTAGTGCATTCCAGCTTCTCCGGCCCGTCGGGGCCGCGCAGATCATTCTTCAGGTGCACCTGGTGATTGAAGCGCACCGTGCCGGGTCAGTGAACGATTCGCGCAGTACCGCAAACTCGGGGTGGTCGGCAGGGAACGCCTCGACGCGGCGTGCCGTAGGCCAAGGACCGGGTCTGGTTGGAGCCGAACCGAGCGGATCACGTGGTGGCGCTGCCGCAGAAGCCGCCGCGGCCGGGCTGCTTGGTCTCAGGTCGCTATGGCAGTCGACGCACGTCCCGTCGGCAACGGCAGCTGTGAGGCTGACGCGTCCCTGGTGCTCGCGATGGCAGCTCGCACAATCAGGTTCCTCCTGATTGCGGACGAAGTGGTCGCCGGCACATGCGACGGTCCAGCGTGACACGTCGAACAGGCGGTGGCCGTCACGTGCGCACGAAACGAGTCATCCCGCTGGTGGCAGACCTCGCATTTGTTCTCAACGAAGGCGTGCGCCGATGAGACAGGCCCGCTGCTGTACGGCGCCCGGCTGCCGGCGGCCGCCATGCCGCCGAGCCACAGCAAGCCCAGTGCAGGAACGGCGATCGACAGCAACAGCCGCAGGCGCCGCAGACCGTGCGGGCGCTTGAAGTAGTTGAGGTCGATCCTCTGCGCGAGCTTCTTCGCGGTTCTGGTTCGCATTCAATTCTTGCCGGGTCTAAAGACCCGGCCTACGACTCCGCTCTCAGTAGGCCGGGTCTTTAGACCCGGCGTCATTCAATACCTCAAGGCAACGACGACATGCACGACGGCCATCAACAGCAGCGCAATCGAGAGCGGCACGTGCACCAGCTGCCAGGCGTGCAGCACCCGATGCAGGCGCTTCTGCTCGGCCAGCTGCCGCTCCTCCTCGCAGATGTTTTCGAGGTCGGCGATTGCCGGGTGGAAGCCCGCCGGCACCAGCGCGCGAACTTTTTCGAACATCAGCGCCGAAGTCGCGCGCTCCGCCAACGGATGATCCGCCGATGGCGCCTGGACGAAGGGACGCATGTCACGCATATAAAAAGTGCGGAGCGGCGCCGACTCCTCCGCTTCGATCCGTTCGGTCGTCGCCAGGGCCGCGGCCGCCGCACCGGCCATCGCCGATACACGCACCGGCGCAGACGCCGATCTCGCACCCGGGACGACGGTCTCGACCTCGAGCTTCCCGCAGGCGTCAGCCACCACCGTGTCCGCTTCGGCCAACAGTTGCGCCCGCACGTGGTCGATCTGCTCGAAGATCGTCTCCATCGGCACTTCGCGGAGCATGCGGCGCGGCATCCTGTGCTGCAGGTACGCCCCGAGCAACCCGCTGACTACGACGATGACGAAGAGCCACATGAGGACGAAGGTCAGGCCTCCGCCGAAGGTGAACCCGGCGTGAAAGACGATGACCGGCAGGCTCAACGTGCCGAGCCACAGATGCCCGCGCATCCACGTCTGCGCCCGTCCCACCCGCCAGATGCGCACCTTCTTGCGCGCCCCAAGCAATCCCGCATAGAGCATCATCGCGAAGCCCGCGATACCAAAGAGGATGCCCGGAAGCGAGCCACCCGTCGGGACGCCGACGCGCGCCGCATACACCGCGTACAAGACGACCGACAGCCCCAACAACAGGGTCGTTGCGACAGCCCACGATCGATGCGAACGATCAATTAACAATCAACAACCTCCACTACCACGCTCCCACGGCCGCCGGCAGCGCTTCGCGCGGCACGAAGACCGAAGACGCGAAGACACGAGGTTTTTTTGGGTTTAACACAAACAACTTCGTGTCTTCGCGTCTTCGCGTCTTCGCGTGAGCGCGGAGCGCCAATCGTCTGTCCCCTTTCAACCCATCACTTGCTAGTGAGCCTCAGTGCCCGCTGCTGGCAACCGCCTGTCCATAGTGGGACCGCGCATCGACGCAAAGAAGGTCACCGGCTCCACGCGGTGCGCCGCGTCGTGCGGGCAGGCGTAGACGCAACTGGGTTCCTCGTGCTCCATGCACAAATCGCAGCCGGTCGCCTTGCGCTGCGTGGCCATCATTTTTCTGGACGGCCCCTCGACTTCGCTCGGGACAGGCTGCGCCGGGTCGGCGACCTGGACCTCGAATTCGTGCATGTTGAGGTTGCCGTAGGGACAGTTGTTCGCGCACAGCCCACAGCCGATGCACCAGTCTTCGATGATGATCTCGAGCGAGTTCCTCCGCCGGATCGATCCCACCGGGCAGCCCACCATGCAGAGCGGGTCGCGGCACTGGCGGCAGGAGGTCGCCACCAGGTACTTGTCGAACCGCAATCCTTCGCGCACCAGCCGCGTCACCCCGTCGTGCGCGTCGGCGCAGGCACGCACACACTCGTCGCAGCGGACGCACTTCTCGAGGTCGAGAAGCAGCAGGCTCTGCGCTTCCATCAGCCCCTGCGTCAGGAAATCGTTGAGCGGTGTCACCTCCGCGGAACGTGCCCGCTGCAGGTTCATCGCCGCGCGTTCAGCAGCCACCTGCTCGAGATTGGCGCGGATGTCGGGGAAGCGCTGCAGCATCAGCGCGAAGTCTTCCCCCTTGATGCGGACGACGTCGACGTGGTCGAGGGCGGTGCAGGTGGCGGTACGAACGCCGCCGCCGAGCAGGCCCATTTCCCCGAAATAGCCGCCACGGCCCGTGTAGGTCAGCACCAGGTCGCCGCCGGCGCGGTGCTCCGAGATCTTCACGAACCCGAGCCGCACCAGGTAGAACGCATCCGCGACGTCCCCCTGGCGAACAATCACCTCACCCGCCGAGTAGCGCAGCAACTCCACACGATCGCGCAGGTAGGCGATGAAGTCGCTTGGCATCGACGCGAAGGTCGGCACGCTCTTGAGGTGCGTCTCGAGGGCGCGCTGCCGGTACTTGCGATCGAGCTCGGCGCGGAACGTCTTGTTCTTCTGGAGGATGTCGAGGACGTTGCGCAGCATCTCCAGCACGACGACCTTCGTCTTCGCCCGCACGGTGGCCGACCGCGGGTGAAAACTCATGCACGTCATCTCGCCAAAGAGTTCGCCGGCCCCGATCTGCGCGATGGGGTTGTCATACGGCAGGTCCACGGGGGCGTCGATTGGGATCCATCGCTTGCTGGTCTCCTCCGACCGCGTGTGCTCCTGCCGGTTGGCCAAGCGGCTGCGGATCTTCGAGAACCAGCCCGCGTGCGCGTCCTCCTGCTTCACATGCGCGATCGCGGACCCGATGAACACGTCCACGGTGCCGTCGAGGATATAGAAGGCCGTGGACCCGAACTCCCCTTCGCGGCAAATGACTTCCCCCGGGTTGAACTCACGCTTCACGACGGCGTTCTTGTTCAACTCCAGGAAGGTGCCGGAGACGCCCTTGAAGACCGGCAGCTGGAGGATCGACTCGGGGTCGAGCGCTTCTCCGCCGCCCAGCTCGGTCGCGATCACGCGCTTGTTGGTCAGCGCGCCCGTCGGGCACGACACCATGCACTCGCCGCACGACACGCACGTCGAGCTGCCCATGGGGACGTTCAGATCGAAGGCGATGCCTGCCGTGTAGCCGCGCCCGGTGCGACCGATGACGTCGTTGTTCTTGACTTCGTCACAGCCGCGCATACATCGGTCGCAGAGGATGCAGGCTTCGTGATCGACGGCGATGCTGAGCGAGGAGTCGTCTCGTCCTCGTGGAGTGAGCCGGCGCTCGAATCGCGGCGCGGCGGCCGGCGCGGCCATCTGCGCCCACATCGTCTCGAGCTCGCAGTCCGAGCTCGCCTGCTGACGCGCGCACGGCGAGGGGTGGTCCGACATCAGCAGCTCGACGAGCGTCTTGCGCGCCTGCTGGACCGGCTCGATGTTCGTCTTCACCACCATGCCCGGGATCGCACTCGCGGATGCAGGCGGCGGCGTAGACCCGGGCGCCGACGTCCACCACGCAGACGCGGCAGACTCCCACGGGGGTCTGATTCTGCTGGTGACACAGCGTCGGAATCGGGACGCCGTTCATCCGGGCCGCGTCGAAGATCGTCGTCCCGCGTGGGACGGTGACTTCGCGGCCGTCGATCGTCAGCGTGACGGTGCTCACGCGCGCCCTCCAAAGCACACGCCGGCGGCGCACACCTTATCGCGCACGTGGGCTTCGACTTCATCGGGGAAATGCTTCAGCACCGACGCAATCGGCACCGGCACCACCTGGCCAAGCCCGCAGATCGACGTCATCCGTAACGCATGGGTGAGGTCGGTGTAGATCGCCAGGTCGTCGGCGCCGCGCGCTCCTTGCGTCCAGCCGGTCAGGATGTCGACGAGCTTCTGCGATCCCGTGCGGCACGGCACGCATTTGCCGCACGATTCGTTGCGGAAAAAGCGGACGGAGTTGAGCGCCATGTCGAGCATGCACGCGCGGTCGTCGCACACGACGATGGCGCCGGAGCCGACCGTGGCACCCGCCTTGGTCATCGCTGTCCAATCGAGGGGAAGATCGAGCATTGCCGCAGGCAGGTAGCCCCCCGCCGGCCCTGAAGGCGCGAAGCCCTTGATCGCTCGCCCCTCAGACGCACCTCCCGCCAGCCCCTCGACAAGCTCGCGATACGTCGTCCCCATCGGCACTTCGAACACGCCCGCACGCCTGACGTCACCGCTGACGCCCACGAATTTCACGCCGATCGATCCGTTCTTCCCCTCCGCTTTCAGCCACTCCAGGCCCCTCGAGAGGATCACGGGCACGAAAAAGAACGTCTCGACGTTATTGATGACCGTGGGTTTCTGCCAGAGGCCCTGCTGCCCGGGGAACGGCGGCTTGTTACGCGGCTCGGCGCGCTTGCCCTCGATGGCCTCGAGCAACGCACTTTCCTCGCCGCAGATATAGAGTCCCGGACTCACGAAGACCTCGAGGTCGAACGCCAGATCCGTGCCCAGGATGTTCGCGCCCAGCAGCCCCTCGGCATAGCAGCCGCGGATCTCCTCCTCGATCATGTGTTCCTGGTAGGGATACTCATGGCGGATGTAGAAGATGCCGTGGCGCGCGCCGACGACCAGGCCGCAGAGGATGATCCCCTCCACGACCAGGTGCGGCGCGTTGGTCATGATGTGGCGATCCTTGATCGTCCCGGGCTCGCTCTCGTCGGCGTTGCAGACGACGAATTTCTCGGCGCCGGGCTGCGCGCGCACCAGCTCCCACTTCATGCCGGTCGGAAAGCCGGCGCCGCCAAGACCGCGCAACCCACTTTCTTTCAGCTTCGCGATGAGCCCGGTCCAGTCGCGCGACTGCGGCGTACTGCCTGAGGACCCCGTACTTCTGTCCACCCGTGTACGGGTCCGAGCGGACACCCACCGAGGGCGGGTGCGCCGGCTCCGGGAGCGCCTGGCCGCCGACCGCCGTCTGGATCAGGGCCGACGCGCGGGTCTCGTCCACGCGATCGTAGATGACGTCGTTCACGGCCATCGCGGGAGCCAGATCGCAGCGGCCCAGGCAGGACACGTGCTGGACGTTCACGTCCTGGCCCTGGAAGCGTCGGCCGAGCGACTCGCGCAGCGCGTTGCCTCCGTGACGGTGGCACGCCATGTCGCCGCACACCCGCACCTCCGCCCTGGCCGGGGGCTTCAGAAAAAAATGCGGGTAGAAGCTCGCGACCGACTGGAGGCGATAAAGCGGAACGTCGAGGCGATCGGCGAGCGCGCGCAGCTCCCCTTCGGGCAGGTACCCGTGTGTTCGCTGGATTGCGCGAAGGTGATCGAAGACCGGAGAATGCGTGGCGGGCCGATTCACGCGAGAGAGTTATAACACTTCTTCTTGGTGTATAAGAACGAGCGATGCTCGGTCGTCACGCGCCCTCCACCTCAGTCCTCCTCGCGCTGACAGTTTTTGGAGCCACACTGACACATTCGTTGCGGGCGTCGGACCGAACCGCGATTGCAACAGTCGAGCCGGCAGTACTCGTCATCCAGAACGCGCCCGCTTCGGGTTCTTACACCGGTCCGGGCTCCTGCGCCGCTGCGGCATGCCACGGCGCCGTTCGCCCTGCGGCCAAGAGTCGAATCCTGCAAACGGAGTACACGACGTGGATCGCGCAGGATCGCCACGCCCGCGCGAGCGAGGTCCTGTCGAATCCCGTGTCGGTGCGCATGGCAAAGATTCTCGGCATCGGCGTCGCGCATAGCGCCCCCAAGTGTCTCGCGTGCCACAGCCTCGAACCCACGAGCGGACAGAAGGCGTATACGTTCACCAACGAGGGCGTCAGCTGCGAGGCGTGTCACGGGCCGGCGAGCGGCTGGCTCGGTCCGCACACGACGCGCGACTGGACGCAAGCGCAGTCGGTCCAAGCCGGGATGTACGACACCAAGGATCTGGTCAAACGCACCGAGAAGTGCCTGACCTGCCACCTCGGCACGGGAGAAAAGTTCGTCGATCACGAAATGATCGCCGCCGGGCACCCCGATCTCGTCTTCGACCTCGAGGCGTTCAGCGCCGCCATGCCCCGGCACTGGCGGCCTGCTTCCGAAGCGGACCCTTTTGCGCCGGTACGCTCGTTCAGCGTCGGTCAGCTGGTGCACCTGCGGTCCTCGCTCGAGCGCCTGGCACAGCGGGTCAAAGGCCCGGTGTGGCCGGAATACGCCGAGCTCGATTGCTTCTCCTGCCATCACAGCCTGACGCGGCCGGAAGACAGCTGGCGGCAGTCGACCGGCTACACGGACCGTCGCCCCGGCAATCCCCCCGTGAACCTCTCACGTTGGACGACGGCGCGGCATGTGCTGCAAGCCCTCGATCCGGCGGCGGCGGAGCAGCTCGCGGGCCAGATGACGTCCATCGCGCGTGCCGCCAGCCGGCTTCGGGTAGACGCGGACCAGGTCGTGACGCTCGTCGCGCAGGCGCGCGGCGTGCTCGACACCGCGATCGCCCGCGCGCTGTCATCGAAGCCCGACGCGGCGGTGGCCACGCGTCTGTTGCGCGGCATCGCGTCGGAGGCCGAGGACATCTCGATGCGCGGCGAGCGCGCCGCCGAACAGGCCGCGATGGCGATGGAAACGCTGTATGCGGCGGTGGCCACCCGCGAGCCGAATCCCGCCGTCCGCGCGGCCTTTGACGAGCTGTTCCAGCAGTTCGAGAGCCCGAGCAGTTACGATCCGCGGCGGTTCGTCGCACAGGTCCGGAAGATCGAGGCGGCGCTTGGGGCGCGCTGACGCGCGCTCGGGACTCCGCCTTCGCGCTTCGCGCTACGGCGGACACGTCGGGACTCGGGGCTCGGGGTTCGGGGTTCGGGTTCTGGCGGTAGCCACGTTCGTGGCGGTGGTCGTTGTCGCCGCCACCTTGTCCGGGCAAAACACTCCATCGAACGCGGCGGGCGGGCCGGCCCGAATCCTGACGGCCGAGGACGTGAACGCGGTCCTGGTGATTGCCGCGACGGCACTCGGGGACGACACGCTGTCAGCCGCGGTCGTGGATCGGACCGGCAACATCCTGGGCGTCTACAGGCGTCCAGGCACGGCGGAACGGACGCCGGACATCGCGGTGACACTGGCACGGACAGCGGCGATGTTCGCCAACGACCAGGCGCCGTTGTCGTCGCGTACCGTGCGGTTCATCAGCGGCATTCATTTCCCACCGGGCGTGAAAAACACCGGAAATGCGGCGCTGTACGGCGTCGAGAACATCAACCGCGGCTGCACCGTGGACGACACCGGCGACGCCATCTTCAATGCGCCCTTTCCGCGGCCGAAGTCCATCGCCGGGGTGTTTGGCGCCGGTGCAGGCGGAATGCCTCTGCCCTGCGATCCGTCTGATTCTCGGGGGTGTGCGCGGGGCGGCCCGATGGTGGACGATCGAGGGCTGCCTCTCGAATCGGTCGGCATCACGACCGGCAAGGCCGACGTCCTGGACACCGGCCAGAGCAGCCAATCGACCGTACCCGTCAACCCGGGTGGGATCCCGATCTATCGAGATGGAAAAGTGGTCGGCGGCGTGGGTGTGGCGGGCGTCCCGCCAGACTTTGCCGAGTACGCGGCGGTCGCCGCGGCCGCTGGCGCAGGCCGGGACCTGGACTTCTCGGAGCCACTCGGCTCCCCCGGCGCCGTCTTCATCGATGGGTTGCGACTCCCTTTCTTCGGGACGTGCACGAACATCCCCTGCATCCGTGAGACCGTTCGCTCCAGGCCACCGGGCTCTACTCCGGGGCTATTCAGTTCCGGCAGTTACCTCGTGCAACCGCGCAATGGAATCCAGGCGCCGGAGGGATACCTCATTGGCCCGCGGAGCAGCTCACGCGCTGGAGGACTGAGCGAAAGCGAAGTACGACAGATCGTCTCTCGATCCGTCGACGTGTCCTTGCGCACGCGCGCGATGATTCGGCTCCCGATCAATCAGCCGGCCCGAATGACGATCGGGATCTCGGACGAAGACGGCGAGATCCTCGCGCTGTACCGGATGCCTGACGGCACGGTTTTCTCCTCCGACGTCGCGATGACGAAGGCGCGCAACGCCTACTACTTCAGCACGCGCGAGGGATACGAAGTCCTGCGGCAAGCAGTCGAGACCAATCCGTATGCGCAGTACCGGTGGATGCCGGAGCCGCCCGCTGGGCGAGGCTGGGCGGTGACCGCGCGCACCCTGAGTTTTGGCGGCCAGCCGCTCTTCCCGCCGGGCGTCGATCTGAAGGCCACGCCGACGCCTGGTCCGTTCTTCCCTCTCTTCGTCTACGACTCGAAGAACGTCTGCACTGAGGGCCCGGGACCGAGCCGCGGAGGCAATCGCGCGTTCCTGAACCAGAGCGGCATCGTCTGGTTCCCGGGCAGCGTGCCGCTCTATCGTGGCGATCGTCCGGTCGGTGGGTTGGGCGTCAGCGGTGACGGCGTCGAACAGGACGACTACGTCTCGCAGCTGGGGAGCGAAGGGTTCCATCCACCCGCGGCGTTACGCGTTGACAACACGTTGATCGTGGACAGCCAGGGGGCACGCATCCGCCTCCCCTACCTGAAGCTTCCGCGCAACCCCGAATTCCGGCGATAGCATCGAGGACTTCATGCGATTGTTCGTAGCGCTCTGCGCTTGCCTGTCGTTCTCGGCCGCAACTGCGGCGGCCCAGTCCTCCGAACGTGGATACGTGCAGGGCCTCGGCGGCGTCGCCACGACCGCAGTCACCGATGGCCTGTTTGCCGGCGCCGCGGCCGTGCGCGCCACGGGTCGGCTCGATGTCTTCGGCGAACTCGGTCATCTGCGAAACGGCATCTGGAAGGACCTGGACGACGAGCTCAACCAGGCCGAGGAGGCCATCAGACAGGCAATCGAGACGCAATTCGGTGTCGATGTGTCCGTCTCCTTCGATGCCCGTGTTCCGGTCTGGTATGGGCTCGGTGGCGCGCGTATCCGTGGTCCGCGCCTCGGCGGGCTCGATACGTATGCCGAAGTCGGGATCGGTTTCGCCCGGCTACGACCCGAGGTGGAGCTCGAAGTGGCGGGTGAACGGCTCGACGCAGAGGCAGGTCGGCTTCTCTCGCTGGAGGACGAGCGGTCCGAGCTGATGTCGGCAACCGGCGCCGGCGTCGCGTTCCGCATCGCCGGCCCCATCCGCATTGAAGCGGGCTATCGCTTTTCCCGGATTTACGGTGAGCGGCCGATCAACGTCAACCGCGTCCACGCGGGGGTGGGCTACTCGTTTTGAGGCGGGGATTGATCTCGGTGGCGCGGGCGAACCGCGCGCGGGCGAGCGCCGCGTCGCCCGCTTGCTCCGCCACGCCGCCGATTCGCTGCCACGTCATCGCATCGACGGGAGCGGCCTTCGCCGCCCGCTCGGCGATGCGCTGCGCTTCCTCGCCTTGCCCGGCCTTCATCAAGGTCCAGGCCAGCACACCGAGCGTGACTGCGTCTGTGCGAATCTCGAAGTCCTTGCGCGCCCACTTCACCGCTTCGGCTGGATTCGGTTCGATGTCGGCGAAGAACAACGCGAGGCGGCGGTACGCGCCGGGATCACCCTCCTCGACCGCCGCGAGGTAACCGCGCCGCGCCCGATCGAAGGCCGCGCGCGCGTCGTCCTGCCGACCTTCGGCGGCGTGGATGTTTCCCACGGCTTCGTGGTATTCAGGCCGTGGATCGGCGGCGATGGCGCGCGCATAGAGTTCCCGTGCCTGAGCGAATTGTTTTTGCGCTGCGCGAAGCTCGGCGAGATGTTCGAGGGCAACGGGGTTCTCCGGCGTGATCCCGAGCGCCGCGGTGTAACTGCTTTCCGCGCGCTTCCAGTCACCATGGTCAAAGGCAATCGACCCGGTTCGAATGTGCGGCCACGCGCGCCGCTCGGGGTCGAGGTTCAGGCGCGGCGCGTCGGCCGCTGCCTTGGCGAGTGATGCGTAGGCGCCGCGTGTATCCCCGCGTGCGGCCGCGAGGTTGGCGGCGCGCGTATGCGCGTGGTAACCGGGCGCCAGTTGCGCGACGCGGTCAAACAAGGCTGCGGCCTCTGTCACTTTGCCTGCCTCGAGCGCCGCGTCCCCCGCGACGGCGTAGCCGTCCGCGGCGTCGGGGTTCGCCTTGATCGCCCGACGTCCCACTTCATACGCCTCATCGAAGGCGTGCCTGGCGGCCAGCGCGTTCGCGAGGCCCGTCAACGCGCCGAAGTGTTCGGCTGACCGCGTCAATGCCAGCCGAAACGAGGTCTCGGCCTTCCGGTAATCACTGAATGTGCCCGCGGCCTTGGCCCGGCGAAGATACGCGTGTCCGAGCCGCGTCGGTGTGATCGGGTCGGCTTCATCGCGTGAGACCCGCGCTTCCAGGAACGCGATCTCCACGTCCAACGGGTTGGCTTCGGGGGCTTGCGCCGAGAGAGCGGCGCTCAGAGCCGCCACCAGGACAGCCGCGAGAAGACACGAGCGGATCATGTCAGCGGGTCCGGCCAGGGATCGGTTTTTCGGGACCGTGAGGCGGCGCAAAGAATGGGAAGTCGGGAAGGAACGGCACATCATTCGTGTCTACGCCATCCCCAACCACCGTGCCGCGGCTAACCGCCTGCAGGACGATGTCGATCACATCGTCCTCAGGTCGCCGTCCGTTCAAGAACCCTCCAGCCTTGGTGAGGTCGAGGACCGCGACGTCCGGGAGCAGAACAGCGTCGATCAGAGACTGCGAATAAGTACGATCGCCATTCAGTGCGACGAGGCTGGTAATCGCATATTCCCTGTAGGTGGCGGAGTCCTGCGAAGGAGACGCGCGATTGAACGAGTCCTTCAACCGGGTTGGGATCAGCACCGTATTCACCACGGGCAGCGCCATGCGATCCACCTGAACGAACGCGCCCGTGTGGGTATCGGCGAGAAATGGCGTCGCGGATCTATTGGTCGCGCGTGTGCGGCTGGTCGATGCCCAGAACTTGATGATGTTGCCCGTGGGACCTCGAAGCGCCGCAGGCGGCAGCTCAATAGCAAGAATCGAACAGTTGAGCGCCGCAAAGAAGTCGATGCCCCCCGGGCGCGTCAATGGACCGCCGGGTTGAGCGCCGATCAGCCGGAAGACCCAGATCAGATCGAGGAAGAACGGATCATCGCGCAAGCCCCGCGAACGCCTTCGTGATCGTACCGGACCCAGTCACCACCGAGCCCGTTGCCGGACCGCTAATCGTGTCGGCTGTCTCGACCCGCACGGTGGTCGCGCCAACCGCCCGCGGCTTCTGAGGGGCGCGAACCGTAAACGTCTGAGGCCCCGGCACCGTGGGCGAAAACGTCGCCTGGATGACCAGATCCTCCACGTTGTCGCCCGTGTTGTCGATCTTGAACTGATAGAGGACGTCCGGCGCAAATGCCACCTGGACGGCGCCCCCGATCGAGAACGGATTCACTGTCAGGGCGAGGACGATGTTGCCGTTGTTGGGATTGACGAACCCGTAGATATCGAGGATGTCAGCGCGGCCGTCCTCGCTAATGGATGGCGCGTCGCGGTGATCCGCCGTGCGCGCTGGTGCGCCAAGCACCACGAGAGCGCAAACCATCACCACCGACGCGGCCGCTTTCATCGGGTGCCTCCTCGACAAGGCGGTCATTATAGTTTGTAGCGCAGGACTTTAGTCCTGCCGCGTCAGAGCTGTAGCGCGTCGCCTTCCGCCGCCGCCTCGGTCGCCGCGAAGATCCGCTTGGCGTCGTGCTTGATGCGCACCAGTTCTTCGTCGGTCCGTCCGGGCTTGTGGTGGAACAGCCAGAGGCTGCCGATGTCGTTGGCGGCGGCGAACTCGCAGCCGGTGCGCCAGTCGCTGTGGCCCCAGCCTTTGTGGGCGGCGATTTCGTTGGGTGTGAAGTGCGCGTCGAGGACGAGCGCCGAGGCTCCCTTCGCGAAGGTGGCGAGCCGCTCGTCGTGTTCCGGGCTGCCGAACTCGTGGTCGGTGGCGTAGACGAGATCGCCCACCATGCCTTGAATGCGGAACGCGAGCGCCCCACCGGGATGGTTCAAGCCGATCGCCGAAACGTCGAAACTGCCGATTTTGAACTCTCCGGCTTCGACCATATCGACCGGCGGACGGTTTGGCAGGTGGTCGGCCGGGACCGGGAAGAACGGAGAACGGAAGAGAGTCTCCACCAACCCCGGGACGTGCGTCTCGAGCTTCGGCGCCAGGATGCGAGGCTTCCATCCGGGCGTGTAGAGCTGGGCGAGGAACGGCAGGCCCTGAAGGTGATCCCAGTGGTAATGCGTGAGCAGGATCGGTAGCTCGCGCGGCGGTCCGTCGAGCGACGCGCCGAGGCCGACGATGCCGGAGCCGGCGTCGAGGATCAGGGTATCGCCGGTGTGCTCGTCGGTGACCTGGAGGCAAGGGGTGTTGCATCCGTGGCCGATCGCCGACGGCGTCGCCCACGGCACCGATCCTCGCACGCCCCAGAAACGGACCCGCATCGGCCTACGCCCCCCTCGCGAGCAGCGCGCTCGATTCCTTGACGCGGCGCGCGAGTTGGCGCAGCAGTTCCTGCGTGCGGTTGGGATCCTGCGCGAGCAGACGGGCGAACGAATCCCTGGTGACACGCCGCAATTGCACGTCGGTCAGCGCAACGACGGTCGCGGATCGCGGCTCGTCGAGCAGGAGGCTCATCTCCCCCACCCAGGATCCAGGACCGAGTTCGGCGAGCAGCGCCCCGTCGCGGGTCACACGCAGGGTGCCGCGATCGAGCACGTACGCTTCGTCCCCCGTCTCACCTTCCGACATCACGACGCCTCCGGCGCGGACGAGCCTGTACCCGCAGGCGAACGGACAGGGGTATTTCTCGGTGTGGTAGAGCTTCGCACATACGGTGCCCTGCCCCCACCGTCGACGATACGTCATCGCGGCGAGCAGCGCGCCAGCAATCGGCCCCAGAACGTAGAGCCATTGATCGCGCAGCACCGGGAACAGAACGGCCGGCGCAAGACTGCGCGCGGGGTTCACGCTGGTGCCGGATACGGGCGCCTCGATCGTCACCAGCATCACGACGAGGCTTCCGGCGATGAGCCCGGTACGCGACGCAAGGCCCGGCTTGTTCACACAGACAAAGATCAAGAGGGCGAGCGCGAAGGTGGACGCTGTTTCGGCCACGAGCGCACCAGCCCACGTCCAGCCATCTCCCGGCAGCGTGACCGCGTATTGCACGCTGCGCGCGAGGTCCCCCCAGAGCAACGCCGCCAGCGCGACACCGGCAAACGCCCCGGCCACCTGTGCGGTGATGTAGGGCAACACATCGCGGCCCGCCACCTTGCCGAGCGTCCAGAAGGCAAGCGTCACCGCCGGGTTGATGTGGCCGCCGCTTCGCTGGCCGAGCGGCGAATACACGACGGCCGTGGCGCCACCGGCGAACAGAAGGCCCGTCAGAAACCGGCGAAGAATGGGAGGCTCGATGGCGGGTACCGGAGATCCGCTGCCCCACATGAGGGCTACCGCACTGACGCCGGCGAACAACATGAAGGCGGTGCCGGCGAACTCGCAAACGTATGTCGTCAAACGGCGGCGCACGTTGACGCATAATACGCCGGTTGACCACCGCTGAACACAAGCGCCTGGCCGAGACATCGGCCTCACCGGTCCCGCCCTGGCGCAAGTGGGGATGCTACGTGTCGGAGCGCTCGTGGGGCACGGTGCGCGAGGACTACAGCGCCAACGGGGATGCGTGGAATTACTTGCCCCACGACAAGGCGCGCAGCAAAGCGTATCGCTGGGGTGAAGACGGCATCGCCGGCCTCTGCGACCGCTACCAGCTCCTCATCTTCTCGCCGGCGTTCTGGAACGGACGCGACCCCATCCTCAAGGAGCGGATGTTCGGCCTCACCTCGAGTGAAGGCAACCGCGGCGAAGACGTCAAGGAGTACTACTTCTACGTCGACGCCACGCCGACCGGCAGCTACATGAAGCTGCTGTACAAGTATCCGCACGCCGAATACCCGTACGCGCGGCTGCTCGATGAAAACCGGCGGCGTGGTGGGGGCGGAATGGAGTTCGAGCTGCTCGACTCCGGCGTCTTCGACGGCGACCGCTACTTCGACATCGTCATCGAATACGCCAAGGCCGAGCCCGAAGACATCTGCATTCGCATCGAAGCGTTCAACCGCGGCCCGCAGGCCGCCACGCTTCACTGCCTTCCGCAGTTGTGGTTCCGCAACACCTGGGGCTGGGAAGCCGAGCGACAGTCGCAGCCACGCATCACGCGCGCCGTGCACGGTCAGGACTGGCAGTCGCTGGTCGCCGACGACACGGGCACCACGCCGCTGCGCAACCTGATGTTCGACTACCGGCTCGGCGTGCGGCATCTCTACGCACCGGCGGGAGCGACCGCGCTGTTCACCGACAACGAGACCAACGCCCCGGTCGTATTCGGCGAGGGCTGCCAGTCGGCAAGCCCTTTTACGAAGGATGCGTTCCACCGGCAGATCGTCCGCGGCGAGACCGCCACCAACCCGGATGGTCAGGGCACCAAGGCCGGCTTGCACTTCCAGGCGTCAGTGCCGGCGCACGGCTCCACGGTCTGGCATCTGCGACTGACGCCCAACGCGCTCGAGGATCCGCTTGCCGATGTCGAGAAGGTCGTTCGCACGCGCAAGGGCGAGGCCGACGAGTTCTACGCGTCGATCCACCCACCGAAAGCGACAGACGACGAGAAGCTGGTGCAGCGGCAAGCACTCGCCGGGATGCTGTGGACGAAGCAGATCTACCTGTTCGACGTCGGCACGTGGCTCGACGGCGACCGTCCCGACATGCCGCCCCCCGCCTCGCGCAAACGCATCCGTAACTCGCACTGGCGCCATCTCAATTCGATGCGGATCCTGTCGATGCCCGACAAGTGGGAGTACCCGTGGTTCGCCGCGTGGGACCTCGCCTTCCACTGCGTGGCGATCGCCCTGGTCGACTCCGCCTTCGCAAAAGAGAACCTGTGGGTGCTGCTCTTCGAACAGTTCCAGCATCCCAACGGACAGATCCCCGCGTACGAGTGGGAGTTCTCGGATCTCAATCCGCCAGTCCACGCGTGGGGATGCTGGCGGGTCTACAACCTCGAAAAGCAGCGCACCGGCAAAGGGGACGTCGAGTTCCTCGAGAAGTGCTTCCAGAAGCTGCTGATCAACTTCGCCTGGTGGGTCAACAAGGTCGACAGCCAGGGGATGAACGTCTTCGAGGGCGGGTTCCTGGGCCTCGACAACATCACCGTCGTGGACCGCAGCGAGAAACTCCCGAATGGCGCCATCCTCGAACAATCGGACGCCACCGGCTGGATGGGCTTCTTCTGCCTGCACATGATGCGCATCGCGCTGGAGCTGACCTCGCACAACCGGGTGTACGAAGGGATGGCGACGAAGTTCTTCGAGCACTTCATCTACATCGGCGGGGCGATGAAGCGAATGGGCGGCCGCAACTACACGCTCTGGGACGAAGAAGACGGGTTCTTCTACGACGTCCTGCGGTACCAGGACGGCTCGTTCAAGAAGTTTGAAGTGCGCTCGCTCGTCGGCCTGATTCCCCTTTTCGCTATCGACGTACTCGACGAGTCCAAGGTCAAGCACTTGCCGGGCTTCCTCAACGACGTCCAGTGGTTCATGCGGAACCGAGCGGATCTCGTCGGCCAGGCGTGTTTCGCGGAGACACGCCACGGAGAACGCCTCGACGTGCTGTCGATCGTCGATCGGCACCAGCTCTCGCGGCTGCTGCAGCGCATCTGGGATGAACAGGAGTTCCTCTCGGTGGGCGGCCTTCGCAGCCTGTCAAAACATCACGAACAACATCCGTTCAGTTTCGGCGCCGGCACGGTGTGCTACGAGCCCGCGGAAGCGGACGTCAAGATCAAAGGCGGCAACTCGAACTGGCGCGGGCCGATCTGGTTCCCGACCTCCTACCTCCTGATCGAGTCGCTGATGAAGTTCGGCGAGGCGTTCGGCCCTCACTACGCCGTGCGTACACCCGCGAGTCCCGACAAGGCGATCACGCCGACCGAGATGGCGCGCGAGACAGCCAACCGCATGATCGGCCTGTTCACCCGCGGAGCCGATGGCACCCGGAGGATTTACGGTGGCGCGACCCGCTTCCAGCAGGATCCACTGTGGCGCGACCTGCTGTTGTTCAACGAGTATTTCCACGGCGACAACGGCGCCGGCCTCGGCGCGAATCACCAGACGGGATGGACCGGCCTCGTTGCGAATCTCATCGACGAATGGCGGCGGTGATCATCGCCGGTTTCCTGCTCGTGGCCTCACTCGCCCACGCGCAGCAGATCCCCGGCCAATCGTCGCGCGCTGCCTCGATCCAGGGCATCGTCCGCGGTGACGACGGCCGACCGATTCCTGGTGTGCAGGTGGAATTGCGCCAGCGCGCGGCGTCGGGCCGACCAGTCGCCTTTCCCGATCCGCGGCGCACCACGACGACGGCCGACGGTATCTTCCGCTTCCTGGACCTTCCGGCAGGCGAATACACGATCGCCCTGACGGCAGCCGGCTTCGAGCCGCTCGCGCGCAGCGACCTGCGCATCGGGCGTTCCGAGCTGGTGACGACCGAGCTCGTGATGCGACGCGTGGGTGTGCCGGCTGCTCCAAAGCCGGTGCAACCTGAACCACCGGCAAAACCGTCGCAGAGCGTGATCCGCCCGCGTCCTGATGCCGGCGGCGACCCTGTACCCGTCGCGCCGAACGAAAAGGTCTTCATGCGGGTCCCCGACCGCTGGAACCTGCCGATGCCGGACTGGGATCGCTACGGCATCGGGGGGGACTACCCGTACGTTGCGGGGCGTTGGTACGACCCCTACAACACGAACGTCCTGAAGGGAGATCGTCCGATCATCGGCAAGCGGACCTTCTTCACGTTCCTGGGCGTCAGCGACACGCTCTTCGAAGCGCGCAACCTGCCGACGCCTGCCGGCGTCTCGACCAACCGCCAGGGCAGCGAAGCGTTCTTCGGGCGGGGCGGCCAATACTTTCCGGTCACGGTGCTGCGCACCTCCTTCGATCTGTTCCATGGCGACACCGCGTATCGCCCTGTGGACTGGCGCATCCGCGTACAGCCGGCCTTCAGCCTGAACTTCATCAACACCGCCGAATACGGCGCCGTCAACTTCGACGTGCGGCGCCGGTCGAACCGGCTCTCGGCCCATGTTGGGCTGCAGGAGGCCTTCGGCGAGGTGAAGGTCTCGGACCTCAGCTCGAACTACGACTTCATCTCGGTGCGCGCCGGCATCCAGGAATTCAGCGGCGACTTCCGCGGCTTCATCGCCGTGCTCGAAGCCCCCGGCGTGCGCGCCTTCGGCACGCTCGCGAACAGCCGCGTGGAATACAACGCCGCGTTCTTCGACCTGCTCGAGAAGGAAACCAACAGCGCCTTCAACGAGTGGAAGCGGCGCAATCAACAGGTGTGGATCGCCAACGTCTACGTCCAGGACTTCCTCACCCCTGGCTACACGACCTCCTTCAGCTTCCACGCCAACCAGGATCGCGGCGACACCCACTACGATCACAACGGCTTTCTCGTGCGTCCCGCACCGATCGGCGTCATCGCCGAAAACGAAGTCGAGGCGTACTACCTCGGCTGGTCGGGCAACGGCCACATCGGCCGCCTGAACATCAGCCACGCGTTCTATCAGGCGTTCGGCACCGAATCGTTCAACCCGCTCTCGGCGCAGCCGGTGGACGTCAACGCACAGATGGCCGCCGCCGAGCTATCGATCGACAAGGACTGGCTGCGGATCAAGGGCTCGTTCTTCTATGCCTCGGGAGACGACGATCCCAATGACGACGAGGCACGCGGATTCGACGCGATCGTCGACATCCCGGTCTTCGCCGGCGGTCCGTTCAGCCTGTGGAATCGACAGGGGCTGCGACTGCCGCAGACGGGCACGGGGCTGGTCTCCCCCCTCAGTTTGCTGCCCTCGCTGCGCACCAACAAGGACGAGGGGCAGGCGAACTTCGTGAATCCAGGAATCTTCCTGTTGCACGGTGGTCTCGACGTCGAACTGACGCCGAAGCTCCGGGGCTTCGCCAACGTCAGCTACCTCAGGTTCATCGACACCGCGCCGCTGGAGTTTCTGTTGTTCCAGGGAGATGTGAAGCCGAGCATCGGCATCGACTACGGCGGAGGCTTCCAGTACCGTCCGCCACTCAGCGATAACATCGTCCTCGTCGGAGGGATCGCGGCGTTGAAGCTTGGGCAAGGGTTGAAAGACATCTACACTCGCAGCCACTTCTTCTCGGCATTCGTCAATGCACGACTTGTCTTTTAGACCGCGGATGACGCGGATAGAGCTTTTGCCGCGGATTACGCTGATGACGACGGATGGACACGGATCTCACTCCGTTGACACCATCCGGCAGGGTCGCGGCCGCCCTTCGGGCGGCAGCACGGGTATGCGCATGCAAAAACAAACCGCGAGGGAATGTAAACGCGGCTTGTTTTTGCATGCGCATGCCCGTGCTCAGCGCCGGCCGCAGGCCGGCGCCGCGACCCTCGAGATGCTCGACTGGCGAGAGCAATCCGCGCTAATCCGCGTTAATCCGCTTGGAATCCGCGGCCCATACCAATGCGACTAGCTACCCGATCACTGCTGATAGCGGGGTGTGTGTTCCTGTCGGTATTCGTGTACACGCTTCGCGGGGATACGCCGCGGGTTGAAGCGGCGGCCCCTGCGCAGCTGACGGCGCAATCCGCGGCACAAGCGGACTCGCAGAGCGCCGGCTGCATTACCTGCCACACGAGCACCGACGAGCCGTCGATGCACCCGGGCGGCACGGTCAAGATCGGCTGCGCGACCTGTCACGGCGGGGATCCCACCGTGTCTGTCACCCTCGGGACCGGCCCCGGGTCACGGGGCTACGACGAGGCAAAGCAGAAGGCGCATCCGCGGGCAAAGATTGCGGCCTTCGCGGCCACGTCGGCGAACCCCGAGCAGGCCTACACCGAGTGGCTGCGCGAATCAGCGGAGTACATCCAGTTCATCAACCCGGGCGACCTCCGCGTGGCCGAGCGCACCTGCGGTGCGTGTCACGCGGCGGAGGTCATGAACGTGCGGACCAGCATGATGACGCACGGGGCGATGCTGTGGGGCGCCGCGCTCTACAACAACGGCTCCGTGCCGTTCAAGGATCCGCGGTACGGCGAGAGCTATGCCCCCGACGGCTCGCCGCAGCGTCTGCAGACGTTTCCCGCTCCGACCCCAGAAGAGACGCGCACGAAAGGCGTCCTTCCCTACCTCGACCCGCTGCCGCGGTGGGAGGTCGTGCAGCCGGGCAACGTGCTCCGCGTCTTCGAGCGCGGCGGATTCAAGCGTCCGGAGATCGGCAATCCGACGCGCGTCGAAGAGCCGGGGCGGCCCGACGCGAAGTTGAGCGATCGCGGCTTCGGCACGTTGCTGCGTACCGATCCCGTGTTCCTCGGCCTGCAGAAGACGCGGCTCCTGGACCCGCTGCTCTCCTTCCCCGGCACCAACGACCAACCAGGCGACTATCGCGGCAGCGGCTGTACGGGGTGCCACGTCGTCTACGCCAACGATCGGTCGCCAGCGCACGCCGCGCAATACGCGCAGTTCGGCAACGCGGGCCACACGCAGACGAGCGATCCGACGATTCCTCGCAATCAGCCCGGCCATCCGATCAAGCACACGTTCACGCGTTCCATCCCCTCGAGCCAGTGCATGACCTGTCACATGCACCCGGGCACGAACATGGTGACGACCTACTACGGTTACACGTGGTGGGAGAACGAGACGGACGGCAAGTTCATGTATCCGCCGGACGACCTGAATCGCAGCGAGCGCGAACGGGCCGAGATCCGCGCACGAAACCCGGAAGCCGCCGCGCAACGTGGGCTCTGGGGAGATGTGGCCTTCCTCTCGCGCACGGGGACGCCCGAGTTCAACAAGCAGCTGCAGCACACGCAGTTCGCTGACTTCCACGGCCACGGCTGGGTCTACCGCGCGGTCTTCAAACGCGACCGCGAGGGGAACCTCGTGGATCGGCGCGGCAATCTCATCCCGCACGACGATCCGGAGAAATTCGGGAAGGCCGTGCACCTCAAGGACATCCACCTCGAAAAGGGGATGCAGTGTGTGGATTGCCACTTCGGCCAGGACAACCACGGCAACGGCAAGCTATACGGTGAGACCCGTAACGCCGTCGAGATCGACTGCGTGGACTGTCACGGCAGCGTGAAGCAGCGCGCCACACTGATCACGAGCGGACCGGCAGCGCCGCAAGGGGGCACGGCTCTGTCGGCGCTGCGTACGCCCTGGCGCGAGCGGCGGTTCTACTGGGAGAGCGAAAAGCTGTACCAGCGGTCGATGGTCGAGAAGGACGTGAAGTGGGAAGTCCGCCAGGTCCTCGACGCTATTACCCCCGGCAGCAGCACTTACAACGAGCAGGCGCGGCTGGCAAAAACGATCCAGAAGGACGGCACGACGTGGGGATGCGCCGGCGCCGTCCGACACTCTCGCCCACGCGAACGAGAACATGACCTGCTTCGCGTGTCACACGTCGTGGACGCCGACGTGTTTCGGCTGCCATCTCTCGATGAGCGCGAACCGCAAGGCGCCGATGCTCCACAACGAGGGGCTGCAGACGCGCAACTGGACGTCCTACAACTTCCAGGTCCTCAGAGACGACTCCTTCTTCCTGGGACGAGACGGCACCGTTACCGGCAACCGCATCGCCCCGGTGCGATCCGCTTGCGCCGTGCTCGTCAGCTCGCAGAACCAGTCGCGCGCCTGGATCTACTACATGCAGCAGACCGTGTCGGCCGAGGGCCTCAGCGGCCAGGCGTTCAGCACGTTCGTGCCACATACCGTACGCACGACCGAGACGAAACGTTGCACCGATTGCCATGTGTCTGCCGCCGGTGACAACAACGCCCGGATGGCGAACCTGCTGCTCCAGGGCACGAATTTCATGAACTTCATGGGCCACAACATCTGGGTGGCCGCCGGTAAGGATGGGTTCGAAGGGATCGCGGTGGCCGAACGCGACGAGCCACCAGCGATTATCGGGAGCGACCTGCACAAGCTCGCCTATCCATCGGCGTTCAAGAAGCACGTCGGCGAAGGGCTGAAACTGCACCACGCGCACCATCATCCCGGTGAGAACGTGCTCGACGTGCAACAGCGCGGCGAATACCTATATGCCGCGCTCGGCACCGGGGGCTTCCGGATCTACGACATCGCCAGCATCGACAACAAGGACTTCAGCGAGCGCATCGTCACCGCGCCGGTGTCCCCGCTCGGACAACGGCTCTACGTGAAGACGAAACACGCCACCGCCGTGGCGACGCCGACAACGCTGGGGGTGGACCCACTCCGGAAGCGCTTCCCCGAAAACGAGGAAGGGCCCATCCACTTGATGTACGGCTTCCTTTACGTCGCGGATCGGGAAGAAGGGCTCATCGTCATCGGCAATCGCGATGTGAAGAGCAAGCGCCTCGTGGGCGTGGGCACGCTGCTCGACGGCAATCCGTCGAATAACTTCCTGGATCGCGCCGTCACCTTCAATCCGGACGGCGTCCTTACCGGCGCGCGCCGGATCACCATCGCCGGCACCTACGCCTACGTCCTCACCGACAAGGCGCTGGTCGTGGTTAGCCTGGACAACCCGCTGGAGCCGAAGGTCACCGCGCAGATCGGCGCTCCGGATCTCGTCGATCCGCGCGGCGTTGCCATTCAGTTCCGGTACGCCTTTGTCGTGGATCGCGACGGCCTGAAGGTGTTCGACGTCACGTCCCTGGCTGAGCCTCGTGCCGTACGCGGCGCCGTCGTGCCATTCAAGGATGCGCGCAACGTGTATCTCGCACGGACGTACGCATACGTAGCGGCAGGCCACGACGGCCTCGGCATTGTGAACATCGGCACGCCGGAGAAACCGCGACTCGACCAGATGTTCAACGCCGGTGGAAAGATCGGCGACACCAACGACGTCAAGGTCGGAATGACCAACGCGAGCCTATTCGCGTATGTCGCGGATGGCCACAACGGCCTTCAAGTCGTCCAGCTGTTCTCCCCAGAGAGCAATCCCAACCACTACGGATTCAGTCCGAAACCCACGCCGTCGCTCATCGCCAGCTATCCGATCCACGGCGGCGCCCTGATGATTTCTGAGGGAATCGATCGGGATCGCGCGGCTGACGAAAGCGGCCACCAGCTCGCCGTCTTCGGTCGTCGCGGTGCGCGCCCGTTCAATGCGGCCGAGGCGGGAAAGCTCTACCTGCGCGACGGAAAACTCTACACTGTCACGGATGAGCCGCCCGGGCGGCCCCGCGAGCCCACCGAGGGCTGGTTCGCAACAATGCGCCGATATCTCTTCCTGCAGTAGGCCGGGTCTTTAGACCCGGCCAGGCGGCCGCGGGGCGCGCAGGTTGCATGGGCCCGGCGAGCGAGGTCCACATGAAGAGTGCTGCGCGTATTGGCGACCACCCCATCCATCCGATGCTCGTTCCCTACCCATTTGCCTTTCTGTCGAGCGCGCTTGCGTTCGACGCGGCGGGGGTTGCGCGGAATGACGATCGACTCTGCCAGACGGCGGGCGTGCTGACGAAGGTCGGCCTTGCGACGGCGGTCGCGGCAGCGGTGCCTGGACTGATCGACTACGTCACGCGTGTGCCGAAGGGCAAGCCTCGCGCGATCGCGACGAAACACATGATCAGCAACCTCGGCGCGCTCGCTTGTTTCGCGGGGGCAGCACTGGCGCGCGGCGGCCGCACGCGACCCGGCCCCGCCGTGCTGGCACTCGAAGCCGTCGGAACCGCCGCACTGTCGCTCGGCGGTTGGCTCGGCGGCTCGCTCGCCTATCACCACCAGGTCGGCGTGATACCGGAAGACCGCCACGACGAATGGCTGGAGATCGGCGGCCGCTCGCACCTTTTGAGAGAGGACGCCATCCCGGTGAATGCGTAGGATCTAGCAGGATCCTAACGCATCCTGCATGAAAGGCAATGGAAGATGGAAGTGCACGCCCCATTCAGTTTCGCTCCTCTACCATCTACCATCTTCCATTTCCGCCGCGGCGGCATTTTCAGCGGCCTGCTATACCAGACGCCCTGAGCACCAGCTTGATGGTCTCTTCCCCGCGACGGATGGTCAGGTGCTGCGCGGACGGCTTCTGTAGTGTCTCGAGGAGAAGCGTGAGCGTGAACTTCTCCGCCGCCACGCCGTCGATCGACGTAATCACGTCTCCCTCTCGCACGCCGGCCTCAGTGGCCGGCGAATCCTCCAACACTTCCCTGACGCGAAACGTCCTGTAATCCGCTCCTTCGGCGCGGACGGCCATGCCTGAGGATGCCCGGTCGAACGGTTCACCAAATGTCGCCGACGGTTCGAGGATGATCCGCCGGCGGCCGTAGTCCAGGATCGTCCGGAACCGGCTCGCGATTTGGGCGCCGATGTTTCCGCCCAGCGAGCGATCCGCGAATGCGCCGCCCTGGTCCTGGGAGAATGTGGTGAGGGGCTCGTTGATGGTGAACGGGCCGATCGTAAGCGCTGAAACACGTCCAACTCGACCGACCGAGCGGCCGCCGGCGCCCCCCATCCCGATCGCGCGGATCGTTTTCGACTGCGGCCCGAGCAGCCCGTGCGTGTCGACAAAAGGGCTGTGAAGGATGAGCGCCGCGCCCGATCCCAGATCCAGGACGAATCGATCCTCGATGGGCTTTCCACCGACCGGCGTGACCGTCGCTCGAACCACGGGATGGTTGTCGGAGTTGAACTCGAGCGGCAGCGTGTGGCCTTTGCCGCGGTACTCGAACTTCTTCCGGTCGTGCAGCGTCATCACGCGGGCCTGGTAGTCGAATTCGACGACGAACTCCCTGAGGAACTCTCCGCCGATGATGCCGTCAACGTCCTGCCCCAGGCCGGCAGGTAGCGCGGGGAATGGGAGCGCCAGGGTGACTGGTTGCGAAAAGCCTTCGAGGCCGACCAGCGTCCAACGGGCGTCTCTCACGCGATGCCCGACCATGGTTCCGGCACCCGCGCCGCCGCTGTTTACCGAGCCATATAGGGACAACCCAAGCTCCGCCGCCGTTTGCGCCCGAACGAGCGCCAAATGGGCGCCCGTATCGAGGACGAACGATAGTGGCCGGGAGTTATTCACGCGGACCTTCACCATGATGTGGCGCGTGGCAAGGTCGAAGGGGATGGTTACCGGCCCCGTCGGCGCCTGGACGGCGGACGCGCGCGGGCTCACAACGACGAACAGGAGGAACGGGATCAGTGCGAGGGCAGCTCGTTTCATCAGCGGGCTCCTTGTGTACGAGGATGCAGCCGCGCGCGGCGGCCTTTCTCAACGACCGGTGCCAGAACGTAGGTGAATTCGTGCAGCCGCGCGCCGCGCCGGCGCGGGACTCCCTGGCCGAAGATCGCGTGGATGCGTTCGATGTGCTGATTGAGTTCCTGGAGTTCGGCGGCCGTCAGCCACGCGGTGCGGCGTCCGGCGCGGAGGTTACGCCGAGGTCCTTCGACTGTCGCCAAGCCTGGCGCAAAAGCGCGCCGGAAGCTTCGTTCGGCGCTTCTGACCATCGTCGCCACGACCTTCGCAGTGGCGCCCTGCTGCCGCGCGTCGTCCAGGCGATAGCGGAGTGTGGCGGGATGTCCCGGCAACTGGAACCGGGCCGCGCCGCTACCTGGTTCCGGCTCGGCGCGAACGACGAGGCCGTGCCGCTCGAGCATCCCGAAGTGGTAGTAGAGGCCGTCCGGGGGATAGCCGAGGCTGTCGGCAACCTGGACGACCGTCGCCGGCCCGAGGACCTCCAGGACGTCGATAATGGCGGCCCGCACGGGCGAGGCCAGGGCCTTAACCTTCTTAACATCGCCGATGTAAAAGGGGCTCGATCGAGGCATTGAAACATTTGACGTATTTTCAACGCCTTGGGTTGTCCGAGGAAGTTCAGGGGCGGAGGAACGGTCTAAGTTGCCGGGTCTAAAGACCCGGCCTACATCCGGGAGGGCTAGCTGACGGGGATCGGTTTCTGCGTGCGGTACCACTCGATCGTCCGCTTCAGGCCGTCCTCGAAGGAGACGATTGGCTTGTAGCCGAGGAGGTCTTTGGCCTTGCGGATGTCGGCCTGTGAGTCACGCACGTCGCCCGCACGGCCTTCGACGTACTCGGGATTGACCGAGGCGCCGACGATCTTCTTCATCTCCTTGAACAGCTCGTTCAACGAGATGCGGCCGCCGGTGGCCACGTTGATCACCTGGCCGCTGGCGCCGGTGGCCTCGCAGGCGCGGAGCACTCCGTCGACGACGTTCGCCACGTAGGTGAAGTCGCGCGTCTGCTCGCCGTCACCGTAGATCGTGGGCGAACGATTCTCCAGCAACGCCGTCGCAAACACCGAGATGACTCCCGAGTAGGGAGATGACGGATCCTGGCGGGGGCCAAAGACGTTGAAGTAGCGGATGCTGACGGTCTCGAGGCCGTACAGCTTCGTGAACATCTGGAGATACTGCTCCCCCACTACCTTCTGCAGCGCGTACGGGGACAGAGGGTTGGTCGGCATGTCCTCGTCTTTGGGCAGCGTCGGCGTGTCGCCGTAGGCCGACGAGGAACCAGCGAAGACGAGGCGGCGTACGCCGGCGTCACGCGCAGCCACGAGGAGGTTGAGCGTGGCGTCCACGTTGGCGCGGTTGGAGGTGATCGGGTCCTTCACCGACCGCGGCACCGACGGAATGGCGGCCTGGTGCAGCACGTAGTCACATCCCTGGACGACGGACTTCGCATACTCGAGATCGGCGAGGTCTCCTTGTACGAACTCCACGTTCGGGATGTGATCCAGGTTGCTGCGCTTGCCGGTAATCAGGGAGTCGGCCACTCGGACGGTTTGGCCGCGGCGAACGAGTTCCTCGCTGAGATGAGATCCGATGAATCCTGCACCGCCGGTGACGAGGTATGTGGACATAAGCTCGGGCCAATAATCTCACGTCACGGCGACATCCGGTAGGGCCGAGCTCAACGGATCCGCCAGCCCTTCACTGGGCCGCCGTGGAAGAAGGCGCCGGGGGTCATGACCCCGTCTCGTTTGAAGACCTCGCCATCCTTCATCACGAACTGCACGTCGCGCAACGCGTCGATGGTCTCGAGCGGGTTGCCGGGCACGGCGATCAGATCGGCCGCGAGCCCCGGCTTGATCGGGCCGCGCCTCTTTTCCGTCTCGCTCACCTTGTAGCCGTTGATCGTCATCGCCCGCAGGATGTCGGCGTGCGGAATCCCCGCCGCTTTCCACGTCTCGATGAACTCGATCGCGACTTCGCCGCGCGTCTTGCCTGGCACGAAGTAATCCGCATCCGTCGAAAACGTCAGCGGCGCCTTGTTCTGCCACGCATTGCGCAGGCTCGCGACGGTGCGATCGTAGCGCGCCTTCGTCGTGTGCCCGGTGAGGGATATCGGCGTCTCGGTGCCCGCGCGCCAGACACCCTTGGCGGCCATCTGCTTGTGCAACTCCTCGGTCATCCCGCTGTCGTGCGCGATCGACCAGATCCCGGCTTCGATCGCACGCCGCGCGCCGTCCACGGTCTGGCAGTGCCCCTCCACCTTCATCCCCGCCTTCGCGGCCTCGCTGATGAACAAGCGGATCTCGTCGGCGGTGTAGCCGTAGGGCTTGCAGTCCACGCAGATCTTGATCACGCGCGCGCCGAACAGGATGTTCTGGCGCACCGCCTTCACGATCTCGTCGCGGGTGTCGGCGTCGAGGTACTCGGGATAGACGATGTTCTTGCCCATCGCCATCTCCGGCGTCGGGAAGAACTGCCCGCCCATGCCGCCGATGATGATCCCGGAGTTGATGATCGTCGGGCCCGGCACCCAGCCTTGCTCGATGGCGACGCGTAGCGCGGTGTCGGCATAGTTCCCGTTGTTCCCCATGTCGCGGATGATGGTGAACCCGGAGGCGAGCATCTGGATGCCGTTCGAGACCGCCTGGATCGCGCGCAGCGGCGTCGAATCGGTGACGTAGGTGTAGTAGTAGACGTTGCTCTCCGGTTCGTCCTTATAGGTCAGCGCGAGATGGTTGTGTGCGTCGACCAGCCCGGGGAGCACGGTGAGCTTCGACAGATCGATCACGGTGGCGCCGGGCGGGACGGCCACGTCGCGACCGACCTCGCGGATGCGTCCGTCCTGCACCAGGATCACCTGGTTGCTCGCGACGGTACCGGTTTCGGGATCGACGAGTCGTCCGGCGCGGATGGCGGTCACCGGCGACGATTGCGCGGGCGCCTGTTGCGCGGATGGAGCGGAGGTCAGCGTGAGCGCGATGAGGAGCGCGGCCGGCAGGCTCTTGTGCATGCCGCGGATAATAAGGCCGCCGCAGCGGGCCGTAAGCCGAATTCTGTTCTCCGCCTCCGTCCGCCTTGCGGCGGACTTCGGCGAGACGACAATCATTCCTCTAGCCCCGCCATTACTGGCGGGATCAAGCGGCCTACCCGGAAGCTTCAGACGGGCCGTCCTCGAACGCTTCCCTATTTGGCCTTGCTCCGTGCGGGGTTTTGCCTGCCACCGATGTTGCCACCGGCGCGGTGCGCTCTTACCGCACCTTTTCACCCTTGCCTGCCGGGTTGCCCCGACATCGGCGGTGTGTTTTCTGTGCCACTGTCCTTCGGGTCGCCCCGACCGGGAGTTACCCGGCGCACTGCCCTGCGGAGTTCGGACTTTCCTCCCCGCCTTCGCCCTTGCGGGCTACGGCGCGGCGATCGTCTGGCCTGCTGCGGCGGTTGATGTCCTGACGCTGGCAATGCTGAATGCCAAATGCTGAATGCTGAATTGGTTCTGGCTTGCCTAGCCGTCCGATTCTTGTGTTATTCCGTACTGCTCCAACTTCTTGTAAAGGTTGCTGCGCGGCGTCCCGATCACCTCGGCGGTTTTCGAGATGTTCCAGTTGTGTTCGCGGAGTTTGTCGACGAGGAACGCGCGTTCGGCGACTTCCTTGAACTCGCGTAGCGTACCGGGCCGTTCCTTCTCATTATCCGGCCCAGCCGCCCGGGTTTCAACCCGGACGATATCCCTGAGGTCGTCGACGTCGATCTGCTCGCCGGGCGTCATGATGATCAGGCGCTCGACGGTGTTGCGGAGCTCGCGAACGTTCCCCTTCCAGCGCGCCTGCTTCATGAACTCGAGGGCCGCGTGCGTGAAGCGTTGCGGCTTGCGGCCGCCGTCGCGGCTGAAGAGATCGGCGAAGTGACGCACCAGCAGCGGGATGTCGTCGCGCCGATCCCGGAGCGGCGGCACCGTAATCGGAATGACACTCAGGCGGAAGTAGAGATCCTCGCGGAAGGTGCCTTTCTCGATTTCCTGCTCGAGGTCCTTGTTGGTCGCGGCGATGACGCGCACGTCCACCTTGATGGTGCGCGACGAGCCGAGGCGCTCGACCTCCCCTTCCTGGAGCACGCGCAGCACCTTGGCTTGCGTCTTCGCGCTCATGTCGCCGACTTCGTCGAGGAAGATCGTGCCCTTGTCGGCCTGCTCGAACTTGCCGATCTGCTTTTCCGTCGCCCCCGTGAACGAGCCCTTCTCGTGGCCGAACAGCTCCGACTCGATCAACTCTTCAGGGATCGCGGCGCAGTTCACCTGCACGAACCGCTCGCGGCTGCGCAGGCTGTTGCGGTGGATCGAGCGCGCGACGAGCTCCTTGCCGACGCCGCTTTCGCCGAGCAGCAGCACGGTGGCGTTGGTCGGCGCGGCGCGCTTGATCGCGTCCCAGATGGCGCGCAGGGCCGAACTCTCCCCCACCATCTGGTGACGCGCTTCGACGGCTCTCTTCAGCGAACGGTTCTCGTCGCGCAGCCGCTCGCTCTCGAGCGCGTTCTTGACGGTCACCAGGATGCGATCGCTGCCGAGCGGCTTCTCGATGAAGTCGATCGCTCCCCGCTTGATGGAGTTGGCGACCTCTTCCTTCGTCGCGTGCCCGGAAATCACCACTACCGGGAGCGACTCGCGAGAGGCCTGCAGGCGCTGCAACACCTCGAGGCCATCCATCCCCGGCATTTTCACGTCCAGGAACACGAGCTCCGGCGCCTCGCGTTCGGCCAACGCCAGTCCCTCGGCCCCCGCCGATGCTTCGATGACTTCGTACCCCTCGTATTCGAGGATCATCCGCAGCGACTTGCGGATCTCCGCCTCGTCGTCGATGACCAGGATGCGTGATTTCATTCGACAGTGACGGTCAGGAGAACGCGCTGCCCGATAGTCGGGTCGTAGTAGAGCATCGCCAGCACGTCGCCGGGCCTGGCGGCCGCGACCATGCGCTGAAAGTCGGCGACGCTCCGCACCGGACGCCGGTTGATCTCGATGATCACGAAGCCCCGCCGGACCTGGGCCGAAAAGGCAGCGCCGGTCGGATCGACGCGGGTAACGACCACACCCTGGATGGAGTCGGGCACTTCGAGCCGGCCCATGAAGGACCGATCGAGCTCCTTGACCGCAAGGCCGAGCGGCGTGTCGGGTTCTCCGATGGCGGGACGCGGGCCGCGGCCTCCCGGCACCGGCCCGCTGTCGTCTTCGGCGGCACGCGCCTGCGGGCGCTCGGTCAAACGGATCGGAATCGTCAGACGGCGGCCGTCGCGCACGATCTGGACGCGGGCAATCGAACCGGGCAGGCGCGCCGATATGTCGCGGATCAAGTCGTCGTTGGCCGCGATGTCGCGACCCTCGACGTCCACGACCACGTCGTAGACCCGCAGCCCGGCGCGTTCCGCCGGGGAATCAGGGGTGATGTCCTGCACCATGGCGCCGCGGGCGATGTCGAGGCTGAGCGCGCGCTGCAGCGCCGGCGTCACGTCGGTCAACAGCACGCCCATGTAGCCGCGGGCGACGCGACCACTCGCCTTGAGCTGCGGGAGAATCGTGACCGCCTGGTTGATCGGGACCGCGAAGCCGATGCTGCTGGTCCGCGAACTCACCGCCGAGTTGATGCCGATCACTTCCCCGCGGGTATTGATCAGGGGGCCGCCGCTGTTGCCGAAGTTGATCGCCGCGTCGGTCTGAATGTAGTCGTCGAGGCTCGCATCGAACAGCTTGCGGCCGATGAAGCTCACCACGCCGACGGTCACGGAATGCACGTATCCGAGCGGGTTGCCGATCGCGCACACCCACTCGCCGACGCGCAGTTCGTCGGAGTTGCCGAGCGGGGCCTCCGGAAGATCCTTGGCGCCTGGAATCCTGAGCAACGCGACGTCGATGGCAGGATCGGTCCCCACGACCTCGCCGCGGAAGGTTCGGCCGTCGGCGAGCGTCACCGTGATCCGCTCGGCGTTCTCGATCACGTGATGGTTGGTGAGAATGAAGCCCTGCCGGTCGATGATGAACCCGCTGCCGGCTCCGCCGGGACTGTCGAAGTTCCGCGGCGTGTCGCCGGGACTTCGGCGGAAGAACCGCTGCGAATCGCGCAGCGCGGATCCCTTTGACGTGGCGTCGATGTTGACGACGGCGGAGTTGATCTTCTCCGCGACGTCCGCAAAATTCGCTGCGCCGCCGCCGATCCCTGTCGGGATCGCGACGCCTGGCGCCGGCCGCGGAGCGAGACGCGGCGCCGTCGTCACCACGGGCGTGCTGAACTGCCCGGCGATCAACAAGCCGACAAGGAACGCCACGGTGGACGCCAGCGCGACGGTGATAACAGTGAACCTACGCATGACAGGTCAAGCGATTATAAGGCCCTTGAAATCCTCTTCGGTGAGGATGGTGACGCCGAGCTGCTGCGCTTTCTGCAGCTTGCTGCCCGCCTCTTCCCCAGCCACGAGATAGCTCGTCTTCTTGCTGACTGAACCGGAGACCTTCCCCCCCAGCCGCTCGATCGCCTCGGTCGCCTCTTCGCGGGTCATCGACGCCAGCGTACCCGTGAGAACGAACGTTTTCCCCGCCAACGGGCCCGCCTCGACCTTACCGGGAGGCGGCTGCAGAGACGCCATGTTGACACCGGCAGCCGCCAGTTTCTCGACGAGCGCGCGGTTGTGCGGCTCCTCGGCAAACGTCCGGACCGACTCCGCCACGACTGGGCCGATTTCCGGGACGGTTTGCAGCTCCTCGACCGAGGCCTCGAGCAGGGCCGGCAAGGTCCGGAGGTACCGTGTCAGCGTCCCGGCCGCCTTCTCCCCGACATGCCGGATTCCCAGACCGTACAGCAACCGAGCGGCGTCGTTCTGTTTGCTCCGCTCGATCTGTTCCACGACGTTGCGGCCGACCTTCCCAAGTTTGCGCGGAACCGCACGCTCCGACCGAGGCTCACGCGGGGTCACGACCAGCTGTTCCAGTTGCGCGGCGGTGAGGTGATAGAGATCGGCGAAGTCTCGAACGAGGCTCTGCTCGATCAACTGGTCGACCAGCGATTCCCCGAGGCCTTCGATGTTCATCGCGCTGCGCGCGGCGAAGTGCTCCAATCCACGGCGCAATCGAGCCGGACAGGACGAGTTGTCGCAGCGCCAGACGACCTCCTCTTCGTCGCGGTGAAGCGGACTCCCGCACGCACGGCACGTGGTCGGCATCATCCAGGGCTTCGAGTCCGCAGGCCGCAGGCTGAGCACCGGAGCGACCACGCGTGGAATGACGTCGCCGGCCTTCTCGATCACGACGGTGTCCCCTTCGCGGATGTCCTTTCGCGCGATGTCTTCCGCGTTGTGGAGCGTGGCCATGGAGATCGTCGAGCCGGCGACGAAGATCGGCTCCAGCACCGCGTACGGGGTGTTGGCGCCCGTGCGCCCCACGTTCACCTCGATCCGCAGGAGTTTCGTGTGCTCTTGCTGCGCCGGGAACTTGAACGCGGTCGCCCAGCGAGGAAACTTCGCGGTCGTGCCGAGCCGTTCGCGCAGCGCGAGGTCGTCCACTTTGATGACGACGCCGTCGGTGTCGAACTCGAGATCGTGGCGCTTCTCCGCCCACTCCCCGCAAAACGCGAGCACGGCGTCAATGCCGTCGCAGGCGCACCAATGCGGTTCGACGGGGAGCCCCCAGCCGGCCATCGCGCGCAGCATTTCGGAGTGAGTCTTGTGCGACGGAGTCGCCGCGACCACCTGGTAGGTGAAGGACGAAAGGCGGCGCCTGGACACGAGCGACGGATCGAGATTCCTCATCGTCCCGGCCGCGCAGTTGCGCGGGTTGGCGAAGAGCGGTTCCCCTTCGTCCTCGCGCTCCTTGTTGATGCGGGCGAACGAGGTCCGGGGCAGGTAGACCTCGCCGCGGATTTCCATACGATCGCCTGTGCCGGGTCGAGAAGACCCGGCCTACTAACGACAAGCGGAATCGCACGGATGGTGCGGACGTTGGCGGTGACGTCTTCGCCGCGCATTCCGTCACCGCGAGTCGCGCCGCGCACCAGGCGTCCATCTTCGTAGGTCAGGGCGATGCTCAGGCCGTCGATCTTCAGTTCGGCGACATAAGCCACCGGCGCCTGGCCGAGGCTCGCCCCCTTCCGTACCCGCTCGTCGAACGCTCGCAGGTCCGCCTCGTCGTAGGCGTTGTCGAGGCTGAGCATGGGAGCGAGGTGTTCGACCGTCGGGAAACTCTCGGTGGGTCGGCCGGCGACGCGCTGGGTTGGCGAGTCAGGGGTAACCAGGTCAGGGTAGTCGGCTTCGAGCTTCTCGAGCTCGTGCAGCAGCTTGTCGAACTCCGCGTCGGATATCTCTGGTGCGTTGAGGACGTAGTAGCAGTTTTCGTGGTGCCGGATGGTCTCGCGGAGTTGCTGGATACGTTCGAGGGGGTCCAATTTCACCGGTCGCGCGAGAGCACGTAGTCGGGCAAGGCCATCAGCGCGTCACGCTCGCGGCTGGGCGGAAAGACCGAGAGACAACCCTTTGCGCGCTCCGCATACTCCACGGCCCGCGCATAGGCCATCTCGGTCGCCCGATGCTCGACGAGCAGCTTGCGGATATCCCCCCACTGGTCCGGGGTCACCGCGCGGTCGGCCACGACCGACCGAATGAGACCGTCCGCTTCGGCGCCGCCGCGCTGCAGCAGGAAGATGACCGGCAGCGTCACCTTGCCTTCACGCAGATCACCGCCAATGGGCTTGCCCAGTGCATCCTGGTCGGCGGTGTAGTCGAGCAGGTCGTCCACCAACTGGAACGCGACGCCCAGGTTGAAACCGTATTCGCGAAGCGCGTCTTCGCGCTCGCGCGTGACCCCGCCGAGCATGCCGCCGATCTGCGCACAGCCGCCAAACAAGTAGGCCGTCTTGCGCCGAATGATCTCGAAGTGTTCCTCTTCGGTGATGTCGACGTCGCCCGCCTTGGTGAGCTGATACAACTCCCCTTCGATCATGCGCAGCGTCACGTCGCACAACTGCCGGATGATCTCCAGCGAGTCGTACGTCAGCGCCATCGCCATCGACTTGATGTAGAGGTAGTCGCCGAGGAGGACGGTGATGTCGTTCCCCCAGCGCGAGTGGACGGCCATGCGGCCGCGGCGGAGGTCCGCACCGTCGATGATGTCGTCGTGGACCAGCGTCGCGGTGTGGATAAACTCCACCACCGAGGCGTAAAGGACCGCGCGATCCCCCTGGTACCCGCTCAGTCGGGAGGCCATCAAGAGGACGGCCGGACGCACCCGTTTTCCGCCGCTCTTCTGGATATAGCGGCCCATCTCGGGAATGAGCGCCACCCGCGATTGGATGTGACGGACGAACTCCTGCTCGACTGCGTCGAGGTCCTCGCGGATAGGCTCAAAAATCTGCGCGAGGTCGGCGGCGGTGGTTTTCTGCGCTGTATCGCTCAAAGGGGATGCGGGAACGTGAACGGCAAGCCCCACAATACTGGACTTCCGAGCGCAGTGTCAACGCGCTAAGCCGAACACGCGGTTGAAGTTAGTCGCAATCTGTGCCGTCATCGCCTCCCGGCTCACGCCGTGAAGCTCAGCCAGCGTTTCGACGACGCGCGTGACAAATGCTGGCTCATTTCGCTTGCCGCGATGCGGGACGGGCGCCAGATAGGGGGCATCCGTCTCGCTGAGCAGCCGGTCGAGGGGCGTCTGCCGGGCGACCTCCCGGAGGTCTCCCGCCTTTGGAAACGTCAGGATGCCGGCGAACGACAGGTGGAAGCCCAGGGCCAGCGCCTCCTGCGCCATCGCGGCATCCCCCGTAAAACAGTGAAAAACGCCGCCGCCCGCCTGTTCCTCGCGCAGGATCTGGAAGGTATCGTTGGTCGCTTCCCGCGTATGGATGATGATCGGCAGGCCCCGCGTGCGGGCCAGTCGGATCTGCGCGCGGAAGATCTCCTGCTGGACGTCCCGCGGCGAGAAGTCGTAGTGATAGTCGAGGCCGATCTCTCCCACGGCGCACGCCGCGGTACGGTTCAACGCCTGGCCCACAGTCTCCACGGCTTCCGACACTCTCCCGGCAAACTTTCCGGCGTGGTGGGGATGGATACCGGTCGCGAAGCGGACCGATGGCCACGCGCCGCGAACGGCATCGGCCTGCGCGAGTTCGGCCTCTTCCTCCGACTCGAGGATGCACAGCGCCGTATGGACGCCGGCCTCGTGCGCCCGCGCCGCGACGGCGTCGAGGTCACCGGCGAATTCCTCGCCGGCAAGATGGCAATGACTATCGATCACCGAACGCGCACACCGGGCGGGATCTCCTGGTCGAACCCGACCAGCGTCGGCTTGCCTCCGTCGGGGCTCGCCGCGAGCACCATTCCATTGGATTCGATCCCCATCAGCTTCGCGGGCTTCAGGTTGAAGACCATCACGATGGTGCGCCCGACGAGTTGCTCCGGTTCATACGCCTCGGCGATCCCCGCCACCAGCGTCCGCTGCTCGGTACCGAGGTCGATCGAAAGCTTGATCAACTTCCTCGAATTCGGCACTTTCTCGGCGGCCAGGACCTTGGCCGTCCGCAGCTCCACCTTCATGAAGTCGTCGATCGTGATCTTGGAATCACCCGCCACCGGCGCAGGGGCGGAGGGCTTGCCCGCCGTAGCCGCGTCAGCGGCGGAGGTGGGGCTCGCTGTCCGGGGCTCGGGGCTCGGTTCGGAGCTCGCGGTCGGAGTCGGGGCTCGGGACTCGGGGTATCTGCCATCTTTCTCAATTCCTCCACGCTGTGTTCCATTCTCGGGAATAACGGTTCAATCGGACCGAGAGCGCTGCCGGCTCTCAGGGTCCCGGGTTTTAGATCGGTCCAGTCTTCGGCCGCGATGCCAAGCATCTTCCGGATCCGCGCGGTGCTCGACGGCATCACGGGCTCGATGAGCGCGGCGACCACGCGCAGCACGTCGGCCGAGTGGTAAAGGGTTGTATCGAGCCGCGGGCGATCCTCGGGCTTCTTCGCCAGCGCCCACGGCTCGCGCGTGACGATGTACTTGTTCAAATCGGAAATCAGCGCCCAGATCTCGCGCAATGCGGCACTGAAGTCGAACGCCAGGGCGTCGCTCTTCGCGGCTGCGATCACCTCGCCAATTCGCCTCTCCAATTCCTGGTCGGCGGGCTGCTGGGCTGCCGCGGCCGGGATCACTCCGGCGCAGTAGCGCTGGATCATGGTCGTGACACGGCTCACGACGTTGCCGAGGTCGTTCGCGAGATCCGAATTGTATCGGGTGAGGAACGTCTCGTCGGCGAAGTTGGCGTCCTGCCCTACCACCATCTCACGCATGACGAAGTAGCGCAGCGCGTCGACGCCGAACCGGTCCACGTACCCCTGTGGCTGGACGACATTGCCGAGCGACTTCGACATCTTGGCTTCGTTCATCAACCACCAGCCGTGGCCGATGACCCGCTTGGGCAGCTCGAGTCCGGCCGCCATCAGAAAGGCGGGCCAGTACACGGTGTGCTGGCGGACGATCTCCTTCCCCATCAGGTGAAGGTCCGCCGGCCAGTACTTCCAGAGCGGCGCGTTCTCGTCCGGATACCCGACCGCGGTGATGTAGTTGGTCAGCGCGTCGAACCAGACGTACATCACGTGCGCGGGATCGTCGGGCACGGGGATGCCCCACTTGAACGACGTGCGGCTGACGCTCAGATCGCGAAGCCCGGCCGAGACGAACGCGATCATCTCGTTGCGGCGAATGTCGGGAGTCAGGAAATCGGGATTGGACCGGTAGAGTTCGAGGAGAGGCTCCTGGAAGGCGGACAGCTTGAAGAAGTAGCTCTGTTCGCTGAGCCGCTCGACGGCGTTGCCACACGTTGGACATCGGCCGTCGACGAGCTGCGCCTCGGGCACGAAGAGTTCGTCGACGGTGCAGTACCACCCCTCGTAGGGCGCTTTGTACAGGTAGCCCCGATCGCGCACCCGATTCCAGATCGCTTGCGCGGCGCGGATGTGACGCGGTTCGGTGGTGCGAATGAAGTCGTCGTTGGAGATGTCGAGCGCCTTGAAGAGCGCGCGATATTTATCCGCGATCCGGTCGGCGAACGCGTGCGTCTCCATCCCGGCTTTCTGCGCGGCTCGCTCGACCTTCTGGCCGTGTTCGTCGGTCCCCGTGAGAAAAACGACGGCGTCCCCCATCAACCGGCGAGACCGGGCAATCGCATCGGCCACCATCGTCGTGTAGGCGTGCCCAAGATGCGGCTCGGCGTTGATGTAGTAGATCGGCGTCGTGATGTAGAAACGGCTCATCGGGACATCCAGTGCTTCATCGCGAGGGCGTAGACGTCCTTGACGGGCAACGTCCGTTCCGCCGCGATCCGCGCGCAGTCGTCGAACTCGGGGGCCGCGTTCAATACGCGTCCGTCCCGGCTCGCAACCTTGAATCGTATCGCGCCGAGCGGCGTTTCCACGGTGACGACCTCGCGGTCGAGGCACTCCCGAGACATTTCCTGGTATCGCACGCCGATGGTGGTCGTATCGGTGAACAGGATTGCCGACAGCGCTTCACGCAGCGCCGGCGGGGCCAGCACGGTCACGAGCGTCCCGGGCCGGTTCTTTTTCATCTGCACCGGCGCGTAGAAGACGTCGAGTGCTCCAGCGGCCAGCAGACGGTCCATCAACGGCCCAAAGAGCTGCGGGTTCATATCGTCGATCTCGCACACGATCTCGACGACCCGATGCGGCGGCGCGGCGTTGGCCTGCCCGACGATCATCCGTAAGACGTTGGGATGCCGCTTCGGGTCCCGATCGCCGGCGCCGTAACCGATCTTGTCGATGCTCATCGCCGGCAGCGGTCCGTATGACTGCGCGTAGCCAGTCACGATCAGCGCGCCGGTGGGCGTGACCAACTCCATTTGCACGTCACCCGCGTAGATCGGCACGCCCTGCAGCAGCCGTGCGGTCGCCGGGGCGGGGACCGGGAAGACTCCGTGCGCGCACGTCACTGTCCCGCTGCCGACGTTGAGCGGCGAAGACACGATCGCGTCGGCGCCGAGCTGGTCCAGTCCATACACGCAGCCGACGATATCGACGATCGAATCGAGGGCCCCCACTTCGTGCAGGTGCACCTTCTCGACTGGCATGGCGTGTATGGCGGCCTCTGCCTCGGCGAGCCGCTCGAACAGATGGATGGCGCGTTGCTTCGATTGGGAGGCGAGCGCCGATCGATTGATGAAACCGGTGATCTCTTTTAGCGAATGATGGTCATGGGGGCCGTGAGTAGGCTGGCTGGAGCCGTGAACGTGTTCATGGGCGTGAGGATGCTCATGCGCATGAGAGTGCTCGTGCGCATGAGAGTGCTGATGGGCGTGCGCGTGGGCGTCCGCGTCTGAGGCGCCGGCCAGTTTGAACTTCGTCGCAGAAACGCCAGCGCGGAGGACCCGGTCGGCGCTGACGTCCAAGCCTTCGACTGCCAGGCTTCCCAGCGAGGCGCGCAAGTCCTCGATCGGCAGGCCGAGATCCAGGAGGGCGCCGAGAATCATGTCGCCCGATGCGCCCGAGAAACAGTCGAAATAGAGCGTCTTTGCCAACCGTCAGCACCTTCTCTGCTCGCGGAAGCTGTAATACCGCACGTCCGCCAGGATCACGTGATCGATCACGTGGATTCCCATTAACACCCCTGCCGCCACCATCCGTTCGGTCAACTGCACATCGTCCTGGCTCGGTTCCGGATCGCCCGATGGGTGATTGTGGAACAGCACGATGACCGAGGCGCCGACCGCGGCGGCTTCCCTGAACACTTCCCGCGGGTGGACGATGCTCGCGTCGAGAGTTCCGACCGAGAGCACTGACGCCCTCAGGACGCGATGTTTCGTGTCGAGCAGCAGCACGCCGAAGTGCTCGACCGGCCGATTGCCGAACTGCGGCAGCAGGAACTCGGCGACCGCCCGCGGTGTGGCCAGGCGCGGCCGTTCCTCGTGGCCACGGGCAAGGGTGCGGCGACCGAGCTCGATCGCCGCGAGCACCTGGGCGGCGCGCGCGGCGCCGATGCCCTTCACCTTGATGAGTTCCTCGTAGCGAGCGCGCACCAGGGCGCGTAAACCTCCCGGGCCCAGCAGCGCGTTGGCCAGGTCGAGCGCGCTCGCCTGCGCCCGACCGTGGCCGAGCACGATGGCCAACAATTCGTTGTCACCGAGCGCCGCCGCGCCGAGTCGTTCAAGTTTCTCGCGCGGACGATCGTTCGTGGCTACGGTCTTCATGATATCCCGCCGTATACTTCTTGGTTGATGCGCGCCCCGCTCGCTCTCCTGTTGCCCCTGGTTCTGTTCCTCTCGGCATGCGGCTCCCCGCCCCAGAAAGAACTGGACCGCGCGCAAGGGGCGATCGACGCCGCCCGCGCTGCCGGCGCAGAGGTCTACGCGCGGGAATCGTTCGCGGCGGCGACCTCCGCCCTCCAGCAGGCCAACGACGCCGTCGCGCAAAGCGACAACCGCCTGGCCCTGACGCGCGCCCTCGACGCCTACGACCGGGCACAAGAGGCCGCGCGCGGCGCCGCTGATGGCAAGGCGCGCGTACGAAGCGAAGCGGAAGGCGCGATCACCGCCGCCAGCGCCGCCGTGCAGCGACTGAACACTCGAGTCACTGCTGAATCCTCGAGAGTGCCGAAGGGTGAGTTGCCGGAAGCGCGGAAGGCGCACGCCGCAGCGGAAGTGACGCTGCAAAAAGCGCGCGCGTCGCTGAGCACCGGCGCCTACCTGGAAGCGCGCGATGCCGCGCGCGCGCTCACCGCCGAAATCAACGAGCGGTTACTCGCGCTCGACGCCGCAGCCGCGCCAAAGACGACCAAGCCTGGCCGTCGACGGCGCTGAGCCGTGTCGCAGTTTCTGCCACCCGCATCGCTTGCCGGTGTCTCAGTCGCTGCGATGCCTGTCCTGCTCGAAGTCCACGTCGGCTGTGTACGACGTGAGCCGCAACACACATGATTCGCTCCCGACGTAAAGCTCCAGGTTCCCACCGGGGCTGGTGGTTCGCCGCGGCGACGGTCGTCGCGCTTGCCGTGGCCCCACTCATCGCGCCGACCCTCGGCATGAGCATGTGGCTCGCGTCAGGGACCGTTCTGCTCGCGGCCTTTCTGCTGTACGTGATTCTCAACGCCCCGCCGCGCTACCGCTGGTTCGGATGGGGACAGAGCCGACAGGCGGTCGACCACAGAGCTGGGCGCTTCGATGGGACCTATCCAGAGGATCGTTCCGGGCTTGAGCTCGACTCGACGGGTCGGACGGAACCAACGATGTCCGTGCGGCAGTGGGCACAAGTACAAGCACTGCTGCGGGGCGTGAGAGGTGAACGGTGGTTAATGTCCGTTCGTGCGCCGCGGTGTCCGTCGAACTCGCCCCGGGGCGAGTTCACGCGTGGACGGTGCGCTGATGGCGTAGCGACGGTCGTTGGTGTTTCGAGCCGTGAGGTGGCTTGGGCGACTGTGAAACTTAGAACTCAGAACTCCGAACTAAGAACTCAGAACCAAAACCAGAAAAAGACTTTGCCGCGGATGACGCTGATGACGACGGATCGGCGCAGATCCGTTCCGTCCGCGAAGTCCACCGCGAAACCTCGTCGTGCCGAACCGAACCCAGAACCAACGTTCGTCGGACTCAACTTTTCGGGAGTTCTGTACGATTCTGAAGTTTCCTAGCCCCACGAGTCCCCCCACTGCCCAACTGAGCCGCGGCTTGGGAGGCGGCAGGACGAGCGCCTATCGCAGGACCCCGCCCAGTACCTGCACCAGCACGACGATGACCACGAACCCCGCGACGTCCAGCGCCACGCCGTGGCGCATCATCGCGGTGATCGGCACGTGCCCCGAGCTGTAGACGATGGCGTTGGGCGGAGTCGAGATCGGCATCATGAAGCCCATCGATGCGCCAAGGGTGGCGGCGAGTGCGGGCTGCAGCGGGTGAACGCCGGCGGCCTGTGAGACGGCAATCGCGATGGGCACGACCATGTTGGCGGACGCCGTGTTCGAGGCGGCCTCCGACATCACGATTGCGACCGCGGCGAAGAGCACCGTGAGGGCAAGCTCGGACTGGCTGGGCAGCCAGGAGGTGATCCCGCGTCCCATGGCTTCGGCCAGTCCGGTGGAGAACGCCAGCTCCCCCATGCTCAGGCCCCCGCCGAAAAGCAGGATGATGCCCCAGTCGATGCGCACGGCTTCTTCCCACGTCAGCGTGAACCGGCGCGCGCGCCAGGCAATCGGGAGGATGAAGAGCAGGATCGCTCCGCAGACGGCCGCGACGGACTCTGGCACGGCCGCGGCGAATCCCTTCGCGAAGGCCGTCTCACCGGCGCCAACGATCGCGAGCAGGCCGGGCAATAACCACAGCGTGACCGTGACGCCGAAGGCAACCAGGACGTTACGCTGCCCGCGGCTCAAGGGACCAAGCCGCCGCAGTTCCTCTTGGAAGTGCTCGGATTGGGACGTATCGACGATCAACCCCTTCAGCGTTCGGAAATAGAAATAGGCAACGAGGAACCCGAACAACAGCACGACGATTGGAACGCCGAGCAGCATCCACTGAAAGAACGTGATCTTCACGTCCGCGATGCGATTGAGCATGCCGATGCCGATCAAGTTTGGAGGTGTCCCGATCGGGGTGCCGATCCCGCCGATCGAGGCACCGAACGCGCAGATCAGCATCATCGCGGTGGCGAACTCCCGGCTGCCACGCTCCGACTCGCGCCCCTTGGTCAGGTGCGCCACGATCGACAGGCCAATGGGGAACATCATCGCGGTCGTGGCGGTGTTGCTGATCCACATCGAGATCGCCGCCGTCACCCCGCCGAACACAATCAGCATCCGTGTCGGGCTACTCCCGACCGCCCGCCACGACAGGGCGCTGAAGGCGATGCGGCGGTCGAGGCCGTGCACGAACATCGCTTCAGCGAGCATGAAGCTGCCGATGAACAGGAAGATGATGGGGTCGGCGAAGGGGGCGAACGCCGTCCGAGCCGGGGCGACGCGCAGCACGATGGCGAGCACCGGACCGATCAGGGCGGTGACGGCCAACGGCAGGGCTTCGGTGATCCACAGCACCACCATCATCGCGAGGATGCCGGCAAGGCGATGGGCGGCAAAGGGAATGGGAATCGGCGCGAGGACGATAACGATCAGTACGAGGGGGCCGAGGAACAACCCAACGGTGCGTCGTCGCCGGTTGAACAGTTCCTCGGCCGGCGAATAGACCTCCATCGAGCCAACGGCTTCGTGCGCCTTACGCATGCCGCGGGATCTCGAGTCGCCATTCGCAGACGGCGGTCAGTTCCGCCCAGCCGGTCAGGAACAGACCGTCACTGGTCCACTCGACGCGCTGCGTGCCGCCGGGCGACTCGACACTGACGTCACGATCGGCGCCCCCGTACTCCATGGCCGCAACCGCGGCCGCGCAGGCGCCGGTCCCCGACGCTTCGGTGGGACCCACGCCACGCTCCCAGATCAGGATGCGCACGCGATTCGGCGCCTCCACCGTCGCGAGCTCCACGTTCGTGCCGGCTGGAAAATGAGGGTGCACTGCCAAGGCGGCCGCGATCGAGTGCAGCCGCTCCTGGCTCACTTCGCCGAGCACCACGCACTGCGGATTGCCGACGCGCAAGGTCACTGCGTCGATCGTGGTGCCGTTGACGTCGATGCGAGCCTGCGACACCTGCTCGGGTTCACCCATCTGGGCGCGGAATACATAACGCCCGCCGAGAATGTCCAGCAGTTCGAGCCGTTTGGTCCCGGCATCCGTTGCGACCTCGACCGATCCGCCGGGCTTCAGCGCCTGCCGGTCAGCGATCCACGCGGCCAGGCAGCGCACGCCGTTGCCAGAGACCTCGGAATAGCTCCCGTCGGCATTCAGCAGTGACATGCGGACGGCGTGGCGAGTCGCGGAGTAGGCGATGAGCCCGTCGCCTCCGATCCCGCGGTGCCGCTCGCAGACCGCGCGCGCGAACGCCACGCGATCCATCGCTGGTGGAAGCTCCCCTTCGTCGACGAGCAGGAAGTCGTTGCCGAAGGCATGCGCCTTGACGAGTGTGATCGGCATCTACTTGCGGCAGAAGGCGAGCAGATGCCAACCGAAGCGGCGCACGAGGCCTCGCGGGAGCGCGTTGAAGGTACCCACGAAGAAGGTATTGAACAGCGTCCCCTTCCAGCCGCCGTGTAGACGCGATTTCACCGGGAACCGTTCCTCCACGATGCGAACGTCGCTGAAACCCCTGAGGAGACTGCGAAACTCTCCGGCGCTGAACTTCTTGAGCACCGGCGCATCCTCGTGCTCGAGCGGAACCTTCATCAGCTTTGACAGCGCGTTGAGCCAGGACACGCGGTTGTAAACCTGGAAGATCGCCTGCCCGCCAGGCTTCAGCACCCGTCGGCATTCGTCCACGATCTTCTGCGTGTCGGGCGTGTACTGAATCACCCCGTGCGCGAACACGAGATCGAAGGTCTCGGCCTCGAACGGCAGTTGCTCGCCGTCGGCGACGCGAAGGTCGGCCGGTAGACCCTGCTGCTCGAAGTTCTTGCGCGCCAACTCGATTGCCGCACTCGAAATGTCGATGCCGCTCACGATCGCGCCACCACGGGCAAATCGCGCCAGGTCGGTCCCCGCGCCGCAGCCCACGTCGAGCACACGACGACCCTTGTAGGCGTCGAAGTCGATCAGCCGCGGGAGGTGATGGAGCTTCTCGAAGTGGTACTGATCCAGGTCGCGGAAAAACTCAGGGGATCCTGGATGAGCAGTCGAGATATCGAGATCGTGTATGTGCTGGTTCCAATACGTACGGACATCAGCGGTCGTCGGGAGCACGGCGCTTACTATAAAGTAAAAGCTCCAGCATGCGCCCCCGCGATCCGAGCCGGTTCGAAGCCACTGAATACGATCTGCTCGTCGTCGGTGGCGGCATCTACGGATTGACGATCGCGTACGATGCCGCGAGCCGAGGCCTGCGCACGGCGCTCGTCGAGGCGTCGGACTTCGGCAGCGGCGCGTCGTTCAATCATCAGAAGACAGCGCACGGCGGCTTGCGCACGTTGCAGACGGGACGTCTGGATCGCGCCCGCGAGTCCATTCTCGAACGTCGCGCGCTCGCACGCATCGCCCCGTGGTTCCTTCGTCCGCTCCCCTTTCTCGTCGGTACGTATCGATCCGCGTTCAAGAACCGCCTCGCCCTTCGCGGCGCGTTCAAGGTGGACGCCTGGTTGGGCCGGAAGCGTAACCAGGGTGTTGAGCCCGAACTCCACCTGCCAGCTGCGAAGCTGCTGTCGAAGGCCGCCACGCTCCGTCTTTTCCAGGGGATCAACCCGCGTGCCCTCACCGGCGGTGCGCAGTGGTACGACTATCAATTGGTCGAGAGTGATCGCCTGACCGTGGCGTTTGCCGAGGCGGCCGACCGCGCCGGCGCAGACCTTGCCAACTACGTGGAGGCTGTCAGTGCGCTGAAATCTGGATCGCGCATCAACGGAATGCGCGTGCGGGACCGGGAAACGGGTCGTGAGTTCGACATCCGCGCGCGGCTCACCGTGAACGCCGCTGGCGCGGCCGCGGGAACGATCATGACGATGTTCGGCGTGAACCGTCCGTTCCAGCTGCTCAAGGCCATCAACCTCGTCACATCGAAACCGGCGAGCGATATCGCGCTCGCCGCGCCCACGGCGGCGGGCAGGATGCTCACGCTCGTCCCCTGGCGCGGACGCGCTATTGTCGGGACCGGCCATTCGGAGACGTTCGTCCATCCTGATGCGGTCGACGTCAGCGACGCCGAGATCGAGGCGTTCATCGCACAGGCGAATGAAGCGTTTCCGGCGTTGCGCCTGACCCGCAGCGACGTCCGCCTGGTCCATCGAGGCGTTGTTCCGGCGATCGCGGACAAACATGGAAAGCCGGACCTGAGACCTGAGCCGGAGATCCGAGACCACACGCAGGACGGTGCCGCAGGCGCCATGACGGTGATCGGTGTGAAGTACACCACGGCGCGCGGCGTCGCCGAGCGCGCGGTCACCATGGCTGGCAGGATCCTGGGAACGCGGTTGCCCAGGTCGCGAACGGCCACCACCGTGCTCCCCGGCGCCGGCATCGCGGATCACGAGGCGCTGGCGATCGAAACCGCGCGCGCCGCCGGGGTCGAGTTCTCCACCGCCGTGACCCGCCACATCGCAGCACTCTACGGAGAAGCGTCCGCCGACGTGGTTCGCGTGATGCTCGAGCGCCCGGAGCTCGCTCACCCGGTGGCCCCGAACTGTGAAACGCTCGGCGCGGAGGTCGTCCACGTCCAGCGGAAGGAGATGGCGATTTACCTGTCGGACGTCCTGCGCCGCACTGGTCTCGCCGGCAGCGGAGATCCTGGTGACGAAGCCGTCCGGCGTTGCGCGGAAATCGCCGGCGTGCCGCTCAAGGCTGAACGGTAAAGGCCCGGAACACCCACGTCAGGCCGCCCGTGAAGCCGAACGACGGATCGCGTGACGTCAGTCCGACGATGATGCCGCCGTCGAGCCGCACAGTCCCTTTCGTGAAGCGGGCGCCCAGGCGGATCTGGCCGCGATTCTCGGTCCCCGGCGGGACCTCTTCGACGGGATTGAACCCCACGCGGCCGTTGATATCGCCGACGATCTCCACTCCTTCGGCAATCGCGCGCGCGATCGAGAACCCGTACGCCACCACGTCGTTCTGCTCGTGTCCCTCGATCGGATCGCTGAGGATGCCGAACCCGACGTTGCCGACGAACCGCACCGACTGCACGGTCTTCCCCACCAGCGTCGCAAAATAGAAATCCATCGTGTCGGTGCCCAGGCCGCTCTCGTTGCTCGCGTTCGGCAACTTTGTCGCGAACCGCAGAGCGATCGCCGGACGCCCGGGGCCTTCCGGCACCAGCCGCACCTTGCCCCCGACGACGATGTCATCGACGTCCGTCGTACGATCGCCGGTGAAATCTAGCAGGCTCGACAGTGGCGCGCGTTCGCGTTCCGTGACGTTCAACCGCTGCCACGGAGTGCCGTCGATCTGGATCTCTGCGATCGAACCCACGCCGAAGCTGAACCCCAGGGTCGGCAGCCGCAGCAGATCGCCGGTCAGCCCCGACACCGGGAAGAAGACACGTTGCTGATGATCGAACCCGGCTTCGACGAGGATCAGTCCGGTGCCGACGGTTTCCGGATCTTCGGTGACGAGCGGGCGCTGTTGTGCCAAGGCGTTACCGGCACACAGCAGCGCACAGGCAAATGCGACACAGTGTTTCAAAGCGGAAACTCCAAATGACCGAGCTACGACACGGCAGGCCGGACGACCCGAAGCGGCACCGCGCCGCCGGCCAATGCTGCCTCGCGCAGCTCCGGCAGAGGATTTAGACGTTTGTCGAGCAGATGCCGGCCGGCGACGTTGCCGAGCGCCCGGATCATCGAGCTCTTGATTTCGGGATGTTCGACTTCGAGCTCGGCGATCAGCCGCTTGATGCGTTGCCGCTGAAGGCTGAGATCGCCGCACGCGGGACAGCAGCAGCCAATAATTGGCAACTGGCTTTCCTTCGCATACGTGCGGGCTTCACCCTCGGTGATGTACACCAGCGGCCGGATGACGACGTGCTCGCCGTTGTCGGAGACCAGGCGGGCGGGCATCGCCTTGAGGCTTCCGGCGAAGAACAGGTTGAGCAGCAGGGTTTCGACGAAGTCGTCGAGATGGTGCCCAAGAGCGATCTTCGTGGCACCGACGTCCTTGGCGATCCGGTAGAGAACGCCGCGGCGCAGCCGCGCGCACAGCGAACAGGGCGTATCGCTGGCTTCGAGGATTTCTTCGATCGTGTCCCCGATGTCCGTGTGCTCGATCCGGTATTCCCAGCCACGCGCCTCGCAGGTACGGGAGATGAGATCGTGGCGGTAGCCGTTGTAGCCCGAATCGACGGTCACGGCGACGAGACTGAAAGAGATCGGCGCCCGTCGTCGCAGCACGTCCAACACCTGGATCAGCGCCCAGCTGTCCTTGCCGCCCGACAGCCCGACCATCACGCGGTCGCCGTCTTCGATCAGGTTGTATTCGGTGATCGCCTTGGTGACTCTCTTGGCGATTCTCGTTTCGAGGGGTGACGCGTACGACATTACGAACCCAGTCTACGACGTGAGGTGGCGAATCGTCTCGGGCCAGTTGAGTTTGACACCCGACTCGAACGCCGCCGCCCCGAGCCGCTCGGTGCGCCCGGAGTCGTCGATGAGCTGTCGGAGCGCGGATGCAAGGCCCGCGGCTGTCGGCTCGCAGACGGCGCCGTTGACGCCGTCGGCCACCAGTTCTGCCGGCCCTCCACTGTCCCGGCAGGTCACGACGGGCTTGCGAGAGGCGAAGGCTTCGACGGTCACGAAGCCATAGTCCTCCTGAACCGGCGGGAACACGACGGCCCGGCAGCGCGCATAGTGTTCCAGCATCTGGTCGTCGTCGATGCGGCCGAGGAGTGTCACGCGGTCTCGAAGCCCAAGGCGCGAGATGAGCGCCTCCAATCGCGGCCGGTCTTCGCCGTCCCCCGCAATCACCGCGCGGATGCCCGCGCCATCCGGAGTGCCGAGCGCCTCGATCAGGAGATCGGCGCGTTTCAGCGGCGTCAGTCGCGACACCATGAAGAAGTAATCGCCGTATGCCTCGCACCTGTACGGCCGCTGCGGCGCCGGCGGATAGAGCACCGTGGACTTCAGCTCCGGCCACATCGCCAGGCGTTGCTGAATGGTGCGCGACTGAACGAAGAGGTTCGTCACGTTGCGCGTCAGCAGGTACCGGTCAGCCACGTGCATGGCTCGCCGCCGGATCCGCTCCTTGAGAAGCCCGCGCCGGCCCAGGGTGCTGCTAAATCGGTCCCACAGGTCGTAATACTCGCGCATGGTGTGGTTGAGCCAGCAGACGTGGCGCTCGTGGCGCACGGCATAACTCGGGAAGCGCAGCGAGATCACCTGATCGATGCGGCGGCCGTCGCTGGTGCCGACGTCGGTCAGCCATGTCGCGACGTACGCCGATGCCTGACGCCCGAAGCGGTTCTGCGGCGTCACGATGATTTCCGCGTCATGACCCGCCTCGCGCAACGCGCGCACGAGCTCGCGGGCGATCACCATGTGACCCCCTTCGACCATCGGCGGGCTCGACGTAACGACGGCGATCCGGCTCATTCGATGAGCAACGGCTTGACGCGGACGCCGAGGAACCGGACGTCCTTGTCGCCGATATTGTGGAAGGCCGGGACGAACCCGCTACTCGCGGATATCGAGGCCGACCACACGAACCTCGGCTTGTTGTCGTCCTTATCCATGTACGGAAATGGATCGTCGAGCGCGAAGGTGATCTGGCGTGAGTCTTCCGCGGGCACGAGCACTTCCTGATCGCGCCCGCCGACGCGCGCCTTGACGGTCACCGGCAGCGGGCCGGCCAAGAGCGTGAGCGTCAGGCGTCTTGCCGGGCGAACGGTGCCACCCGATTCGATGACGGGAACGGTCTTGATGAGAAGGTCGGCCCTCGATTCACCTTTCACCCAGAACGCCTTGTCCGCTTCCTTGTAGGCGTTCCGATCGACGAAGTAGATCTGGAAACCAGGGTCCTTCGTGCCTGGCGCGTGGCCCGGACTGTCGCCAAACCACCCGACGCGCGCCTCCCGATCCGTCATGATCGGCAGGTCATTGATGTTGGAGATCTCGACGGGAAGAATTCGGAGCGGGCCCGCATCCGCGTACGTCCCCGGTTTGAAGGACGAGACGAATGGATTCACGACCAGCTTGCCGACAAACAGCGCGCCGACGATCCAGGGGACAGCCGCGAGGGCCGCAGACGTAATCGGTGGCATCAGGAAAATGAAGATGCCGTACGCCCCCATGAAGTAGCGGTTGCCGACCGATCCTCCGCCGCCGAACCAGGTGTACGGAAGCGAGATCACGAAGAGGAGAATCTGGGCCACGGCGGACCCGAACACCAGCCACTGCCAGAGCGGCCGCCGCCGAGCGCCGGCGAGGAACGCAATCATGGCGAACACCGCGGGCGCGAAGTACGCAACCAAGCCCGAGTAGCGTCCGACGAAGTACCACTTGAGGTTATGCCCCAGGTTCGTCCAGAACACGGACTGGTTGAAAAGGACGTCGGTGAGCGCCTCATCGCGCGCCATGCTCTTCGTCTCGATCCCCTGGAAGGTCGCCTCCGGCGTCTGGAACGGGAATTCGAAGTAGAACGTCCGGCGGCTCCCACCCTGGTAGTTCCACTCGCCGGAGATCGCCATGTTCACCAGGAACAGGCCGGCGGCGGCGACGGCGAACAGCGCGCTCGCCAACCGACGCGACCGAACCGCCACCTGCACAGCAGATAGATCCCGATCGGCACCATCAGCAGCGCATTCGTAGGCTTCGAGAACGTCGCGATCCCGAGAATGACGCGCGGCGACGACGTCGCTCCGTCCTCCCGCCAGCCAGCGCAGATGCCTCGGCATCCGGTCGGCCGGTGCCACTTCCTTGTAGAGCCAGCAGAAGTACGCAAAGCAACCGAGCGCGAAGTTGAATAGCTCTGGCGTGATCCAGACGAAATAGACCGGCACCACCGTCGCCATGACGAACGCGCCCGCCAGCAGAGCTGACGGGAGCGCCGGTGCTCGCGCGTGCAGGAACAGATACGCGCACCACGTCACGCCGGCCAGGAGCAGGGCGTGGAAGAAGAGAAAGCCGTTGGTGCCGAACACCTTCACGAAAGGGGCGGCGAACAACGGATAGATGAACGACTTGCCGTAGTAGAGGCGCGAACTATCCGGGTCAGCCTGCGTCCGCGTCCAGAAAAACGGTGGGCGCCGCATGAACCCCCACTCGAGAACGTCGCTGCCCTGCTTGAGGAACACACCTGCCGGACCGGACTCGAATTCCTTCCACACGCGGACGAGATCGTCGCGGCGATACGTGAGATCGCCGTCCTCGACGAGGCTGTGTCCCATCATGTAGTAGGTGGCCTCGTCGCTCTGGATCCCCATCGCGGTCTGCGGGAAGTCCACGCTCAGCGCGATGCCGCCATACACGCAGAGCAGAAGCAGCGCGAGGACGGCGCCCGGACGGAAGTTCGTCGTCAACGGGCGAGGAACTCCAGGTCGGCCGCGAGCACGCCGCGGCGGTGGGTCGGCCGCGACACGCGATGAAGGATGTCGTAGAGGCGCTCCATCTTCCGGACGAACGCCGCGATGTCGTACTGCTGCCCCGTCCTGCGCGCCTCGGCCCCCAGCCGCGCCCGCAGCGGCTCATCGTCCATCATCCTGACGATGGCGGTGGCGAGCGCCCTGGCGTCGCGCTTAGGCACGATGACGGCATCGTGATCGTTCGTGAGAACGTCGAGCAAGCCGTCCGCGTCGGTAGCGACGATCGGCTTGCCCATCGCGAGCGCCTCGAACACGGTCAGCGGCGTGCCTTCCCAGAGCGAGGGGAAGACACTGAGATCGAAGGCCGACACCACGGCAGCCACGTCCTTCGCAAACCCGTGGAACACGAAACGATCGTCGAGACCGAGCGCCTGCGCCTGTTGCTGAAGATCGGGGAGCAACGGCCCTTCTCCCACGATGAAGAACTTCGCGTTCGAACGTTCCTTCAGCACGAGCGCCGCGGCGTCGATCAGGTAGTTGTTTCCCTTGGAGTCGTGCAGACGCGTGACGGTCCCGACGGCACACTCTCCGGACGACACACCAAGCTCCTGCCGGGCTTCTGCGATTTCCTGCGGTGAGCGTTCGCGGCTGAACTCGTCCAGCGGCACACCGAGATAGACGGTCTTGACCTTGTCTGGCGGCAACTGGCGCGCGTTGATCAGGAAATCAGCGGTACTTTTCGAGACGGCGATCGCGATATCGGTGGACGGTTCGAGCACCGCGTCGGCGACCTTTTGGAACCACGGCGTGGTCGTCAGGTTGGCGTGCTCGTGCACGATCGTGGGCAACCGCCTGAACGCCCCCGCCATCCGCCCGAACGTCGTCGCCCCATAGCCATGCAGGTGGAGGATGTCGATCTTCTTGCGGTCGATGACCTTCAGCAGTGCCGTCAACGTCGAAGGATCGAACTTGCCCTTGTGCAGGTAGGTGATGTCCACGCCGAAGGATTCGAGCGTCTCCTCGGAAAGGTCCTTCTTGCGCAAGCTGACGAGCGACACGTTGTAGCGATTCGCGTCGAAGCGTGGAATCATCCACGCGAAGAGACGCTTCACGCCGTGCATGCGCGAGCCTTCCCAGCCGAGATGGTCGCAGACCTGAAGGACGTTCAGTTTTCGCTGCGCTGTGCCGGCGTCGCTCACGACTGCGCCGCCCCTTCACGGTGACCGATGACCCGCGCCGGGATCCCGACGGCAATGGCCCCCTCCGGCACCGAGTCCCGGACGACGGCTGCCGCGCCAACGATTGCCCGGTTGCCGATGGTGACTCCGTCGAGCACCTTGGCGCCGGCGCCCAACCACGCCCCCTCGCCCACGTCCACGCCTTGCGAGGTGCGAGATTGCTCCAGCACCGCGCGTCCGGGATCGCTGAAGTCGTGGTCGCCGCCGATGACGTAGCAGTACGCAGCCAGCAACGTGTTGCGGCCGATGCGCACGCGGCTGGCGGAAAACAGCTCGCAGTTGAAGCCGATATTCGCGCCATCCTCGACGTCGATATCGCCGTTCTTGCAGGAGAGGATCGTGTTGCGGCCGATGAACACGCCGCTCCCGATCGCTATACCCCGATTCCCCTCCCCCTTGGCGTCGAGCAGGCAGTTGTCGTCCACCACGACGTTGTCGCCGATGTGGATCTTGTGGGGATGCCGCAGGACGACGTTCTGGCCGAAGACGACGTTCCGCCCGCAGCGGCCGAGCAGCGAGGGATAGAGGGCCTTGCGAAGTGCCAGGCCCAACGCGCCGGGGACGTTCTGCGACACCAGCGTGACGAACTCGTGCTGGATCAGCGCCCCCCACCCTGGCTTGCCGACGACGAGAGCGGCGTATTTTTCACGCGCCGACTGGCGTTCGTTGAACAGTTGATCCTGTGCGCGCGGGATTTCGGTCATCCGATGGCTCATATGATATCGGCGGATGGCTGATCAGCCTATGCGCTCGCCGCGGGACACCGGCCGTGACTGGTGGATGGCCGTCGCCCTCGTCGTCGCGGTCATCGCGTTCCGCGCCGCGGTCTTTGTCTTTTGGGAAGGCTCGCATTTCGACTCCGACCAGGCCATTACGGGCCTCATGGCGAAGCACCTGGCCGAGGGACGGGCCTTTCCCGTGTTCTGGTACGGGCAGAGCTATATGCTGGCCACCGAGTCGTGGCTGGCCGCCCCAGTGTTCCTGGTCTTCGGCAGCTCCGTGACGGCGCTGAAGCTTCCGCTGCTGGCGATCAACTGCGCGATCGGATACCTGCTGCTCAGGGGGTTCGCCCGGGATGCCGGGCTCGCGCCGCTCACCGCCGTCATCCCCACCCTATTCTTTGCGCTGCCATCCGCCGGCACCTCGGCACGCCTGGTTGAAGCGAACGGTGGCAACGTCGAGCCGTTTCTCTACGCACTCCTCATTTGGACTCTGCGCGGCCGGCCCCTGTGGTGCGGTGTCGTGTTCGGCCTGGGATTCCTTCACCGCGAGTTCACGCTCTACGGATTTGCCGCCCTCGTCGCCATCGAGCTTGCGCGACGCGACCTGCTCAGCGCTCCGGGGCTCCGCCGGCGAGGCGTCACGGTCGTGGTCGCGGCTGGCGTCTGGGGTTTCGTGCAATGGATCAAGCAATACTCGTCCGGCGCCGGCCCCGGCACGTCGCTCGCGGACGTTTATCGATCCAGCGACAACATCACGGAGCTCACCAACCGCATCTGCATCGATCCGCAAACCGCCGCCACGGGCTTCTACAAACTGGCGACCGAGCACTGGCCGGTGCTCTTCGGCACGCTGCCGGAACCACTCCGCGATTTTGGTGTGGTGACCAGCGTGCAGCAGGGATTGACATTTAGCGGCGCCCTCCTCGCGGTCATCGTCGTGACGGCAGCGGTGGGTATCGCGTTTTCGCGGCGACTGCGCGGGTTGGAGTTCTGCGCGTTCCTCGTCCTGACCGCGCTCTTTTCGATCACCGGCTACGTGGTCGGACGCTGCGGGGCGATCGACTTCTATTACATGCGGTACGAGCTTCTGTCGCTGCTCGGCGCTGCCGGGTTATCTGGTTGGTTCCTCGCGGCTGATCCGCAGCGCCCCGTCAGGCGCGCCTGGCTCGCGCTCGTGTTTGCCTGGTTTACGATCGTCGCGATCCCGCACGTCCAGCTCTGGAACGAGTACCTGCGCCACCCGCCGGAAGACATCCGGCGCACCCTGATCGCGCATCTCGACGCCCGCGGCGTGCGCTACGCCGCCTCTCGCTACTGGGTGTCCTATGCGCTGACCTTCCTCACCGACGAACGGATCGTCGTGAAGTCGAGCGACTTCGTGCGCATCCGGGAGTACGAGAAGGTTGTCGACGCGCACGCCGCGGAGATGGTGCGAATCGAGCGCGACCCCTGCCCCGGCGGAGAAGAAGTAATGCCGCGCGTGTACCTCTGTCGGCCGAACTGACGCTCGGGCCGACGCCGTCAACTCCCAACTTCACAACTCCCAACTCCCAATTGGGGGAGGCGGCTGGCGCTGCGCGCTCGCCGCATCTTCAATAGACATCATCGTCGCTGCACCTAGCCAGTTCGTCGGCGATGAAGGCAACTGAATGATGCGCCACGTGTGAATTGGGAGTTGGGAGTTGAGGAATTGGGAGTTGAGTGAGCGCTAGAGCCATCCGGTGGCGCGATACCACTCCAGCGTCCGCCGTATCCCCTCGCGCAGCGAGACCCGCGGGTTGTAGCCGAGCTCGGCACGCGCGCGGCTGATATCGAACGCGCGGCTCTTGGTGAAGAAGTCCACGCGGCGGCGGTAGATCGGCGGCTCGAGGCCGAGCGGGCCGCACACCGCCTCGCAGGCGGCGCCGGCCAGCCAGAAGGGCCACACCGGCAGGTGCATCCTCGGCGGCGGCACGTTCGCTTCTTCCGCCACCAGGGCCACCAACTCGTTCAGGGTCGTCACTTCCCCGCCGGCGAGGATGTAGGTGCGCCCAGCCGCCTGCGGCACTTCGCCGCACAAGCGGAAACCTTCGACGAGATCGTCGATGTAGGTGAGGTGGTAGTAGATGCGCCCGTCCCCGAGGATGACGAACTTCCGCCGCGCAACGCCACGGAACAGTTTCAGCAGACGCCGGTCCTCGGGGCCGTAAATCCCGGTCGGCCTCGCGATCACCACTTCGACGCCCGTGTCGCGCGCCGCCTGCAGCGCCATACGCTCCCCTTCGAGCTTCGTCACCTGGTAGATGTCGCCTGGCTTCAGCGGCGCCTCTTCGTTGGCGGGGGGGTGCTCGACATCGCCGTGGACACCGACGGTGCTGCAGTGCACAACACGGCGTGCGCCGCCTCGGCCGGCGGCCTCGATCACGCTGCGGACGGCCTCCGCATTCACCGCGCGGTACTCGGCATCTTTCAGCCCCGCCTGGCGGTAAATCGCGGCGATGTGGTACACGACGTCGACGCCCGACGCTGCGCGCTCGAGGCTTGCACGGTCGCGAAGGTCGCCGGGAACAAAGTCGATTCCGGGCTGACCCTCGGCTATCCCGCGCACAAGCGCGCGCACCTGGTAGCCGCGCGCGGCGAGCTGCCTGGCGAGATGGCCGCCCGTGAAACCGGTCGCGCCGGTGACTAGGACGCGCAACGCTCCGCCACGACGGTGACCGGCGATCCGAGCAGCCAGTTCAAGCCCACGTGCCGAAACAGGCGTTCGATGCGCGTGGTCGCGGCCGCCGAACCGATCTTCTTGTGCAACGCGATCGGCAGTACGAACTGGCGATCGATGCCCGTGATCTGGAACCCATTCGCGCGAAGCGTCGCACGCACGGCGCCGTCGGCAAACACGCGATACGCCTCGGTGTGACCGCCGGTCGCATTGGCCATGCGTCGCGCCGCGGACTGGATGGCCGCGGCGCTCATCAGCGCGGGGTAATCGAACAACACGTGGTGCTTCGCGACGCGGCACAGTTCGCCGAGCGACTGGCGCCAGTCGGGCGTGTGCATCAGGACGCGGAGGCAGACGACGGCGTCGAACGAGAGGTCCGGGTAGGCGAGGCCGTGCGCGTCCCCCTGAACGAACTCCACCTGCACACCGGTCTCCTGCGCGCGCCGCCTGGCGACGGCGAGCATCTCGGCAGAGGCGTCCACGCCGGTAACGCGGGCGCCGCGTGCGGCCAGCGCGATGGCGCCGCGGCCGGTGCCGGTGCCCACGTCGAGGATCTGCTGCCCGGCGACGGGATCGAGGAAGGAGGCGATCACCTGCGCTTGCTGTTCCGCGATCAAGCGCCCGACGGGCCCGCTGAAGCGCATCCCCTCGAAGGACTCCGCCATCTGCGCATCCGCATAGAGCTGATAGCTGTAGTGATCCGACCGCGGCTTGCTGTCGCTCACGCGACGCCTCCGGCGACCTGCGGTGACACGCCGACGCCGAGGTGCGCGATGGCCTGGCGCGTGCGCGCGAGATAGGCCTCGTAGCTGTATTTCGTTTCCGCCAGGTGGTGGGCGCGTTCGCCGATGGCACGGCCGCGCGCCGGATCCTCGATCACCGACAAGATCCCTTCGGCGAACCCCTCGGGCGTCGCCGGTGTCAGCACCGAGACGTCGTCGTCGAGCACCTGTGTGTGGGTCAGGAGGCGCGTCGCGACGATCGGTTTCCCGGAGCGGAGGTACTGATAGATCTTCAGCGGCGTATTCGTACCGCTACTGCGGGGAGACACGAGCGCATCGGCCGCATCCAGGAACGCGGGGATCTCTTCGGCCGGCCGCTGCCCGGCAAAGATGACGGCACTCTCGACACCCGCGCGGCGTGCGTCGGCGCGCGCCGCCTCGATCTGATCCGCACGTCCCCCCGCCAGCACGAACCGCGCATCCGGCCGTCGTGCGACGACGTGGCGGGCTGCGTCGAAGAGAAGATCGAGGCCCTGGTACGCCTCGAAGGTTCCGGTGTAGAGCACGAGCGGCGTCGCCGCGCCCACCCCGAGCTGCTCGCGGACCCGCGCCCCCGAGCCTGCGACCGGACTGTCACCCGATCCCGGCGCATTCTCAATCAGCACCGTCGGCACCGAGCGCTCGATCTCGCGGACCGTATCTTCCAGGTGCTGGCAAATGACGATGACGACCTTCGATCGCCGGATGACGAGCCGCTCCATCCACGAAAACGCGCCGCGCAACACCTTCGACTTGCTGAACGCAAAGTTCGTCAGCTGCTGCGGAAGGCTCGAGTGCATGTCGTAGAGATGCGGAATCCCGAACATCGCCGAGAGCACGATGCCGATGAAGCTTCCCTCTTCATGCGAGTGGATCACGTCGTAGCGTTCCGACAGGGCGCGCCGCAGCGCCGTCACGGTCAGCGTCAGATCGAGCGCCGCCTTGGCCATAGACGGCCCGATGCGCACCTCGCGGATGAACGGCGGACGCAGGCAGCGAAACACACGCAACCCCGGCATCGATACATCACGCCCGAAGGGATACGTGACCAGGTCAACCGTATGCCCCAATTCGAGGAGTGCCCGGATGCGGTGATATTCGCTGAAGGGCGTGCCCCGGGGCTCGAAGAACGGCTCCGGCGCGATCATCAGAATCTTCACGAACCTGCCGTGGCGATATGGCTGGAACTGTTGACGGACAAAGGGTTCTGCGGATAGAATAGTGTGCTTTCCACAGTGAAATTCTCCGATATCATATCGCTCTCACGCCGTGCGGGCACTTGGCTGGTAGCGATCGCAGTGCTCGTGTCGCTGCCGTCGTGCAGTAAGTCGCCGGTCGCCCCGCCGTCTGGGCCGCCGCCGCTGACGGTCGGCTGCCCGGCGAACATTTCCACGAATTCAGTCGGTGGCAAACCCGTCACGCTCGCGTTCGATCCCCCGACAGCCACCGGCGGATCTGCCCCGCTGACGATCAGCTGCACACCCGGCATCGGGCGCCATCTTTTCACCCGGCACGACCACAGTGACCTGCACCGCCAGCGACGGCGGCGGGCGCGCGGCAACGTGCGGCTTCGTGATCAACGTGGTGCACGTGCCGGTGATCGCGCGAACGAAATTCATGGCATTCGGCGACAGCCTCACCGAGGGCAAGCTTTCGGTGGTCCCCACGATCCTCGTCGATGCCGGACCGCACTGGTACCCCGCTCGTTTGCTCGGCTTGCTGAGCGGCCGATACACGTCGCAAACCATTACCATGGCCAACGAGGGGTTTGGTGGGGAACGCGCGGACCAGGCCTTGCCCCGCTTCTATCAGGCGTGGTCGCGGCACCGTCCTGAAGTTGTGCTCTTGATGCATGGCGTCAACGATCTGATCAGTGCGTCCCCCGGGCGCGTCGAGACAGCGGCCGAGGCGGTCGAGGAACTCGTCAAGGAAGCTCGCCACGAGGGCGCCGCCGTGTTCGTGGCAACCCTACCGCCGTTCGGCAACGGCCCCAAGGCCTCATGCCACGAGTGTGTGGAGCCGTACAACAGTCACCTCCGCGCGATCGCCGCGGGCCGGGGCGCCACGCTCGTCGACGTGCACGCGGCCTGGGCCGGGCGGAGTGGGTTGATGGGCGCCGACGGCATCCACCCCACCGACGCGGGGTATGAGGTGATCGCCACGACGTTCTTCGAAGTGATCCAGCGAACGCTCGAGAACCCGGTGGGCGCCCTGCGATGACGAGGGAGCATTCGGCGTCGCGCAAACTCCTGATCCCACTCATCAAGGTCGTCGTCAGCGGGGTGCTGATGGCGATCCTCATTTCGCGGATCGATGTCTCGAAACTCTGGAGCATCGCGCGCACGGCGACGATCTCCTTGCTGGCGCTGGCGCTGCTGGTGTACCTCGCAATGGTTCTCGTCAGCGCATGGCGCTGGGGCGTGCTCCTCAAGGCCCAGGGAGTCGCGCTCCGGTTCCGGACCCTCGCCTCGTCGTTCCTGGTCGCGACCTTCTTCAATAACTTTCTTCCCAGTAACATTGGCGGCGACGTCGTCCGCATCACCGACACGGCCCCGGCTGCAGGTTCGAAGACGCTCGCCGCCACGATCGTGCTGATCGATCGCGGCATCGGCTTGCTGGGGTTGATCCTGGTGGCCGCGATCGGCGCGACAGCCGGACCGCGTCTTGTCGACGCCGGACCAGGTGTCGGAGCGCCACTGTTGTGGACAGCCTTCGCGGGCGCGCTGATGGTCGCCATTCCCGCTGTATCGATGCCGCAGGCGCTGCCTCGGCTTCTGCGCCCGCTGCGCGCGCTGCATCAGGATTGGGTGGAGGAACGCCTCTCGCGTCTTGGTGGCGCACTCGAGCGTTTCAAGAGGGCGCCCGGATCGTTGATGGCGTGCTTCGCCGGAGCGGTCGCGGTGCAGGCTGCGCTGGTGGGCTTCTACGCGGCGATCGCGTACAGCATGAGCATCCCCATTGGGTTCGCGGAGCTGGCGGTCCTCGTCCCGATCTCGTTCCTGGTGCAGATGGCACCAGTCTCCGTGAACGGCTTCGGTGTGCGTGAAGCCACGTTTGGTTTCTATTTTTCGCGACTCGGATTGCCGCTCGAATCGGCCCTCCTCGTGTCGTTCGTTGGCGCCGCGCTCATGATGGCCTTCTCTCTATCCGGAGCCGTCGCCTACCTGGGAAGACGCCGCCACCGGGCTCGTCACCCCTTCGTCTCCGAAACGCTCTGATCCACCTAAATTATTGGAACTGTTGAGCTAAGCCCTGCGCGGTCGAAATTACAAAACCGTTATCGATCTGACAAAACGCGGTCTTGACGGTTCTGTAATGCCCTTTTACTCTTGGACTCTCCCGCTTTGAAAAGTTGTCTCGACAGCTATAGCCGCGCAGTGTTCGGGTCGATAGAAGAGTGTGCACATCCCGGCAGGGCTGAGCATCCCCCGACTGCGTACGACAACCCGAGGTTTGGCAATGACGCGTCACCTTCGTCCAACAGCCGTAATCCCCGCCGTGTTCCTGCTCGCGCTCGCGGGCTGTGAAGCGAAAAAGAGTTCCAACCCGCTGAGCCCGTCGGTGGCCGGACCGCTCGCCGGCGTGAACATTACCCAGCCGAAGCTTCTCGAGCCGACGCAGGGCTTCAAGTTCAAAGAATCGCAGCAGCCGATCAAGCTGCTGATTGAGAACGCCGCGACCAACGGAGTGCGAACGCTCACCTACGCGTTCGAAGTTTCGAGCAACGCGGATTTTACGAACAAGGTCTATGCGCGCAGCGGCGTGCCCCAGGGAGAGGGCGGGCGCACCAGCGTCATCATCGAGAGACTCGAACTCGGTCGCCCATATTACTGGCGCGCGCGCGCGGAGGACGGCGCAAACAATGGCCAGTACGCGAGCGCGTCGTTTGACATGCTGCCGAGGGCGTTCCTCAATCCGCCGCCGATGCGTTCCCCTCTCGGGGGCGTGACGACGAGCTCACGCCGGCCCACGTTCACGGTTGGCCGGGCCGATCGCAACGACGCGATCGGCTATGTTCGCTATGAGTTTCACATTGCCACGAATCCGGCGTTCACCGGGGCCATCGGCGGCCAGGTGTTCGACGACACGGGGCTCGACACGTCGTTCGTGTCGCCCGTGGATCTCACGGCGAACACGGTTCACTATTGGCGAGTCTTGTCGTCCGACGGGGACACGGCGAGTGCCTGGTCTCCCGTGGAGTCGTTCAGGACGCCCGCCGCGCCCGGCTCCGGGTCCAAGTCCCGGGCCGGCGCCGAATCCGGGTGCGCCGTGCAACTTCAGCAGCCCTGAAGCGATCCTCAGTTGCGAGCGCAGTAAATTCGGGTTCATGGGCGACCCTGAGATTATGGCGTTCCTGCGCAACGTCGCGGACTCGCTGAACCGGAACAATATTCCTGGTGGGCGCTTCGGCCTGCTCTTGAAATCAACGGGCCACAACTGCTTCGGCTATTCGTGCGACATCATCTGCTCCGGCAATGGCGGCAGTCAGCGTCAGTGGGACGTGCTCGTCGACGCCGGTGGGGCGACGACGCCGGTCTGGTCCGAAGTCTCGGGTATCACCGTTCGGGTGTGTGAAATCCGCTAGATAGCATGGACACCCGTATCAACGCGTGCTACTGTTTTCTCCGTTCAGGCGAACGACTGTCCAGCCTGGACGGAGTCAGCTCAAGCGTCGGCGTGGTCTCCCATCCTGCCCCGCAAACCCAAACGCTTAGGTCCGCGCGCACGGCCGCAGCCTCACATAACGGGCTCGGGCGTACGCCGACGAACGACCGCGAGCAAACTAATGGACAGTTGAAAGGTCAATGATGCGTTCGTTTCTCTGCGTCCTCGCGGCGATCACGCTGGGGGGCGCGCCGGCTGCCGCTCAGGAGCACCGGGTTTTCGTCAACGTGAACTTCGGGGTGCTGACCCAGAAGCAGGACCTGAAGCAGACGGCTACTTTGCCGATCTATCAGGAGACCGCAACATGGGAAGCCAACCATACGATCGAAGGCGGACCGCTTTTCGACATTGGGGCCGGCTACAGAGTATCCCGCAACTTCTTTGTCGGGGTGTCGTACACACAAGTGAGTAAGGACACTCGCGACGTCACCGTCAACGCGAGCGTTCCCAGCCCGGTTTTTACCGATACCTTCAGAAGCGCAAGCGGCACCGCCACCGGCCTCGAGCACAAGGAGCGCGCGTTTCATCTCCAGGCGCTGCTGCAAGTCCCTGTGACGGTCGAGTTCGGCGTGACGCTCTTCGCCGGTCCGACGTTCTTTACCGTCGAAGACGAACTCGTCAGCGGATTCTCGCTGGTTGAAGCCGGCGGGGATTTTACGTCGGTCACCCTCACCGACATCCGGGTTGAAGGGCAGAAGCATACGACAACAGGATTCCACGTGGGCATCGACGCGCAGTACATGTTCATGAAGGACGCCGGCTTCATGAGGGCCGCCGGCGTGGGGGGGATGCTTCGATACAGCAGGGGCAGCGTCGACCTCAACCCTCCCCCCGACACAGGATCCGAGACGTTCAAACTCGACACAGGTGGGCTGGAGATCGGGGTAGGTCTCCGGCTCAGGTTCTAAACGGCTGCCAAACCATCGGGAAATTCAACTATGAAACATCACAAGCTCATCGCGTTTGCCGCTGCGGCGTCCACTGTCACTGTCCTGGCCTGCAGCCAGGCCTCCCCACACCCAACCGCTCCGGACGGCGCGTCGCCCGGTTCGACCGCGGCCGGACCAGATGGCGCGACGCTGAAATCCACCGCCCCTAGTGCCGTGGCGCCGGTCGGCGGTATTGAGAGCGAGGATCTGTCGCCCGAACTCGTGATCAACAACGCCGCCGGCATCTTCATCAACAACCTGCCGCTCTCGTATGTGTTCGAAGTGATGAACCAGGCTGGCACCGTCGTGTACCGGTCGAATCCGATTCCGGCAGGGGCCGGCGGACGCACCGCGCACGAGGTCATCGGCGATCTGAACAACGAGGAAACCCACACGTGGCGCGCGTATGCGGTCTATCAGAGTCGGCGCGGACCGATATCGACGGCAGCGTCGTTCAGGACGCTCAGCCGCTTCGGCGTATCGTGCGCGCATCTGGGCAATCCGTTGTCGATCGTGCAATGCCGGTTCGCGCAGCATGGCGGGATGGATCACGAAGAAGTGGTCGAGTTCCTGAGAGAAGTCGCCTACGACCTCAACAAGACAGGCATCAGCGATCACGGGGGATTTGGGATCCTCGTGAAGGACTCGGGCAACAATTGCCATGGATATTCGTGCGACATCATCTGCGAAGGCAATGGGGGGAACCAGAACCAGTACGACATCCTGATCGATGATGCGATTCCGAACTGGGCCGACGTAGAGAATCCGACCGTCAGGCCATGCGAGATCATCAAGTAACCATGGTCAGCGCCTGACGCGGCGCTGTCGAATCGATCTACTGAACAGGAGGCACAGGGCACAAACCCTTTGCCTTCTGTCCTTTAGGTTTGCCCCTCCGCCCGTCGGCCTGTTACCATAGAGGCCGTCCCCGCATGGCTACCAACTCTTTCCGACTGCAGTACCTCGCGAAGGCCGCCGCCGGCGTGCCCCGCGACCTCATCAATACCTTCGTCAGTTCGAAGCTACACGCGATCCGTCCGACCGTGCTGATTTACAACTGCACCTGGGTCTGCGACGCCCGCTGCACGATGTGCAGCAACTGGAAGTGGGGCGATCGCAAGTCGGACATGACGCTGGCGCAACTCGAGCCGGTGCTCGACACGCCGTTCTGGGGAGCCGTCGAAAACCTCAATATCTCCGGGGGGGAACCGACGACGAGGAACGATCTGCCGGAGATGGTGGCGTTGTTTCACACGCACCTCCCCCGGCTGCGCAAGATCGGCATCAACACCACGGGGCTGACACCCCACCGGGCGATCCCCATGCTCACCCGGATCGTGGAGTTCTGCGCCGCGCAGGGCATCCTGATCAGCATCCGCGTATCGCTGGACGGCATCGGCGACGTCCACGACCAGGTGCGGACGGTGAAGAACGGGTTCAACAAGGCCTCGAAGACTATCGACGCCATGCAGGCGCTCGCCGCAAAGCACCCGAACTTCTCGTTCGGGATCGCCTCGACGATCTTCGCGACCAACATGGAAGACGCCGAGAACATCCTGGCGTGGGCCCGCACGAAAAACCTCGACGTCGTGTTCAACATGCTCCGCTTCACCGACGCCATGCTCCACAACAAGGAGCTCGAGGAGAAGATCGGCTTCCACGCACGTGAAGAAGCATTTATGCGGAAGTTCTTCCTCGACCGCGTCCAGGAAGAGTCGATCCTCAGCGGCCAGTCGTTCATGTATCTGCATTACGCCGACATGATCTCCAACGGCTATCACCGGACGATGCCCTGCCCGTTCCAGAGCCAGGGGCTGCTGCTCAATCCGAACGGCGACCTCCACTACTGCGAGAATTCGCAAAAGCTCGGCAACGTGCTCGACGAATCGGCCGAGGCCTTGTACTTTCGAGCCGAAAACCTGAAGCACCGCGAGCAGATCAAGAACAAGACGTGCCCCACCTGTCTCAGCCCGTGCCAGGTGAACGTCGGCGCGATGAAGCAGTTCATCCCGTACGCGAAGTTCCTCAAGCGCGTCTACGACGTCAAGCATGCGCCCGAGCGGCATCTCGAGACACTCCCGACCACCGCTCCGTGAACCTGCGGTCACCCGGCGCCGTGGTCCGGCTCACCGTGGCGGTGGGACTGACAGCTGTCATCCTCTGGAAAATCGATGCGCGCGCCGCCGGCGCGGCCCTCGCCGCCGCCGACTGGCGTTGGCTGTCAGCGGCGGTCGCGCTGGTGTTCGTTGACCGCGCGCTGAACGCGTACCGCTGGCTCGTGCTGCTTCGCCCGCTCGCCGCGGGCGCGGCCTTGCGCCTTTCGGACGTCCTGCGCGTCTTCTTCGTGAGCACCTTCGTGGGGACCTTCCTGCCCGGCAGCATTGGCGGTGACGCGGTGCGCGCGGTTGCGCTGTCGCGGCACGGCGTCACGATGGCAGACTCCGTCGCGTCGGTGTTCGTGGACCGGCTGTTGGGGACGTTGTCGATCCTGCTGATCGCGGCAAGCGCCGTGTGGTTCGCTCCGCCATCCATCCCCGACTGGCTCGCGCCGTTGACGGTGGGACTCGCGGTGGCGGCGGCGGCAGTCGTTGTTGCCGGACTCTTCAGCGATCGTGTTGAACGGGTGGCGACGGGCCTGCTCGCACGGTTCACCCGCGGCAAGCTTCACAAAGGCGGCGCCAGCCTGTTGCACTCGCTGCGCCGTTACGCGCATTCAACCGGTGCACTGTGGAACGTGCTCGCCAGCTCCGCCGCCGTTCAGGGCCTGCGGATCGTGCAGGCGTGGATGCTTGGGTTGTCGCTGGGGATCGATCCAGGCCTGACGGCGTACCTCGTGTCCATCCCGGTGATTCTGGTGGTGATGCTGCTGCCGATCAGCATCAGCGGCATCGGGACGAGCCAGGCGGCGTTCGTCTGGCTCTTCGGCGCAGCCGGTGTGACGTCGGCCGACGCCTTCGCACTGTCAGTCATGTTTGTCGCTCTGGGAGCGGTCGGCAACCTGCCCGGCGGGATTCTCTACGCAGCCGGTGGGTTGCACGGGCGGCCGCCGCCCACGATGGCAAACGGCAGTTGAACCGATTCCAAAGCTCATCCGGTCAATAGCCGCCTCGGCCGTAGCGATTGGTTCAAATGTTGCTCATTGGGGGTGGCAGGGACCTATACATCAGATCTCAAGGAGAAACACAAATGCGACGCGTGGTTTATTTGGCGTTGTTCGCGGCGATGGCAGCAACAATGACCGTGGTGGCGACGGCCGCCCAGCAGTCCAACACTAACAAGCAGGTGACACTGGTCATGAAGAATGGCCAGCGGCACGCGGGCACTCTCGTCTACAACAACGACGGCAACTTCAACCTCATCGATGGTGGCCAAGACAGGCGCTACCCCATCGAAGAAGTTGCGGTGGTCGACTTCGCGGGCGGCGAGCCCACGGCGGCCGAGCTGACCCAGCTGCCCCAGACGGACGGAAGCGCCTCTGACCTGGAGCGACACATGCTCACGCTGCGCGACGGAACCGTCGTGCGCGGACGGATGTACACGGTTAAGCCCAACGCAATCACGTTCAATACCGAGAGCGGTCATCGCGACTTCGATCTCAACAATGTGAGCCGGATCTACATCAATCCGGGAACGTCGCGGCGACTGTATGCGTCGACGTTGAACGCCGCGGCTCCCGGGTCGAGCGTCACGGGAATGACGGGTCAGACCTCGGCAGGGGGATTTCGAGTTGAGGCGGCCCGCCAGTGGACTGACACGAGAATTTCGGTGCGAAGAGGCGATCGGCTCACCTTCTCGACGACCGGCCAGGTGGCGATCCGCGCGAACACAGGGGCATCCGACATGCTCGGGCCTGACGGCAGCCCGACCGAGGAGCGTGCCGGTGCTCCGACGGCGGCCATCGGCGTCGGCGGTCTGATCGGTCGTATCGGCGCGGGTGCGCCATTCCCGATCGGCTCGAACTCGCAGCCGATTACGATGCCGGCGAGCGGCAGGCTGTTCCTGGGCATAAACGACGCCGGCACGGCCGACAACTCGGGCGCCTTCGTCGTTACGATCGTGCGGTAGGACGTTTCAGACGAACAAGAGCCGCGGCTGAATCCCGGCCGCGGCCGAGGTTCCTTCCCGCGGGAACATCGGCCAAGAACTGCGACACCGGGGCGCCGAGCAACCTTAGCAACCACGCGCTGAGGTTGCTGGCGCCATGTTAAACTCCTCGCTCATCCCCGCTGATTTCCAGTGATCGTCACATGACACTCCGGCGCCACGTCACGCCGACGAAAGGCGCGCCCGTCGCAGCGTAGATGCCCTCGCGCGCCGACACCTCGACCACCGTGCTCGAACACTTACCCGCGACCGTCACCACCGACAGGTGGGCGGTGCCCTCTGCCCGCGTCGCCGGGCGCATCGCCTTCGTCATCGCTGCCGTCGTTTTCAGCATCGTCTTCATGGCCAACTGCTGGATTGGTGACGATGCGTTCATTACGTTTCGCGTCAGTGAGAACCTGATCAACGGGTACGGTCCGCGGTGGAATGTCGCGGAACGCGTCCAGGTCTTCACCAACCCGCTCTGGATGTTCCTGATGGCGGGCGTGGCGGCGGTCACCGGGGAGTTCTACTACACCGCGATGGCGGTGTCGTTCGTGGTGTGCCTGCTCATGCTCGGCGTCATCTGGCGGGGCCTTGCGCGTCCTGTCGACGGCTGGCTCGCATTGGCGCTGCTGGTCAGCTCCAAAGCTTTCATCGATTACACCTCCTCAGGCCTCGAGAACCCGCTAGGTTACCTGCTGCTGGCCAGTTTCGTCATGCTGGTGCTCGGGCGGCGCGATGGCGTGGCGGAGCCGGCTGCGAAGCTGCCCGTGCTCGTCGTGCTTGCGTCGCTGGCATTCCTGAATCGCGCCGACATGGTGCTGCTGTATGCGCCCGTGCTCGCATGGCTTATCACACGCAGTCTGCCCGTCCTGGGCTGGCGCGGCAGCCGATGGCTGCTGCTCGCCTCGGCGCCCGCCTGGGGCTGGCTGATGTTCGCGCGTGATCTATTACGGCTTTCCCTTTCCCAACACGTATTACGCCAAGGCGCAAAGCGGAATGCCGCATTGGCTGCAGCTGCGTCAGGGGTTCGCCTACACGGTGAGCAGCCTGCGATTCGACCCCATCACCCTCGCAACGATTGCCGCCGCCGTGGGCGTGAGCCTGGCGGCCGGCGGTACACGGGTGCGGCTGCTCGCTGCGAGCGCCGCCACGTACGTCTTCTACACGATCTGGGTCGGCGGGGACTTCATGGCTGGGCGCTTCTTCTCCGGTCCATTCCTGCTCTCGGCACTGCTGCTCGCACACCTTCCGAAACGGTCGTCCACGGCGCTGGCGGCGATCGCTCTGATCGCGGCGTTCAACATCGTGCACCCGCTGGCGCCGCTGAAGTCCATTCCCTCACTCGAAATGGGATGGAACTGGCGGCTTCAGAACGGCGTGAAGGACGACCGCGGCGCAACCATCGGCGGCGCGAGCCCGCTGGCGTTCGAGGTCTTCCGGCGCATGCCTGACAACGCGATGGCGCGGGAGGCGCGCAGTCTGCACGCGTCGCCCGAGCCGGTTCTCGTGCATCCCTGGATCGGCGAAGTCGGGTTCTACGCCGGTCCGACGAAGTACATCATCGATCCGAACGCCCTCTCGGATCCGCTACTGGCGCGCCTGCCCATTCCGCCGGATTTCTATTTCGAGTTCTGGGTCAGTCACTTCACCCGCGACCTCCCCGCCGGCTATGTGGAATCGCGACGCGAGGGTCGGAACCTCATTGAAGATCCGATCATTCACAACTACTTCGACAAGCTCCTGCGCGTGACAACCGGGCCGGTCTTCTCGGTCGCCCGGTTCAAAGACATTTTCGATCTGAACTGGCGGCAGAGGAACTTCAAGGCACTGGTGAAGGGCCGCCAGCGCCTCGACGCCGTCATTCGTGTCACCAATCCGCTGATCTGGACGCACGCCGGATGGCTCGACGAGCCGAGCAGTCTGCTGCGATCCAATGGCGAACCCGGATACCTGATGATGGGACCGGGCACTCCGCTCGGGCCGGGTACCTACCAGGTTCGCTGGACCGGCACCTCACCGGCGGCTGTGGGGGATCCCGGTTTCGTCGAGGTCTGTCACAACGATTGTCGTGAGTTGCTGGCGAAGACCCGGATAGGCCCGAGTCAGGGGGACACGGTGGCCGAAGTCACCTTTCAAGTGCTGCGAGAAGTTCGGGACGTCGAGTTCCGCATGTACCTCAATCGCGGCAGCGGCATCAACCTGTCCTCGGTATCGATCACGCAGCGGTAGCAGGTCACGGCTCGAACGGCAGGACCTTCCAGTCTCCCTCGGCGAGCTCGCGCACGGCGAACTGATAGATGACGACGCGCTTGCCCTGGAGCCTGGCCGGGTCCTGTTGCAGCATCGCGCGCGTCGCATAAGCCCCCGCGTCGTTCTGCACCAGCCGATCCACGGGCCGCCGAAGCGCCAGACTCAGATGCTCGGCCAGGCCGGCCGACGTCCCCCAGCCCATCGACTCGAGGGAGTAGATATTCGAGAAGCTGTCGCCGAGCAGCAGCACATCGCCATCCCGCGAGGACCGCCAGAGCTGCCCGTCCGCCTGCAGGACGCGACGAAGCCATACGGCCTGAGGCTGGATCAACGCCGCGGCGTCAGGGAGGTCGAGCATCCTCGCCGTATCGCCGCTGTTCCGCAACTCCGCGCGCTCCACACGGTACGAGGGGTCGTTCGTCTCGGGCAGTGCCACAGTGGTCGAGACCACCGACGCCGCCAACGCCGCCACGGCCTCCATGGCTTCAGGCGTCCAGTGCGTATCGGTGACCAGGTACTGTGCGCCGGCCTGGCGCGAGGCGCCCATCGCGTCCGCGGGGTCCAAGACCAGAACGCCCGCCCCGCGAAGTTCCTCGATCAGCATTCGATACGACGCATTCTGAACGACGGCTGGTGCGCCCGCGAAGCCGATACTGAGCATTTCCGGATGCACCACAGGCTTCACCGGCGTCGGCATAACGATCAGCACGATGCCGCGCGCGGCGAGATCCCGGTGGAACTGGAGGATCGCGGGACGCGGATCGGGTGTCGGGGGCGCTGTCCATTCGGGCGCGGCACGAATTCGACGCCGCATTTCGCCGGATTCAAGAAACGGTCGGCCGGTCACGTACTCGACGTCGGGTCGGTAGAAGAGCCATCCGTCACGTCCCACATAGACACGCTCATTGCCGACGCCGAGCCGCCGGCTCATGACGGTCTGCGCCATCGGCCGCAGGGTCTTGCCCATCCGCGAGCCATCCTCGATCGCGCGCTCGAACTCGCTGAGCCCCTCCAGCACAACCCGGTTCGCCGCGACGACTCGCGACCACCATCCCACCGTCGGTCGACATGTCTCGCAGCTTCGCCGCCTGAACCGCGACGACCTCCCCACCGGTCGTCCAGACCTCCCGCCACTCGATGAGCGGCACGAGGATCAGGGCGACGAGGAAGAGACCGACGATCGCACGCGCCGTCCGCGGCGTCACACGAGTGACCCCGATCTCGGCTTGGGCGGTGACCTCTCGGCTCGTGCCTCCAGGCGGCAACGGCTGGTTTGGGCTCGGCATCAGAATCTGAAATATATGAACGGGTTATACGCCTGCGTCGTCAGCACGATAACCGACAGGACAAGGACCGCGAACACAGCCACCGCTTTCGGTCCCGTCAAAATCTTCGTCCAATCCCACGTCTGCGGGGCGAACCAGACGATCACGGCGGACAGCACGAACGTGGCGAGGTAGTAAGGTGCGTAAACGATTCCGGACAGCAGTTGCGCCCCGGGCGCAACAGTGCCGAGACCGGCCATGTCACCGAGGTAGCGGAACGCTGCCGGGAGATCGGAGGAGCGAAAAAAGACCCAGGTGACAAGAACGATGACGAACGTCACCGCCATCCGGGCATTCGCTGGTAAAGCGCCATACAGAGCCGCCTTGCCCCGCAGACGCTCACCAGCCAGCAGCACACCGTGCAACGCGCCCCACGCGACGAAGTTCCAGGCGGCGCCGTGCCACAAGCCGCCGAGGAGCATGACGATGAACAGGTTGATGTAGGTGCGGACGCTCCCGCGGCGGTTGCCCCCCAGCGGAAGGTACAGATAATCGCGAAGCCACGTCGACAGCGAGATGTGCCAGCGGTGCCAGAACTCGGTCATGGACCGTGAGCGATACGGCGAATCGAAGTTCTTTGCGAATACGAAACCGAACATGAGACCCAGACCGATCGCCATGTCCGAATAGCCGCTGAAGTCGAAGTAAATCTGAAACGCATACGCGGTGACGCCGTACCACGCCTCCAGCGGGGCGAGCGACCCGGCGTCGAACGTCAGGTCGGCGATCTTCCCGCACGGATTGGCGAGCAGCACCTTCTTGCCCAGCCCCAGGCTCAGGAAGGCGATCCCCCGGGCAAATTTCTCGATCGTGTGCGTCCGGAACTGGAGCTGGTCGGCCACTTCGGTGAACCGGACGATCGGCCCGGCGACCAGTTGCGGGAACAGCGACACGAAGCACGCGAAATCGATGAAGCTCCGAATCGGCGTTGCCTCGCCGCGGTACACGTCGATGCTGTAGCTCATCGACTGAAACGTGTAGAAACTGATCCCGAGCGGCAGGGTTACGCGGAGCGCGGCGTCGAGACCGGGGGAAGGGAGCCCGATCCACTGCGCCAGCGCGTCGATGTTCTGCGCGCCGAAGTTGTAGTACTTGAAAAACCCCAGCAGGGCCAGGTTGCCGAACAGCGAGACGATCAGAGCAACGCGCGAGCGCCAGGTGCGCGTGCCCGAGCGGCGATCAGCACCCATAGTCAGCCCAGCGGCGTAGTCGATCGCCGTGGACACGAACAGCAACCCGATGAAGAGCGGATTGCCCCAGCCGTAGAAGATATAACTGAGTACCGTGAGGAGAAGATGCCGGGCCCGTTTTGGACCCGCGTAATACACCAGAAGCGTGAGTGGCAGGAAGTAGAAAAGAAACAGGTACGAGCTGAAGACCATCCGCTACTGCCGGGGCATCTCGTAATAGATCGGCAGCGTCGCCGTCCCCAGATCGGAAAGCCGCCGCTCGCCTTCGAGCTCCGGGTGCGCGTCGTACGGCTCCACCGTCAACGTGAATCCGGAGCCGACCAGCCTCCTCGCGTCGGGCAGGACCTTGCCGTCGCGGATGACCCACTGCGCAATCTGGATCGTCTTGGCTGCGTACTTGCCCCGGATGACATCCATGACATCGTACTCGTTGACCACGAGCGCGTGTCGATACGGAAGGATCGACTGCGGATTCGGAATCGTCGTCGCTCGATTCAACCGCACGTTCAGCACGAGCCGGGCTTCCATGGCCTTCGCGGCTGTCACGCCGGCCGGCGGGGCGGCACTCGCGTGCGCCGGCCCGATGCGTCCGGGCGCCTGCCGTGGAATGGGAGAACGGGTCGGGTCAATCCACACATCGGGATGGACATCGCCCCCGGAATTAGTGGTGACCCTGACCCACTGCTCGACGCGGGAGAAGTCGGCGCTGAAACGACCCAAGTACACCTCGACCTGTTTTCCGCCAGTGCGAACCTGGTTTGGACCCCCTTGGTTGTACGGGCCTGTGATGGCGAGGAACCGGGGATGATTGGCCCAGCGCGGACATGATGCCTCCGCGCCGTCGAAACCAGGTGCATTGTTGACGTTCACCACCCAGCGGGACCCGGCGTCGACATCCACCATCGTTATGTTCCGGTGCGCGCCGTCGAAGTACCAGAACAGTGGCCCCCTGGCATACGTCATCGAGGTCCAGCAGCCTTCGCCGAGTTTCTTGACAGTCTTGTTCCGCAAGTCCGCAACGCCAGCGTTCGGCCAGGGCCACATGCCGCCGGCGAAGCGCCCGTCCGGCGAGACGGCAAATCCTTCCATGCTGACGAGGGTCTTGTCCCACACCAGTTCGCGCTTCTCCGGTGCGTCGACCGGGAACCGCATCACCCTGGCGAAGTCGTACTCCCGGTTGTCGATGCCTTGGTACACCCAGTCGCTGCCGTCTGCGGGGTTCCGCCACAGCGTAAGGGCGAAGCCATCGGCAAGCTTGCGGAGTCCGGAGCCGTCCCAGTTCACGATGAAGATCTCCGAGGGCCCCGGCACGACACGCGTCGAGAAGACGATGCGATCGGCCTTCGATGTCAGCCGCGGCTTCAGGTACTTGCCTGGCTTACCGACGATCACTCGCTCGCCACGGCCGTCCTCAGTGTCCATGCCCAGAAGGATGAGCGTGGTGTTTTCATTGGTTTCCGGATCGGTACCGTCCCCCTGAACCCAAACGATCCTTGTCGGCGCGCCGGTGAGCGCGCGGATGTCCGCTGCCGGCCCGGTCGCGACGACGGGCGGCGGCGTTGACGCAGTTTCGGTGGCGTTGCCCTGCGAGCACGCCGAGACCGCCAGCAGAATCGCCGCACCGGCAAACACGCCCCGCAATTTGGGAAGCATCGGGTTGTGTTTCATCGTACCACCAGGTCGGGGGCCGAATGGCGCAGCTCCGCCGTATCGGTCAGGGACGTCGCGCGCGGCCCGCCGTGCCCTGAACTAGCAGGACACCGGGGATCGCCTTGCGCCGAATTTCTTTCCACCCCGCCTGCCAGGTTACGGAGGGGGTCGGCCCGGGATCGATTAGAAGGATCAGCGCTTCCTCGGCCGCCACGCGCGCGTAGACGTGCTTCGCGTCGCCAGTCCGAGCCAGCCGATCGACCGCGGCCCCCTGCAGGAACTCGCCCGGCGCCGCATCCCCGACGAGTGCTAGGCCGGCTTTCCACGCGGTGAGAGCGGCGGCTTCGGGTCCGGCGGGGATCTTCGAGGACAGGCCGCCCTCGTAGTGGAATGTCGCCGCCATCCCGACGAGCCGGGTCAAGGCCGCAGCCGCGGCGAACCGAGACGGCTCGTCGTCACGCCGGCCGGGATCGTACTTCGGTCCTGCCCCAATCGGCTCATCGCTCACAACGGGCTTCTTCAAGGACCTGACGCGGCTGGCGCCCTTCGCGATATCGAAGACGTGATTCCATCCTTCGCCACGCGGAACGTGTGTGGTCGCGTAATCACCCGCGGCATAGCCTTCGCCGTACTCGAAGGATCCAAGCGCGACGATCAGCGGTTCGGGTAAGAGACCGGCAAGGTGCCTGGCAAAAGCGGCGTCGTGCAGCTTCGGATCCTGAGTGTGGTGCCCGGGCTCGTTCGCGATCTCAACGAAGGCGTTCCCCTTGTCCAGAGCAATCCGGCCGACCTCCCGGATGTGCGCGTCGTAGTCGATACTTCGATCCTTCGTGTCGGCGAGTGCGACAATCTCGATCGCGAGGCCGCGCGCCTTCGCGAGATCGAGCAGCCGCGGCAGCGCCTGGCGACCGTCCTCAGGCGTGAGCTCGAATAGATGTCGCGCCATCAGCAACACGCGCACGACCGTGAGCTGCTCGGACTTCGCCCAGTCCAGATACGCGGCGGCATCCTGTTCGCGCCCGTGAGCGATCATCTCGGCGAGCTGGAAAGACGTGATCCCCCGCCAGACGAATGGCTGCCCTGTCGCGTCGACGAACCCGGTCCCGTCCACCCGCAGCGGAAAAGCCGCAGCGGTAGGCACGGCAAGGGAAGGCGCGGTCGTGGCGCACAGGAGGAGAAGAACGTAGAACAACGTGACGCGCATTCAGCGTGAGTACAACCCGCCGCCGGTCAGGCTCCCAAGGTGCTCGTACTGGCTCGAGCACAGCCACCACCTGGCGTCGGGGGTCGAGTACACAGCGGAGATGTGATCCAGCCCGCTCGTGGAGCTGGTGATACCAGTGCTCTTCTCAGTCGAGTTCCAAGACACCGGCACGACGGCACATGCATCGCCGAGTGCGCCCCTGAACGCACAGGCGCCGCCGAACGCGAGGTTAACCGAGGCTCGACCGATCACGTAATCCACCATGACGTAGTTGGTGTAATGCGCGATGACCTGGTCGCGCTCGTCGTCGACCTGCGTCCGCTGCGGACATCGGGACGCGCTGAAATCCTTCATGATGTCATCGACATTCTGATTCGTCTGCGGCTTCGAGAACTCGGTCAGGAAGCGTACGGCCATGTCGCCCACTTCTTTCGGCGAGTCGTGCAGCGCGACGGTCTGCGTGCGCGATACCTCCTGCGAGAAGGTTTTCGGCTGGCCCGGATGGCCGTAGTTCTCGACGACCTTCAGGGTGATCGTGACGATCGCCGGCGTGCTGGCGCTCTCGGGCGCGGTCCATGTCACTACGCGCCCCGTGCCGCTGAAAGTGCCGGCGGTCGCGGACCACTGGTAGATGAGCTCCTCGAGCGCCGTCTCCGAATCGCGAACCGTCGCCGTCACGTCGAGGGTCTCGCGAAGTTCCGCGAAGCGGGCCGGCTGTCGCACGCGCCTGCCCTGGACGGCGATGCTGTCGATCGCCGGCGGCGTGTTCGCCGGTGGATTGGTTGGGGGGTTGATGATCGGAGGCGGCTGCGTCGGCGAACCGCCGCACCCCGGAACGGGGATCACAGTCAGCAGCGCAAGGACGATGGCCGCGGGAAAACGGATCCGCATGCGCCCGGCGGTCTACGTCTGCGCGGGAGCAGGAACGGCGTTGGCGCCGGGCCGTTTCACGACCGCCCGCGCCAGGTTGCCGAGCAGCGTCGGGTACGCTTCGCAGGGCGTCCAGCAGTGCGGGCAGTTCTCGTCGGCGACGTCCTTGCGCAGGGCCCTACGGCGCTCCGATTCCCACATCGCGCCGAGGTCGAAACCGTTCTCCCGCAGGTTGCCGACCTTCTCGTCCCAGATCGAGCAGGCGTAGAGGTTCCAGTAGGTGTCGATGAAGCAGGACGTCTTGAGCGCGCTGCACGGAAGCGGTGAACGGCCGGTTTCGTAGTACACGGGCACCAGGGCCTGATAGCGGTCCTCGAGGAACTTCACGGGATGCAACCCGCCGCCGTTGCGCTGGCGGTGCTCTTCGACCGCGCGCATGACCTTCGTGTGGTCCACCGACACCGCGCGGCCAAGATTGTCGAAGTAATGGCCCGACTCGTGCCCGATGTTCAGGTGGAGCTCGGAGCTCTTGAAGTCCGGAATCACTTTCCGAATCGAGTCGAGCGTCGCCTGCACGGACTCGGCGTTCTTGCTGAACACCGTCATGCCGATGACCGGCTGGAAGTTCGACCGCCGCATCCCCCGAAGGCGCCGGAACGTCTCGATGCCACGATCCCAGCTGCCGGGCAGACCACGCATCTGCTCGTGAATTTCCTTCGGTCCGTCCATGCTGATGGTGACCATCAGGCGGCCGACACCACGCTTCAGAATGGTCTCGACCGTCTTGACCGTCTTGTCACCGAACCAGCCCGTGGTGGGGAAATTCAAGAGGTAGAGCGACTTGCAGCTCTTCTGGATCGACCCAATCAAGTCGTCGATGTCGCGGCGCATGAAGATCTCGCCGCCCGTGAGGTGGACCCAGCGAAACTGCGGCCAGCGTTCGAAGAACAGCGCGACCTCATCCGGCGTCATCTCGTCCACGCTCTTCTTCTGCCAGATGTTGCACATCTCGCAGCGGAAGTTGCAGTGATACGTGGCGACGAAGGTCACCTTGTAAGGCAAGTCGGGCGTCCGCACGTTCGCGGACACAATTTCCTTCAACAGGCCGAGCTGGCGGATCGCGGACAGGGTCGTTCTCCTGAAAGTGCTTAAGAAAGGCGAGAACATGGTACCAGTTCGATCCGCCACGGTCAAGGTGTAAGGGCGCTAACATCTTGACGGCATTCGACTAAGCGCCTTATACTGCTACGTCTCCGATGGATGTGGTTCTGCTCTGCGTCTCAGTCCCGCCGCCCGCGGGAAACCGGTAAAGCGTGGCGGGCGCCACCGTCACTGTAGTCATCCCGACCAGGAACGAGGAAGGCCTCATCGGTGAAATCATCGATGCCGTGAGGTCGTACGGCGACGTGCTGGTCGTCGACGGACATTCCACCGACAAGACGCGGGAGATCGCGGCCGAGCACGGCGCGCGCGTCGTGCTCGACGGGGGGCGCGGGAAAGGCCAGGCCATCCGCCAGGCGCTCACGGAAACTCGCACCGATATCGTCGTTTTCATCGACGCGGACGGTTCGCACGAGACGCGAGACATCCCGGCCCTGGTCGCGCCGATCGCCGCCGGCGAGGCGGATCTCGTGGTGGCGTCGAGGGGCAAGGGGGGCAGCGACGAACTGCACGGCGATTTCGGACAGTTCATCCGCTACGTCGGATCGCAGTTGATCATGCTCTCGATCAACTACCGCTGGGGCGTGCGCCTGACCGACAGTCAGAACGGCTTTCGGGCCATCCGGCGCGAGGCCGGCGTGGCGCTCGATCTACGGTCGAACCTCACGACGATCGAACAGGAAATGCTGATGCGGGCGCTCAAGAAGGGCTACCGCGTCACCGAGATCGCCAGCCACGAATACGAACGGCGCTGGGGCACGTCGAAAGTCGTCGTCTGGAAGTTGTGGTGGGCGTATGTCTGGTCCTTCTGGCGCAACATCTTCTGAGCTTGCCCCGCCGAAGCGTCCGCGCGAAGGCGGGCCGGCCTTGCTGCTCGTTGCGCTGATCACGCTCGCCGGGGGGGCCCTTCGCTTTTACGGTTTGAACTGGGGAGCACCCTACTATCACTTTCATATCGACGAGCACTTCGTGTTCGTCGGGGCGCTGGCGATTCGCGACGACTTTCTCGGCGCGGCGCACTCGCCAAAGTTCTTCATGTATTCGCCGCTGCCGATGTATGTGCTCATCGGCCTGACCGAGATCTACGAACGGGTCGTGCGTCCGCTCGACCTGGCCCTGAAGGCAGACGGCATCGCATTCATGGTTTTGGGTCGGTCGATCTCGGCGGCCTTCGGTACGGCGACGATACCGCTGGTGTACTTGATCGCGACGCGGGTCAGCGGCCGGACCGCGGGCCTGATCGGTGCCGCGCTGACCGCCGCCGGGGTCCTGCACCTGCGCGATTCGCACTTCTTGAGCGTGGATGTATCGCTCACGTTCTTCAGCATCCTGGCCTGGTGGTTCCTGATCCAGGTCGCGGATACAGCCCGGACCCGGGCTGCCGTGTTTGCGGGGCTGGCGATCGGTGCCGCCATAGCGTGCAAGTACAGCGCGGCGTTCCTGCTGCCGCTCACGCTGGTGGCTCACGTCTGTGCCCCCGGCAGACCGCCGCGCGCGGCGGCTTGGGGCGCGTGGCTCCGTTGGCTCTGGCGGGGCGCCATTCCGGGTGCCGTTGCAGGGGTCACGTTCCTGGTGCTGGACCCGTACGTGTGGCTCGAGATGCAGACGGCGATCGCTGGCATCCAGGAGCTGGTAACTGGGCCGATGAGCGGCGAGATCAAGGCGATCTGGGGTGCCCAGTTCACCGATATCCACCCGCGCAGCTACTGGTTCACCAACTTGCTGTGGTGGGGATTGGGGCCGGCCTTCGAGATGTGGGCGCTTGCTGGGGTGGCGTGGCTGCTAGCGCGGCGGGACCGCGTTGCGATCGTGGCGGCGGCGTTCCCGATCGTGTATTACCTTGTTGCCGGACGTACGATTCTCCCGTTCGTGCGTTATGCAGTGCCGCTGGTTCCGGCGCTCGCCGTCGCGGCCGGCGCCTTGAGCGCAGACCTGCTCCGGCGTCCGCGCTGGCGTGCGGTTGGGGTTGTGGCGACGATCCTGGTCGTGGGGTCGACCGCGACGTATGCGGCCGCCTACATGAACGTTTATGTCAAGCCGGACAGCCGGCTGAGCGCTTCGGAGTTCTTGTCGCGCACGGTGCCCAGGGATGCGCGCATACTTGTGGAGCCGTCGCACAACATTCCTCCGATGGGAGAATACTGGACCGCGCCCAGCTTCCACGAAGACTACGTGGTCTGGGATCCCGTCGGAGAACGCCACGACTATTTCCGGCTGTTGGGACTCGACACCTACCGCTACCTGTACGATCCGCGGCATTCCCCGGATGCCAAGCGGTCGTATATCGAACAGCGGCTGGCGCTGGTGGATTACATCGTAATGGACGATACGTACGTGCAGTTCTACGAGCACTTGCCCGCGAGCGAGCACGGCGTCGTCAAGCAGTACTATGAAGACCTCTTTGCCGGCCGCCTCGGCTTCCGCCTCATGCGGACGTTTAAGGTATATCCGCGGCTGGGCGGGGTCGACATCAACGACGATGGCGCAGAACTGACCTTCCGGCTGTTCGACCATCCTCGCGTGTTCGTGTTCATGCGTTCGAGACCCCGAGGGTAACTATGGCAATTGTCACCATTCTCCGTCCGCCGCTTCTCGTCCCGATGTGGTCCGACTCCGGGCCCCTGACCCCGCCGGTCGGGCCGGCGTACCTGGCCGCGAGCCTTCGCGAAGCCGGTCACACGGCGCGCATCGTAGATGGCATCGGGGAGAACCCCTTCCAGGTCACAACGCTCTTCGACGAGAAGGTCATGGCGCTCGGACTGCGAAGCGAGGAGATCGTCGAGCGCATCCAGGACGACACGACGCTGATCGGTGTGAGCTGCATGTTTTCGCAGGACTGGCCGGAAGTGCGGCGGATAATCCAGATGGCGCGCCGGCGTTTTCCGCGCGTGCCGATCATCGCCGGCGGCGAGCACATCACCGCGGCGTCCGAGTTCACGCTCAATACAACGCCAGAAATCGACCTCTGCGTGATCGGCGAGGGAGAGGAAACGATCGTCGACATCGCGAATGCCCTCGACCGCGGTACCACCTTCGACGCGATTCCCGGGCTGATGGTGCGCGCCAGCGCGAGCGCCAACCTGCTGGAGCGCTCGGCGACAGGTGTACGAAGCACAGGCTCCCGGACCCGCATCCGCGATCTCGACACCATCCCGCGTCCGGCCTGGGACGTGGTGCCCATCGACAACTATCTCGATAACGGCCTCGGCTACGGGGTGGACCTCGGGCGTAGTATGCCGATCATCGCGACGCGCGGCTGCCCCTACCAGTGCACCTTCTGCTCGAATCCCGAGATGTGGACGACCCGATGGTACGCGCGGAAGCCCGATCTCGTGCTCGACGAGATCCAGGCGTACATGGACAAGTACGGCGCCACGAATTTCGACTTCTACGACCTGACGGCGATCGTCAAGCGCGAGTGGATCATCGAGTTCACCAACAAGATCCTGTCGCGTGGGATGAAGTTTACGTGGCAGCTCCCCAGCGGGACGCGATCCGAAGCGATCGACGAGGAGGTGTGCCGTCTGCTCTACGAGTCGGGCTGCCGGAACATGAGCTACGCGCCCGAAAGCGGATCCCCGGAGGTCCTGAAGCGAATCAAGAAGGTCGTGAAGCTCGATCGGCTCCAACGGTCCGTGTTCAGCGCTGTTCGCAACGGCTTGAACGTGAAGCTGAATATCATCATGGGCTTTCCAGGGGAATCGCGAAAAGAACTCGGTCAGACGGTGCGGTTCCTGGCCCGGATGGGATTCGCGGGCGTGCACGATATGAGCATTTCGCTCTTTTCTCCCTACCCGGGCTCGGAGCTGTACCACGATCTCAGGAAGTCGCGGAGGATTCCGGAGCTATCCGACGAGTATTTCCTTAGCCTGTGCGCCTACAAGGACTTCGCGCAGACGGTCTCATACACAGACGATGTGACGCCGCGCGTGCTCAATACCTACCGCATCCTGGGCTTCCTGACCTTTTACGGCATCCAATACCTGGTGCGCCCGTGGCGCGTCATCAAGCTGCTGTCGAATCTGATCCGGCACAAGCAGGAGTCGCGGCTCGATAAATCGCTCCAGGATCTCGCCAGACGCATGGGCGGCCGACGCGCGCCCACAGCGGCGCGGGCTCGCGTCGCGGGGTGAACTGCCCCTGAGGGGCTAGCGCGGATCACCACGCGGGCCGCGCAACCGATACACGCGCGACTTCGGGTCCTGGAAGACGAGCTCGAGTTCCCCATCGCCCTGCGGCATCCGCGCGCTCACCGGTTCCCGTTCCTCCGGGTCGTAGCGATCGAGGTGCAGCACAACGAACGTCACGCCAAACGTACGCAGTCCCTGCAGGCTCTCAGCATCCGGAAAACCCTTCATCGCATCGTAGAGCGCCATGTGCTGCGGCGGGTCGAACCCGCTGAACCCGTGAACGGTCTTCTGCCAATGCGCCATCGAGTGGAGCATGTAGGTGCTGTGATCGCGACCAGCGCCAAAGACAGGGACTTCCGCGACGACGAACGGGCGTGGCTGATCGGCGAGCCAGCGATCTGCAGCGAGCGGACGCGTGGAGAACGGCACGACCTTCAAGGGCACCGCTGAGAATTCGACCAGAAGCATCAGCCCCAACGCCACGGCCGCCACCCGCCGCCCCCTCGGCGTGAACCGCCGTTGCAGCTGCTCGAAGGCGAGGCCGGAGAGGACGGCGAGCGCCAGGACAGTGAGAATCATGAAACGCGAGGGTACCCGGATGAAGTTCAGCCCCGGGAGCCAGTAGACGAACCGCCACAGTCCGAACGGCGGCCCAACGATCAGGAGCACCGTCAGGATCGCCAGCAGCGCGTAGAAGAGGGTGTGATCCGTGGCACGGTCTCTCAGGATTCGCCGCCACACCATGATGATGGCGAGGACCGCAAGGATCACGGGAAGATATCCAGGAAAGAGGAAGGCGGGCGCGACGTCATTGACGCTCGAGACCTCAACGAACGTTGACAGGATGGCCTGGTGGACCTTCGAGGGAGACGCCAAGAAACTGACGGTTGGGATCACGGTGTCGTCGAGTGTTCGGCGAAGCCCGTGCTGTTGCTGGACGATCAGATAAGGAACCGTAATCAGCACCGCGGGCAGAAGCAGGAGCGCGCCGGTCGCACCGAGGTCCCGCAGGCGGCGCATTAGGGCAACAGGATCTCCAGCTACGAAGCGGTACGCAAACAAGCCCGCGATAGCGACCACCGCGAACGCCGCGCCGTGGCCGGTCGTCAGCGCCTGCAGGGTGAAGAACGCCGCTGCAATCTTGAAGTCTCGGGATCGTCCTGTCGCGAAGTACCCGTGCAGGTACGCGAGGGAGAACGGGATCCACTGCACCGTGGTCAGATGCAGTTGGCCGATGCGAAAGAACCGCGGTGGGCAGAACGCAAACACCAGCGCACAGATGCAGGCCGCGGCGGGACGCATGCCAAGCGTTCTCCCAGCAGATACGCCCCAACGCCACACAGCACGACCGAGGTGAGCGACACAACGTTGGTCGCGAGTACGTGATTACCGGTGAGCCAGATCACCGGAGCAGCGATGACGCCACTGCCGATCAGGTTCTCGGAAAACGCCAGCGTGTTCTCGAGCGGGTAAAAGATGTTGGCGTCGAAAAGCGATAGTGGATCGTGTGCCAAGGCGTGAGCGATCCAGCCGAAAGTCCAGATGAACAGGTGGAAGTCCGGCTGGTCCTCCAGCATCACGTGTGCAGCCCGGGTGGACAACGGGTACGCGAACACCACCGTGAGCAGGATGAAGGTCCCCGCGACGGTGCCGAGCTCCCTCCGGGAAATCGGCACGGTTCCGATCAGCATCGAAGACTATTCTGTCCGCAACGCCTGCAGCGGGTCCACGCGCGCGGCGCGGCTCGCCGGCAACCATCAAGCCGCGAGGTGATCCCCAGCCCGCAGCTGACAGGATCACCCATGAGCGGCCTGCGCTGACTTCGATCGGCTAGTGGCCGCCACCGTGCGTTTTGTGCATCTCCTGCAGCTTCGCACGCTGCTCCGGGGTGAGCACGGCAGCCACCTGTTCGTGGAGCTTTGCCATAACGCTGCACGCTTCCGCGACGGCGCGTTCGACAACGACGAGTTGATCAGGTGTGAGGTTAAGCGCCGACGCGAAGGCCGCCGCGTGCTTCCGGGACGCTTCCGCGGTCGCATCGGCCCCCTGCGTGCAGAGATGCTGGAACGGGATCTGGTGGGCATTACCCGCGACGTGAGTCGCCTGCGCGACTGGCCGATGCTGCGCGCTCACGCCGACCACTGCCGCCAACCCGATCAGGATGGCGCCGAGACCCAAGAGACGTGTTGCCATGTGATTTCTCCGTTGAGTGGCTGCTCGTGTAGCAGCGACAGGCCGACGGTAACGCAGGTCAGCTGAACGTGCCCTGAACGCTACTCGGCCCGCAGGGCCGTCAGCGGATCCACGCGTGCTGCGCGGCGGGCAGGAAGCCAGGACGCGAGCACGCCGACGACCATCAGGACGGCGCCGACCGTGGCGAAGACCAGGGGATCTCTCGGTTCGACCTCGAACAAGAACTGCTGCACCGCGCGCGACAGCCACCACGCGCCAACCAGGCCGGCGGCGATTCCTGCCACGACCACGAACACGCCTTGCCGCAGAAACAGCGCAACGACCTCCGAGGGGCTGGCGCCGAGCGCAACGCGGACGCCGATCTCTCGTGTGCGTCTGCCGACGAGGAACGCGATCACACCGTAGATGCCGGTGGCAGCGATAAGAAGCGCCAGCGCCGCGAAGATCGACATCAGCAGCATGTTGAAGCGCCTGGCCGCGGTGGTGCGCCCGAATTGTGTATCGACCGATTGGAGGTTCGTGAGTGTCTGCGCAGGGTTCACTGTCCAGATCGCTCCTTTGATCGCTGGCACGATCGCCGAGGCATCCCCCGCTGCGCGCAACAGCAGCGTTCCGCCAGAGTGGAAGGTTGCGAGCTCGTAGTTGAGGAATGCTTCCGGCACCGGCGGTAGGGTCGGATCGTTATAGCGCACGTCACCCGCGACACCGACGACCTCCCATTGCTGCTCATTCGTCTGGGCCATCTCGATCCGTTGACCGATGGGATCCTGATTGGGCCAGAACTGGCGGGCCGCGCTCTCGTTTATCACCAGCGTCGCGACACCCGAACGGCTGTCCTGGCTGGTGAACCGCCGACCGCGCAGGATCGGCACGCGAAGGATTTCCAGAAAGCCGGGGCTCACTCGCTTGATCCTGATTTGCGGTCGCGCGTCGGCGGGAACATCCGGCCGCCCGATGACCTTGAAGGGCGAGGTGGTAGAGCCGCCAAAGAAGGGCCCGTTACCAGCGGTCACCAGCGCCGCTTCGACGCCTCCCACGCTACGCACCGCCTCGAGCACGCGCGGTAGGTAGGTCAGATCCGGTTTCTCGCCAGGCGCAAGCCGGCGCGATCCGTAGTCGATGGTCACGACGCCGCGCGCATCAAAACCATAGTTCACCCACAGCACCCGCGCGAAACTGCTGATGAAGAGTCCGGCACCGACCAGCAGCATCACCGCGAGCGCGACCTCGACCCACGCCAACATGTGTCGCACGCGCCGGCCGGCCTTCCCGGCACTCGCGCCGCTTCCCTCCTTCATTCCCGTCGTGAGATCCAGCCGGGAGCCTTGCAGTGCGGGTAACAGACCACAGACCAGACCAGTTGCGATGGCCGCCGCCGCGGTAAAGCCGAGGACGCGGAGATCCATGCCAATTGTGGAGGCTCGAGGAATTCCGGGCGGTAGAGCGGCACGCAACACGCCGATCCCCCACCAGGCGACCGCGAGACCGGCCGCCGCCCCAACGGTCGCCAGCAGCAGGCTCTCTGCGAGTAACTGGCGAGCGATGCGCCAGCGGCTGGCACCCAGGGCCCCGCGCACGGTGAGTTCCCGTATGCGCGCCGTGCCGTGCGCGAGGACGAGATTGGCGACATTGGCGCAGGCAATGAGCAACACGAATGCCACGGCGCCGAGCAACATCAGCATCCACGATCGCGCGGTGCCGACATACTCCTCGAGGAGCGGCGTGAGCTCGACTCGTGTGTATCCCTTGTTGAACGCCAGCTTGCGGGGATCGGCCGCGGCCTGGATTTGCGAAAGCACAGCTTCGACCTCCTCCCGCGTCTTGCCGTCCTTCAGACGCAGCGTCGGACCGAAACTCATGCTCTGGATGATCCCGTGCTGGCGGTCCTTCGCGGTAAAGGTGAAAGGTAGAAAAATCGGTGTCGGCCGCCGGGCACCGGCGGGATACACGAAACGTTCCGGCAGGACGCCAACGATCTCGTAAGGTTGGCCATTCAGGCGCAACTGATGGCCGATAACATCTGGTGAGGCGCCCAATCGCGTCTTCCAGAACGCGTGACTCAAGATCGCGACCCGTTCGCGCCCGGGTTCTTCATCGGCCCGCGTGAACGCGCGGCCCAGCATCGGCTGCACGCGCATCATTTCGAAGAATCCCTCGGTCACGCGGTTCACGCGAATCTCTTCTGGTTCGCCGTCCCCGACCAACGTGAAGGCGCCGCCACCGATCAACGCAATGTGCTCGAAGAGGTCGGTGCGTTCGCGCCAGTCGAGAAAATCGCGCGGCATCATGCCGTCGGTCTGACGGCCGGTTTGCGGATTGTGCTGGCTGACGTTGACGATCCGATCCGGCTCGTCGTACGGGAGCGGACGCAGGATGGCGGCGTCCACGATGGAGAAGATGGCGGTGTTGGCGCCGATGCCCAGCGCGAAGGTCAGGATCGCGGCAGCCGCGAACCCCGGAGAGCGCCGCAGCATCCGCGCGCCGTAGCGCACGTCCTGCCACAGGGTCTCAAGGCGAAGAACGCTCATCGCCGGCCAACCGCGGCGATCTCGCGCTCGCTCTCCTTGGTTTCGCGAATCTCCCGAATCGCGTAGATCGGCTTGTTCTGCGACTCGTGGTACGTGCGCGACAGCATCTCGGCGATCAGCCCGTTGGTGACCAGCATTACACCCATCAGAATCAACATCACTCCGAGCATCAGGAGTGGGCGATCGCCAATTCCTTGCTGCAGTCCAAACTTTACGTAGACCAGATACAGACAGATCAGCGTCCCCAGGGCACCCATCGAGATCCCCAGCGTCCCGAACAGCTGGATGGGACGGGTCGAGTAACTGCCGAGGAACTTCACCGTCATCAAGTCGAGCACGACACGTACCGTCCGCGAGATGCCGTACTTGGACTTGCCGTGCACCCGCGGGCGGTGATTCACCACGTGCTCGACAATATCGACCCCCTGCTCGGCCGCAATCGCCGGCAGGAAGCGGTGCATCTCGCCGTAGAGCTTCATCGGCTTCACGACTTCGGCGCGGAAGACCTTCAACGAACAGCCGTAGTCGTGCAGCTTCACGCCGGTGGCCGACGAAATGATCCAGTTCGCAATCATCGAGGGCAGCCGGCGATTGAGGAACGGGTCTTTGCGATCCTTGCGCCAGCCGGCGACGATGTCGGGACCCGCCTCGAGCTTCTGGATCATGGCCGGGATGTCCCGCGGGTCGTTCTGGAGGTCGCCGTCCGAGGTCACGATGTACTTGCCGCGGGCGTAATCGAAACCAGCTGCGAACGCTGCCGTCTGCCCGAAGTTGCGACGGAACCGGATCACGCGGAGGCGCGGGTCCACGGCCTGCAGCTCGGCCAGACGGGCAAACGTGTCGTCCGTGCTCCCGTCGTCGATCACCAGCACCTCGTAGGGACGGCCGAACGCATCGAGCGTGGAGGTCACTTCCGTGTAGAAGTCCTTCACGTTCCTCTCTTCGTTGCGCATCGGCACGACGACCGAGATGTCTAGCTGCAAGCTATTGATTATACTGAGCTTCCGGCTGTTGCGTCAACATCGTCGCGACGTTTCGTCCACCAAAGGTACACGAGGACGACCACCGTGAGAATCCCGGCCAGCCAGAGCGAAATGGTGCGGCCGTGCTGGTTGAGCAGGTCGATCGCCCACTGACCGTACCAGAGGGCCAGGACCCCCTCGCCAAAGTATCGGATGCCCCGCCCGATCGTCACAGCGACCAGGAAGTCGACGGGCCTCACCCGGGCGGCCCCCGCCGCGAGCACGAACATCTTGAAGGGGACCGGCGGCGGCAGGATCGACGGAATCGCCACGGCGAGCAGCCCGTATTTCCGGAAGACCGAGAACGCCTTTTCGACGTGGCGCTCGGGCATCCGTTTGCGGAGGAATGCTTCGCCGCCGCGCCGGGCCAGCGCATAGAGGACGTAGCACCCCATCACGGAGCCGATCGTCGGCAATGCCGTGTACCAGAGGAATCGTTCCGGGTGTTTCGTCACCAGAACGATGATCAGAATGTCGGTGACTTCTGGAAAAGACAGGAACGAGGAATCGAGGAACGACAAGATGAACAGCCCCGGCCCACCGAGAGCCAGAGCAAGCCCCTCGATCCACTTGAGGAGGCGCGACACTACGCAAAGTGTAGACTAGACCCGCCCTGAGCAGACACACCCGTTTTGCCATCTCCGTCGCCGTTGGCGCCGGGATCTTCGGCGCCGCGGCGGCCTTCCACTACGCCAATCTCGGACTCACGCTCACCCATTACGACGCCCGCGCGCATATCGTCGTGGCCCGGCGCATCCTCGACAGCCTGACGCCCGGCTGGCAGCAGATCGGCGCCGTGTGGCTGCCGCTGCCGCACGTGCTCAACGCGCTGCCAGTGCAGGTGGACGCGTGGTATCGCAGCGGCGCGTCAGCGGTCGCCATCTCGGTGCTCTCGATGGCGGTGGCCTGCGGATCGCTGGCCGCGCTGTTGCTCCGAACGACCGGATCGGCCACCGCGGCGCTCGCGGGAGCGGCGCTGATGATGAGCAATCCCAACATGCTCTACCTCCAGAGCACGCCGATGACCGAGCCCCTCCTCTTTGGCCTATCACTACTGTCCGTCGCGCTCACGGCGCGCGCGGTCGACGAGAACCGGCAGTATCCCGGCCGCGAGCATCGCCCTGGCGCTGGCCTGCCTGACGCGCTACGAGGCCTGGCCTATCACCGCCGCCACCGTGATCCTCGCGGTCGCCGTCCTTCTGCGCCGCGGCACACCCTGGCCCGATGCCGGTCGCGCCGGATTGCAACTGGCGCTCTGGCCGCTGGTCGCCGTGGTGGCCTTCTCGATGAACAGCCGCTGGGTCATCGGCTCGTGGTTCGTACCGTCGGATTTCTTCGTCGCCGAGAACGTGGCGGCGATCGGCAACCCCTCGGAATCGTGGCGTCAGATCGACGAAGGGCTGCGGCTGCTCTCCGGTTCCATGCTCGTCTATGCCGGCTACGCGGGCGCCGCCCTGCTCGCGTGGCAGTTCGCGCGCCGCCGCGGGCAGCACACGCTCGTCCTGCTCCTGGCCCTCGGGGCGGCCGCGGCGCTGCCGATGTACGCCTACATGAAGGGGCATCCGTTCCGGATTCGGTACGACCTTCCGCTCGTGATCGCCGCGGCGTCGTTCGCGGCCGGCGGAATCGCCTCTCTGCATGCGTGGATCAGGTTCCCCGTTGCGATCCTTGTGCTCACTGGCGCGATCCTCCAGGCCCCACCGTTCGACCGCGAGGCGCCGCTCGTCCGTGAATCGCAACGCGAAGCGGACGCGATGGCCGGACGCCACGCGGTCACCGCGTACCTCCGCGAGCACTACGACGGGCGCACGATCATGATGAGCATGGGATCGCTCGCGCATTACATGCACGACCTGTCGAATGCGGGCTTCGACATCAAGCACTTCCTACACGAGGGGAACGGCGAGATCTGGCGGTTCGCGATGCTGGGCCCAGCCGGTCATGCGGGCTGGCTCATCGTGGAGGAGCGCGCCGAAGGCGGCGACGCGCTGTTTATCGCGTCGAAGCGACCGCGGTGGCTGTCGGGATTCGAGAGGGTGGCGGAGGGTGGAGGGGCCGCGCTCTACCGCGCGACCCCTCGATGAACTAGAAGCGGAACCCGAAGCTGAAATTGGTCGTCCAGCCCCCAAGATCGATCTTCTCGCCGAGGAAGCCTTCACTCAGTCCGCCGGTGTCGCCCGTGGCCTTGTGCCACCGGACTTCGCCGCCAAGGGTGAACATGTCGGAGACCAGGAAGCGGATGCCGCCGAGCACGACCGGCGCCACCTCGGTGCCGTCCGCGACGAAGTTCGCACGGAAGACTTCCCCTCCCTGCTCGAAATCGATGAACTCCCCCGTCTCGGTGTAGCGCCAGTTGAGGAACGCCACCCCGACGCCGATGTAGGGCTGGACGGTGGAGCGGCGTCCGGTCGGCACGAAGCGAGCGCTGAGCGTGAACGGGACGAGGCGCAGCTTGAGATCCTGCGCAATCTCCGTCCCGTCGTCGTCCACAAAGTCGCGATACACGCTCGGCACGGACTTCTGGTACCAGCTGATATCCGCGCCGGCCTCGATGTAGTCGGTGACGGCGAACGTCCAATCGCCACCGATGCTGAAGCCCTTGAAGTCATCGATGTCGAACACCAACGAGTTCAGGTTCTGGAAGAGGGTATCGTTCTCGTCGCGCGAGCTCTCGCCTTTCGGCAGGAACGCGCCGAGATGAACCGTGACCGCGTTCCGCGTGTCGGGACCGGTCACTTGCACGACCTGGGCCTCGGCCGCTACCGGCGCCAGAAACACGGCTGTTGCTACGATCCCCAGCAAAGCTCGTCGAAATGTCATCGTCATGATGTCTGCTCCATGATTCATGGCACCCTGCTGAGCATTAAGGGTGCCAACAGGAACTCCCAAAGTCCCAACTCCCAACTCCCAAGCGATGAACGCGGATCCGTCTCAATCCGCGGTTGGGAGTTGGGAGTTGTGGAGTTGGGCGTTAGGAGGCGAAGCTGTCCTTTTCCAGCGTCAGTCCGTCCCTTTTGGAGCACGGAATCTGGCCTTGTAGTCCTGGATGGCCTGGACCATCTGGTCATGAATCCGTCCGTTGGAGGCGATGATGTTCCCGAGCCGGGAATTGAACACGTCGCCCGTCACAGTCGTGGCTACCCCCCCAGCTTCCTGGACGATGAGGGCACCGGCCGAAATGTCCCAGGGGTTGAGGCGCTGTTCCCAGAACCCGTCCAGGCGTCCGGCAGCGACGTAGCACAGATCGATCGCCGCCGACCCGAGCCGGCGCACGGCGCGCGAGATCGCAAGGAAATGACCGAACAGTCCGATCAGCTCCTCCGGCTTCTGCTGGACCGTGTAGGGAAATCCCGTGCAGAGCAGGGCGTCCATCAGCGTGTCGGCGGACGAGACCCGCAGCGGCGCCCCGTTCAGCCAGGCACCACGACCGCGCTGCGCGGTGAACAGCTCGCGGCGGGTGGGATCGTAGATCGCGGCGACCATGGGCTGCCCGTGGACCTCGAGCGCCAGCGACGAGCAGAAGATTGGCAGGCCGTGCGCGAAGTTCGTGGTGCCGTCCACGGGATCGAAGACCCAGGAGAACTCGGCCACCTGGTGCCGCTCGTCAGCCCCGGAAAACTCCTCCCCGAGGACGACGTGCGTGGGAAAGCGTTCGGCGACCATCGCCCGAAACTCGCGTTCGATCTGGAGGTCGATTTCGGTGACGAGGTCGATCGCGCCCTTCTTGTCGATGCGCATCTCGCGGCCGAAGTGCTGCATTTGCACTTCGCCGGCGCGGATGACCGCTTCGATCGCAGTGGCGAGATAAATCGAAGGAAGTGAATCAGGCACCAGCGGCGAGTTTCTTCACCATGCGGACTTCCATGCCTCCTTCCGACGCGCGCCGCAGCACCACGTCGTCCATGAAGCTTCGCATGAAGAAGATACCGCGTCCGCTGGACTTCAGGATGTTCTCGGGCGCCAGCGGATCCGCGATTTCCTCGGGGTCGAACCCCTGCCCCTGGTCGAGCACGCGGACGATGAACTCGGTGGGATGGGAGACCGGGGTGAGCGAGAACTCGACGGTCACCAGCTTGTCGTATTCCTCGCGGTTACCGTGCTTGATGGCGTTGATCACCGACTCGCGGACGGCGACACCGATCCAGTGGGTGGCATCTTCGTCGAGCGCGGCCATCACCGACAGCCGGTCGCATACCAGTTGGATGAAATCCAGCAGCTCGTAGTTACTTGGGATCTGCAGGCGAATCGTCCCGCCGCGCGAAAGCATAGTGGATGGCCTAGATACTAAACCGGAAATGACGGAGAACGCGAATGTTATAGTTCCTCGCATGCGTGCGGCCGCCGACCGGGCGATGGTGTTGCCGTCGGCCAGAGCCAGGGGCCGCGTGACTATCCCCGGCGACAAATCCATCTCACATCGATACGCGATGCTCGCGGCGTTGGCCCGCGGCACGTCCAGCGTCCACGGCTACTCTCGTGGCGCCGACTGCGCCGCGACGCTGAACTGTATTCGCGCCCTCGGCGCCGTCGCCGAATGGCTCGGCGACACCCTGGCGATCACCGGGTGGGGGGAGGCAGGCCCACGGAAGCCGGACTCCCCGCTCGACGCGGTCAATTCGGGCACCACGCTGCGGCTGATGTCAGGAATCCTCGCCGGTCAGCCGTTTGCCTCCACGTTCACCGGCGACGCCTCGCTGCGACGTCGCCCGATGCGCCGCATTATCGAGCCGCTCAGCCGCATGGGCGCGTCCATCGCCTCCGACGGAGGGCGTCCGCCGTTGGAAATCCAGGGAGCGAGGCTGCGCTCGATCACCCACCGCCCCGACGTGCCGAGCGCCCAGGTAAAGAGCTGCATCTTGCTGGCGGGCCTGTTTGCCGACGGGGTAACGGTCGTCGAGGAGCCGACGCCGACTCGTGATCATACGGAGCGCGCGCTAGAGACGTTCAACGTTCGCGTTGAGCGCGGCGAGGGAGACGTTCGCATCGCCGGCCGGCAGGCGCTGGAGGCGCGGGACCTTTCCGTGCCCGGAGATATTTCCGGCGCAGCGTTCTGGGCCGCCCTTGCGGCCGGTACTCCAGAAGGTCACGTCGTGGTCGAGCGAGTTGGGTTGAACCCGACCCGGACCGGCATTCTCGACGTGCTCCGCCGCGCCGGGGCGCGGGTCGAACTGCAACCGCTCTCCGCCGATGCCTCCGAACCGGTGGGGACGCTGAACGTTTCGTTCGAGGATCCGCGAAGCTTCGAGATCGCACCGGCGGAAGTGCCCGGGGTGATCGACGAGATCCCGGCGCTTGCGGCGCTGGCCGCGATGCTGCCGCCCGGACACGGGATGACGGTCCGCGGTGCCGCCGAGTTGCGCGTCAAGGAGAGCGACCGCATCGCGGCGCTTGCCGCAGGGTTCCGGGCTATGGGGTCCGACGTCGAGGAATACGAAGACGGGTTCCATCTCGAGTCGCGACCGCTACACGACGCGGAGGTCGATGCGGTCGGCGACCATCGCCTGGCGATGGCATTCGCGGTGGCGGCCACACGAGCCTCGGGGCCAGTCACGATCCTCGGGGCATCCTCAGTGGACGTCTCGTATCCCGGGTTCTTCACGGCCCTCGAACAACTCACCCGGTGACGAGCGACAAGATATACCTGGTTGGCTTCATGGCCGCCGGAAAGAGCACCGTCGCACGGGCGCTCGCTGCGCGCCTGAAGTGGCGCGCCGAGGACATCGACGAACTGATCGAAGCGCGCGAGCGACGCCCGGTCGCCGAGATCTTCGCGAAGAACGGCGAACCTTACTTTCGAGCCGCCGAACGCGAGATCCTGCGGCTGTTGCTGCCCCTTCGCCACGTCGTCGTTGCCACCGGCGGCGGCACGTTCATGGACCCGGAAAACCGGGCTGCGATCAACATGGACGGCGTGTCTGTGTGGCTGGATGTGCCCCTCGAAGAGCTGATCGCCCGCATCCCAGGCGACGGCAGCCGCCCGCTGGCCGCCGACCGGGCACAAATGGAGCGGCTCTTCGCCGCGCGCGTCGCCGCCTACAGCGCGGCGCGCCTGCGTGTCGATGCCTCCGGCGCCCGCGCGGAGGAAGTAGCGGATCGGATTCTGGAAGCGCTGGACTAAACTACCTGCTTGCGCTATCTGATTCTTTCTGACATCCACGCGAACGTCGACGCGCTGGATACGGTCTTGGCAGCGGTGCTCCCGAGCACGTGGGACCGGCTGCTCGTGCTTGGCGACCTGGTGGGCTACGGCGCCGAGCCGAACGCCGTGATCGATCGCGTGCTGGCCCTGGATCCGCTTGCGACGATCCGGGGCAACCACGACAAGGCAGCCTGCTGGATCGAGGACGCGGCCGACTTCAATCACATCGCTCGCGCCGCCGCCATGTGGACGCACGAGGCGCTGACGCCCGAACACCGCATGTATCTTCAGCGGCTGCCGGCGGGACCGCTTTCGATCGATGACCAGGTCGAAATCTGCCACGGTACGCCGTTCGACGAGGACCATTACATCTTCGGGCTCGACGACGCGACGCTGGCCCTGGACGCCGCGTCGCGGCCGGTGTGCTTCTTCGGACACACGCATCTGCCCATCGTGTATCAGCGGACGGCGGAGATAGACCTTCCGTTGGTGCCGGTCTCGGATGGCAAGGTGGAGGTGGAGCTCGAGGCAGGAGTCCGCTACATGATCAACCCGGGATCGGTGGGCCAGCCGCGCGATGGCGATCCCCGCGCCGGGTTTGCGACCTACGACACCGACACGCGGCACCTGACGATGCTCCGCGTGGACTACCCGGTTGACGAAGCGCAGCGGCGCATCCTGGATGCGGGCCTGCCGCTGAGCCTGGCGCAGCGGCTCGCCATCGGACGCTAGCGCGGGCTTCAGGTCGCTCGCCATCGCTCCGCTCGGCTCGCGCTCAGGCTTCGGGCTTCGGGCTTCGGGGCGCCGCGCTCCGCGCGGCCCTTTCTTCCCGTCGCTTCAATTCCATGGCGAACGCGTCGCGCGCGGCGCGGCCTCCGAGGATCCAGCCGATCACGACACCGACGATCAGCACCGCGGGGATGAAGATGAAGTGCGCCGCGGTCATGCCTCCCATCAGGGGCGCGCTCCGGGCTGGATGCGGCGGCTGACGTCGGCGAGCTCGCGCTCGACCTTATCCAGCCGGCGCCAGACGCTCCACACGTAGACGAGGACCGCGGCCCAGGCCACGCCGTAGGCGGCGGCCACCAGCGGCGCGGCCGGCATCTGCTCCTGCCCCTCCACCTGTTCGACGGGGACGAAGCCCTCCTGGGGAGGCTGCGCCGCGGCGCCCGCGGCAGCCAGGACGACGACCATCAGCAACGTCAACACGCAAACCAATCGCTTCACGATTCCCTCGCTAGTCTTCCAACGCCAGGTACAACTCTTCGAGCTTGGCCCGCTTCACCTCGAGCGACACGCGCAGCGACAGCAGCACGGCGTAGAGGCACAGGAAGGCCGCCACGCAGAAAAGGAACGGTCCTCGCATCGACGGATCGAGCGTCGGCACGACGTTCGTGGTGGGATGCAGGGTGCGCCACATATTCACCGACCAATAGACAAACGGCACCAGCGCCGCGCCGAACACCGCCACCGCCGCCGACAGCTTGTCGGAACCGGGTCCGCCGTAACGGCGCAGCAGCAGATACGCCTGGAACACCAGCCACATGATCAGCGTCGACGTGAGCCGCGCGTCCCACTGCCACCACACGCCCCAGGCCTTACGCGCCCAGAGGGGTCCGCTGATGAGCACCACCAGGCCGAACACGATCGTCAGCTCGGCAGCCGCCAGGGCGACACGGTCCGCCTGCGGCTTCCGGCCGAACAGGAACACGGCGCTGGCGATCCCGGCGACAAACGCCGAGAGAAACATCGCGATCGCGCTGGGCACGTGGAAGTAGAAGATCTTCTGCACGAGCCCCATCGTGGATTCGTAGGGCGCGCCGATGACCAGGAACGGCGCGTAGCCGAACAGCAACAATGGTGACGACCAGCAGTGCTGGATACAACGCTTTCACAGCTTAACCCCGGGCAGTGTTGCTAACTCCAGCGACAATGGAACACGGATTTTCCGCGTCACTCTGTCATCGCTGGCTCGAACACCCAGAGCGACAGCGTAATGAATACCGCATCGAACGCCACCAACATCATCAACCAGGCGCGGGCGACCGGAAGGTCGGCCTCCGGTTGCAGCAGCGCCGCGGTGCCGCGCACGCCGGCGATGATCACGGGGATGGTAATCGGGTACAGCAGGACCGGGAGTAGCGCGCCCCGGCTGCGGCTGCGCGCGAGCATCGCGGCAAACAGCGTCCCCACGGCCGCGTAGCCGATCGAGCCGCAGGCGAGCAGCGCCAGCATCAGCAGGGCGTTCCTGAACAGCGCGGCCTGGAACCAGAGCGCCACCAGCGGCACCACGATCACCTGCACGAGCAACAGCAACGCGAGCACGCCGGCGAGCTTGCCGACGTAGATCGCGGCACGGCCCACCGGGGCGAGCAACAGCGCCCGCAGCGTCTCGTTCTGCCGCTCGCGATCGAACACGCGACCGAGCGCCAGCGACCCGGAAAACGCGATGGCGATCCACAGGATGGCGGCCGCCGCCTTCGATTCGGCCCGGCCCTCCTCAACAAAGCCGAAGGCGAAGACCAGCACGCACAGGACCGCGAAGAGCGCCGACGTGAAAACAACCTCGCGGCTCCGCGTCTCGATCAAGAGGTCCTTCTTGACCACGAGCGCGACGGCGCTAAGAAACGACATGGCCCCGATAGCGCTCGCGCAACGAACCGGCGCCGGCGCTCAGTCGCTCGGCGCGCCCCCGCACGAGCACCACGGCGTCGTCCACGATGGCCTCGATCGCTTCGAGATCGTGTGTGGTGACGATGACGATCGCTCCACGGTCGCGCGCGCCCGTCAGCCGCTGCCGAAGCGCGATGGACGACACATCGTCGAGACCGGTAAAGGGCTCGTCGAGCAGGAGCAGGCGCGGCGAATGGATCAGCGCACGCTCGAGCGCCAGGCGTTGCCGCATGCCGCGCGAAAAGGAGGACACCGGATCGTTCGCGCGGTCTGAGAGCGCCGCCGCGTCCAGCCCCGCCCTCACGGCGCGATCGATATCGCCCACGCCATAGAGTCGACCGAAGAACGCGAGGTTCTCGGCCGCTGATAATTCAGGATAGACGTAGAGGTCGTGACCGAGCACCCCGATGCGTCCGCGGAGGACGGCCCCTCCGACGTGTGCGGTCTGCTCGCCGTACAAGACGCGCCCCTCGGACGGTTCGAGGAGGGTCGCCGCGATCGACAAGAGGGTGGATTTGCCGGCGCCGTTGGCCCCCAGCAGGGCGATCACCTGCCCGGCCTGGCACGTGAAGGAGACGCGGTTCAACGCACGCCGCCGGCCGAAGTTCCGCGTCACGTCGTGGAACGTCAGCGACGTGAAGTCGACGCCCACTAGGCGGCAGCTTCCTCGTCGAGCGCCGCGTAGACCCGTTCGAGCGCCGCGATGAGATCCCGTCTCCGTGCGGCGTAGTGCGCGGGGTCCACGCGCCCGGAGCGATGGCTGGCCTCGAGAGCCGTCAGTTCGACGAACAGCTTCTCCCGGCGCGCCTCGAGCCGCTTCCGTTCCGCGCCCCCCGCCGCCTGCGGCAGACGCCCCACGCTATAGAAGGCCCCCGCAAGCAGAATCAGGACGACGAGCGACAGCGCGACGTTGCGCGGCCAGGTCGAGGTATGGGGCAGCCCGGTGAACGCGAATTCCACGGCCCCACCGGCCGCGACAGCCGGGCCTTGCCCGAGGATGAAAGTCTGCCCGTTCGCCTCGCGTTCGCCGTGCTGGGTCATCTGAGAGGACGTCAGATGCGTCGCGCCAACCTTCTGCGCGATCACGGTCACCTGCGCCAGCTGCGCCGGCATGACCTGCCGCACGGTGACGCTGTCACCCGAATACGGCATCGTGTAGGCGAACTGCACCATCGTCGTCCCCGGTGGGAACGGGCCTTTCACCTCGATCCGTTTTCCCGCTGCCGTGGCCAGCTTGGAGGAGCCTTCGAGCATGGCGGCTTGTTCGGCGGCACCGGGTAGTTCGAACACGAGTCGGGCCGCCGGGATCGATCGGCACGCGTGCGGTATTCAGGATCTGCAAGAGGTTGAAGACGCTGAGTCCCTGGTCCCCTAACTCGAACACGAACCGCGAGTCGCCACCGATGACGACGGTGCCGCGCTGGGCCGGCCCCTCCGCCAGCTTGCGATCCTGCGCGGCGCGCTGCTCGAGCTCGGGATCGGTCGCGACCAGCATCACCCGGACGCCACCGTTGGTTGGGAGCCTGATGTCCTGCGACTCGAGGCGCTCGCCCCCCACCTCCGTAAACGCCTTGATCGTCGTTCCGGGCTGCAGGCCGGTGAACTCGACGCGACCGTTCTCACCTGTTTCCTTTCGCACGCCGCCCGTGATCTCAACGGTGACGCCGGCGATCGGCTTGTCCACCGCGCCAAGAACGACGCGGACCGTCAGCGTCCCGGGCGGAAGATCGGACGTCGGCAGCGGCATGCCGGACATGGCCTTCGGGTCCGGCATCTGCGCTCCCGCAGCGGGGGGCAACTGCGCCGTCGCAGATCCGCTGGCCAGCATGATCGCAGCGAACGCGAGCAGACGAACGACGGTCATGCCCTGACCCTCGCTCCGCATTTCTTGCAGAACACCGCGTCGTCGTCGAACGCCGCGCCGCACGGACAGACGGCCGGAGCGAGCGTCGACGGCGTCGTCGCCATGCGCCTGGCCAACTCCGCCTCGATCGCCGTCGCGTAGCTGCGCCCTTCGTCGAGCTGCTTCATGAGGGAGAGCGCGCGCTGACGCAGGCGCGCGGCCATCTCGTCGTAGTCTTTTTGCGACAACTTTCCCATCGCCCGATCGAACTCGAGTTCCTTGATCGTGCGAAGCGTCAGCGCCTTGTCGCGCTCGAGGGTCACGCGATAGCGCTCGGTCATCGGCTGGTCGAGCACGGCGAGATCGGGTGTCGTCAAGGGCAACAGCATGCGATAGAGCGCGCCGGCGCTCAGCCCGGCGGCCGCTATCGTGAAACTCAACAGAATCAGATTTTCTGGCGTCGATCGGCGCGTCAGGAAGACCGCGACCGTCGCGAGCAGGATCGATACGAGGACGAAGAAATGCCAGGCGTGGAAGCCGTCGTCAGGTCGCGTCGTCTCAGACCGCCCGTAACCGGCCTTTCGGTCCGTATCAGTCAAGGTCGCGGAGTTCATCGTCGAGTCTCTGCTGCAGGAGTGGATCGTCGGTGGCGCCGTCGGCAGAAGTCGGGTCCGCCTGCGTCGGGCGACGCGACCAGCGGAATGCCATCAGGCCCACCATGAAGGCCCCAGACGCCCCCATCACATAGGGGAACAGCCAGGCCAGACGGTTGAACCCCTTGTCGATGGGCGCGGCGAGCGGCTCCTGGCTGCCGTACTTCGCCATGTAGAACTCGTAGACCTGCTCTCGCGATCGCCCCTGCGCCACCATCTGCGCGACCTCGGCGCGCATCTGGGCCGCCAGGCCGCAGGTGCATTCCCCGATCCGCTTGCGGCCGCAGGTGCCGCACATGCAGATGATCTCGTGCTGAAGATCCTTTTCGAGCTGGGTCGTCGGCACGGTCGGCGCATACTGCGGCGACTCGACATGCTGCGCGCGGAGCGTTGACGGCAACAGCATCAGCAACAGCATCGTGGTCGTCGCCGCGCCGGCCGGCACCTTGGCAATCGCCGCCGCGAACGAGGACTCCGGCAACAGCGCGATGATGCTGCCGATCCCCATGATCCCGAAGCCCACCCAGATCCAGTTCACCAGCGGATTCACGGTGACCGCATAGGTGGCCTTTTGCGTGCCCGCATCGAAGTCGGGCGTGAGAACAATGTACAGGTCCTCCCCCGCCCTCCGGCGGATCGCCACTTCGGTGGTCGGTTCTTCCTCGCGCTTGGCGTAGTACCAACGCGCCGGATGCATCTGGCCGACCTCTTTCCCGTTCTCGAATACGGTGACGTGCCCGGTCACCATCTGCTTCTGCGCATCAGCCGTGACGCGGAGTGCGTCGTGGCGAACCGTGAAGGCGCCGACCGTGATCTGGTCGCCGACCTTCACGTTCTTCTGCTGTTCCTGCTTGAAGCCTTCCCCGGCGAACCCGAAGAACATCACGACGATGCCGAGGTGGACGATGTAGCCGGCATAGCGACGGCGGGATCGGCCGAACAGACCGACCATCGCCGTGAAGAAGTCGGTGCCGGTCGCCTCACGCCTGACGCCCGCGCCACGAACGAACTCCTGCGTGAGGGTCCCCAGCACGAACGCACAGAGCGCGAAGCACAGACCGGAGCTCCAGATGCGGATGCCATACGCATAGAGCGCCAACGCGGTCGTCACCGCGGCGACGGTCGGCCAGAGAAATTGTTGCGCGGCGTTGGCGATCGTCGAGCGACGCCATGCGAGCAGCGGGCCGATGCCGGTCAGCAGCAGCAGGATGAGGCCAATCGGCATCATCCACCGGTTGAAGAATGGCGGCCCGACCGTGAGGCGTTCGCCTCGCACGGCTTCGCTCAGCGTCGGGAACATGGTCGCGAACAGCACGAAGAACGCCGAGAACAGCAGGATCCAGTTGTTGGCGAGGAAGGCGGCTTCCCGCGACATCCAGGAGTCGAACTCGTTGCGCGCCTTCAGCAGTGGCAGCCGATAGATCACGAAGCCAAAACTGAACGTGATGATCGTCACCATGAAGATGGTGAATAGCCACGCCAGTTCGCGATCCTCGCCGAAGGCGTGCACCGACTGCACCACCCCCGACCGCGTCATGAACGTGCCGAAGATCGTGAGGAAGAACGTCAGGATGACGAGCGTGACGTTCCACACGCGCAGCATCCCGCGGCGCTCCTGCACCATGACGGAGTGGAGGAAGGCCGTCGCGGTGAACCACGGAAGCAGTCCGGCGTTCTCGACCGGATCCCATCCCCAATAGCCGCCCCAGCCCAGTTCTTCGTACGCCCACAACATCCCGAGCGTCAGGCCGAACGACAGCGCCAGCCAGCCGATCATCGTCCAGCGGCGCACGGCGCGCAGCCACGCGTCGTCGAGGTGCCCGGTGATCAGGGCTGCCATCCCGAAGGCGAACGGGATCGTCATGGCCACGAACCCGACGTACAGCGACGGCGGGTGGATCGCCATGTAGAAGTTCTGCAGCAGCGGGTTCAAGCCGGCGCCGTCAGCGGGAGGCGGGGTCAGGAACGTGCCGAACGGGTTCTTGTGCACCACCATCAGAAAGATGAAGAACATCTCGGTGGCGGCGACGATGGCGACGACGTACGGAATCAGCTCACGGTGACGAACGCGATTGACGTGCACCGCGATGGCCCCGAAGATGCTGAGCAGGAACACCCAGAACATGATCGAGCCGTCGAGCCCGCCCCAATAGGAGGCGATCTTGTACGCGAGCGGCTGCGCCGTGTCCGAATATCGCTGAACGTATTTGATCGCGTAGTTGTCGGTGACAAACGCGTGTACAAGCACGCCGGACGCGACGGTCATCAGCGCGGTCACCGCGTAGAACGCGCCGATGCCGCTTTCCACGAGCCTGGTGGATCGGCGGCGCGCGCCAGCCACGCACGCGGCCAGGGCGTACGCCGCGACGACGAACGACGCGAGCAGGACGAAGTTGCCGAGCGCAGGCATGGCGCTAGCTCCCCGGCGATCCGGCGGGACCCTTGGCCTCGTCCTTCGACGGGCACTTGGCCATCACGCCATTGGGCTCAACCGCGAACCCGTCAGGACCGAGATGTCCTTTGATGACAACTTCGGATCCATCCTTGAACGTGTCGGGCATCACGCCGGTATAGCGCGCGTTCACGACTTGTCCGTTGCTCTGGATCTTGAAGATGTAGTCCAGGGTGTCGGGGCGTCGCATGATCGACTTATCCACGACGTACCCGTGCAACTGCAACTTCTTGCCGTGCCACGCCGACGGGTCGGTCATGACCTCGTCAACGTGCACGTAGTACTCGGTGCCTTCTCGGAGCGAGGTGTACATCAGGCCACCGATGGCGCCGATCAGGACAACCGCCGTGGCGACGATCTTCAGAGCCTTTGTTTTCATAAATTTGCCGGGGAGTGAGTTCTCGTTAGGATACCTTCCCCGCCGTGACAGGGTCAACGAACAGGTGGCGTTCCGGTGGCCTTCGCAATCATCCGGTGAACCGTGTGGATCGGCAGGCCGACGACGTTACTCCACGAGCCGTCGATCCGGTCGATGAATCGGGCCCCAAGGCCCTGGATCGCATACCCCCCCGCCTTGCCCCAGGGCTCCCCGCTCTTCACATACCAGTGGATCTCCTGGTCGGTCATGCCCACAAACCACACGCGGGTTGTGGCCACCTCGCTGAGCTCCATCCCCTTGACGCTGATGACCACCGCGGTAAGCACGTCATGTGCCGCGGCGGACAACGCCTGCAACATCTCGGCGGCGTGGGCGTCGTCGGCGGGCTTGCCGAGGATCCGGCCGTCCACAACAACTTCCGTATCTGCAGCAATTACGGCCGCCTCCGGATCGCCGCACGCGCGGGTTACATGACGCGCCTTGTCGAGCGCGACGCGGACGGTGTAGGCATCTGCCGATTCCCCGGCACGCGGGAATTCGTCCACATCAGCTGCGAGGATCTCGAAGTCGAATCCGGCCGACCGGAGCAGTTCCGCCCGGCGGGGCGAAGCGGACGCGAGAATCAGGCGCATTGGTTTTTTGGCTCACCTTGAACGAGGCGGTTCGGATCCGTAGAGTGACCTGAACTCCCATTCACTGTCTATAAGGTCTCTATCTCGCTATGAAGCTAAACCTCTCCGCGAACGTCATGCTGTTCGCGTGTGTGCTGATCCTGTCGGGCTGCGAAGAGCCGAAGCGCGCTGGCCCGATTGCGCCGACCGAACCGGTCCCGACGACCGCCGTTGATGTGCCCGTCGGCTGCACGTCGGACAACCCCGAAACCATCCTCAAGTGCGAGCGTGAACGCTTCGGCTACATGAACGCCGAGGAGACCGCCGAGTTCCTCAAACGGTCGGCAGAATCCCTCAATCGAAACGAGATCCCCGGCGGACCGTACGGCGTGCTGCAAAAGCAGACCGGTGCGCAGTGCAGCGGCTACGCGTGCGACATCATCTGCGCGGGCCAGGGCGCGGCCCAGCATCAGCGCGACGTGCTGTTCGACGCCGACGGTGCCCAGGCTCCTGTGTGGAGAGAGGCCAAGACCTATCCGCACATCCGCGTCGACGTCTGCGACATCCGCTAGGTTGATACTATCGGGGCTGATGACCATGCGGCCCATCCAGACCTTTGCCGGCGGCGTGCTCGCAGAGATCCTTCGGCGTCAGCCGGCGTCGCCGGCACGCACGGCGTTCGCCTGGCAGATCGCCGTGGGACCCGCATTGGCGCGGGTCACCACCGTTGGGCTCGAGCACGGCGTCTTACAGGTGAGCGCCACCGATCCGCGGTGGCTGAAGGAAATCGACCGCGCCCGCGGGGCCATTCTGCCGAAGCTGCAGTTCCTGCTGGGCCCCGGTAACGTCACGAAGATCACGACCTCATGAAGCAGTCCGTCATCCTCTCCGCTGTCCGCACCCCGACTGGCAAGTTCCTCGGCGCCCTCAAGGAGTTCACCGCCCCGCAACTCGGCGCGATGGCCGTGCGTGAGGCGGTCGCGCGCGCCGGCATCGATCCCGCGTCGGTCGACGAGTGCATCATGGGCAACGTGATCCAAGCGGGCAACGGCCAGAACCCCGCCCGGCAAGCGGCACTCAACGGCGGTCTCGGAGATCACGTCGCGGCGCTCACCATCAACAAGGTGTGCGGCTCGGGCCTGAAGGCTGTGATGCTCGCCGCGCAGGGGATCGCGACTGGAGACATCGAGATCGCGGTCGCCGGCGGCATGGAGTCGATGAGCAACGCTCCTTACCTGGTGCCGCGGCTGCGTGAAGGACTCCGCATGGGGAACGGGCAGCTGATCGACTCGATGATCGGCGACGGCTTGTGGTGCGCCTTCGAGAATTGCCACATGGGGCTTTCCGGCGAAACCGTCGCCGAGATGTATCAGGTGGGCCGCGCGGAGCAGGACACCTACGCCGCTGAGTCTCATCGGAAGGCGGCGCACGCGACCAGCGAAGGCTGGTTCAAGGACGAGATCCTGCCGGTGAGCATCCCGCAGAAGAAGGGGAACCCGATCGTCGTCGACAAGGACGAACCGATTCGCGCCGATACCACCGCGGAGTCGCTCGGCGCCCTGAAGGCGGCCTTCAAGAAAGAAGGCACGGTCACCGCGGGCAACGCCCCCGGCGTCAACGATGGCGCCGCGGCGCTGGTCGTTGTTTCGGAAGACAAGGCGAAGTCGCTTGGCAGGACGCCGATCGCGCGGATCGTCGGCCAGGCCACGAGCGGACTCGCGCCGAAGCTCGTGATGATGACGCCGGTCGAAGCCGTGCGAAAGGTCTCGAAGAAGATCGGCTGGGATCTGAAGGACGTCGACCTCTTCGAAATCAACGAAGCCTTCTCAGTGCAGGCCGTCGCGGTGATGCGCGAGCTGGGCATCGATCCCGTCCGCGTCAACGTCCACGGCGGCGCGGTCGCCCTCGGTCACCCGATCGGCGCCTCCGGCGCGCGCGTACTCACCACGCTGCTCTACGCCATGAAGCGCCGCGGCGCCCGCCGCGGCATCGCGGCGCTGTGCCTCGGCGGCGGCAACGGCGTCGCGCTCGCGGTCGAACTTATTTGACCGATCTTCTCCCTTTTCCCTTCCCTTCTCCCTTCTCCCTTTTCCCTTTTCCCTTTTCCCTTTTCCCTTAACAGAGTTCCTCGCCCTACCCCACTGCCCATAGAAAGGGAACATCCGCAATCCACTTGACGTCCAAGTGGAAGCCATGCGATTCTTCACTGGCATGTCAAGTGAAAGACAGAACGTTGAACTCCTCCAGGGCACGCTGGACCTGATCGTGCTGCGGTCGCTCTCGACCATGGGTCCTCTGCATGCCTATGCGCTGGCCACGCGGTTGGCCCAGGTCTCTGATCACCCGCTGTCGCTGAACCAGGGCACGCTCTACCCTGCGTTCGTCCGACTGGAACAGAAGGGCTGGATCAAGGGGAAGTGGCAGAAGACGGAGTCAAACCGCGAAGCGAAGTTCTACGCGATTACCAAAGCGGGCGAACGGGCGCTGATCGAACAGACCGAACGCTGGCGTCGGCTCGCGGGGCTCGTCGACAAGCTGTTGCTCGAGAACTAAGGCTGCCGGGTCTGAAGACCCGGCCTACGTAGCACGAACCATGGCTGAAATTCGGCGCCTTGCTGCGCGTTTGTTGTCGCTCTTCCGCTCCTCCCGTGCCGAGACCGACCTCGCACGCGAGATGGACGCGCACCTGCAGCTGCTCGAAGACCAGCACGTCGCGCGCGGCATGAGTGCCGACCGAGGCTCGCTACGCCGCGCGCCGCGCGTTTGGCGGTGTCGAGCAGGCCAAGGAGCATCAGCGCGACGCGCGGACGTTCCGGTGGCTGGCGGGCTGGCCGATGGATCTCAAGCTCGGCGTGCGGATGCTCGTGAAGTCGCCGGGGCTCACCATCATCGCGTGTCTTTGCGCTGGCGGTCGCGATCGGCGGCGGCGCCGCCTACCTGGAATTCCTCAACGACATGGTGCACCCGACGCTGCCGCTCCCGCAGCGGAGACCGCATCGTCGGCATCCTGAGCTGGGATACGCCGCGACGGGAGACCGCGGAGCCTCGCTCGCTCTACGAGTTTCTCGATCTGGCGCGACCAACGTGCGGTCGATCGAAGACCTCGGCGCGTTCGTCGCGCTGGAGCGCAACCTGATCACCGACGACCGGCGGGGCGGAGCCGGTCCTCGGCGTGGAGATCAGCGCCGCGGCCTTTCGCATCGCGCCGACGCCGCCGCTGCTCGGCCGTCCGCTGCTCGACGCGAGACGAACAACCCGGCGCGCCGCCGGTCGTCGTCATCGGCCAGCGACCTGTGGCAGTCGCGCGCTTCGGCAGCGATCCGCGCGTCATCGGCCGCGACCGTTCGGCCTCGGACGTGCGCCGCACACGATCGTCGGCGTGATGCCGACGGGTTTCGCATTTCCCGTCCGTCACCAGCTCTGGGTCCCGCTCAAGCTGCAGACGTCGCACCTGCGCCGGGCCGAGGGCCCGCGCACGCGCACCTTCGGCCGACTCGCCGCCGGCGCCACGCTCGAGACGGCACAGGCCGAACTCACTACGATTGGCGCACGCCTGAACGCCGACACGCCGGGGACAGCACCAGCAGCTGATTCCGCGAGTCATGCCCTACCTCCAGGCGGGATGGGCGTCCAAGGAAGGACGGCTCCAGGTCGCGATCCTGTACTCGGCCAACCTGTTCTTCATCTTCCTGCTGGCGCTGTGCGGCGCCAACGTCGCCACGCTCGTCTTCGCGCGCACGGCGACGCGACAGGGGGAAATCACCGTGCGCACGGCCCTCGGCGCCAGCCGCGGACGGATCGTGGCGCAGCTCTTTGCCGAGGCGCTCGTGCTGTCCGGCATTGCGTTGGTCGTCGGCCTCGCTCGGCACCCGCTACGGCGTCGCCTGGATCAAGCGCGCATTCCTCGAGGCGCAGGAAATGACCTCGGCGCCGTTCTGGTGGAACGATGCCCTGGCGCCGACCACGATTCTGTATGCGGCGCTTCTCGCGCTGCTCGCCGCGGCCATTGCCGGCGTGGTGCCGGCGCTGAAAGCCACCGGCGCCGAGATGCAAGGGCGGCTGAAAGCAGCGGCGGCGGGCGGATCGATCAGGTTCGGCGGCGTCTGGACGGTCGTCATCGTCGGTCAGGTCGCCGTCACCGTCGTGTTCCTCGCCAGCCTATTGGCGCTCGCTTCCAACCTCGTGTCCGAGTCGCGCGCGACAAAGGCCTTCACGTTCAACGCGAGGGAGTTCCTCACGCTGACGCTGGTGACTGATCGCGAAGCGATGCAAGGCGCGGAGGGGCAGGCGGCCGACCCCGCGTCTCGCGCCCGGTTGCGCGCCATCTACGACGAGCTCGACGGTCGTCTCACCGCAGATCCCGGCATCTCCCACGTGACCTACGCCGAAACGTATCCAGGCCGTGGCTTCGAGCTCATTCTGGACGTCGATCCCTCGACAGGCCCAGGGCACGGTGTCGTGCAGCGGCCTGGCGACAACGACGACCCGCTGTGGGTACGCAGCGCGGGGGTAGCGGCGAATTACTTCGATGCGCTCGACGTTCCGATACTCGCGGGACGCGGCTTCACGCGCGCGGATCTCGATCAGCCTGTCGCCGTCGTCGACGAAACATTCGTGCGACGGGTGCTCGGCGGACGTGACCCGATCGGCGTGCGGGTACGACGCTCGCACCGAGGGAGCCCACAGCCGGGACCGTGGCTTCAGATCGTCGGTGTTGTCAGGGACCTGTCGCTGGTCAAGAGCCACAAGACATCGGAAGATGCCCTGCTCTTCCGGCCGGTGACCCCCGAGAGCGCCCTCATGCTGCGCGTGATGGTGCGGGCCAAGGGGGATGCGGTGCAGGCGGCCCCGGTCGTGCGCCGCGCCGCGGCGGAAACTGATCCCACGCTGCGCGTGTACGACCTCATGGCGCTGGAGCGCATCGAAGACAGCGACATCGCCACCGGCCGTTTCTTTGTCACCGTTACCTCGCTCGTCGCGATCGTGGCGCTCGTTCTCGCGGCCGCTGGGATTTACGCGCTGCTGTCGTTCACCCTCGCACGCCGGACGCGCGAGATTGGTATTCGCACCGCGCTGGGCGCCGCGCCGCACCGGATTGTTACCGCGCTCTTCTCGCGAACGTTCGTGCAGGTCGGCATAGGTGTTCTGATCGGCAGCCTTCCAGGGGGCGTGCTGCTGTCGTTCGGACTGGCGGAAACCGCCGGGACCAGCCTCGGGGCCACGCTTGCCGGCACGACGGTCAGCGCCCTGTTCGTCCTTCTCGTCGCAATGCTCACCTGCATCGTTCCGGCACGGCGCGCGGTCCGCATTCAGCCGACCGAAGCGCTGCGAGTCGACGGTTAGCACATGGCACGGGCTCGCCGCATCCTCACTCGCCTGCTCGCTCTCTTCAACTCCTCGCGGGCGGAAGCCGATCTCTCCCGTGAAGTCGAGGCGCACCTCCGGCTCCTCGAAGACGAGTTCTTGGCGCGCGGCCTGAGCGCTGAGGAGGCACGCTACGCGGCGCGGCGCGCGTTCGGCGGCGTCGAGCAAACCAAGGAGCGGCACCGCGACGAGCGCTCGTATCGGTGGCTCGCGGGATGGTCGATGGACCTGAAGCTCGGCGCCCGCATGCTCGTGAAATACCCGGGCCTGACGCTGATCGGCGGGTGCGCGATCGCCTTCGGCATCGCGGTCGGGGCTGCGGGGTTCGAGGCGCTGACGCAGCTCGCGTCGCCGACCCTCCCACTGGAGTCGGGTCACCGCATCGTCGCGATCAACCACCTCGATCTCGACACCGTGCGCGAGAAGCTCACAGCGGTCGAACACGCCGGCGGATATCGCACCGTCGAACGCAATCTGATCGTCGGCGACCCTGCGCCCGAGCCGATTGCCGTCGCGGAGATCAGCGCCTCGGCGTTCGACATAGCGCGCCGCACACCGCTGCTCGGACGAACGCTTTCGTCCGCCGATGAAGCCCCGGGCGCGCCGCCGGTGGTCGTGATCGGCGAAGACGTCTGGACGCGCCGGTTCGGTAGCGATCCTGCGATCGTCGGTCGCAGCGCACGGATCGGGGGGATCGAGACTGCGGTGGTCGGCGTGATGCCTGCAGACTTCGGTTTCCCCGTCTCGCATGAGATGTGGGTGCCACTCAGGAAGACCGACTCGGAGCTGCGGATCTTTGCGCGTCTCTCACCAGGCGTCAGCATCGCGGAAGCTCGCGCGGCCCTCGCCGCCGTCACCGCTTCCGACCGCTCGCATCTGCCGTCCGCCGACGAGGCCCGACCGGAGGTCCTGCCGTACGTCCGCTCGTTCGTCAACAATGAGATCGCGCTCGGCGGCGCGGCGATGAACGCGTTCATCGTCATGTTCCTCGTCCTCATCTGCGCCAATGTCGCGTCGCTGATCTTTGCGCGCGCGGTCACGCGCCACACCGAAATTGCCGTGCGCACCGCACTCGGCGCCAGCCGCGGACGCATCGTCATGCAACTGTTCGCCGAATCGCTCGTCCTCGCGGGTCTTGCCGCAAGCGTGGGATTGTTCGCGGCCCGCTCGATCCTCGAATGGTGGCTGTCGGTGGCAGCGGTCGACGCCGGTGGCCGGCTCGCATTCTGGCTGACGCCGCGCCTCTCAGTCATCACGCTGCTCTACGCCGTCGGACTGACGTTCTTCACCGCCGCGATCGCCGGCGTCCTCCCGGCGCTCAAAGTCACCGGGCGTCGTATCGAGGGGGAGCTCCGACAAGCGTCGGCCGGCAACATCAACGCACGCTTCGGCGGAGTGTGGACGGCGATCATCATCGCGCAGGTGGCCGTGACTGTCGCATTTCCCGCGACCGCGTTCTTCGCCAGGCAGCACGTGATCGGCGTCCAGTCGCTGGACGTCGGCTTCCCTTCCGCTCAGGACCCTCTCGGCCACGCTTCAGACGGATCGTGAAACCCGGCGGAGCGTCCTCGAACTCGAACGTCGACTGCTGACGGAGCCGGACGTCGCCGGCGTCACGTTCACGGACCGTCTACCGCGCACCACTCATCCGTCGCGGCGCATCGAGCTCGATGGCGGGTCGGCGGCTCCTATCGAAGCTCCGATGACCGTGAGCCGCGCGGCCGTCGCGCTGACCTACTTCGATGTGCTGGGCGCCTCGGTGGCGGTCGGTCGGCCCTTCCACGCTGGCGACCTCGCCCCCGCCAGCCGCACCGTCATCGTCAACGACTCGTTCGTGCGCCTGGCCCTCGGCGGCCGCAATGCGCTCGGCCAGCGGTTTCGCTACGCGCCGCGACAGGACGAACCGGCGAGCGACTGGTTTGAAGTCGTGGGCGTGGTCAAAGATCTCGGCACGATCCACGATGATGTCGGAAACCTTGCGGGTGTGTACCATCCGGTGATGGCGATCGCCAGCGAGCCCAAGCTCGTCGTGCATCTACGGAGCGATCCGACCACATTCGCGCCGCGTCTGCGTACGGTAGCCGCCGAGGTTGACCCGGCGCTGCGCGTCCACGACGTCATGGCGCTCGATCGGGTCGGCGCCATGATGTGGAACGAGATGGACTTCCTCTGGCGACTGATGGCGGGGGTCAGCGTGCTCGCGCTGATCCTGTCGCTCGCCGCGATCTACTCGATCATGTCGTTCAACGTCTCGCGGCGGACACGCGAGATCGGTATCCGCATCGCCCTCGGCGCCAGCGCGCGCCGCGTCATTGCGGCGATCTTCGCACGCGCCGTATGGCAACTCGCCGCCGGCGTCGCGATGGGTGGCCTGCTCGTCGGCGCACTCACCTGGGCGGTCGGGGGACTTTCGGCTCGTGAAGTGGCCATTGTGATCGGCTATGTCCTGCTGATGCTCGCCGTCTGTCTCCTCGCGTGCATCGTTCCCACGCGCCGGGCGCTCCGGGTGCAGCCGACCGAGGCGCTGCGCGCCGAGACGTAGGGGCCGCTACGACGCGGCCGCGAGCGCTTTCACGGCCGCAACGAACGCGGCGCGGCGCCGGCGCGAGACCGGAATCTTCGCGCCGGACCTGAGCTCCGCGACCACCTCTCTATCGACGGCCTGACCGAGCGCGCGCACGGCGTCGAGCCGCACGAGCGCGCGGCGATGGGCGCGCGCGAAGCCACCGCCGACGCGCCCCTCCAGCACGCGCATCGGTTCTCGCAGCAGGTAGCTGCGATGTCCCGTCCACAGCCGCGAATAGTTGTTCTCGGCCTCGATCCACTCGATCTCGCGCACCGGGACCATGACGGCGCCACGCGGCGTCGGAACGACAAGGGTGCCGTCGCGCCGTGGCGCCTGCGCGGCGAGTTGGCGTTTCAATCGCCTGATCGTCGCGGCGAACCGCGCCTCGGTCGCCGGCTTCAGGAGATAGTCGAGCGCCTGCGCCTCGAACGCCTGTAGCGCGAACTGATCATAGGCAGTCAGAAACACGACGGCGGGCATCCGCTCCGGCGTCCGGCGCCGGATCACCTCGAAGCCGTCGATCCCCGGCATCTGGATGTCGAGGAAGAGGACGTCCGGCTCCTGCGTGTCGAGCGCCGCGAGCACTTCCCCACCGTCGCGGCATTCGCCGACGACGGTAAACTCTGGAAACGCCGCCAGCAGTTGCCTGACGCCACGCCGCGCCGCCGGCTCGTCGTCGGCGACCACCACCCTCCACTCAGCGTTCGCCATCGTCTGAGTTCCCCTCGATCTCGCGATAGGGTACACGCAACCGCGCCAGCGTCCCGCCTCCGGCGCGCGGGCCGATATCGAGCGCCGCGCGGTCGCCGTAAAGTCCGCGCAAACGCTCGCGGGTCGTGGACACGCCGCGGCCGGGCGGCGGCGTCCAGCCCTCGCTGATCCCCGCTCCGTCATCGGCGACCGACAGCTCGAGCACATCACCGTCGTGCCGGGCGCGGACCTCCACGACTCCCGCACCCGTGCGCTTCGCGATGCCATGACGGATCGCGTTCTCGACGAGATGCTGCAGCGCGAAGCTCGGCACGGCGGCAGCGCCGAGCCCTTCTGGCCAACGTCGAAGACCGGACGCAGGCGATCCGAAAACCGCGCCTGCTCGATCGCCAGGTACTGCCGCACCAGCTCGAGCTCGTCGTCGAGGCGGACTTCGCTCGCACGATGCCGCCGCAGCGTACGACGCAGCACCTCGCTCAGTTGCTCCACCATCCCCACGGTGCCGGCGGTGTCGCCGTCGCGGGCCCGCACGGCAATCGTGTTCAGCGTATTGAAGAGGAAGTGCGGGTTGACCTGCGCTTCGAGCGCGGCGAAGCGGGCACCCGCGAGCTGTTCCGACAGCCGGCCAGCTGCACTTCGCGGTCGTCGATTCCACGAAAAACCGGACCGCATGCGCGATCCCCGCGACGAAGAAGTAGACGACGACGCCGAATGGCAGGGTCGTGAAAATCCAGCTGACCCAGTCGCGCGGCGCGAGGCCATGCTCGAGCGCGCGGGCATCCACCAGGTAGCCGATGGCCAGCTGCAGCAGCTTGCCGCTGACCGCCCACGCGACACAGAACACCACCGAGACGCCCAGGTGCAGCGCGATGCGCGAGCGGACGTGCGGGCGTTCGACCGGCCACCTGCGCGATACGGCGAAGATCGGCGGCGTCAGGATGGCGTAGACGAGCCAATCGCCGCCGCTGAAGAGCAGCTGGTGCAGCGGCGGCATCGGCTCGCCTGCCAGCCGGTGCTGCGCGATGTCGTCGACCGTGGCGAACAGCGCCGGCGCCAGCCACACCGCGGCGGCGAGGATCGATACGGGAATCCGCCTGCGGCTCGACACGCCGACACTCTATGCCATGATCCCGCGCCGGTGCGCCGGTTGGCGACCGTTCGCGTCATCGCATGCGCCGTTCGCATCTTTGCCGTTGTCGAATGCGACCGGCCGCGACGACAGTCACGCTCGAGGAGGCTGCCAATGAAACGCCGGATTCTGCTCTGCTCGTGCCGCCGCTCTCGCCATTGCATCGCTGACACCAGTCGTCGCCGCACAGTCACCGCTCTCGGGCACGTGGAAAGGAACCGTGGTCGCCGACGGCGGCGGTGACCGCCTCAATCTCATCCTGACGCTCCAGTTCGACGGCAACCAGGTATCGGGCACAGCCGGTCCGAGCACCGACAACCAGAACGGTACGATCTCCGTCGGCTCGTTCGATCCGGCGAATGGGACGCTGAAGCTCGAAGTCGATGTGAAGGACGGCACCCGTACGAACCGCGCCGTATTCGATGGCCGGATGGTGGACCAGACTGCGCTCGGCCGGTTCACGGCCGACACACGGGTCGGCAGGTTCCTCCTCACGAAGGACGCCGGCACCGCCGCGCAGGCGCCTGCGGGCGGCATGGACGCAGCGGCGGCCGCGAAGCAGGGATTCGCAGAGGTCAGCGGATGGCTGCTCAAGTCTGCCGAGATGATCCCACCCGACAAGTATTCGTATCGGCCCGCCGCGACGCGTCCGCACCTGGGCGAGATGCTGGGCCACGTCGCCGATGGCTACAACTACTTCTGCGGCCGCGCGGCAGGCAAGAAGGTGGAGTGGTCCGACGCCGTCGCGAAAGGCAAGACCGACAAGGCCACCATCGTGGCGGCGCTGAAAACGTCGACCGCCGGATGCGAAGCAGCGCATGACGGCGCCGGCGCCGGGCTCACCGCCGCTTCTGCAGAACTTCGGGCACGCGAACCTGCATTACGGCAATGTGATCACCTACATGCGCATGCTGGGCCTGGTCCCTCCGTCCAGCTAAGCGCCTGACCGTCGCCACTGCAGCGGCTCCGGCGGCGCGACGCGCCTCACCTCAGTGGACGTCGTCCGCGGCGTCGTCATGGTGCTGATGGCGATCGACCATGTGCGCGTGTACTCCGGCGTCCCGGCGGGCGGTCCGACCGCCGGCGTGTTCTTCACGCGCTGGGTCACGCACTTCTGCGCGCCGGTCTTCGTGTTCCTCGCGGGCACGTCGGCGTATCTGATGCTTGCCGGTCTGCCGGGTCTTACGCCCGCCGGTGCGAAGCGCACCGGCCGAGTCATTAGACCCGGCATCTCCCGCTTCCTGCTGACGCGCGGCGCGCTGCTCGTCCTGCTCGAGCCGACGCTGATCCGGCTCTCGTGGACGTTCAGCCTCGACTACTCGCAGTTCCTGCTGGCGGGTGTCATCTGGATGCTCGGCATCTGCATGATGCTGATGGCGGCGCTCGTCCTGCTGCCATTGCGCGCCATCGCGCGCCTTCGGGTTCGCTCGTGGTCCTCGGCCAGGACCTCTTCGGCGCGTTGCCGGCCGGCTGGTTCTCGGCAGTTCCTGTACTCCGGCGGCGAGGTCGCGACGGCGCGGGCCACGATCAACGTTCTCTATTCGATCGTGCCGTGGATCGGCGTGATGGCACTCGGTTACGCGTTCGGCTCGATCCTGACCCGCGAACCCGGCGCCGCGACCGCCCTGCCTGCGCATCGGCCTCTACCGCGACGGCCGTGTTCCTGTCGCTCGCCGCGGCGCGGGCATTCGTTGAGCCGTGGCGGCGAGGACGGCCGGCCCTTGCTCCTGCGCATGCTCGAATCAACGGAAGTATCCAGCGTCGCAGCTCTTCCTGCCGATGACACTGGGGCCAGCGATCGCGCTGATGCCGTTCGCCGATCGCGCGCGCGGCGGGTTCGGCGGATGTTCGACGTTTCGGCCGCGTGCCGATGTTCTACTACCTGCTGCACATCCCCGTGATCCACCTGATGTCGCTGGCCGTCTGGTACATTCGCGACGGCAGCCCGCACGCGGCCGATTCCTCACCGCGCCGTACGTGTGGATGCCCGATTCACGCTGGCCGTTGTGGTTGTTCTATGCGGTGTTCGTAGCGGCCATCGCGCTGCTCTATCCCGCGTGCGCGTGGTATGCCGAGTACAAGGCGCGCACGCGCGCGGCGTGGACGCGGTACATCTGACGCACCTCGCCTCCCGGTAAACTATCGGGATGCAGATTCAGCGAGTCGGAGTCATTGGCGCGGGGACGATGGGGAACGGCATCGCCCAGGTCTTCGCACAGTCGGGATATGAAGTACGCCTCGTCGATGCGATACCCGCGGCGCTCGATCGGGCGCGCGGCACGATCGAGAAGAGCCTCGGCAAGTTCGTCGAGAAGGGAAAGCTCAAGGCGGAGGACCGCGATGCCGCGCTCGGCCGGCTCGCCACCGGCGGCGACCTGGACGCGCTGAAGGACGTCGACTACTCGTCGAGGCGATCGTCGAGGACGCCGCAGGTGAAGAAGGATCTCTTCGCAGCGGCTCGACGCCATCACCCGTCCAGCGTGATTCTCTCCTCCAACACGTCGTCGATTTCGATCACCGTTCTCGGTGCGGCCACGAAACGTCCGGACAAAGTCCTCGGGATGCATTTCATGAATCCGGTCCCGCTCATGACGCTGGTGGAATTCATTCGCGGCCAGGCGACTTCGCCGGAGTCGATGGCGATCGCGACGGAACTGTGCGCGAAACTCGGGAAAACCGCGCTCGAAGCCGCCGACTACCCTGGCTTCATCGCCAACCGCATCCTGATGCCGATGATCAACGAGGCGATCTACGCGTTGATGGAAGGCGTCGGCACGCCCGAAGCCATCGACGGGGTGATGAAGCTGGGGATGAACCACCCGATGGGGCCGCTGACGCTCGCGGACTTCATCGGCCTCGACGTCTGCCTCGCGATCCTGAACGTGCTGCACGACGGCCTCGGCGACCCGAAGTACCGCCCTGCCCCCTGCTGAAGCGCATGGTGGCGGCGGACATCTTGGGCGGAAGAGCGGACAGGGTTTCTATAGTACTGACGCATAATTCGCGCGCGTGATCTTCGCGCGCGCGTGGCGGTCGTGGCAGCACGCCAAGGGTGTCGCCCTTCTGGCCGCGACGGCATTGGCGATCGGCATCGGCGCCGCCACCGCCATCTACAGCGTCGTCAACGCGGTCATGTTGAAGCCGCTCCCCTTGCCCGAAGGGGAACGGTTCATCGCCCTCTTCGAAGGCAATCTCCTCGATCCTCGCCGAATCGGGACCCTGCCGCGGCACGAGATCGAGATCTTTCAGCAGCGGAGCCACTCGTTCGACCTGTTCGGGTGGTACCGCGGCTCCGGCCAGAACCTCGTCTTCGGCGGCGAGGCGCATCACGTCAGAGGGAGCCGGTTAACGCTCGTTCGCGCAAAACCTCGGCGTCGATCCCTAGCTCGGGCGATGGTTCACCGACGAGACGGGGGTCATGATTTCGCACGGGTTGTGGCGGCGGCTGGGCAGCGACGCTGCCATCGTCGGCAAGCCGCTGACGCTCGACCAGCGCCCTTACACCGTGGCCGGTGTGATGCCCGCCCACTTTCGCTTTCCGGTGAACGATGTCGGCCCCACCGGCGGCCGCCGACGTGTGGCTGCCGCTGGACGTCCGGGAGGGTGCCGAGTATTTCGTGTACGCACGCCGGAAGCCAGGAGTGACGTTCGCGGCGGCGCAGGACGATCTGCGCCGTATCGCGGCGGAGATCGCCGCCGCGGCCCCGCCACGCATCGCGTCGTACACCGCTGCCGTGTGGGACCTGCGCCAGACCATCACCGAAGACATCCGGCCGACGCTCCTGCTGCTCTTCGGCGCCGCCGGACTGCTCTTCCTGATCACCTGTGCAAACGCCGCCGGCCTGCTGCTCACCCGCGCCGTCGCCCGCGCCCGTGAAACCGCGACGCGCGTGGCCCTCGGCGCCGGACGCTGGCAGTTGGCCGCGCAGTTCTTCGTCGAGGGGCTCCTCGTCGCGATGGCCGGCGGCGCGGGCGGCGTCGTGCTCGCGATGACGCTGACGCCCGCGATTGTCGCGATGGCCGTGGAGTATCTGCCCCGCGCCGACCAGGTGTCGGTCGACTGGACGGTTCTCCTCTTTGCCGTCGGCGCCGCCGCAGTCGCGAGCGCGCTCTCTTCGCTCGCGCCGTTGTGGCAGGCTATGCGGACGGCGCCGGCCGACGCACTCGGCGAAGGCGTTCGCGCGTCCGCGAGCGCGAAGAGCCGCCGCATCTCCCGCTGGCTGGTCGTGACCGAGATGGCCTTCGCGTTCGGCCTGCTGACCCTCAGCGCCATGCTGCTGCTCAACCTGCGGCAGTTGACGCGAACGGCGACCGGCTTCGACCCCGACGGCGTGTGACCTTCGTCGTCAGCGTCCCGGGAACGATCGCTCAGCATGAAGACACTCGGCGTCCTTACCAGCAGCGCCTCGTCGACGCGATCCGCGCCGTCCCCGGCATCGACAACGTCGCGTTCGCGAGCTCGATGCCGCTGGACGGCTGTTGCACTAGCGTCACGATTTACCCGGAGGGGCGCGCCATCGACCCGAATCGCTCACCGCGCATGAGTATCGTCGCCGCGAGTCCCGACTACTTCGAGACGCTGCGCATCCCGCTGCGGAGCGGGCGGCTCCTGACCGAGCGCGATGTGTCCAGGGATCCGATGCTGGCGGTGATCAGTCTCGCGACCGCCAGGCAATATTGGGGCACTGACAATCCGGTCGGCGCATTCGGGAGATTCAATCAACCCACCGGTCAGCGGTTCGAAGTCATCGGGGTCGTTGGGGACGTCAGAAACGATGGCCTTGGCGATCCCAGCGTTCCGGAGATCTACATCTCGAGCACCATCCAGGCGATTGAAACGATGAACTTCCTGGTGCGCACGACGCGCCCGGCGGGGCTGCTGGCGCCGGAGATCCGCGCGGCCGTGCAAGGTGTCGATCCGGAGCAGCCCGTCTACGGCATCCGCGCCATGAACGACGTGATCGCCTCTTCGATGACGCTCGAACGCGTCGCGTCGTTGATGACCGCGTTCTTTGCCGGCGCCGCGCTGGTGCTGGCAACCCTCGGCGTCTACGGCGTGGTTGGTACTCGGTGCGCCAGCGGACCGTCGAGATCGGGACCCGCATGGCGCTCGGCGCCACGAGTCGGCAGGTGCTCACCCTGGTGGTTCGCGACGGGCTGACGCTCGCCGCCATCGCCGTCGCCGCCGGCGCCGCGGTCACGATCGGGGCATCAGGATACGTTCGGTCCCTGCTGGAAATCGGCGATCCGGGCCCCGCACCGTTCCTCTATGCGGGGACCATCGTGGCGGCGCTGGTGCTGGCTGCGACGTCGCTGCCGGCCTCGCGCGCGGCGATGTTGTCGCCGATGGTGGCCATCCGCAACGATCCCGCCTCGATGTGGCAGGAGGCGCAGACGCCCGTGCGACGCATGCTCGAACACGACGACAGCGGTGACGAGCTCGGTTCGGCGCCGCTGGCCGCGGTGGTCGGTGAGTTCGCGGATGCTGTCCGACGCGCGGAGTCCTTTCCCGAGGCGGTGCAGATCGCGCTCGGCGCCCTGCGCGAGCGCGCCGGAGCCGATCTCATTGCGCTGCTCCAGAAAGACGGCGATGCGTTCACCTCGGGAGATCTGGCGATCCCTGCCGACGGCGTGCTGCTCAAACGTCTCCGCCACTATAGGCATCCTCTGGCGCTTTCCGAGGCCGACTGGGACACGTGGGCGCGATGGGCGCGGCAGTCCCGGCCGGCCCACCTCGCCGAGATCGAGCGGCTGTCAGCGGCCCGCATTCGCCTGGCGGTCCCCTTGCGCGTGAAGAACGACATCGTCGGCGTGCTGGTGCTCGGACCCCCGGAGGGCCGTGATTCCTACACCCTCGCGGAGAGGCGAATCCTCGACAGCGCCGCCGACGTGCTCGCACTGATGATGGAAAACGCACGGCTGAACGCGCGCGAACTCGAACAGGAAAAGATGCGGCGCGACCTCGAGCTCGCCGTAGAAGTCCAACGGCGCCTGCTTCCCCGTCGGCCCCCGCGCACGCCGATCGGCACGCTGGCGGCGTTCACGCTCCCGGCGCGCAGCGTCGGCGGCGACTACTACGATTTCGTCGATCTTCCCGGCGGCGAGATCGGGATCGCGATCGCCGACGTGTCGGGCAAGGGGATCGCGGCGGCGCTCCTGATGTCGGTCGTGCAGGCGTCGTTGCGTCTCATGTCGGTCGAGTCCGGTAGCTCGTGCGCAACGCTGGCAGCGAAGATGAACCGGTTCCTCTACGGCTCGACCGCCGGGAACAAGTACGCGACGTTCTTCTACGCGCAGGTCGATCCCGTGGCCCGCAGGGTGAAATTCGTCAACGCCGGGCACAATCCGCCCTACCTGGTACGCCGAACCGCCAATGGCGCCGAGGCCCTGCAACTCAAGGCCGGCGGCACCGTCCTGGGACTGTTTCCGGAAACCGATTACGAAGCTGGTGAAGTGCCGCTGCGTCCCGGGGACGTGCTCGTCGCCTTTACCGACGGCGTACCCGAGGCGCTGAACGTGCAGGGAGAGGATTTCGGCGAACAGCGACTCGAGGCACTCCTGATTGCCTCCCTCGGCTGCACGGCCGACGAGATCTCCAACCGGCTGACCGCGGCCATGCGCGAATGGATCGGGGGGGCGGAACAGCACGACGACCTGACGTTCATCGTGCTCGCGGTCAACGAACAGCCTGCCGTCGCCTGAAAAACAGCGCCAGCAAACTTTTCCCCCTCCAACTCCGTCCAACTGGCCATTACCAAGACTGTCTTGGTAATGGAGCCATCATGCCCCAGAAACCGCCGAACGCCCTGCTGCACGGCACGCTCGACGCCTTGATTCTCAAAACGTTGACGCGCGGGCCGAGTCACGGCTACGCGATCGCACGATTCATCGAGGAAACCACGGCCGATGCCGTGCTCGTCGAGGAAGGCTCGCTCTATCCCGCCCTCTACCGGATGGAAGGGCGCGGTTGGGTCGACGCCGAATGGGGCACCTCCGAGCTCGGCCGCCGCGCAAAGCTCTATCGCCTGACCGACAAGGGCCGCCGGCAGCTGGCGGCTGAAATGGCGACCTGGAAGCGCTTCTCGGCCGGCGTCACGAAGGTCTTCGGAACATGAGACGGTCGCTCCGCTCCTGGCTCTGGCGCGTGCCCGTCGAGCAGGAAATCGACGAGGAGGTCGAGTTCCACGTCGCGATGCGCACCCGGGAGCTCGTCGCCGGCGGAATGGATCCCGAATTGGCCCGGCGCACGGCGATCAGCCGGCTGGGCGACATGCGAGACCTCAAGCGGCAGTGTGCCGGGCTTGGCAGAAAGCGAGATCGAGAGATGCGAGTGAGGCAGTGGGTTGACGAGTTCCGGCACGACGTGACGTACGCGCTTCGGCAGCTGCGGCGCTCACCAGGGTTCACGCTGGTGGCGGCGATCACGCTGGCGCTCGGCATCGGCGCGAATGGCGCCATCTTCGCGCTGGTCGACGGTGCGTTGCTGCGCCCGCTGCCCTTCCACGATCCCGATCGGCTCGTCATGGCCTGGACCCGCACCGACACCACACCGCGGCGCTCCGTCTCCCCGCTCGACATGACGGACTGGCACGTGCGCAACCGTACGTTTCGACGCCATCGGCGGCTTCGTGCCGAGTGTGGGCGGGATGGTCATCGCCGGCACGGACGGCACCGCCGAAACCATCACGCGGCAGTGGGTCAGCGCCCGGTTCTTCGAGGTGCTCGGGGTCACGCCGATTGCGGGCCGGACGTTTCTTCCCTCGGACCATGAGGCTCGCGCCGACGCGGTCGTCCTCAGCGAGGGACTGTGGCGCACGCGCTTTGGCTCGGACCCGACCCTGATCGGCCGAACGGTTCGCCTCGACGGCGAGCCCTACACGGTCCTCGGCGTCGTGCCCAAGAGTTCCAGTGGCCCGGTGATGCCACCATGTGGGGACTTCGTGGTTCCCGCAGGATCCCCAACTGCGTCGCGGCGGCGGCTTCGTGACCATCGGCCGGATGAAACTGGGTGTCGCGATCGACGCCGCACGAGCCGACCTCACGGCGGTCGCCGAAGGCCTCGCGCGTGAGTTTCCCGATACCAATCGCAACCGGAGTGTCACGCTCGAACCGATGCACGATGCGATCATCGGCTCCGATCTGCGCCGCACGTCCCTGCTCTTCGTCGGCGTTGTCGGCATCGTGCTGCTGATCTGCTGCGGGAACGTGGCCAACCTTCTTCTCGCCCGGGGCACGACACGGACGCGCGAGCTCGCCGTGCGCTCGGCGCTGGGCGCCGGCCGGCGACGCATCGTCCGACAACTGGTCACCGAGAGCCTCGTGCTGTCGGTCATCGGCGGGGCGCTGGCGCTTGGCGTCGGCGCGGCGATCCTGAAGGCCGCCCCGTCGATCATTCCGGCCGGCGTGCTCCCCTCCACCGTCTCGATCGCGTTCGACGCACGAGTGATTGGGTTCTGCGCGGCGATGGCGCTGTTTGTCGGGTTCCTGTTCGGTGTCGCGCCGGCCTGGCAGGCCTCCGGCGGTTCTTCGGCGCAGGCGATTGCATCCGACACGCGGACGGGGACGCGGCGGGGCGGATACCTCAGAAGCGCACTCGTCGCTGGCGAAGTCGCGACGGCCGTCGTCCTGCTGTTCGGCGCCGGACTGCTCCTCCGCACGCTCGTGGCCGTCGATACCGTGGATCGCGGCTACCGCGCCCGAGAGGTGCTGTCGATGCTCGTCGACCCGATCGGGTCGAAGTATCCGACGCCGGCGGCGCTGCTGCAGTTCTACGACGCCATCGAACAGGAGATCAGGGCACTGCCCGGCGTGCGCGACGTCGCGTGGTCGAGCACCATTCCACTGGGCGAATCGAACGCCAGTCCTTTCGTGTTCGAGATCGTCGGCGACCCGCCGGTTGCGGTCGCGCAACAGCCGACGGCCAACCAGGAGATCGCGAGCGCCTCGTACTTCTCCACGCTGGATCTCCCACTCGTCGCCGGACGCGGGTTCAACGATCGCGACACGCGCGGGAACGGCATGGTGTGCATCGTGAGCGAAGCGTTCGTGCGTCAGCACCTGAACGGACGCTCGCCGCTCGGCGTCCGCCTGGCGCTGCGACCCGCCAGCGCACCGAAAGCAGCCCCGACCGTGCGGGAGATCGTTGGAGTCGTGCGGCAGTTGAAAGCGCGTCCGGATGAAACCGAAGATCTGCTGCAGATCTACGCGCCTATTACGCAGCTCATCGATGACGACATCTTTCTGCTCGTGCGGCCGGCGAGCGGGCCCGCTAGCGCGCTCGCGGCGCCGGTGCGCGCCGCGATCGGACGGATCGACAAGGAACAGCTGACGAGCGTCCGCGACGTGATGACCCTCGAGGAGGTCGCGTGGCAGGCGACCGGTCATTACCGGTTTCGAGCCGTCCTGGTCGCGACGTTCGCGACGCTGGCGCTGGTGCTGGCCATGGTTGGCGTGTTCGGAATCCTCGCCTATTCGGTCCAGCAGCGCGTGCGGGAGATCGGGGTCCGTCGGGCGCTCGGCGCGACAACCGGAGAGGTCCTCCGCCTCGTGGCGGTGAGCGGCGGCAGCGTCGTCGGAGCCGGTGCGCTGATCGGCTTGGCGCTCTCCCTCGTCGCGGCGCGGCTGCTGACCACCATGTTGTTCGGCGTCCGGCCGCTGGATGCGGCGACCTTTGCCGGCGTGGGCCTCGTTCTCGTCCTCACGGCGGCGGCTTCGATTGCTGGTCCAGCCTGGCGCGCCGCGCGGATCGATCCCGCGGTGGCACTTCGAATGGAATGAACCGTTGTGCGTTGCTTGCGGTACACAACGAAGTAGTAAGCCCCTTCAGGGGCGCCCAGCCTCAATGGCTCGTTCCTATCGCGGGGTCCGCCAGCGAAGCATCCCCGGCCATCGTCCGTACGCGATCACGGCGAGCGCGGCACAGAACACCATTTCGCCGACGCCGTCACGCCCGTGACGCATCTGCGTAATGGCGGCACCCACCATCACCATCATCAGGACCACGGCTGCCGCACTCGCCACCCTCGGCACGAGCAGCAGCACCCCCGCCACGACCTCGATCGCACCAATCACGAGATAGAAGCCGTCCGGATAGCCCCATGCGTGAAACATGCGCCGCCACATCGGGCTGGTGAACTTCTGAATGCCAGGGCCGACCATGGCAATCGCCATTGCCAGTTGCAATACCCAGAGCGCCACCCGCAGGCCCGTGCGAAGTCCGTTGTTCACATGCCCCTCCTGTGAGGGGCATTCTCCGCAGACGCGTGGGCCCGCCCATCGAAAAGGGGCACGCCGGTTCAGGGCCGCGGCCGGGCGGACGTGCACGCGGCGGATCGTCACCCGTTCCGCTGTGCCGCCGGACTTCAGTAAGGTTTGCACCTGGAGGCCAGCCATCGTGTGGCCTCGGCAAGATCGATTTCCGTGAGGAGAATGCCCGGCTTGCCGTAGGGGTGCCAGGCAAGCAGCGTCCCGTCCGGTCGCGCCACGGCGGACGTCGTCGGCGAGCCGGCGCTCGCGTAATTGACCGACGCGAAGAAGCAGGCGTTCTCCGCCGCGCGGCAGAGGATGGCTTTCTCGTGGAACGTGTTGGCCGGATCCGCGAAGGTCGTCGGACGGTATCCGTCAGGTTCCGCCTCGTGGAAGTGCGGATGGAAGACGACCTGCGCGCCGCGCGTCGCCGCCCAGCGCACCGTCTCCGGATACCGCCATCCTTCGTGGCAGATACTGATTCCGAACGTTAGCGGACCAACCGTATAGACGTGCCGCTCGTTGCCCGCCTCGAAGAGGGCTTCTTCCGACGGATCGAGCTGTATCTTGTCGTGGAACCCCAGGCGTTTGCCATCACGGTCGACGACCAGCGTCGTGATGCGCAACGCATCCGCTTCAAATCGTTCCGTTCCGAGAATCACTGCCACATTCGCATCACGCGCCGCCTCCGCTACGCGCGCCCACGCGGATGCAAGGAATGACCGGTCGGGAGGAGGGATGTTCCTCGAAGCGGTCCGGTACCCAGGCACGTAGCATTCCGGAAAGCAGACGATATCGGCCCCACGATCCCCCGCCGCGCGAATCGCTTCACCTGCGAGACGAACGGACTCGACGGGCGTGGACGGAAACGGCAGGTTGGCCAACGCGATTTTCACGATGCTCATAACAACTCGGACTGCGCGAACCCTAACGGAGAGCGGCAACCGGTAGGCCGCATTCACGGCCCCAGGCGTCCCATTCTTCGGCTGTTCGTGTGGCGAGCGTTCGCGCGACCGCCTCGCGATCGTCGATGTCGATACGGAGCTCGCGTGCGAGAGCGGCACGGAACTGCGGCTCCAGGGCCGCGACTGCGACCCAGCCCTCGCGTGCCGGGTAGATGCCATAGGTCGCCGCTCCCCCGCCGAGCCAGCCAGTGGCCCGCGTCAAGCCATGGCGAAGCGGCTCCGAGAACAGGCTCGCGGCGTCCGACAGGGCGACCTCGACGTAGCCGGGAGCTGCCCCACGGGCGCGTGACAGCAGCAAACCGAGCGCCGCGATGACGGCCCGCTGCGCGCCTGACAGATCGGCGACCAACGTCCTCGGCATCGCCGGGGGCCCAACCAATCCCGCGTCCGCCTGATACGTGAGGTCGTGACCGGCTTCATCCTGGCGTGGTGTGGGATAGCCCACGATCGCGACCTGACAGAGCCGTGGGAAGCGTTTGTGGACCGAAGTCCACGACAGGCCAAGACGCTCCAAAGACGACGGTCTCGTGGCGGTGAGCAGCAGGTCGGCCTCTTCAAGCAACCGATCGAGGAGTTCTCGTCCTTCCGCGGATTTGAGGTCGAGAACCCGAACATCGACACCGCTACACAACTCCGCGTACCAGGCGGGAGCGGCCGCCGCGAGAGGATCTCCAAACGGTGGTTCGATTTTGGCGATAGCCGCGCCCATGTCGCGCAACATCGCGGCCGCGACGGGGCCCGGGACGTTCACGGCGGTTGTCACCACTCGAATCCCGGTCAGCGTCGGCATGATCGTGTCGCTATCGGCTCGCAGCCGCGGCGATCTCATCGAGCCCGTAGCGCGCGAACAGGTCGCGCATCACGCCGGGCAGGATACCGTCCTGGCGCGCACGCTCCTCGATCTGACGAAAGAAGGGCTTCATCGCGCCGGCCTGGTCCGTCAATTCGGTCCACTGGCTGCGGCAGCGGAACGTCGTTTCCTTCGCCATCTCGGTGGCGGCTGCTGGATCGCGTGGATTGAACGCGTGCTCCCACTTGAGCCGTGGATTGCACGCCGCGGAGTAGCTGTCGAAGTCGGCTTTGAAATTCGCCGCCGCCGTTTGCGCGCGCTGCAACGCAGGGCCGAACATGCTCTCCGCCCGCTGGCGCATGACGTCGGGATCCGATTCGTCTCTCGGCGTCCCCTCCAGCATCGACCTCAGCGCCGGCTGCGAGGCTCCAGAAACGGCACGTCCCCCGAGCAGCGGCAGCGCGTGATCGATGGCGACCGCGAAGCTCATTTGTTCGGCGCGCGACAGCTTCAGCGTCGTAATACCGATTACCTGCCCCTGCCGATTCAGCAGTGGGCCGCCACTGTTGCCGGGATTGACGGCGGCATCGGTCTGGATCAGGGAGACCGCGCCCACTCTTCTGATCCCGCTCACGATTCCCCGCGTGACGGTGTTCTCGATGCCGAGCGGTGAACCAATCGCGAGCACTTCCTGCCCGACGCGCACGTCGGTGACTCGGCCTGCTGCCAACACGCGCGATTGGACCGGCTGCGTCAGTTTCACCGTCGCCAGGTCGACCGACGGCTGTCGCATGACGACGCGGCCGCTCCGCTCCACACCGTCGTGCGTGCGCACGGTGACCTGCGAATGCCCCGCAACGACATGCTCGTTGGTGATGATAGTGTCTGGCGACAGGAAGAACCCGCTGCCAGAGGCGGTGGGCGTCCGCAACGACACCACCGCCGGCATCGCCAGGCTCAGGACGTCCTCGATGCTGGGGACCGTCGCAGACGCCGAGGTCGGCGCGCCACTCTCGGTGGAGGCGACGGCACCTGCCCCGATCGAGGCACCGCCGGAGCCGCATCAACGGGACGCGGCGGAGCCGTGGTGATCCCCGCAGCCGGCGGACGGGCGTCGGGCGTGGCCGGTTCGTGCGGCGTCGATGCCGCGGGGCGCAAGAGATCCAGACGAGCACCCCTGCCAGAACCCCCGCCATCCCCCAACCGAGCCACACCGTCCTCGGCTGTCCCAGCGCCGCTTGATGGACGTCGGGAGCCTGAGGATCGACTGGGACGACGGCGGGCGCCTCGCCCAGTTCTTCGCCGCAGCGGCACGTGCGCACGTGTCTGGGCACGACCCGGCCGCAGCGGGGACACGGTCGAGTGAATGACGAGGCGTCGCTCATGCACAAAAGGGTACACGTTATCCTTTCGTGGAGTCATGCGCGCGATTGCCTTCGACGGCTCGGCCGTCCGCCTCGAAACCCACCGTCCCGATCCGCAGCCACAGCCAGGCGAGGTGCTCGTCCGTGTCGTGCGGGCCGGCGTCTGCGAAACGGACTTGCAGATCATCAAGGGCTACCACGGATTTCGCGGCGTCCTCGGGCACGAGTTCGTCGGCATCGCGCTCGCGGGATCACTCGAGGGTCGGCGCGTCGTCGGCGAGATCAACTGCAGCTGCTGGACGTGCGACACGTGCGTGCGAGCCGGGCATCCCAGCACTGCCCGAACCGCACGGTGATCGGCATCGTCGGCCGCGACGGCGCCTTCGCCGATCTCGTCGCCATCCCGGAGCGCAACCTGCACGCGGTTCCAGAAGCTGTCGATGACGACACCGCCGTCTTCACCGAACCGGTGGCGGCGGCGTTCCAGATCCCCGCGCAGATCTCCATCCGTCGCGACGACCGGATTGTCGTCCTCGGCGACGGACGGCTTGGCAACCTCTGTGCGCAGGTGCTCGCGCGCCTCAGCGATCGCGTCGTGGTCGTCGGCAAGCATGCGCGCAAGCTCGAGATCCTCGAGAAGATGGGCATTCGCACGCGACTGCGTGGCGCGCCGGAACCGTCGACGGCCGCCGGCGACGGCCCGCCGACATCGTCGTGGATTGCACCGGATCGGCGACCGGGCTCCCATCCGCTCTCGCCCTGGTGCGCCCGCGTGGAACGATCGTGTTGAAGACGACTGTCGCCGCCGAGCACGCGCTGTCGCTGGCGCCGGTCGTCGTGGACGAGGTGACGATCGTCGGCTCGCGGTGCGGGCCCTTCGATCGCGCGCTCGACGCGCTGGCGCGCGGCCTCGTGGACGTCAAGCCGCTCATCTCGGACCGCTTCAATCTCTCCGACGGCGTCCGCGCGCTCGAGCGGGCGGGCGAGCCGGGGTGCTGAAGGTGTTGATCGATCCTACCGTCGCCCTTCCGACGCCTGCATGAGCTGCAGTGTCGTGTCGTCGTGCCATCCGTCGAAATACCGATCGATGACCTGGTGGAAGAGGGACCCCGGTGGCGAGATCGCGGCGAATAACGTCGCCGACGATCGCAGCTTCATGGCATCCACGGGGCCGAAGATTTCCGACCGCCGAACGGTTTTCCACGTTCAGCACTGCCTGCGCGCAGTCGAGGATCCGCCGGCCCAGCACCGGGTGCGCGAGGTACGCCTCCGCCTCCGCTCGCGACGTGATCGCAAAGTATCGAGAGGTCTCGCTGGAGCCTAGGCCCTCGAACTGGGGAAAGATGAACCACATCCAGTGCATGCCGCTTGCGACCGCCTCGGATCTCCTCGAGCGCCTGATGGTACATGCTCGACTGTGCGTCGATGAAGCGTTCGAGACTCATGTCAACCTTCACCGCATGTAAGGCGCCAAGTTCGTCGCAATCGTCTGAAACTCTTGGTCGGTGAGCGGCACCCGCCGGAAGGCCGCCCATCCTTCTCGGGGCGCCAGGTTCGGCGGCGCCGCCGCGTCGGAACCGTACACCACCCGGGTGACGCCCAGCTGACGGATGCGAGTCGCTAACAACGCAAGTTCCTCCGGCTTTGAATTCTCGAGCGCGACACTCGTGACATCGAAGTAGAGACGCTTCACTCTGCTGTCGCCTTTCGCGATGGCGTCGACAAACGCCGACAGCGCCGCGTCGACGAGCGGATCGTTATAGCCGCCTGCGCCGGCGAGATGTGCAATCTGGATGGGGATGTCGGGCGCCGCCGGTACGAGTTCGTTCAAGAAGATCTCCGCTTCTTCGCGACCGTACTTGGCCTTCTGTGAAATCGATGCCCGCATGTGAACCACGATGGCCATTCCGTGCCGATTCGCCGCGCGAAGAATGCTTTTGAGCTGATCGAGGTGGCCGGCGTTGTGGTAATCGACGACAGAGTTTCCGAAGTGCAGCTTGAGGCCCCACCGAAGGTGCGGGTCCTTGGCACATCGGTCGAGCTCTTTGAGGGCGTAGTCTTTCAGCGGATTGAGTCCGCAGAAGCCACGCAGGCGATCGGGATACCGAGCGACCTGCTGGCTCGTCCAGTCGTTTTCCGCCTTCACCTTCTCGTACTCGTTCTCGACCTTGCGAGCCGGGCTGCCATACATATACGCAACGGAGTGGACGGCAGCCCGCCTGATCCCTGCGGTATCAAGCAGCGCGATCAACCGATCGGCATCGATCGGCTTCAAAGGTTCAGCGGGTGGAGGTCGCGAGATCAGCGCCGCAATAGCTGGACCGAAGATGTGCTGATGGTGATCTGCCGTCGGCACCGTTTGAGGCGTTGGCTGCGGAGCGGCAATGATGGCGAGCGCGACACACCAGGCACGTAAAGTCATCGGCTCCTCCTCTTCGTAACTGTCCAGTACGCCGCGGCGGCCAGGGGCGCCAGGAGCGCGATCTCGCGGGCGACGGCCATTGTAGTCCTGCGCCAGAAGCCGTCGAGCCAGTACCGGCGGTCAACCGAATCGAACACGTCGAGACCCGAAATGTAAAAGGCCGACGAGAAAGGCCACAACGCCATAAGGCCCCGCGGCGCGGACGAATCCGCTCCCAGCCAGTCAACAGAGCACGTGCGTGCCGTAGGCGACCGTTATCGCAAGCGCCACGCGTCCAGCGTCGCCTGCCGGCCGCACGAATCTCAACCAGGCGTAGGTCGTCAGGCCGGCGAGCGCCGCCGCGCCCACGCTGTGCGAAGGACCGCGGTGCCGCATCGGCAGCAGAAAGTCCGCATCGGCAAGTGCGGCGGCGACGGCGCAGGCGGCGAGCAGCCGCCACTGCGCACGTGAGGTGAGGAGGAATCCGACGGCGAGACCGCCGAGGGCGTGCCCGACAGGCGATGGCATGCGTCAGGAAAGATGGAGTGCCGCGAGGCCCGTCACGATCGAATCGATATCCACGTCGTCCAGGTTCATCAACACGATGATAGTCAGCCGTCCTCGAGATACTTCACGAAACCCGAGCGCGCCCCGGGCATGCCGCCCGTATGCTGCACACGCGTGCCCCCTTTGCTGGCGCTGACGAACCAGCCGAGCCCGTAGGGCGCGTCGCGACCATCGCGAAGTTTAGCCGGGGTCCACATCGCGCGGCGAGTTTCCGCCGTGAGAACGCGATCGGTGTCGAGGGCGGCGTCCCATTCGCGCGAGATCGAGCACGGTCGAGAGGAACGCACCGCTCGGCCGCAGCGCCTTCCATGCAGGCGCGGGACGTGTATCGTCGTTGTCGACATACCCCACGGCGAGGTTCGCAACGCGGCGTTCGTGTTCGTGGGGTAGGTCGTCTTCATCCCCGCCGGTTTGAACACGCGCTGCGTCGAGGAATTCGGTCCACGGGCGTCCGCTGACTCTCCGGATGATCTCGGCCAGGATGAAGTAATTGAGGTTGCCGTACTCCCATCTGCTCTCCCGGCGCAAATCGCAGCGACTCGCCGTAGGCGCTACGGATCACATCCGCGTCGGGTTGCAGCTTCGACGGATCGAACGCCGGTCCCTCGCGCACCAGCCCGGAGGTATGGCTGAGCAGATGACGAATCGTGATCGCCGACCATGACGCCGGCGTTCCCTCGAGATGCCTGCTGACCGGATCGTCCAGGCCCAAGCGTCCGTCCTGGACGAGCACGATGCACGCCGGACGCGATGAGCGGCTTGCTGACCGACGCGATCTTGTAGATCGTCTCTGGCGTTGCCGGCGTTTTGCGAGCGACATCCGCATAGCCGTATCCGGCGGCTTTGATGACCGACGCCGTTCTTCACGATCGCGAGCGACAGCCCGGGAATGCGCTGCGCTGCATCTCCGGCTGGATGAACTCGTCGGTTCGCTCGGCCGCCGGCCAGCGCACCGAAGGCACGGTGCGACGAGCAGCAAGCACAGCGCGACGCGTCACGCAGGATGTGATTTCTGCGAAGTCGAGGGGCATGGCCGCGGTCGCAGAAACTGCGACCATCCGACCGCCTCAGGCGAAAGTGGTCATATGCCCGTAAGCCACTGCTAATCATGCAGATCTGAGACATCTCGTGCACGGTTTTTCATTTGACTTTCGCCATGGCCTCTCATTAGTATGCAGGCGCTCCATGTCCACGGCGTCCTCATTGACCTTCCCTGTCACTGCTCTAAGGGAAAGTCAGGACAAATGAGAGCCGCCGCCCCCAACAACCGTATTGGAGCACTTACAAGGAGCGTTATGCCCCCAGTTGACGACCGTAACGACCGCGAGCGCCTGAAGGCCATCGAAATGGCCGTAGGCCAGATCGAGAAGCAGTTCGGCAAAGGCTCGATCATGCGCCTCGGCGCGAAGGACGCCATCACCGCTATCCCGTCGATTTCGACCGGCGCGGTGAGCCTCGATTACGCCCTCGGCATCGGCGGCGTGCCGCGTGGCCGGGTCATCGAGATCTTCGGCCCGGAATCCTCGGGCAAGACCACCCTCAGTCTACAGATCATCGCGGAGGCGCAGAAAGCCGGCGGCATGGCGGCGTTTGTCGACGCGGAACATGCGCTCGACGCGCAATATGCCAGGAAGCTCGGGGTCGATCTCGAGAACCTTCTGGTCTCGCAGCCAGACAACGGCGAGCAGGCGCTCGAAATCGTCGAGGTCCTCGTCCGCTCCGGGGGCGTGGATGTCGTGGTCGTCGACTCGGTGGCCGCCCTGGTGCCGCGTGCGGAAATCGAAGGCGAGATGGGCGAAGCCCAGATGGGCCTGCAGGCGCGGCTGATGTCGCAGGCGCTGCGCAAGCTCACCGGCGTCGTCTCGAAGTCGAAGACCTGCCTGATCTTCATCAACCAGCTCCGCGAGAAGATCGGCGTCATGTTCGGCAACCCCGAAACGACGACCGGCGGCCGCGCGCTGAAGTTCTACTCCTCGGTCCGCATCGACATCCGCCGCATCGGCGCCATCAAGGACGGCGATGTCGTGGTCGGCGGCCGCACCCGCGTGAAGGTCGTCAAGAACAAGGTCGCGCCCCCCTTCCGCGAGGCGGAGTTCGACGTGATGTACGGCGAGGGGATCTCGAAGGAAGGGGACCTGCTCGACCTGGCCGTCGACAAGAAGATCGTCGACAAGAGCGGCACCTGGTTCGCCTTCAACGGGGATCGTCTCGGGCAGGGACGCGAGAACGTGAAGCAGTTCCTGAAAGACAACCCCGAGACCATGAAGGCCATCGAAACGCGCGTGCGACGCGAGCTCGGGTTGCTCGCGGAGGAAACCGCCGCCGTCTAGCGCGCGCCGTTCACGACCACCAGCAGCTCACCCGGGCGGATCAAGCCGAGCTCCTCGCGAGCGACCGCTTCGATCGCGTCCGGGTCGCTCTGAAGACGCCGGATCTGCTCACGCAATCCGGCGTTTTCGTTCTGCACCGCCGCGAGTTGCTCCCGGCTCTCGACGAACCCGCGCTGGAACCGTGCCCGCGCCGCGAACCCGCGCTCGCCAAACAGCGAGTCGGCAAGTACCACCAGCGTGAGGAATACCATGAGGCGCTGAATCCACGGCGTCTCGCGGCGCCGCCGCACCGGGACCGCAGGCATTTCAAGGCGTGAGGTCATGTTGTTTCGCGCAAAATACCAACGCCGCTGAAAAAGTACAAGCGCAAAATAACAAGAAGCGGAGAAAAGTACAAGAGCGTATCTGCCCGCGCGGCCTCGGGGTTGTCGCCGTCGTGGCGCGACTGTTATGATGAGGGTCTTGCCGATAGCCGAATGGCCGTGCCGAGGTAGCTCAGTCGGTAGAGCACAGCACTGAAAATGCTGGTGTCACTGGTTCGATTCCAGTCCTCGGCACCAACCTTCGCTCGCCCTGCGGGCGAGCTTCGGTTGGCAGGCCAAATCTTTTCCCTTCTCCCTTTTCCCTTCTCCCTTGATCTAGTCCCTCCGAACTACCCCTTCGCCGGCGTGAAGTAATAAGCCCGCCCCTGCGCCCAGTTCACTACGAAAAAAAGATCCCCGGTTTTCGATCGGTAGGCCTTCGCGCCGGTGGCTTTGATGCGCTCGTCGTCGAGCGCCTTGCGGAGTTGAACGGGCCACCACTCGATGCGCGGTGGGATATCCAGCCGGACCCCCGTCAGAGAGAGCTCTTCCGGCTGCAGCAACGCGCGCAGTTCGTCGGCGCCCGCCGCGGGAAAATTGAGAATCCCCCAGCGCTGCGAACCGCCGGGCACGTAAGCGGCGCGCATCTCGAACGACGAGCGTGGAAGGCCGGGCGGCATCAATCCCGCGGCGATCGCCGGCTGGGCCTCGGCCATGGTGGTGTAGGTCTCGGTTTTCACGTCGAGCCCCGAACAGGCGGCGACCACGACCAGCACCGACAGGGCTCGTCTGCGCGTCACGGCAGTTTCTTCCAGGTGAGTACGTGGTTCACCATCCCGCCCCCTTTCTCGACGTGGGTCGAGAGGATCAACTGGTCGCCATCGAACCGCATCCGCCGCACCTGCGTGCCCCCCACCCATCCGGGGTTCAACGCACCCTGCACATGGTGCATCACCGTGTCGCCAGCCTCGTTGACTTCGTAGGTGCCGAAGTACGCGATGTAGCCCGCGTAGGCGCTGCGCACTTGCTGCGATTGCCAGTCCCCCGGAGTCACTTTTGAACGATCCGGGCGCATCACCTGTCCCGACATGTTCCCGTGCTCGTCGTAAGTGAGGCGTCCAACGGCGTCGCCGTACGGTTTGCCTTTGGACCCGTCAGGGTTTTCGGTCACGTACGACACGAGCGTCCAGTTTCCAATCAGGCGATCAACCATGTGGCGCATCCGAAACGAGTGAAGGTCAGCGGCCGCCCAGCCACGCCGGGTAGAGCTCGGGGCGGCGATGCTGCATGAAAAGCCGTCGCGCATGCGAGGAAGCGTTGTCGTGGATATCAAGGTCCGACGCGAGCAGCGCGTCCCGTCCCGCCGGGGCACGCGCGAGGACCCGGCCGTCCGGCGCGCAGACGAACGATTCCCCCGCGAACGTCAAACAGTCTTCCTCGCCGACGCGATTGCAGAGCGCCACGAAATAACCGTTTTGGAATGCGGCGACCTGCATTTCCGCTTCGTAGAGACCATCCGGCCACTCCCCGACCGACCCGGCCTGCGGCACGACGACGACGTCGGCGCCACCGAGCGCGAGTGCCCGCATGTACCTCGGGATAGTGACGGTCGTAGCAGATCGCCACGCCGACCTGGCCCGCCCTGGTGCGATAGACGGGGGCGCCGGTGTCGCCCGGCGTGTAGTACCCCTGTTCGTGGAAACACGGATAGTCGGTGATGTGAATCATGCGGGTGCGGCCGAGCAGCGACCCGTCCGCGTCGATCACCGGCGAGCAGTCGAACGCCCGATCCCCGTCGCGCTCGTAAAGGTTGAGCACGACCACGACCCCCAGCTCGCGCGCCTTCTTCGCAAAGATGTCGGTGATGGGGCCGGGAACGGTCTCCGCGAGCGCGAGCGGATTCCCCGAGGCCGGGTGCTGCGGATGGAATCGCTCGAATGCGAGCTCCGCGTACGCGACGAGCTCGGCGCCGTCGCGCGCCGCGCGCTCGAGCGCCTCTATCCCGCGCGCGACGTTCGCGTGCTTGTCGGGAGTCGCGTGTTGCTGAACCAGAGCGATGCGCATCGC
>CAVXMQ010000015.1:0-537334 GCA_963762995.1 uncultured Acidobacteriota bacterium | reverse complement strand
CCGCATGATGGGCATCGGTCCCGTGCCTGCGATGCGCAAGCTGTTTCAGCGCACCGGCCGGACGCTCGATGATTTCGACCTGGTGGAGTTGAACGAGGCCTTCGCCGCACAGGTGCTCGCGGTGCTTCGCGACGAGCCCATTCCCGAGGGGAAGTTGAACGTGAACGGCGGCGCCATCGCGCTGGGCCATCCCATCGGTTGCACCGGCGCCCGCATCGTCGTGACCCTACTCCACGAAATGAAGAAGCGAGGAGCGAAGCGCGGTCTCGCAGCGCTGTGCGTAAGCGGCGGCTTGGGCATGGCAATGTCGTTCGAGAGCATGTGATCTTAGCGGATAGCGATCATTGCAGGGGATGGGATCGGTAAGGAAGTCACGGCTGAAGCGGTCAAGGTACTGCATTCGGTTGGGGACAAGTTCGGGCAGACGTTCGAACTGGAACACCTGCCGTGGAGCGCGGATCACTACCTTAAGACCCAGGAGACGATGCCGGCGAACGGCTACGACCTGCTGCGGCAGTTCGATGCGGTGTTCATCGGCGCGCTGGGTGATCCGCGGGTGCCCGATAACCGGCACGCGCGCGACATCCTGCTCGGCACGCGGTTCGAGCTCGATCTCTACGTGAACTACCGGCCCGTGAAGCTGCTCGACGAGCGCCTCTGCCCGCTGAAGGGACGAACGCCAAAGGACGTGAACTTCGTCGTGTTTCGCGAGAACACCGAGGGCCTCTACGTGAGCGTTGGTGGGCGGTTCAAGGCGGGTATGAGGACGAAGTCGCGATCCAGGAAGAGATCAACACCTATAAAGGTGTGCACCGCATCGTGCGTCACGCGTTCGAGTACGCCAGGGCCAACGGGCTGACGAAGGTCTGCATGGCCGATAAGAGCAACGCGATGACGCAGGGGCACGCCCTGTGGCAGCGCGTGTTCAAGGAACTCACCCCGCAGTTCCCCGACATCACCGGCACGCACTATTACATCGACGCGCTGGCGATGTACATGGTGCTCGATCCCGGCCAGTTCGAGGTGATCGTCACCAACAACTTGTTCGGCGACATCATCACCGACCTCGGCGCCACGTTCCAGGGTGGGTTGGGCATGGCGGCGTCTGGCAACATCCATCCCGGCAAGACGTCGATGTTCGAGCCCGTGCACGGGTCGGCGCCGAAGTTCGCGGGGAAGAACCTCGCCAACCCGATCGGCGCGATTGCGTCGATGGCGTTGCTACTCGAGACGGCGGGGTTGAAGTCCGAGGCGGCTGCCATCGACGCCGCAGTCTTGAAGGCAGTGCGTGAGAACCAGGTGACTTCGGACGTCGGTGGCGCGCTGGGAACTCGAGAGGCTGGGGATTTTATCGCGGCTGCGATACGGACCCAGCTTGGCGGCCCGACACTTCAGGTCGGGGGCACGTGTCCAATTAAGCTGGTTGCTGATTCGATGACGCCCGACCTAAAGGTCGGGCCTACTGGGCATAGGCATTAGTGGGGATTCATGAACAAAGACATTTTCATTCTCGGGGGGGCTCGCACCCCGATGGCCGAGTACGCGGGCAAGTTGAAAGACATCTCGGCGCTCGAACTGGGCGCGATCGCGTCGCGCGCGGCGTTCGAACGAACGGCATCAAGCCAGAGGCGGTCGATCACGTCGTATTCGGGAACGTCCTGCAGACCAGCTCGGATGCGGTCTACGGTGCCCGGCACGTGGGGCTGAAGGCGGGCGTGCCGATCGAGGTGCCGGCACTCACGGTGAATCGGCTCTGCGGCTCCGGGATCCAGGCAGCGGTGAGTGGGGCCCAATTGATCCTGCTCGACGAGGCGGACGTCGTGCTGACCGGCGGCATGGAGAGCATGAGCCAGGCGCCGCACGTCATTCGCGGCCTGCGCAGCGGTCTGCGGCTCGGACAGGGACAGCTCGAAGACACCCTGTGGTCGGCGCTCCTCGACACGCACTGCGGCTGCACGATGGCAGGCACGGCGGAGAACTGCGCCGCCAAGTACGGCGTATCCCGCGAAGAGCAGGACGCCTACGCGATTCGCAGCCAGCAGCTCGCCGACAAGGCATGGAAGGAAGGGCGCTTCAAGGACGAAGTCGTCGCGGTGGAGCTCAAGTCGCGCAAAGGGGTCGAGCTGTTCGCCCAGGACGACCACATGCGGCCGGATACGACGATGGAAGGACTGGCGAAGCTGCCGGCGGCGTTCAGCAAGAACGGCTGCGTGACGGCCGGGAACGCCTCCGGCATCGTGGACGGCGGCGCCGCGCTGCTGCTCGCATCGGAAAAGGGCGTGAAGTCGCGCGGTCTACGTCCGCTTGCCAGGCTGACCCACTGGGCCTATGTCGGCGTCGAACCGACGCTCATGGGCATGGGCCCGGCTCCGGCGACGCGGCTGGTGCTCGAGAAGGCCGGCCTCACGCTCAAAGACATCGACCTCATCGAGGTTAACGAGGCCTTCGCCGGGCAATACCTCGCGGTGGAAAAGGAGCTGGGGCTCGATCGCGAGCGGGTCAACGTGAACGGTGGCGCCATCGCGCTCGGCCATCCCCTCGGAATGACCGGCACGCGCCTGCTGCTCACGCTCACGCTCGAATTGCGCCGCCGCGGCCTCAAGCGCGGCCTGGCGACGGCCTGTATCGGCGGCGGTCAGGGCATCGCGGCCATTATCGAAACGGTGTGATGGATGGAGATCAAGACAGTAGGGGTGCTGGGCTGCGGCCTCATGGGTTCGGGGATCGCGCAGGTGTGCGCGGCGTCCGGGTACAAGACGATCGTCCGCGAGGTGGAACAGGGCTTCGTCGACAAGGGGCTTGGACGGGTGGAGAAGTTCCTCACCGACGGCGTCGCCAAGGGGAAGGTGACCGCCGAAGCCAAGGACAAGACCCTCGGTAACCTGTCGGGAACGACGCGCATCGACGACCTGAAGGACTGCGACCTGATCATCGAGGCGATCATCGAGAACGTGGAGGAGAAGGCGAAGTCGTTCGCGGCGCTCGAGGCGGTTGTCAAGCCGCACACGATCTTCTGCTCGAACACCTCGTCACTGTGCATCACCGAGCTGGCGGCGAACACCAAGCGGCCCGACAAGTTCGCCGGGCTGCACTTTTTCAACCCGGTGCCGCTGATGAAGCTCGTGGAAGTGATCCGCGGCCTCACCACGAGCGACGAGACCTACCAGGCGGTGTTTGCTTTCGCGCAGTCGCTGGGGAAGGAACCGATAACGGCGCCCGACAAGCCGGGATTCATCGTGAACCGCCTGCTGGTGCCCTACCTGCTCGACGCGATCCGCTCGTACGAACATGGGCTGGGCACGATCGAAGACATCGACAAGGGCATGAAGTTGGGGACGGGCTACCCGATGGGTCCGTTCACGCTCCTCGATTTCGTGGGCCTCGACACGACCTACTACATCGCGAACATCATGTTCGAGGAGTACCGTGAGCACGCGTACGCGCCACCGCCGCTGCTGAAGCGGATGGTCCTCGCCGGCCGACTTGGCAAGAAGTCCGGCCATGGGTTCTACAAAGTACTAGCGACGCTGGAGCAGCGTCGTCAGGAGCCGCGCGGCTTTCTGCTTGAACTCGCGATCTTCCGGGATCCAGTCAGGGTCCGGTTGGAGTGTCCCGATGTGCTGCAGTTCGGTGATCGCTTCTGCCTTGCGGTCCATATCGAGCAGTGTCTCGGCGAGGAAGAACCTCGACGAGATGCTGTTCGTGTTGTAGGTCAGCGACCGCCGCAGATGTTCCTCCGATTTCTTCTTGCTGCCGCCGAAGAGCCCAGGGACTTTCAGGTACCAGCGGCCGAGCGCGCGGTCGGCGGACCCGTGCTGAAAGGATGCGTCGAGGCGCAGCACGGTCATCAACGCGGCCCGAATCTCGCCGCGATACTTGAGCCCCTGGCGCAGGCCGAACGACTCGGCGAGTGCGCCCATGTTGGCCGCGATCCAGAAATGTCCTTCCGGCCGGTTGGGCTCGATCGCCACCGCCTGCCGTCCGGCCGCGATGCCTGACTCCAGATACGCCTTGCGTTCCTTGTCGTTGCCGTGCCCGCCCAGCCAGTAGCGGGCGCGTGCCAGCTTCCACGCCGACTCGAAGTCCTTGCCATTGACCTGCAGGCGACCAGCCCACATGTCGGCGGCGCGGCGCGCGCTGTTAATGTCGTCGCGGTGTGCGTAAAGTGCATCGGGATCCGGCGGCTGCGCCACGGGGCCGGCGAAAACCGCGAGATACAATAAAAAAATGCAGGAGATCATCCGGCGATTGCTCTCAGAGCTTGGTGAGGATCCGTCGCGCGAAGGGCTGCTCGCCACACCCAGGCGCGTGGAGAAGGCGCTGACGTTCCTGACGAGCGGTTACCAGGCAGACGTGGACGCCATCATCAATGATGCGTTGTTCACCGTGGATTATAACGAGATGGTGATCGTCAAGGACATCGACTTCTATAGCCTGTGCGAGCACCATATGCTTCCGTTCTTCGGCAAGTGTCACGTCGCCTACCTTCCGAATGGCCGTGTTGTTGGCCTCAGCAAGATTCCCCGGCTCGTGGACGTGTTTGCCCGCCGGCTGCAGGTGCAGGAACGCCTGACGAACCAGATCGCCGCGACGATCCTCGAGAAAGTGAAGCCGCTCGGCGTCGCCGTGGTCGTCGAAGCCCAGCACTTGTGCATGTCGATGCGCGGGGTCGAAAAACAGAACTCCTTTGCGGTGACCAGCGCCATGCTGGGCGCCTTCCGCAACGACGCACGCACGCGAGCCGAATTCCTCGAGCTCCTCAAGAAGCGGACGTAACGGCCTTCACGATGTGCTCGTGCAACTGCCGAACACCGTCGGTCAGCGATGCGGGACCCGGCTGCAGGATGTAGGTGGACTTGATCTCGTAGATGTGGTCGTGGCGGACTGCGCTGACCGCCGACCATCCCTCCCGTTCGACGATCGTTCTCTTCTTCACCGCCTTTCCACACCAGGAGGCGACGATCACCTCCGGATCGCGCCCCGCCACCACGTCCGCTGAAACGATACGATCTTTTCCGAGCTTGGCGTGGCGCAGCTCCGGGAAGATGGGGTCGCCTCCGGCGATCTCGACGAGCTCCTCGACCCACCGGATCCCGGAGATGAGCGGGTGATCCCATTCCTCGAAGAACACACGCGGCCGTCGCGCGAGCGCCCCGGCCCGGCGCCGGATCTCGTCGAGTCCCTCTTCGAGGCGGCGTGCGAGCGCCTCGGCGCGGTCCGCGGCGCCGACCAGTGCGCCCACCATCCGGATGGTCTGCAGGATCTCACCGACCGAACGCTGGTTGAAGGTGACCACCGGGTAGCCGCGGCGAATCAGCTCGGCGGAAATATCGGCCTGCAGATCGGAGAACGCGAGCACGAGGTCCGGCTTCAGCGCTTCGATCTTGTCGAAGCGGGCATTGATGAACGCCGACACCTTCGGTTTCGACCGGGCTTCGGGCGGACGCACGGTGTAGCCGGAGATGCCGACCACGCGGTCGCCTTCGCCGATCAGGTAAAGGATTTCGGTCGTCTCCTCGGTGAGGCAGACGATGCGCTTCGGGTACGACATCGTGTGGTGAGGCCTTACAGGGCCGACCCGTTGTTATACTCCGAACATGCGTAGTCTCGCGGTGATCATCACGTGTGTGTTCCTGCTCGGCGCACCCGTGGCGACGCAACAACGCCGTGGCAGCCCGGCCAAGCCGAAGCCGATGCCGCCGGTACCGATGAAGATCGAGCAGGCCAAGGTGCAGTGCCGGGAGTCGCTCGGCGCCGGCGTGCAGACGACGGCCTCGTACTGTTTCGTGCTCGCGGGACGCGACCCGGCCGAAGGCGTGCTGATCACGGTCCCTCCGCATCGCGGTGAGGCCACACTCCTCTTCAACTTGCACAACCGCCACACCTACTCGGAGCAGGACGTCAAGGCCGGCCGTGCCTACGCGAAGTACTCCGCCGTCATCGGCATCCTCACCATGAAAGGTGACCTGCTGGGGCGCGGTGCCGTGCAGAGCGAGTTCCGGTCCGCCAAGGATCTGTTCGAGCGTATTGGCGGCGGCGCCGGGCCGAGCGGCGTCAAGGCGGTGGCCCCGATCGGCAATGAGACCATCTACATCGCCATTCCGGCGGATGTGACCCAGGTCAGCATGCTCGGCGAGTTGCTCGAGGCCCACACGCCGATCGGCAAGGAGACGGCCACGCCCGGGCGCCCGGTCGCGCTCGTCAGCAACGTCCGTCTCGAATATCGCCCGCTGAAATAGGCCCCTTTTTCACATGCACACGTTCGACGTCGTCATCGTCGGCGCAGGCCCGGCAGGCCTGGCCGCTGCCATTGCCGCTACCAAACACGGGCTCGACCACCTGGTCATCGAAAAGGGAGCGCTGGTCAACTCGCTCCTGCACTATCCGACCGAAATGGTGTTCTTCACGACCCCGGAACTCATGGAGATCGGCGGACTCCCGTTTACCAGCCCGAACGACAAGCCGACCCGGCTCGAGGCCCTGCGGTATTACCGCCGCGTCACCGACACGTTCAACCTGCGCATCGCCTTCGACGAAACCGTCCTGGCGATCGCGCCGGAAGAATCGGCAGATGAGAAGCGATCGTTCGTCGTCGACAGCCAGTCCGCCCGTGGTGTGCGCCGCTCGGTCCACGCCCGCAACGTCGTGATCGCCACCGGCGCCTACGATTTCCCGAACGTCTGCGGCATTCCCGGCGAGCACCTGCCGCACGTGTCGCACTACTACACGCAGCCGCATCCCTTCTACCGCAAGCGCGTCGTCATCGTCGGGGGGAAGAACTCCGCCGCGGAGGCCGCGCTCGACCTTTACCGGGCCGGAACGTCGGTCACTATCGTCCACCGCCGCGAAGCGCTCGGGGACTCGATCAAGTACTGGGTGAAGCCTGACATCGAGAACCGGATCAAGGAAGGCTCGATCGCCGCGCGCTTCAACACCACCCTGCGCGAGATCCGCCCTACCGAAGTCGTCGTAAACACCGACGGACTTCCCGACACGATTCCCGCTGACGCCGTCTTTCTCCTCACCGGCTACGGCGCCGACACGACGCTGCTGCGCAACGCAAGCGTCACGCTCAACCCTGAAACGCGCGGCCCCGTTTACGACGCCGAGACGTTCGAGACCAATGTCCCCGGCGTCTATGTGATCGGGGCGATGGTGGCTGGTCTTCAGAGTGGGAAGGTCTTTATTGAGAACGGGCGGTTCCACGGTCAGCAAGCCATTGAGGCCATAGCGCGGGACAGAGGGGTGGGGAGGGGGATTCTCTCAAGGGAAAAGGGATAAGGGAAAGGGATAAGGGAAGGAAAGGGAAAAGCGGACAGAATCAGCCCGCGTTGTCGCCACGGTTTGGGTTTGATTTGGCCCTTACAACGATCGCGGTCAGGATCGCGATCAGTTCGCCTGCTTCCTGGATCAATGGCTCGGCCCGAGTTCTCAGGGACTTTTCGTCCTCCCACGCGCGCTGGAGCCAGTACTTCGACTCGTTGGCTTCCTTCAGCGCCACGCAGTTCTTGTGGATGAAATCCTTCTTCGTCTCGCCATCCTTCGCCTCGGCGAGGTTTTCACCAACCGACCCGGAAGCATCCTTCAATTGTCCGCCACCGCCGCGTGCGAACGGTTCTTGGCGCGTAATCGTTGACAGAACTCAGAGACCTCGTCCCAAACAATCGAGTCCGCGCACGAATTATAGGGTTTCGCCATGCCGCTAGGACTGCAGCGATCAGGCCGCGACGGGTTACGCGTTTTCTGGCCGGAATCTCGTCGGGTCGTTCAAGACGTCGCAGTTTCTTACAGCTCAAGAGCCTCAGGCCTGGCAGATTCTGCAATCCCTTTTCCCTTGATGGCGTTTTCCCTTATCCCTTTTCCCTTCTCCCTTGACCTAGCCCGTCGAACAACCCGTCTGGTGGAGCAAGAATCGAGCGTCAGTGCCGGCCCGACGTCCAATCATGCTTAGCGACGATCATCTTCATCTCGAGCAGCTCGATCAGCGAGCGACAGCGAGCGAGCAGTCCCTCTCGCTCCAATAGGGCCTGCTTTTCCATTGGCTCGAGTTCCATGTACTGGGCGAGGGCGTTGACGAGGTCTTCGTCGCCCATTGATGGGGGGACCTTGGGATCGTGGCCGCGACCGGTGGGCTGGGGGACGAGGAGTGCTTCGAGGCGGCGGCGGGCCTTGGCGATCTCTTCGCGGTCTTCCTCGCGCACCGGCTCGTGGATCGTGCTGACCCGGGCGACGCGGTAACTGCGGCCAGACTCTTCGTCGAGGACGTGGAACTTGTCGAGTCCCCTGAGGATGATGTTGTAGCGGCCGTCGGGCAGCTGTTCGTGCTGCGTGATCAGCCCCGCGCAGCCGGTCGGGAAGACGGGCGGACGCCCCTCGTAATCCGACTCCCAGCCAGGACGCAGCAGCACCATCCCGATCAACCGGTCCCCCTTCAGTGCATCCGCCACCATCGCCCGATACCGCGGCTCAAAGATGTGCAGCGGCAAGAAGACGTTCGGAAAAAGCACAACGTTCGGCAGCGGAAAAATCGGAATCGTGGCCGGCAGCAATCCCTTCTCCCTTTTCCCTTCTCCCTTATCCCTTATCCCTTATCCCTTACCCAGTCCCCCGACCAACCCCACTGCCTCAATGAACTGTCCTTGTCTTGTTGTCCATGTAGTCCATGAGGACGTACTGCCCGAGCGTGTGTGGCGTCGTGAAGTAGGCCTTGCCGTGGCAGATCTGCGCGACCTTGCGGACGAAGCTCACGAGGTCGTAGTCGCGCGCGAGCATGAAGGTGTTGATCATGATGCCGGCCTTGCGGCAGGCGGCGACTTCCGCGAAGGTTTCCGACACGATGAACGGATCGAGGCCGAAGGCGTTGCGGTAGATCTGGCCGTCAGGGCGGGTGAGCGCCGACGGCTTGCCGTCCGTGATCATGACGATCTGCCGCATGTCCTTCTGCTGGCGCTCGAGAATCCGGCGCGCAAGGCGCAGGCCCTCGCGGGTGTTCGTGTAGTAGGGGCCCACACGCACGCGCGCGAGCTGCGAGAGCGGGATCTCTTCGGCGGAGTCGTGGAAGAGGACCACCTTCAGGGCATCCCCGGGATACTGCAGCCGGATGAGATTCGACAGCGCGAGCGCGACGCGCTTGGCGGGGGTGAAGCGGTCTTCGCCGTAGAGGATCATGCTGTGGCTGCAGTCGAGCATCACCACGGTGGCGCACGAACTCTGATATTCCCCCTGCACCACCATCAGGTCTTCGTAGTCGATCTCGATGCCGGCCGGTGAGTAACTGCCCCGGCGCACGGCACTGAGGATGGTGCCGGCCGGATCGATGTTCAGGGTATCGCCGAACTCGTAGGGCTTCGGGGCACCGCTGGCTTCGATGCCGGTGGCCATCTCTCGCGTGTCGTGACGGCCGATGCTGCTCTTGCCCATCGACCCGAGCAGGTCCCGCAGCGCCCGGTAGCCGAGAAAGTCCAGGCTCTTATCGGTAATCTCGAATCGCGCGTCACTCGCATCACCCATGCCTCCACGGCCCTGCTGCGCGGAAGGCGGCGGCGTCGTGATGTATCCCTGCTGCTGCAATCGCTGAACGATCTGCTCGACCAGGCGGTCGATGCGCTCCTCCGCATCCTCGGCCTGCTGCCAGTCCTTGCCCAACAACCGCTCGAGGATCTCGTCCGAGATCGCGCCGTTCAGCAACGCATCGAGGATGGCGTCGTGCAACGCCTGCATGGAGTGCCCGTCGTCGTCGAACCCCGAGTAGGGATCGTTGAAGCCGCTCCCCAGCAGGAGATCGGAGAGCCGCGACAGGAGGTCTTCCATGTCGACTCCCTCCAGCGCCTCCGGGTCGAACTTCGAGTACCCGGTACTTCATTCAGTTGTAGTACTTCTTCTTGTTGCCGGTCATCGGCATGTCGTGCTCGATGCGCGGATCGGTCTGCACGGCGCGCGGCGCGCGCCGCGGCTGTTCCGCCCCGGAGTACTGCCACTGGTCGGACCGGCTGATCTTCTTCTGCGCGTAGAGCCCTTCGAGCACGAAATCTACAGCCGCCGCCCGATGCGGCGCCGGGCCGTGCTCTTCGACGCCGGAGACGGCCGCCAGGTCGTGCAGTCCCTGCACGGCGGCCGTGCGCGCGAGCAGCTCGTGCGCGGCCAGCGTGTCGTCGACGCTCAGCGCCCCCCCGAGCTCGAACCATTCGATGACCTGTGTGAGGTCGGTGGCCGCGAACCGCCCGCCGAACACGGCGTTGACGGCGTTGCGGATGATCTCGCGCGCCACGTTATCGGCGCCGCGCAGCTCCCCCTGGTACTCGAGCTCGAATTTACCGGTGATGGCCGGCAGGGCGGCGTAGATATCGGTGACGCGAGGGACGACCGGCGACTCGCCGGCGAGCAACGCACGGCGTTCGGCGTTCGAGACGACGTTTTCCAGCAGCGAAATCGGCAGCCGCTGGCTGACGCCCGAGCGTTTATCGACGCGGGCATCCTGGCGCGCCTGGAACGCCACTTCTTCGACCACCTCGCGCACGAAGTCGGGAACATCGACGTCGAGGTGCTGGCGACGGGTCCAGGATTCCTGGGAGGTGATGGCCATCGCGTCCTGCCGCGTGACCGGATAATGCGTGCGGATCTCGGACCCGATGCGATCCTTCAGCGGCGTCACGATCTTGCCGCGTGCCGTGTAGTCTTCCGGGTTCGCGCTGAACACCATCATGACGTCGAGCGGCAACCGCACCGGGTAGCCCTTGATCTGCACGTCACCCTCCTGGAGGATGTTGAACAGGCCCACCTGGATCTTTCCCGCGAGGTCCGGCAGCTCGTTGATCGCGAAGATGCCGCGGTTGGCGCGCGGCAGCAGCCCGTAGTGCATCGTCAACTCGTCCGACAACTGGAGTCCGGCACGCGCGGCCTTGATCGGGTCGAGGTCGCCGATCATGTCCGCGATCGTCACATCGGGCGTCGCGAGTTTCTCGACGAAGCGTGCGTCGCGCCCGAGCCAGCCGATCGCCAGCGCGTCCCCCTGGTCGCGCACCAGGGCGCGGCAGCCCGCGCATAGCGGGGCCAGCGGGTCGTCGTGGATCTCGCACCCCGGCACGACCGGGACGGCTTCGTCGAGCAGCGCCGTCAGGGCGCGGAGGATGCGGCTCTTCGCTTGCCCGCGCAGGCCGAGCAGGATGAAGTTATGGCGCGAGAGCACGGCGTTCACGATCTGCGGCACCACGGTCTCGTCGTACCCGATGATGCCGGGGAAGATCGGCTCGCCGTTGCGCAACCGCGCAATGAGGTTGTCGCGGATTTCGTCTTTCACGGGGCGCCGCTTGAGAGTTCCTGCGTCGAGCGCGGCGCGGAGTTCGCCGAGGGAGGCCGGGCGGGAGAGCATGAGGGCATCTTACCTGAGAATCGAAAGCAGCTAAGATGCCAGCAATGCCACTGGTTTACGCGCACCGGGGTGGTGCGGCTCTGCGGCCGGAGAATACGATCGAAGCCTTCGATCACGGTCTCGACTGCGGCGCCGATGGCCTCGAGTTCGACGTCCACCTGTCGAGCGACAACGTCGTGGTCGTTCACCACGACGACACGCTCGATCGCACCACGAACGGACGCGGCCGGCTGGCCGATCGCACCGCCGCGGAGCTCGCCGAGTACCGGGTCCCGACCCTCGGGGAGGTCCTCGACCGCTATCCCGGCATCCCGATCATCGTCGAACTGAAGGTAGACAGCATCGGCCTCGTGCGGCGGGTGATCGACCTGCTGCGCCGTCACGACGCCATCGGTCGTGCGGCGCTCGGATCGTTCTACTCCGCTCCCTTGATCGAGGCGCGCGCCTGCGAACCGGCGCTCAAAACCGGCGCGTCAAAAGAGGAGACGCGGTGGGCGCTCTATCGCTCCTGGGTGAGGTGGCCGCTCTCCAGGGTGCCGTACGCCGAGTTCCAGGTGCCCGAGCGCCTGGGGCTCACGAAGATCGTCTCGCCGACCTTCATCAAGTACGCACACAAGGCAAAACTGGCCGTCAAGGTGTGGACCGTCAACGAGGCCGACGACATGCGACGGTTACTCGATTGGGGCGTCGATGCCCTGATCACCGATCGCCCCGACCTGGCCGTGCGCATCGTTCGCGAGCGCTCCCAGGGACTACAATAAGAAGGTTTATACGGCCGGGATTAACGCTGAGGGTCAGACGCGATGAGGAATATCGTACCGAAGGACGCTTCCGAGCTAGAGGCGCTCGAGCAACGCGAGTGGCGTGAATCACTCGAGTATGTAATTCAGCAGGGAGACCGCGGGCGCGTGCAGCGCCTCCTGGCCTCGTTGCGCCATCACGCGCGGATGTCCGGCGTGTCGCTGCCGTTCACCGCCGTTACGGCGTACGTCAACTCCATCCGCGCCGAAGAGGAGACACCGCTCCCGGGCAGCCAGGAGATCGAACGCCGGATCAAGAGCCTGGTGCGCTGGAACGCCATGGCGATGGTCGTACGGGCCAATCGGCTCTCGGACGGCATCGGCGGCCACATCTCGACCTACGCATCGGCCGCCACGCTCTACGAGGTCGGCTTCAACCACTTCTTCCGCGGCAAGAAAGACAACGAAGGGGACATCATCTATTTCCAGGGGCACGCCTCCCCTGGCATCTACGCGCGCGCCTTCCTGGAAGGGCGCATCTCGCGCGAGCAGATCGAAAACTTCCGCCGCGAGCAGAGCAAGAGCGGCGGGCTCTCGTCGTATCCGCATCCCTGGCTGATGCCGGAGTTCTGGGAGTTCCCGACGGTCTCGATGGGCCTCGGGCCGATCATGTCGATCTACCAGGCGCGCTTCCAGCGCTACCTCGAGGATCGCGGCCTGAAGAAGCCCACCAACAGAAGGTCTGGGCGTTCCTCGGCGACGGCGAGACCGACGAGCCGGAATCGCTCGGCGCGATTAGCCTCGCGGCGCGCGAGAAGCTCGACAACCTGATCTTCGTCATCAACTGCAACCTGCAGCGCCTCGACGGTCCGGTGCGCGGCAACGGCCAGATCATCCAGGAGCTGGAAGCGGTCTTCCGCGGCGCCGGCTGGAACGTCATCAAGGTGATCTGGGGCTCGGACTGGGATCCGCTCCTTGCCAAGGACCACGACGGCCTGCTGGCCAAGCGGATGGGCGAGGTCGTCGACGGCCAGTACCAGAGTACGCGGTCGAGAGCGGCGCCTACCTGCGCGAGCACTTCTTCGGGACCGATCCCCGGCTGCTCGAGATGGTGAAGCACCTCTCCGACGACCAGCTGAAGCGCATGCGGCTCGGCGGCCACGACCCGGTCAAGGTCTACAACGCCTACAAATTGGCCACCGAACACACGGGCCAGCCGACCGTCATTCTCGCCCGCACGATCAAAGGCTATGGCCTCGGCGAGGCGGGTGAAGGCAAGAACATCACGCACCAGCAGAAGAAGATGAACGAGGGGGACCTGCGCTCGTTCCGCACCCGCTTCGGCATTCCGATCTCGGATGACGAGATTGCCGACGCCCCGTTCTACCGTCCGCCGGACGACAGCCCCGAGCTGCAGTACCTGCGCGAACGCCGCAAGGCACTCGGCGGCTTCGTGCCGTCGCGCCAGGTGCGCGTCGAGCCCGTGCATGGCGCCGATCGAGCCGCTCTTCGAGGAGTTCTACAAGGGCACCGAGGGGCGCAAGGCGTCGACGACGATGGTGTTCGTGCGGATGCTGTCGAAGCTGCTGCGCGACAAGGAGATCGGCGACCTGATCGTGCCGATCGTGCCCGACGAGGCGCGCACGTTCGGCATGGAGTCGCTGTTCCGCGGCGTCGGCATTTACTCGCACGTCGGCCAGAAGTACGAGCCGGTCGACATGGATACCCTGCTTTACTACAAGGAAGCGAAGGACGGACAGATCCTCGAAGAAGGCATCACCGAGGCCGGATCGATGTCGTCGTTCATCGCCGCCGGCACCGCCTACGCGACCTACGGCGTGAACACGATCCCGTTCTTCATCTTCTATTCGATGTTCGGCTTCCAGCGGGTCGGCGACTTGATCTGGGCCGCCGCCGATGCACGGATGCGCGGCTTCCTGCTCGGCGGCACGGCCGGCCGCACGACGCTGGCAGGCGAAGGGCTGCAGCACCAGGACGGCCACAGCCACGTCTACGCGCTGTCGATGCCGACCTGCGTCGCCTACGACCCGGCGTATGCCTACGAGCTGGCCGTGATCATCCAGGACGGCATCCGGCGGATGTATCGCGAGCAGGAGAGCGTCTTCTACTACCTGACGCGTGATGAACGAGCAGTACGAGATGCCGCGCGATGCCCGAAGGCGTCGCGCGAGGGCATCCTCAAGGGCATGTACCGCCTGCGAAGGCGTCGAACACCAAGGCGAAGCTCAAGGCGCAACTCCTGGGCAGCGGCGCGATCCTGAACGAGGTCGTCGCGGCCGCGAAGCTGCTCGAGAAATATGGCGTCGCGGCCGACGTCTGGAGCGTGACGAGCTACAACGAGCTCTATCGCGACGCGCACGCTTGCGACCGCTGGAACATGCTGCACCCGGGCGAGGAGCCGCGGGTGCCGTACGTGACCCAGTGCCCTGAAGGACGCCGAAGGCGTCATCGTCGCCGCATCGGACTACCTGAAGGTTCTGCCGGACTGATCGATCGCTGGATGCCGCGCCGCTTGCGCTCGCTCGGGACCGACGGATTCGGCCGCAGCGAAGCCCGCGAGGATCTGCGCGATTCTTCGAGGTGGACGTCGCGATACGTCGCGCTGGCGACGCTCGACCGAGCTGGCGCAGAACGGCCAGCTCGACGCCAAGGTCGTCGCGCAGGCGATCAAGGATTTCGGGATCAATCCCGAGAAGAAAGACCCCGCAAGCAGAGCTGGAGCTCAGGAGCGACGAGTGGAGTGGCTGAATTCAAGATTCCCGAGCTCGGCGAGAACGTCAGCGCCGGCGACGTCGTGCGAGTCCTCGTCAAGGCCGGCGACGCGCTGAAGAAAGACCAGCCGGTGCTGGAGCTCGAGACCGACAAGGCGACGATCGAAGTGCCCGTCCAGCGTCGACGGCACGGTCTCGCGAGGTCAAGGTCAAGCCGGGGGACAAGGTCAAGGTCGGGCAGCTCGTGCTGACGCTCGACGAGGGTGGCGCAGCGGGGCGCCGGCAAGGAAGCCGAGGCCGCCTCGAAGCCGAAATCGCAGCCGGCTGCGCCCGAAGAAGGCGGGCTCAGCCAGAAAGCGTCGGCCGATCCCCAACGGCAGCCGGTGGCGCCGCGCGCGCCGCGGAAGACCGCGGCGAGGGCGCGGCCGAGCAGCCCGAGGCGCAGCAGGCCGAAGACGCGCCCCGGCAGAAGCGCGGCGAGGTCGTCGATATCAATCGCGGCGCCCGCCAGCAACCGGCGCCGGCGGCAGCCGCGGACCATCCGATGCGCCGCTCGTGGCCTCGGCCGCGGCGCCGTCGGTGCGGCGCCTGGCGCGCGAGCTCGGCGTGGACATCTCGCGAGTCACGGGCAGCGGCCCGGCGGACGCATCAGCGCCGACGACGTGCAGGCGCACGTCCGCGGCGTGATGACGGGTCGAAGGTGGTGCGGCCGCGGAGCAGGCGCGGCGCCCGCACAGCCGCTGCCGGACTTCTCGAAATGGGGCGAGGTCGAACGCAAGCCGATGAGCAACATCCGCCGGAAGACGGCGGAACATCTCAGCGACGCCTGGCACGCATCCCGCACGTCACCCAGCACGACAAGGCCGACATCACCGCGCTCGAGGCGCTGCGCAAGCAATACGGCCCGCAGGTCGAGAAAGCCGGCGGCAAGCTGACGGTGACGGCCATCGCGCTGAAGATCGTCGCCGCCGCCCTGAAGAAGTTCCCGCAGTTCAACTCCTCGATCGACCAGGCGAACAACGAGATCGTCTACAAGAAATCGATCCACGTCGGCGTCGCCGCCGACACCGAGCGCGGGCTGCTCGTCCCGGTGATCCGGAACGTCGACACGAAGGGGATCTTCGAGCTCGCGGCGGAGCTGGCCAAGGTCTCGGAGAAGGCGCGCGGCGGCAAGCTGTCGCTCGACGAGATGCAGGGCGGTGGCTTCACCATCACCAACCTCGGCGGCATCGGCGGCACGTCGTTCACGCCGATCGTCAATTGGCCCGAGGTCGCGATCCTCGGCATGTCGCGCGGAGCGCAGGAGCCGCTCTGGAACGGCTCGTCGTTCGAGCCGCGGCTGATGCTGCCGCTCTCGCTGTCATACGACCACCGCGTCATCGACGGCGCCGACGCCGCCCGATTCCTGCGCTGGGTCTGCGACGCGCTTTGAACAGCCGCTGTCGTGCTGGCTGACTGGAACGTGCTAGTGCACGTGCCGACGCGGTGCGCTAGACTCCGGCACGTTGCACGTCCACGTTCACTGGCGTGCAGCAAACACTCAACTGGTCGTGTCATCGGTGCCGGCCCCGGCGGATACGCGGCCGCGTTTTACGCCGCCGACCTCGGCATGCAGGTCACGCTCGTCGATCCGGCGCCGAATCCCGGCGGCGTCTGTCTGTATCGCGGCTGCATTCCGTCCAAAGCGCTGCTGCACGTCGCCAAGGTCATCAACGAGGCGAAGCACGCGGAGACAGTGGGGTGTCACGTTCGGGGAGCCGAAGATCGACGTCGACAAGCTGCGCGCCTTCAAGGACAAGGTCGTCAGCCAGTTGACCGGCGGCGTCGGCCAGTTGGCGAAGTCGCGCAAGATCAGCTACGTGCAGGGCACCGCCACCTTTGTCGATTCGAAACTCATCGAAATCGCGCAAGGAAGGCGGCGCGAAAGAAATCGCTCGACTTTCGAACACGCGATCATCGCCACCGGTTCGCACCCGGCGAAGGTGCCGGGCCTGTCGATCGACAGCCCGCGCGTGATGGATTCGACCGGCGCGCTGGACCTGCCCGACATTCCGAAGTCGCTGCTCGTCGTCGGCGGCGGCTACATCGGCCTCGAGCTGGGCAGCGTCTACGCCGCGCTCGGCACCAAGGTCACCGTCGTCGAGATGACCGACGGGTTGCTCCCCGGGCGCCGACCGCGATCTCGTCAACATCCTCGCGAAGCGCATCGAGTCGATCTGTGAAGCCGTGCTCCTCAAGACCAAGGTCGTCGCGATGAAGGAGCGGAAGGACGGTATCGCGGTCACCTTCGAGGGAGACCTCGAGAAAAAGGAGCAGACGTTCGACCGCGTCCTGGTGTCGATCGGCCGCAAGCCGAATGCCGTGCCTGGCGTTGAGAAGACCAAGGTGAAGGTGAACCAGCGCGGATTCATCGAGGTCGACGGTGCGCGCCGCACCGCGGACCCGAAGATCTTCGCGATCGGCGATGTCGTTGGCGAGCCGATGCTCGCGCACAAGGCGTCGCACGAGGGGCGCGTGGCCGTCGAGGCCATTGCCGGGGAGAAGGTCGCCTTCGAGCCGCTCGCGATCCCGGCCGTCGTCTTCACCGATCCCGAGCTGGCCTGGTGCGGCCTGACTGAGGCCGACGCGCAGAAGCAAAACCGCGAAGTAACCGTCGCGCGCTTCCCCTGGGGCGCGTCGGGCCGCGCCATGACGCTCGACCGCTCGGACGGCATGACGAAGCTGATCATTGATCCCAAAACCGAGCGCATCCTCGGCGTCGGCATCGTCGGGCCGGGTGCAGGGGAGTTGATCGCCGAAGGCACGCTGGCGGTGGAAATGGGCGCCAATGCTGCCGACCTCAAGCTGACGATTCACGCGCATCCGACGCTCTCAGAAACGTTGATGGAGTCTGCCGAAGTCTTCTTCGGCCACGCGACGCACGTGTACCGGCCCAAGCGCAAGTAATGGGCCGGTAGGCGTCGGTCGCTGCCGCTGCGCGGCTCGCTTCGGGCTTCAGGCTTCGGACTACGCGCTCGCTTCGCTCGCGCGCTACGGCGGGCAAGCCGAAGCCGAAGCCTGAAAGCTCACCGAGCGAAGCGAGGCGAGCGCTCCGAAGCCGCGTGTTCCGCCGCCAGGCGGAACACGCTTTCCAGCATGGGCGGCGTGAGCTTGCGTGTATTCGTGTTCTGACGGCTCGGGTGGAACGACGCGACTACGGTTGGCCCTGGCGTCTCGTAGACCGCGCCGTGCGCGAAGACGGGCTTGGGTTTGACCGAGATCCCCGACGACGCGAGGAGGCGCCACGCCGCGTCGAAGCCAATCTTGCCAAGGGCGACGATCACCCTAACGTTCGGGAGCGCTGCGACCTCGGCGACCAGGTGCGGATGGCAGGCGGCAATTTCCGTTGGCGTCGGCTTGTTATCGGGTGGCGCGCAGCGCACTGCTGACAGGATGTAGGCGTCCTTCAGCGCGAGCCCGTCATCGATACGCTGCGACGTCGTGATGTTCGCGAATCCCGCGGCCTGCATCGCGCGCATCAGGAAGTCGCCCGATCCATCCCCGGTGAACACGCGCCCCGTGCGATTCGCGCCGTGCGCGGCCGGGGCAAGGCCAAGGACCAGCACACGAGCATTCGGATCACCAAAGCCCGGCACCGGCCGTCCCCAGTAAACGTCGTCGCGATGCGCGAGTTTCTTCGTCCGCGCGATCTCACTGCAATACGTGCGCAACCGCTCGCATTTGGTACAGGCGACGATGTCATCCCGAACAACGTCCAAAGTCGACCCGACCTGTCGCCTTCGAGTAACTGTTCACCCCGATGTCGCAACTTCTGAGCAGAAACACATAACAGTCTCTGTTCGCTCTGTTTCTCTGTTTCTTTCTGTGGTGAAGGGTTTTTGAGCGGCTGTCGGTCGAATCAGCGACTCACCGCGCCGCTTCGTAGGCCTCGGTCTGCTCGTGTGCGTGGTAGGAGCTGCGGACCAGTGGCCCAGACTCGATATGCCCGATGCCGAGCTCGAGGCCGATGCGCTTGAATTCGGCGAACTCGGACGGCGCGTAGTAGCGCACCATCGGAAGATTCGCGAGCGACGGGCGGAGATACTGCCCGATCGTGACGATCCGAGTTCCCACCGATGCAAGATCGCGTAGTGTCTGCACGACTTCCTCGGTTTCCTCACCCAGGCCGACCATCAACCCTGACTTCGTCGGAATGTCTGGCGCGTAGGTCCGGGAGCGGTCGAGTAACTCCAGCGCACGTTCGTAACGTCCGCCGGGGCGCGCCGTGCGGTACAGCCGAGGCACCGTCTCGATGTTGTGGTTGAGGACGTCCGGCCGCGCGTCGAGCACCGTGCGTAGGGCGGTTTCGTCCCCCTTGAAATCGGGGATCAACACCTCAACCCGACAGGAGGGGATCCGCGCGCGCGTCTCCGCAATGGTTTGCGCAAAGTGCGAGGCGCCGCCGTCCGGCAAGTCGTCGCGATCGACGGAGGTGACGACCACATACGCGAGTTCCATGGTGTGGATCGCGTGCGCGATGTTGGCCGGTTCATTCACGTCAGGCGCGTTGGGCGTGCCGTGGATGACGTTGCAGTAGCCGCACGACCGCGTGCAGGTATTGCCAAGGATCATGAACGTCGCCGTGCCGTGGTGCCAGCACTCGCCGATGTTGGGGCAGTTGGCTTCCTCGCACACGGTGTGGAGGTTAAGCGTTCGCATCAACCCCTTCAGCCGGAGGTAGTTCTCCGACCCCGGCGCGCGGACCTTCAGCCACTCCGGCTTGTCGCCGCGGGGAATTTCTCCCGCTCGTTTTTTCCTGCCGCGGATGAAAGTAAGGGGGGAAGTTTGCACGTCGTTCCTCTTATTATACTGGCCGCATGTCGAGCATTTCGATCACCTGGCTGGGCCACGCCACGTTCGTCATCACCACCCCCGGCGGCAAGCGCATCGTCACCGATCCGTGGCTCGAGGGAAATCCCGCCTGTCCGGCCGACAAGAAGAAGATCGACAAGGCCGACGTGATCCTGGTCTCGCACGGCCACTTCGACCACACCGGCGACGTCGTCAACGTGTCGCGTGCGACCAATGCCACGACGGTCGGGGTGTTCGAGCTGACGTCATGGCTCGAGAAGAAGGGACTCCAGAATCTCACCGGCATGAACATCGGTGGCACCACGAAGGTTGCCGGCCTCGAGATCACCATGGTTCCGGCCATTCACACGAGCTCGGTGGTCGAGAACGACCAGGTCGTGTATCTGGGCCTTGCCGCTGGCTTCGTGGTGAAGATGGAGAACGGCCAATCGTTTTACTTCGCTGGTGACACGGCGCTCTTCGGCGACATGCGGCTGATCGCCGAGCTCCACGCACCGGAAATCGCCTTCCTCCCGATCGGCGATCACTACACCATGGGGCCGCAGGCCGCCGCCATGGCGGCACGAATGCTGGGCGTGCGGCAGGTCGTGCCGATGCACTACGGCACGTTCCCCGTGCTCACCGGAACGCCAGAAGAACTCAAGCGACTCGTCGATCCCTACGGCATCGACGTGCTCGTGCTGAAACCAGGGCAGACGGCCTCATGAAGGAATCCGCGGATACAGGAGACGCGGCCGAGATCGTGGAGCCCGACGGGCGGGACGTGCTGTCGGAGCTCGTGGAGAGCGAAGCGCGACTGCGTGCGCTCGTTGCCGCCACTGGCGTCGCTATCGTCTGCACCGACGATCAATTGAGGATTACCGAGTTCAACCCTGCCGCAGAGCGGATGTTCGGTCGCCGCCGCGACGAGGTCATGGGTCGCCGCTACAGCGAACTGCTGCCGGAGATCGTTCGCAAGAAAGTCGACCGCGATTTCGAGCGCGTGCTTCGCGGCAGGTCAGTCAAGCTTTTCGAGAACGTGATCGTCGATCCGGCGGGTGCCACCACCATCGTGTTGTGGGACGTGCAGCGGCTTGTCGATACCGACGGCCGCGCGACCGGAGTCGTCGCCGTCGGCCACGACATCACCGCCCGGCAGCGCACGCCGACCTCGGTCACGCCGTAGCTCTGGAACCGCTGTTTAGCATGCCGATGCAGCCGTCGAGCGATATCGATGTTGTGCTAGGAAACCATGAGTCCCGAACCTACGATCGTGAATGTGAGATCGTTGCGCGGAGTGTCCTCAGAGCCCAAGGACATCGTCGTGTTCTGGATTGTCCGAGACACGGCGTGCGCTGAGTGTGGAGAGGCCCTCGGCAAGGGCCGGTTCCTGCGTTTGGAGGCGGAACGCCCGCTCTGCCTCGGTTGTGCTGATCTTGCGCACTTGGTGTTTCTGGAGCGCGGCGACGCCGCCCTGACCCGCCGCGCGACGCGGTACTCAACCCTCCACGCCGTTGTCGTGCGCTTCAGTCGCGCCCGGAAACGCTACGAACGTCAAGGCGTGTTGGTCGAGGAAGACGCCCTTTCTAAGGCGGAAGCCGAGTGCTTGTCAGACGCCGACGCCCGAACAGCCGCGAGAGAGCGTTCGGCGGCTCGGCGGCAGCAGCTCGACGTTGCGTACGTTGAAGCGTTCGCGCGGCGTGTGGGTGAGCTCTATCCAGGTTGTCCGCGCGACGCGCAGCAAGTCATCGCTGAACACGCGTGCCAGAAGTACCTGGGTCGGGTTGGCCGTTCGGCGGCTGCCAAGGAACTTGATGCCAAAGCGGTGGAACTTGCTGTTCGCGCGCACGTTCGGCACGCTCACACCCCGTACGATCGGCTTCTGGCCCAGGGCGCGGATCGCGGCGACGCCAGGCTGGAGGTGGCTTCACGGGTGGAAGCATTGCTGGAGAGATGGGCATCCACATAGTAGAAGCGAACAACCTGCTTGGCAGTCTGAAGCTTAGGAGGTAGGACGAACAGTTGGTGAATATCGAAAACGCTGGATCACTCGAGGTCGTGTTTGGCCGCTGCCCGTCATTTCATGACGCTGAAGTGCTGCGCGTCGTGCTCGATCGCTCGGGCGACGACGGACCGACTTTAGAAGCTGCGATTCACGTTTTCGAAATGACGTCCGAGGTCGATTCGAGGGGTTACTACGTGCTGAGACATCACACGGAAGTGGTGTTCAGGTTTACCGGTGTGGTGCTGAGTCGCCTCCAGTGGTTCAATCACCAGAATGTGCTCTCATCGCTTGAAATCAGCGAGTTGGATCCCCGTGACCATGAAGGTAGGGCATTTCGCGTCGAGATGCCCTCCTCTTACGGTCTGGAGGCCGAGTTCGACTGCAAACGTGTGGTCGTTGCAAGCGTTCGCCCGTATGAGCCCGCCGCCTAACGCAAGCCGTTAGCCCTTCAACCATGGAACTGACGCCATCTCCCGAAGAACCAACCATCCCGAGGTGGGTGCAGATCACGGCCGGCATTGTGCTGCTTCCATTTACTCTCCTAAGCCTTATCGGTGCAGTCAGCATTTTTGGAATCCCGAAGGTGCAGGGTGACCCGCTTCTTCAGCTGTTCACGGGTCATCTGCGCGTTGTGCGTGTGGGCAGCAGACCCTCGATACGGCTGATTTTCGGCATTCGGGGAAGTAACGGCCTTCTGGGTCCGACAGCATTGCGGATCGCTGCCATCGTTGCGATCGGCTTGCTGATCGGTGGCGCATTCACAGGTATCTACGTGGAGCACCCTGTGCGAAGCGTGTTATTAGCCGCCAGCTACGTTGTCGTTTCCATCAAGTTGTGGCGCTTGGCGGCGTACAGGTCGAAGGGTGACGCCTAGGGCATTCGTCGAAGAGATCGCACAGGCGCATGCGCGTTTGCCGGTGATGCTGCAGGTCTGGGTGTTGGCGCCCGCTGTGTGGCTGCTGCATGTGGGGCCGCCGCGGTCAAGCTCGCACTGTTACTTCAGCGCGCTCTCGATCGAGTCGACGATATCGCGACACCGAAACTTGCGAAGTATCGACGACGTGGTCGGCCATCGAGTAGAGCGGCTCACGCGAGGCGAGCAGCGCCGCGCAGGTCGGCCATGGCTTGCGGATGATCCGCCATCGGCCGGCGATCTCCCTGGCGCACGACGCGGTTCCAGTGGTCCTCCGGCCTGGCGCGCAGCCAGACCGTCACGGCGGAACGCCGCAGCAACGCGAACGTATCTGGCGAAGCCACCATTCCGCCACCCGTGGCGAGCACTATCGGGCGCCCCTCACTCAACACTTCCTGAAGCACTTCGCGTTCGAGCCGGCGGTAGTAGTCCTCGCCGTGCAGCGAGAACAGCTCGCCGAGGCTGAGGTCCGCCGCCTCCTCGACGCGGCGGTCGAGCTCGACGAACGGCACGCGCCGTCGTTTCGCGAGCCGTCGTCCCGACGGTCGTTTTGCCGGCGCCACGAAGGCCGAGCAGCGCGATCACTTCCGGCGCAGGAGCATCGGTATCGGTAAGCAGGAGCGCCGGCGTGGTTTCGAGGGCCTCCGCGACGTCGGCCAGCCGCCGAACGGAGATGTTCCCGCGGCCGGATTCGAGCTGGACGAGAAATCGCGGGGAGACGCCCGACCGTTCCGCGACCTCGCGAAGCGTCCAGCCGCGCGCCAGACGGTGCGCGCGGGCGCGGCGACCAAGTCCGGCGAGCAGCTCCTCGGCCATGAGCGCACTATATTACACAGCCATCGGTTGCGTGCGCAATATAGTGCCTTGACACCGCCGGATTCCCGCAAGTACGCTTGCCCGGATGGCAACAGCAACAAACACCACGCCTACCGGCATCACCTTCGAGCGATCCCCCGACAGCTACCGGCACTGGAAGCTCGCCTTCGACGGGCCCGTCGCGACGCTGTCGATGGACGTGCAGGAAGACGCCGGGCTCTCGCCCGACTACCGGCTGAAGCTGAACTCGTACGACCTCGGCGTCGACATCGAGCTCGCCGACGCGATCCAGCGCATTCGCTTCGAGCATCCCGAAGTCCGCACGGTCGTCATCACGAGCCTGAAGGAGCGCATCTTCTGCGCCGGCGCCAACATCTTCATGCTGCGCGGCTCGACGCACGCGTGGAAGGTGAACTTCTGCAAGTTCACCAACGAGACGCGGCTCGCGATGGAAGACGCCAGCGAGAACTCCGGGACTCAAGTTCCTCGCGGCGCTGAACGGCATCTGCGCCGGCGGCGGCTACGAGCTCGCGCTCGCCTGCGACGAGATCATGCTGGTCGACGACGGCAACTCGGCGGTGAGCCTGCCCGAGACGCCGCTGCTCGGCGTGCTGCCCGGCACCGGCGGCCTCACGCGCGTCGTCGACAAGCGGAAGGTGCGGCGCGACCTCGCGGACTTCTTCGGCACCATCGCCGAAGGCGTGCGAGGCAAGCGGGCGGTCGAGTGGCGGCTCGTGGACGCGGTCTATCCGACCAGCCAGTTCAAGGAGAAGGTCGCCAAGCGCGCCCAGGAGCTGGCGGCGAAGTCCGATCGTCCGTCGTCCGGTCCCGGCATCACGCTCAATCCGCTGAACGCGGAAGTCTCCGACGACGTCGATCGACGTACTCGTCGGTGTCGGTGGAGATCGATCGCGAGAAGCGCGTACGCGACGCTGACGGTGTACGGGCCCGACGGCGAGCAGCCGTCAACGCCGGAAGCGATCGTCGCCGCCGGCGATCAGTTCTGGCCGCTGCGCGCGTTCCGCGAGATCGACGACGCGCTGCTGCGGCTGCGGATCAACGAGCCGCTGATCGGCACGGTCGTCGTGAAGACCGCGGGCGATCCAGCGGCCGTGCTCGCGGTGGACGAGATGCTGCTCGCGCACAAGGATCACTGGCTGGTGCGCGAGATCATCCACTTCATGAAGCGCACGCTGAAGCGGATGGACCTGACGTCGCGCAGCTTCTTCGCGTTCATCGAGCCGGGCAGCTGCTTTGCCGGCTCGCTGTTCGAGCTGGCGCTCGCCGCCGATCGGTCCTACATGCTCGACGATCCGGACCAGCCGAACGCGATCGCGCTCTCGCCGATGAACGGCGGGACCGTTCCCGATGAGCAACGGCCTGACGCGCCTGCAGACGCGCTTCCTCGGCGAGCCGGAGCGGGTCGACGAAGTGCTCGACGGAGAAAGAGCCGTTCGACCCGCAGGCGGCGCTGGATGCCGGCCTCGTGTCGTTCGCCCCCGACGAGCTCGACTGGGACGACGAGGTGCGGCTCGCGGTCGAAGGGCGCGCGGCGCTCTCGCCCGACGCGCTGACCGGCATGGAAGCGAACCTCCGCTTCGCCGGGCCGGAAACGATGGAGACGAAGATCTTCGGCCGGCTGACCGCCTGGCAGAACTGGATCTTCATCCGCCCGAACGCCGTCGGCGAAAAGGGCGCGCTGACCGCGTACGGCTCGCAGACGCGGCCGGAATTCGACTTCAACCGGACGTAGCACCGTGCAGTCACTGCCACGTGCGATCTGGCGTGCACGTGCAGGACATCAATGATTTCAGCCGAAAAAATTCCCAATAACGTCGGCCTCTCCAGCAACAAGCGGCTGCAGCGGGCGCTCGAGCACTGGCAGCCGGCCTACATCCAGTGGTGGAAGGACATGGGGCCGCAGGGGTTCCAGGACTACCACCAGGTCTACGTGCGCACCGCGGTCAGCGTCGATCCGTCCGGGCTGGGCGCACTTCGAGTACGTCAAGCTGCCGGAATACCGCTGGGGCATCTTCCTCGCCGACCCGGTGCACGACCGCCGGATCGGCTTCGGCGATTTCTTCGGCCAGCCGGTCTGGCAGGAAGTGCCGGGCGAGTTCCGCAACCAGCTGCGGCGGCTGATCGTGACGCAGGGGGACACCGAGCCCGCCAGCGTCGAGCAGCAGCGCTGGCTCGGCCAGCGCTGCCCGAGCCTGTACGACCTGCGCAACCTGTTCCAGGTCAACGTCGAGGAGGGGCGCCACCTCTGGGCGATGGTCTACCTGCTGCACTCGTACTTCGGCCGCGACGGCCGCGACGAGGCGGAGGAGCTGCTGGCGCGCCAGAGCGGCAACCGCGACAAGCCGCGCATCCTCGACGCCTTCAACGAGCCGATCGAGAACTGGCTCGACTTCTTCATGTTCACGATGTTCACCGACCGCGACGGCAAGTCGCAGCTGCTCTCGCTGTCGGAGAGCTCGCTCGATCCGCTGTCGCGGACGACGCGGTTCATGCTGACCGAGGAAGCGCACCACATGTTCGTCGGCGAGACCGGCATCGCGCGCATCATCGAGCGCACCTGCCAGCTGATGAAGGAGGCCGGCTTCTCCGAGGACGTCCGCCAGCTCGGCGGCATCGACCTCCCGACGATCCAGAAGTTCATCAACCTCTGGTTCAGCCTCGTCGCTCGACCTGCACGGCAACGAGATCTCGACCAACGCCGCGTCGTACTTCGCCAACGGCCTCAAGGGACGCGCGCAGGAAGAGAAGTGGGACGACCACCTCGTCAACGAGACGTTCTACGAGCTCGACGTGCCGGACGACGGCAAGCTGGATCGCAAGCACATCCCGATGCGGACGGCGATGAACGAAGTGCTGCGCGACTGGTACGTCGGCGACTGCCAGGCCGGCGTCGTCGCGCTGGAACAAGATCCTCGAGCGCCACGGCATGTCCGATCGCCTGCGGCTGCCGGATCGCAAGTTCAACCGCGGCATCGGCATGTTCTCGTCGCTGCACTTCGATCCGAACGGCGCGCCGCTGTCGGACGAGGACTGGGCACGCCGCAGCGACGAGTGGCTGCCGGTCGCCGGCCGACCGCGAGTACCTGCTCAGCATCATGGCGACGCCCGGTCTACGAGCCCGGCAAGTTCGCCAACTACATCGCCCCGCCGCAGCGCGGCATCAAGGGCATGCCGGTCAACTTCGAATACGTCCGACGGAGGCGTAACTCAGGGACAGCTGGCAGATTGGCGGATGTGAAGACTGACGATACCGGACGCGATTGACGAGCTGCGATTCACAATCTGGCCTATTCGGCAGCTGATGGCATGACTGAAGATCAGCGTCACGATCTGCCGACGGGGTCGCCACGATCGAGCTGAACGATCCGCCGGCGAATACCTACTCCTACGAAATGATGCTGGAGATCGATTCGGCGGTGCTCGCCGCGCGGATGGATCCCAACGTCCACGTCATCGTCCTGCGCGGGGCGGGGGAGAAGTTCTTCTGCGCCGGCGCGAACATCGGGATGCTCAAGGACGCCGATCCCGAGTTCAAGTACTACTTCTGCCTGCACGCCAACGAGACGCTGAACCGGCTCGAGCAGACGCCGAAGCTGGTGATCGCGGCGCTCAACGGCCACACCGTCGGCGGCGGCCTCGAGGTCGCGATGGCGGCCGACATCCGCATCGCGAGGAAGGACGCCGGCAAGATCGGGCTGCCGGAAGTGGCGCTCGGCGTGCTGCCCGGCACCGGCGGCACGCAGCGCCTCGCGCGGCTGGTCGGCAAGGCGCGCGCGATCGAGCTGATGGCGACCGGCCGGCTGATGTCGATGGACGAAGCGCAGGCGCTCGGGCATCGTCACCGAGGTCTGGGGCGACGACGCAGCTGAAGGGCCGCAGCTTCGCCGACGCGGTTCACGAATACGCGAAGCAGTTCACGCCGCCGAACAAGGCGAGCAACGCGGTCGGCCGGATGAAGCGCGCCGTGCAGTCAGGCGCCGAAGCCGGGTTCCTCGAAGGCCTCGCGATCGAGCGCGAGCTGCAGCAGCTGCTGTTCCAGAGCGACGACGCCAAAGAAGGCATCGCCGCGAACCTGGAGAAGCGCAAGCCGCAGTTCACCGGCAAATGAGCCGACTTCAGAACGACGTGCTCGATTGCAGAGCTCAATGCAACGAATGACTGTTCATCAACAACGAATGGCGCGGCGCGTCGGGCAAGACGATGGACGTCATCAATCCGGCGACCGAAGAAGTCTGCGCGACGGTCGCGTCGGCCGACGCGGCCGACCTGAACGCCGCCGTCGACGCGGCGCGCGCGGCGCTGAACGGGCCGTGGGGGCAGATGTCGGCGCGCGAGCGCGGCCGGCTGGTGCGCAAGCTCGGCGAGCGGCTGATGGAGCGCGCCGACGAGATCGCCCGGCTCGAAACGCTGCACAACGGCAAGCCGATCAGCGAGTCCCGCCACATCGAGATCCCGGCCGCGGCCGAGTGCTTCGAGTACTACGGCGGCTGGGCCGACAAGGTGATGGGGGAGACGATTCCCGTCAAGGGGAACTACCTCAACTACACGCTGCGCGAGCCGCTCGGCGTCTGCGCGGCGATCGTGCCGTGGAACTTCCCGCTGCTGATCGCGGTGTGGAAGATCGCGCCGGCGCTCGCGTGCGGCAACACGATCATCGTGAAGCCGGCGAGCCAGACGCCGCTGACGGCGCTGGCGCTCGGCGAGATCGCGCTGGAGGTCGGCCTGCCGCCCGGCGTGCTGAACGTCCTCACCGGCCCGGGCGCGAAGCTCGGACAGGCGATCGTCGAGCACCCCGGCATCGACAAGATTGCGTTCACCGGCGATACCAGCACCGGCAAGTCGATCATGAAGGGGGCGGCCGACACGCTGAAGAAGATCACGCTGGAGCTCGGCGGCAAGTCCCCGAACATCGTGCTGCCGGACGCCGACATCGAAGCGGCGATCCGCGGCGCGACGATCGGCATCTTCTACGGCAAGGGTGAAGTCTGCGCCGCCGGATCGCGGCTGCTCGTCGACAAGTCGATCAAGAACGAGTTCATCGACAAGCTCGCCGCGCGGGCGAAGAAGATGGTGGCCGGCGACCCGATGGATCCGAAGACGCGCTTCGGCGCGCTGTCCTCGAAGAAGCAGATGGAGACCGTGCTGCGCTACATCGAATCCGGCAAGAACGAAGGGGCCTCGCTCGTGGCCGGCGGCGAGCGCACCGACATCGGCACCGGCAAGGGCTACTTCGTCCAGCCGACGGTGTTTGCCGACGTGAAGCCGGAGATGACCATCTCGCGCGAAGAGATCTTCGGGCCGGTGCTGGCGGCGATCGAGTTCGCCGACCTCGACGAAGCGATCGCCCGCGCCAACGACTGTCCCTACGGCCTCGCCGCCGGCGTCTGGACGAACGACATCAAGAAGGCGCACTACGTCGCGAAGAAGCTCCAGGCCGGCACGGTCTGGATCAACACCTACAACGTCTACGACACCGCGACGCCCGTTCGGCGGCTACAAGCAGTGCGGCTTCGGCCGCGAGATGTCGGTGCACGCGCTCGAGCACTACACGCAGATCAAGTCCGTGTGGGTCGATCTGAACATGTGCCTGCGAGACGCCACAGAGTGACACAGAGCACGGAGTGCCAGAAGCCGGAACGGGGATCAAGCCTGGCTCTGTTCTCTGTCCTGTGGTGAAGGTTTGCATGAAGTTGCTGATTGAATAATCGACGCGCACATCCACATCCAGCCGTTCCACATGCTCAAGCCGGAGGTCGCGCGCGACGTTCTGGCAAAGAAGGACAACCGCGCCGAGCTCGAGGCCTTTGCCGCCGATCCGCGAAGCTGCTCGCGCAGATGGACGCCGACGGCATCGAGCGGGTCGGGCTGATCAACTACGTCAGCCCCGACGTCATGGGCTTCACCGCGGAGTGCAACGACTGGATGCTGCGCTACGCCTCCGCCGATCCGTCGCGGCTGATCCCGTTCGGCTCGGTCCATCCGCGGTTCACCGACGACGTCGCCGGCGAGACGCGGCGCATCATCGACGCCGGCGCAAAGGCGCTGAAGGTGCATCCGCCGCACCAGCTCTTCCGCGCCAACGCCTACCTCGACGAGCATGCCGGCGCTCGCGCGATCTCTATCGCGGAGGCTGAGCAGGCCGGCGTGCCGGTGACGATCCACACGGGCACGTCGGTGTTCCCCGGCGCGCGCAGCCGGTTCGGCGATCCCATGGACGTCGACGACGTGGCGATCGATTTTCCGAAGCTGAAGATCCTGCTCGCGCACGGCGGACGGCCGCTCTGGATGGAGGCGGCCTTCTTCGTCGTCCGCCGGCATCCGAACGTGTTTCTCGAGGTGTCCGGGATTCCGCCGGCGAAGCTGCTCGAGTACTTCCCGCGGCTCGAGGAGCTCGCCCACAAGACCGTCTGGGGCACCGACTGGCCCAGTCCCGGCATGAAGTCGATGCGGCAGAACGTCGAACAGTTCCTGGCGCTGCCGCTTGGAGAGGAGTCGAAACGGCGGATCCTGTACGACAACGCCGCCCGCATCTTCTGACCCGCTGCTCGCCTGGCGCAAGGAATTCCCGATCCTCGACACCTGCACCTACCTGGTGAGTCATTCGCTCGGGGCGATGCCGCGCAAGACGGCCGAGTACCTGCAGCAGTTCGCCGACGAGTGGTCGAGCCGCGGCGTGCGGGCGTGGCACGAGGGCTGGTGGGAGATCGGCCGGACGACCGGCGACCTGCTGGCGCCGGTCCTCGGCGTGCCCAAGGGCACGATCTCGATGCACCAGAACGTCACCGTCGCGATGGCGGTGATCGCGTCCTGCTTCGCGTACGACGGCCCGCGCAATCGCATCGTGATGACGGACCTCGAGTTCCCGTCGAACCTCTACCTGTTCGAGGGGTTGCGCCGCTACGGGGCCGAGATCGTCATGGTGCCGTCGCCCGACACGATGCGTACGGACCTGCAGCGGTTGCTGGACGCGATCGACGAACGCACCCTGCTGGTGCCGCTGTCGCTACGTGCTCTTCAGGAGCGCCTACATCCAGGATGCCGCGGCGGTGATCGAGAAGGCGCACCGCGTCGGCGCGCACGTGATCCTCGACGTCTACCAGGGAGCCGGCACGGTCCCGATGAACCTCGAGCAACTGGGCGCGGACTTCGCGGTGGGCGGCTCGGTGAAGTGGCTGTGCGGCGGGCCGGGCGCGGGATACCTCTACGTGCGGCCGGACCTGGCGAAGACGCTCGAGCCCGCGCTACGTCGGATGGGCGGCGCACGCGGAGCCGTTCCTGTTTGAAGCCGAGGCCATCCGGTACGCCGACGCTCCCGAGCGGTTCCAGAGCGGCACGCCGAACGTGCCGTCGCTCTATTCGGCGCGCGCCGGCTACGAGATCGTGGCGGAGATCGGCGTGCCGGCGATCCGCGAGAAGTCGCTGCAGGCTGACCCGCCGGCTGATCGAGCTCGCGCAGGAGGCCGGCTTCCGCGTCAATACGCCCGAGGCAGACGCCGAGCGCGGCGGCGCGGTGATCGTCGACGTGCCGAACGGCCAGGCGGTCGCCGACGAACTGATCCGCCGCGAGGTCATCATCGACTACCGTCCCGGCGCCGGCATCCGCATGGCGCCGCACTTCTACAACACGCTGGCGGAGATCGAACACGCGATGGCAGTGCTGACGGAGATCGTCGCCAGTAGGCCGACCTTCGCCTGAAGGCCGGCGTCTCGCAAGCCTGCCGGCAGGTCGGCTAGACTACGAGCTGATGAAGATTCGAACATCACGGTGCTCGGCGCCGGCACCATGGGGCACGGCATCGCGCACGCGGCGATTGCCGGCGGCTTCGAGACCCGCATGTACGACGTCGTCGGACGCCGCGGTCAGCAAGGGACGGGCGGCCATCGACGGCGTCATCTCCAAGGGCGTCGAGCTCGGCAAGGTGACGACCGCCGACGCCGACGCGATGCGCGCGCGGCTGTCGGTCACGACCAACCTCGCCGATGCGCTCGCCGGACACGCGACTTCGTCATCGAGGCGGCGCCGGAGCGGATCGACCTCAAGCTGTCGCTGATGCAGGAGATCGACAAGCTCGCGCCGGCCGCACGCGATCATCGCGACCAACACCTCGGCGCTGAGCATCACCGAGATGGCCGGCGTCACCCGGCGGGCGCCGAACGTGGCGGGGATGCACTTCTTCAACCCCGTCCACCGGATGAAGCTGATCGAGATCGTCCGGGCGCTCGAGAGCGCGCCGGAAACCCTGCAGGCGATCGAGGACGTCTCGCGGCAGATGGGGAAGGAGACCGTCCTCGTCCGCGAGTCGCCCGGGCTTCATCACCTCCCGCGTCAACGTGACGATCGGCAACGAGGCGTTCTTCATGCTGATGGAGGGGGTCGCCTCGGCGCGCGACATCGACAAGGCGCTGAAGCTCGGGCTGAACCACCCGATGGGCCCCTTCGAGCTGGTCGATCTCGTCGGCCTCGATACGCGCCTCAGCATTCTCGAGTACCTGCACAAGAGCCTGGGGGAGAAGTACCGCCCGTGCCCGCTCCTCGCGCAGTACGTCAAGGCCGGGCGCCTCGGGCGCAAAGTCGGGAAGGGCGTCTACGAGTACTAGCCTGCATGCGCGCGTCGGCTGCCCTGGCCTGCGCCGTGCTGCTGGCAGCGTGCGGGGGAGAGAAACCTCGGTCTTCCGGCCCCACGGTCGCGCGGCTCGATGGCTCGACCATCGAGATCAGCGCGCTGACCGAACAGATCGAGGCGCTGACGCGCGCCGCCAACGTCCACGGACTGACGGTCACGATCTTCAACAACGCCGCGCCGGTCTATTCGCAGGCCTTCGGCGTCGCGCACCTGCCTTCCGCAAAGCCCCTTCGCACAGACACCGAGTTCTATGGCGCCTCGCTCAGTAAGGCGGTCTTCTCGGTGCTGGTCATGAAGCTCGTGGAACAAGGGGTCCTCGATCTCGACAAGCCGCTGCAGGACTACGTGCCCGAACCGCTCGCCCGCAAGCATGGCCCCGCGTGGCACGAGGACCTCACTGATCTCCGCTCCGACCCGCGCTACCGGCGCATCACCGCGCGCATGAGCCTGAGTCACACGACGGGCCTGCCCGGCTGGCGCTGGTTCGAACCCGACCAGAAACTGCGCATCGGGTTCGAGCCTGGTGAGCGGTACAGCTACTCGGGCGAGGGGATGACGTTCCTGCAGATCGTCATCCAGAAGATCACGGGCAAGTCACTCGAGGAGCTGATGCAGCAATACATCTTCGGCCCCTACGGCATGACCACGTCGAGCTACACGTGGCAGCCGCGCTTCGAGGCGCATTACGCCGTCGGCCACGCGAAGGACGGCAAGGTCTACCCCAAGGACAAGGACAACCCCGCACGCGCCCCGAGCACCCTCGAAACCACTCCCGACGACTACGTCAGGTTCATGACGGCGGTGCTGCGACGCGAGGGATTGAGCGAAGCGTCCTGGAACGAGATGTTCAAACCCCAGGTGCGCATCCGATCGAAGATGCAGTTCGGCCCAGGTTCGACGGAGACGACGACCGCGTATGACGCGATCGACTTGAGCTACGGGCTCGGATGGGGTCTTCAGCGAACGCCACATGGATGGGGCGCGTTCAAGGAGGGACACAGCGAGGCTTCCAGCACTACTCGATCGTCTATCCCGAGAAGAAGCTGGGTGTCTTGCTGATGAGCAACAGCGACAATGCCGAGAGCATCTTCGGCCACCTCCTGAAGCTGACCATCGCCGACACCTTCACGCCGCTGGAATGGGAGAACTACGTGCCGTACGATTCTCCCCGTCGCTGATGGAGCTCCTCTACGGAACCCTGGCCGTCGGAATTCTCGATATCCTCGACGCCTTTCTCTTCTTCTGGTTCCGCAACGGCGTGCGGCCGACACGGATCCTGCATAGCATCGCGGCCGGGTTACTCGGGCGCGAAACGGCGGTTGCCGGCGGCCTCGCGACCGCGATGCTTGGCCTCGGCCTCCACTTCTTCATCGCGTTTGTGATCGTGCTGACGTACCACCTCGCCAGCCGCCGCCTCACGGCCTGCGGCGAGCACCCGGTGGTCTGCGGCATCCTCTATGGGCTGGCGGTCTACGCCGTGATGAACTTCGTCGTGCTGCCGCCGTCTGCCGCGCCGCCGCGGGGCGGCCGGCGGCGGCGGTTCTCGTCAACGGCCTGCTGATTCACTCTTCGGCGTGGGGTCTGCCGGCGGCGCTGTCTGCGGCTGGCACGAGTGGGCGAAGACTCAAAGCGGTGATGCTAGTATCTCTGACTGCGCGGAGCGCCGTCTGGACACATCCGAAGTGATTCGATGACCAATATCCACGTCGACATCTCCGAATCCATCGCCACGCTCACGATCAACCGCCCGGCAGTCAAGAACGCACTGAACCTCGAGACCGTTCGGGAGTGCCACCAGGCGCTCGACGAGCTGGCGGCCAACGACGCCGTTGGCGTGCTCGTCGATCACTGGTGCGGGAGAAACCGCATTCGTTTCGGGCGCTGACATCAACGACATCCGTGCGCGCACCCGCGACGACGGTCTGGCGGCGATCAACTCGTCGCTCTTCGCGAAGTTCGAGAAGTTTCCCCGACCTGTGATCGCGGCTATCAATGGATTCGCACTCGGCGGCGGTTGCGAGCTGGCCCTGGCCTGCGACATCCGGATCTGTGCCGACACCGCGAAGTTCGGCCAGCCGGAAGTCGGCCTGGGGATCATTCCCGGCGCTGGCGCCACCCAGCGCCTTCCACGGACGGTCGGTCTCAGCTGGGCGAAGTACCTCGTGCTGACCGGCGAGATCATTGACGCCAAGCAGGCGCTCGAGATCGGTCTTGTCACGGCGGTTGTGCCCGCTTCGCAGTTGCAGATCCGTGCGCGCGAGCTGGCAAAGAAGATCCTGCGGCAGGGTCCGCTGGCGGCGCGGCTGGCCAAGATCGCGCTCAACGCCGCGTCGCGGGTCGACCTGGACTCCGGCCTCCTGATCGAAACGCTCGCGCAGGCGATCTGTTATTCGCTCCGAGGACAAGGTTGAAGGGGCGACGGCGTTCCTCGAGAAGCGGAAACCCAAGTTCAGTGGGAAGTAGACGCGGAATGGTGAAGCTGCTGCCGCGCACGGTGGTTTCGGCGATCGACGCCAGCAAGATCCTGGGGATTCGCGCCGGCTCCCGCTCCGACCACCGCTTCACGGGCGTGTGGCCGATCGTCATCGGGGACCGGGTGTTCGCGCGTTCGTGGACGCAGAAGCCGGGCGGCTGGTATCGCTCGTTCCAGGAGAACCCGCTGGGCGTGCTCCAGGTCGGCGAGCGGCAGGTCCGCGTTCGCGCCGTCCCCGTGCGCAGCGAAAGAATCCTCGATGCGATCGAGGACGCCTACGCGGAGAAGTATCCGACGCCCGGGTCCCGGAAGTACGTGCGCGGCTTCCGTACCGCACGCCGGCGCGCCGCAACGATGGAGTTCGTGCGACGGTAAACAATTACGCTATACATCTCGGACCTCGGTAACACTCGCGAGTCCAACCGGGCCGACGGCCCGCCTTCGGCGCGCCGCGAAGATACGAAGACACGAAGACGCGAAACAATTTTGGGTTTAACAAGAATGACTTCGTGCCTTCGAGTCTTCGCGTCTTTGTGTGGGCCGGAGGCCAATCGTGGGTGCGGCTGTCGCTGAATTCGGCTGGAAGACCTTAAAGTTGACCAATGCCTGAAAGACGACTGATCAGCTCCGGCTCGTCCTTCGAACGGGACATCGGGTACTCGCGCGCCGTCGTGCAGGGGGACTGGGTGTTCGTCTCGGGGACGACGGGATTCGACTATTCGACCATGACGATCGCCGACGACGTGGCGGAGCAGGCGGAGCAGTGCCTGCGCAATATCCAGGCGGCGCTGCAGCAAGCAGGCGCGGACCTCAGGGACGTCGTCCGCGTCACCTACATCCTGCCCAATGGGAACGAGTTCCCGCAGTGCTGGCCGATCCTGCGGAAGTACTTCGGCGACGTACGACCGGCGGCGACGATGATCTCGGCAGGACTCGCGGATCCGCGGATGAAGATCGAGATCGAGGTGACGGCCTTGAAGAGCGGACACGAGCGCACCATGAGCGTGCGCATCGTCCGGCTCGGGAGCCCGCGCCTCAAGGGAGAAGGCACGCGAATCGGAACGGTCAGGCGTCCGCCGCGTGGCGTGCCGAAGGCTGAGTTCGCTTCGCAGAACTACTACGACGTCTGGTTCCCGAACCTGGCGCCGAGCGCTGACATGCTGAAGACGGGGCAGGCGGCAGAGACGGCGTCGCAGTGGGCGGCATTCGCGAGAAAATACCGGGCCGAGATGGGACGCCCGGAGGCGAAGCACGACCTCGAGCTCCTGGCGGTCTTCTCGCACGCGGCGGATTTTTCAGTCGGGTGTTACTGCGAGGACGAGCAGCGCTGCCATCGCTCGATCCTCAGGCAGCTTCTGATCGAGCATGGCGCGAAGGTGGTCTAACGATGGTCACACTCCTCGACGAACGGCAGACAGCGAGACGTCTTCTGCAGCACGGCCCGGTCCTGTTGGGCGTCGTCGTTCTGATCGCGGCATCCGGCCTCGTCAACAAGCCGTCCACCTTCGCTGGGGCCTCGTCGCCATCGGTTTCGGCCTGGCGTCGCTCGCCGTCACCGCGTTCATCGAGCAGCGGTGGGAGGTGACCCATAAGGGACACCGCATCCGCTACATCAACAACCCGTATACGGGCGAGAAGTTGTTCGTCGACGACCGGCCGGCGGCGCGCGGGAAGATCGGCATCAAGAGTGAGATGCGGGCGCCGATTGCGAGCGGCGATGGGCAGGGGGACACCATCGTCGCGCAATCGGAGGCGGGATTGTTCCAGTTCTGGTGCAGGATCTTCGTCGAGCCGGCCCCGATCGCCGGTCTCAAACTCACCAACGACGAACTGCTCGCCGAGGTCCAGCGGCGAGGCCTGCGCGCTTAAGTTTGCGAATCTGGGACGTACCGGCTGGCTATCTCAGTCGGCAGAGCCTACTCGGCGAGCATCGCGAGTTGCACGGCCTGGACTCGATTCTCGCCCACGGCAAGCGGGGCTACTCGCGTCATCCCGAGACATTGCGCTGGGTCGGCTGTCGGATGGCGTTATGCCGTCGCCATGACCTCCTGGTTGCCGAAATGGTCTTGCGGGGCTACGTTGACAGGACTCCGCTCGGACGCACGGGACCGCCGCTGCGATGGCCTCGCGTGTTCGTGACGGAGCCGGTCGATCAGTATGCGCTGTTGGGGATCAAGTACGGGGGGCAAGTCACGGGGCGCATCACGCTGCCGCGGAGCGGCCATGACCTCTGGGCGCAGCACAAGGTACTCGGTGATGGCGCGCGATCCCGAACTCTACCGGACGATCGGCCGGCGCGTGGCGCGGATGAAGCGCGGAGCCACGTTCGCGGATCTTGCAGCCGAGTTGGTGGCCATCCTGCGCAGGTCGCCGGCTGCCGGGCGGCTTGCCAATGCCGTCGAGCACATGTGGGGCTATGTCAGCGGGGCGGCCAGCCGCGAGGAACGGCGGCGGGCCGAGCGATCGGTGGGGGATCTGCTGGTTACGACCCGCGAGCTCGCGCTTCGTGAACCGACCGTTTACCTTCTACAGTCGACCGCGCTCTCGGAGCTCGCGGTGTTCGTGCGGAGCGTCTAACCCTTCACCTTCTCGATGTGAACGATGTAGGCCTCGACCATCAGGAGGTTCTTCTCACCGGACTGGCGGATCACGCCGAGGAGGCGGTCCATCTTGGCCACTTCCTCGAGCTGCTCGTCCACGAACCACTGCAGGAAGCTCTGCGCCAGGTAGTCGTTGTCCTTCACGGCATGCTCCATCAGCGCGGTGATCTGCTTGGTCACCTCGTACTCCCACCCGAGGGCCGCTTCGACCGCGGCTTCCGCTGATGCGAATGTTGGTGTCGCTGCCGGGATGGCGGGAATGCGCACGTCGGCCTTGGTGTCGAACAGGTATTTCGCGAACTTGTCCGCATGCTCGCGTTCTTCCTCCGCCTGGTCGAGGAAAACCTTCGAGAGCAAGGTCAGGTGGCGGTGATTGAAGTGCGCCGCGATGCTGATGTATTGCATGCTGGCGCCGAATTCGTTCGCGATCTGCTGGTTGAAGGCCTGCGCGAGCTTCTTGCTGATCAACATGTATGGTCGTCCTTTCGTGGACGACCTCCATGGTCGCCCGATCAATTCATCTTAATGCGCTTCCGCGCGTCGGCGACGAGGCCCTGTTCGTCTCCCTTGGCCTTGATGTCGACAAACGTCTTGTACGCCTCGATGGCGTTCGCCCGTTTCTGCCCTTCGCGCGTGCGGCCGAGGTAGTAATGGACGGGCGGCATCAGGTGATACGTCGCGTTGTCGTCGAGGAACACCGCCGTCACTTCGCCACGCCTTTCAGGCGACAGGCATCGGTCGAATTCAGTCGGCGGCTTCAGTGAATGCATTCAGCGCCAGGTAAGCACGTCCCAGGTTGAATCGGCCCAACCAGGTATCCGCCAGTGCGCCCGCCTCCTCGAACCTCGTCAGCGCCTCCCGCGCGCGGCCCGCCGCGAGTGCGGCCTCGCCGCGAAGCAGGGCACCGTAGGCGCGTGGTTCTTCCTCCAGGCGGTTGTCGAGCTGCAGCGCCAGGACGAGCGCGCGTTCGGCGCGGCCGGCGTCGATCAACGCGCGCCCGGCGGTGAACAGCACGCCGTGATCGCTCGACCGCGGCGACCGCCTCCTCCGCATCCCGGATCGCGCCCGCCTTGTCGCCGCGCGCGGCGAGCACCGCCGGCCCGCGTTGCGAGCCGGCGGCCGAGCGCCGACTGGTCTTTCGCCGCGCGGTCGTCCGCGATCGCGGCTTCGAGCAGTTTCAACGCGTCCTGCTGGCGTCCCTCGTAGAGCGCAATGTCGATCAGGCCCGTCGCCACCAACGACTTCGCGCGACGCGTATTCACCTTCGAAAGGCTCTCGTAGGTCGCGAGCGCCTCCTCGCGGGCGCCGAGCGCGAATTGCGCGATCGCCTGTGCGACGAACGCCTTCTCGTACTGCGGATTGATCTTTCAGCGCTTCGCCGGCCAGTCGTGACGCTTCATCGAAATTCCCCGCATACATTGCGTAGAGCGCCGCGTTGTTCTTGCGGATGACGTTTTGCGGGAACGCATCGGACGCTCGCAGACCTTCCTGCAACGCCATCTTCATGTCACGCCGCAGGAAGTAGGCGAACGCCAGGTTCGCCAGGCCGGACGTATCGCCGGGAAACTGCTCGACGAGCTTCTGGAACTCCGTCCATCGCCTTGTCGCCGTTCAGCTTGAACAGGTAATACCCGCCGCGGGTGCGGAACTTCTCCCGCTCGGTCATGCGGTCGAGCAAGGCGAGCGCCGCCTGGTACGACGCTTCGGCCTCCTGGGTGCGCCCTTGATTGGCGTAAAGCGCCGCGAGGCCCGAATGCGCGCGGCCGAAGTTCGGATCGATCTGGATGGTGCGCTGGTAGGCGGCGATCGCCTCCGGGGTCTTCCCGGCCCAGAGAAACTCCTGCGCCTCGCCGTACGCCTTGGCGGCGTCGAGCGACGACGCGGTAAACGTCTCGCCGTCTTCGGCCGCCGAGTCGCTCTTCGTGTCGCCGAGCGTGCGGCGCACGCGCGCCGACATCTCTCCGACGGCTTCCAGCACCTTTTCTCGGCTGGACGCCGTCGTGCTCCAGTCGAGCAGCACCTCGTCGTTCTCGAGTTTCGGGCGCGTCGCCTTCACACGCAGGGCGTAGCCGGCGCCGCTCCGCGCGATGTCGCCACCGACCACGACGTCGATCCCCTCGCGGAGGGCAACCAGTCGCGCGTTTTCATCGTCGAGCGTGCCGTCCTTCTTGATGCTCTGAGCCAGATGCGCACGGCGTCGCGTCGCGGGAACGTGTCGATGAACGACGCCCCTTCGATGCCGACCGTCAGCGCCGACTCGATCACGCCGTCGAACGTGGGATCGGAGGCGGAGTTGGTGAAGTCTGCGACCAGCACCGAGACGGGCTCGATCGGGCCGGGCGGTTGCCGGTTCTTTGCGATCCACCAGGTGCCGACCAGGAGCGCGATGACCAGGACTGCCGCCGCGGCCATCATCTTCGGCGTGAAACGGCGCGGCTCCGGAATGAGCACGCCGTTGTCGTCCAGCTTGCCGAGCGCCGTCACCAGCTCGTGCGTCGTCTCGTAGCGCGCCTGCGGATCGAGCTGCAGACAGCGGGTGATGATGGCGTCGAAGTCTGGCGGGATCTCCGGGTGCTTCGCGGCGAGCGACGTCGCCGGCGTGCTGACCCTGAGCCGCATGGCCTCGAACGGGTTTGACCCCGCTGGGAGCACGCGAGGGCCGAGCAACAGGTCTCTCAGGATGAGGCCGAGCGAGTAGATGTCCGAACGCTGATCGACCGCCTCGCCTTTCGATTGCTCCGGGGACATGTAGTCGAGCGTGCCGACGATCGAGCCACTGCTCAGGCTGTGCGGTGCGTCGACGGTCGTCCGCTCGGAATGCACGATCCGCGTTTCGTCCGCTGCCGCCGCGGTGGTAATCGCTCCTCCAGCCGATGCAGTGGGTGACACGGCGCGCGCATCGCTGGTCGCCGAGAGGGCGATGCCGAAGTCCATGATGAGCGCCTGGTCGTCGGCGTCCACCATGATGTTCGCGGGTTTGAGGTCCCGGTGCACGACGCCGGCCTCGTGCGCAGCCTCGAGGCCAGACGCCAACTGCTTCGCCAGCTGCACGACACGCGGCACCGGCAAGTGGCCGTCTGTTTTGAGCGTTGTCGCGAGGTCGTCCCCCTCGACAAACGGCATGCTGATGTATTTCGTGCCGCCGACGTCGCCGAGATCGTGAATGCGGACGACGTTCTTGTGCGTGACCTTGCGGGCGAGCAGGAGCTCGCGCTTGAACCGGCGCTCGATGTCGCGCGCCACCGAGGGATCGGCGGTGACGTCCGGACGAATGACCTTGAGAGCGACGACGACGTTCAGGACCTGGTCCCACGCCTGGTAGACGACGCCCATGCCGCCGGCACCGAGCTCTTTGAGGATGCGGTAGCGAGACCCGAAGGCATCGCCGATGTCGAGTCCCGTGGCGCTTCCGGTGACGACAGGGGGCGCGGCGCCGATCCGCGTCTGGTCGTCCGGCATGCCGAGCTGAGTCTCGTCGTCCGGTCGCGTCATCAGGTGATGTACAGGGGTCCGCGGGGATTATGACTCACCGACGCCGGGAAGACCAGAGCGGCTGTGAATACAGGCCGCTCCGTCCCTGGACGCTGAGACCCGCGGTGCCCCCTCGCAGGCGAACGATCGTGTCAGTTCCCGCCGCCAGCCGTCCGGTCCAACGGGACCGGGTCACTCGGGGTCTGGATCGGCATGCACGACGAGAACTCGGAGGTGTTGTTGGTCGCCTGGTTCCGTGCCGTGGCGGTGATGACAGTGGCCAACCGTCACGGGAACCAGGAAGGTGGAGTCAAGCGCCAAGTTGCCGACGACCGTCGGTGCTCACGTCCTGAATGGAGCCGAGCTGCGTCTGCCCTTCGCCAAAACCCGAGACGTCGCACGATGGGCTGACGAAGAACCGAATCTGGAAAAGGGTGTTCGGCGTGCTCGTGAACCCACCCTGTATTCTCACGCCACCGGGGACGACCGTCGCCGCCGTCAACACCGCGTAGTTCTGCACGCCGTCGGTTTCATCCGCGTCGTTGCGCCGTGATCCCATCGCCCCCCTGGTCGATACCCGGGCCCATGTTGGCGAAGATCGAGTTTCCGAGGATCGCGTTTCCTGAACCGCTGGCGTTGATACCGACGCCGGTATTGTGCGCAATCAGGTTCAAGTCGATCGTGGTGCCGTTGGCGGCGATGCTCAGGCCCCCGTTTCCATTGGGAAGCGGTCCGGATTGCGCGGCGTCCATACCGATGATGTTGTTCACCACCGAATTGCCGAACGTCTCGAGTCGCACGCCGACGCCGCTGTTCCCTGAGATGACGTTGCCCGTCACCGGCCCCGGCACCACCGATATCCGCCCTGGCGTCGAATCGCACCGTAACGCCGCCAAAGGTATTCCCGCCTAACGCGACCAAGCCCGCTGCGTAGTTCGTCCCGATGCGGTTCCCCTGGATGACGATGTCCGATGCTCGTTCGCCGGTGATCGCGATGCCTTCAACTGAATTGCCCGAGACGGTATTGCCGGCACCGAGAACGGGTTCCGCCGATCAGCGTGCCCGCAGCAGCCGCGTTGAAGATGCCGAAGCGGTTGCCGAGGGCTGCCAGGCCATTGGCCGTGGTGCCGATCACGTTTCCCTGGATGATGTTGTCGTCGGCCGTTCCGGTCGAGCGAGATCCCGGTTCCATTGCCAGAGATCACGTTGGCCTGACTCGGGCCGCCGATCTGGTTCTCGTACCCGTTCACGACGACGCCAGCGCCGACGAGATCGAATGCCGGCGGCTGGATCGTGCCGTTGCCGATTGCTCACCGTTCCCGCTGCGTCCGTGCCGATCAGGTTGTAGCGAACGAAGTTCCCGTGGCTGCCGAGCGTCGATAAAGATACCGTTCAGGTTGTTCCCTGAGATGAGGTTCCCCTCCGCCGGCGTCGCCGATCTGCGTGCCCGGTCGCGTTGCCGTTGAGCCGGATGCCATTCTCGGTGTTCCCGAGGTCCAGTGTCCCCGTCACGTCCGTCGCCGATGTAATTCCCATGGATCTGGACCGCGAGGTTGCTGCTGGTCAGGATGCCGATTCCCTGTGTTCGCGGAGATCACGTTCCCGGAGCCCGGCCCGTGCCGCCGATCAGCGTCCGTCCGCTGTCATCGGAATGACACTGCCACCAGGTTTCCCCTGGGCCGCGGTCCCGGCGGGATCCGTGCCGATGAAGTTCCCTTGGATAACTGGTGCCGCCGCCGTCTGGACGTCACGAACATGCCCGACTGCCGCGTTCGCCGAGATCACGTTGCGATCCGCGACCGTCGTCCCGCCGATGTGGCTGCCGAGGGTGTTCACCTCGATGCCGATGGTATTCGGCTGCGCGGTTCCGGCGGCGTTGATCCCGATGTAATTACCAGCGACCACGAGGTTCGCGCCGCTCCACAGCTGGATGCCGGGGCCCCCGAATCCGGTGACCCCAATGCTGCGAATGACCGAGTTGGCGGCCTCGACGCGAAGGCCTGGTCCCGACCAGTCTCCCGCGCGCGTGATGAACACGAGCGGACTGCCAGAGAATCCCGGTTGCGTCGTGCCGTTGATGGTCAGCGGCTGCGTAATCGCCGGCAGCGCCGACTGGAGAGCGATCGTGGCCGGCCCGCCGGGGAGATTGAACGCGATGGTGTCGTGCGACGGCCCGTTGGCGTTGGCGGTCAGGATCGCCTGGCGCAGCGAGCCGGGTCCGCTGTCGGCGGTGCTGTTTACCGCGATCGCCGGTGCGCCCGCCTGATACTCAACCATGTATCCGAGCGTCGGGAAGTTGGTGTCCAGCTCCTGGTTGTTGTTCCAGGTCCCATCGCTGAAAAGCTCTACCCAGAACTCGGTGCCCAGATTGTTCGGCTCGCCCGTGAACCAGTTGGTGTAGCCAACAGGCTCACCCGTGATCCAGGAGAACAGGAAGATATCGTCCGGCCCATCAGGATCGAACATGCCGATCCAGGCGCGCACGTCACCGCCGTCGCCGAGGCCCGTTACGAAGGCGTTCTCCGGCGCGCTGGTGATCGTCACCAGGCGACCGGGAATACCCTGGAACGACCGAGCGGCCGCCGCATCGCGCGCCTGCGTCCACGACAACCCGCCGACACGCACGTACTCGTAGTAGTTGCCGTTGCCGCCGCTGCCGATCGTCCATTGCCGGACGTCCCTTGCGACGATGACGAACGGATCGCTCCATGCGGACGCCGGTGTGACGCCCGGGCCGGTGACCTGCGCCAACAACCGGTAAGTGCCCGCCGGAAGCGCGCCGATGGTGAACCCTGCGATGCCGTCTAGACTCGACAGGGCGACCTGGCTGACGCCGATCTGCGCGTTCGTGGCGAGCGTCCGCACCGACAGCGTCACGTTCACGCCGGGAAGCACGCCTCCCTGGTCGTCCATCACACGCACGCCGATGTTGCCAACCGGGATGCCGGCTTCGCCTACCGCCGGCACGTTCAGGAACTCCGCGTTGAGCGACACCGCAACGTCGACGTCTTCGCCCACCACCAGTACGCCGTTGACGATCGCGACGTCAACCGCGGGGGGGACGACGACCGGTGTGACCTGCTCCGCGGCATTGAACTCGACGCCGTCGCCGAGATTGGTATCGAAGGTACGAAGCGTGATCTTCGCTGATTCGCCAGGCGCCAGCCAGAGTGTGGCGTTCGAGATGTCCGGGTTCGAAATGTCCGGAGTGCCGACGTCCGCAGGATCCGTGAACGCCGGATTGATGATGTTGGCCTGCAGCACGTTCGTCGGGTGATTCACGAGCGAGCAGTTCACCGCCACCGGACTCGTCACGACTTTGTGGAGAAGGAGCTGTAGCACGATCTGGTCCCGGTCCGGCACTTCCCCGTCGAGCAGCAGCTGGATCGAGTACCGACGTCGTCGTATTGCCGTCGTTGGTGACCGTCCAGGTGGTATCGGTCAGCGACTGATTCGAGATGTCCGGATTGCTGATGTCCGGATTGCTGATGTCCGGATTGCTGATGTCCGGGTTGCTGATGTCCGGATTGCTGATATCCGGATTGCTGATATCCGGGTTGGCCACCGGCACGTTCGAGATGTCCGGGTTGCTGATGTCTGGATTACTGATGTCCGGATTGCTGATGTCGGGATTGCTGATGTCCGGATTCGAGATGTCGGGATTCGCCACCTCCGCGTTGGAAATGTCCGGATTGGAGATGTCGGGATTGCTGATGTCGGGATTGCTGATGTCAGGGTTGCTGATGTCCGGATTGAGAACGACCGTGCTCTGGAGGCCTCCTGCGGTCTCGCCTCCGCCGACGGCGGCGATTTCCTTCACTGACACGTTGATCTGCGCATCCGGGTTGGTCGACGTCGCGAAGACATTCCGCGCGACGGTCGAGCGGCGAGGCACCATCACGTCCACGCTCAACACGTGTGGCGGTGGCGGCGCCGGCGGGTTCGAGGAGGGCAGCAAGGACGCCTGCAGGAACGAGGCCCCACCGCCGATCGGCTGATTCTCGATCGTAAAGCGGAAGATCTTCGTGACCTCCGTGGCGTTTTGAGCGAACACGGCAAAACCGCGGGGGAGGATCGGATGCAGCGGCTTCGAGTTGCCCGGCGCGCCCGCGACCAGCCCGCCCGTGAGGCGCGCGGTATAAATATTTTGATTCCGCATCCCGGCTCGATTGTTCGGGCTCGCCGGATTCGAGGAGGGATCGCACGCCTGCGTGATGAGGATCGTGGGGTCATAGAAACTCGCGGCGCCTACGACGGCGCCGGGCGGAGAGTATTTGGTCCAATCGCCGTCGAATGGCGGTACGACGTCGCGGTTGTCCGTCCACACGACGTGGAACAGGGGGGAACTGGATGGGGCCGTGTTGTACTCCCATCCACCGCCGGCCGTTGGAACAAAGGACGGCGAAGGCGCGAGATCGATGTAGTCCCCGAAGAACGGCACTGATCCCAGCTGGAACAACTTCAGGTTCGGGGGGTTGAACTGGAGCTGCTCGACGGGCCGCGGGCCAGTACCTGGCCGGCTGCCCATCAGGTACTCGGACACGCGCACCGACGGACCGAACGTCGGCGTGAGCCCGGGCGAGGCCATCGCCGCCCTCACGTCCACGGTGTGGCGCTTGTGCCCGATCAAAACCGCGAGGATTTCGTCGACGAACTTGCGTGAAGACGCCTGAAACGTCGTGCTGGAAGTCGTAGTAGGCGAGCATCAGCTTGCCGCCCGCGAAGGACATCGACGGCATGATCTGATGGCCCGCAATCGGAGTGTTGTCGACGAGGATCGGGTTGCTCCACGCGGCGCCGTTGGTCGACGTCGCCACGAGAATGCGCGCGTCCCCTTCGTCCAGGTCATTGTTCGGCGCGAACCCACGCTCAGACCACGCGACGTAGACGCGGCCGCTCCCATCCACGGTCATCGTCGGATACGCATTCGTGCGGAAGTGGTTGGGTGCAGTCGGCTGGTCGAACGACGCCAGCTGCGTCAACTCGAGAGGCTGCTTGAACTTCTTGCCGTGCAGCTCAGGGTCGAGGCCCTTCTTCTGGCCGCGCGGGAACCGGCGCGCCCTGCCGGGCGGATCCCATCGACGACCCTGGTCCATCGAGCGCGTGACCATGATGGAATCGTCGGTGCCGTCTGCGCTGAAGCGTCGCCAGGCGAGGTAGAGCACTCCGGAGGTGGGATCGATCGCGAGCGTCGCCCCCTGGTTGATCGGATCGTTGGACGAGCTGACCTGTTGCGGTGCGCTCCAGTTCGCGCCGCAGTCGAGCGAGCGCGACAGGTAGATCTGCGATCGGGTCTCCGCGCCTTCGCCGGTGATCATGCTGTACGCGGCGTAGGCGGCTCCGCCCGGGAATATCTGTTCGGTGGTGATCGGCTGTAGGGGGTCGCGCGGGTTCGGCTGCGTCGTGTTGATCGTGCAGGTCTGCGCGCCGGCGCGCGGACGGTCCACGGCGAACCACGGCTTGTCGATGAACGCCGTGCCGGGGTTGGTGGCGATCAGCTTTGTATCGAGAAAGACGATCGGGTCGCCCGCTTCGAGGTTGTTGTTGTCGATGAAGCGCGACACGAACATCGCGCTCTTTCCCTTGACGGTGGTCCCGTTCACCACCGTATCCCGGACGAAAACGATGCCCGAGTAGAAAAACAACCCGTTGGTGCCGGCGCGAACGACGGGATCAGCCGCGGCTTCGTAGGGGTGGAGCGGGGTCGCGAACTTGTTGGGATCCTGCGGATATCCCGGAATCAACGTGCTGCGCCATGTGTTGCCGCCGTCGTTCGACTTGAACACGCCCATCCAGGCGTCACCGGTCTCCTTGTTCTTCTCCAAGCCAGGAAGATCGACAGTGCGATAGTCGTTCGCGCCTGCGAGCAGGTGCAGCGGGTTGCGCGTGGACGCTGCCGCCGTGGGCTCATCTTGCCGCTGCACATACGGGTCACCGTGGGGCAGCGTGGTGCCCGACACCATATTGACGTTGCGGCCAGGAACCTGCGCTTGCAGGAGCGCAGCCGTCGCGGTGGCGAGAAGGGCACCGGCGGACAGACGGCGAGACAGCGAGAACACGGATCGCGGCTGAATTTGGGACATACAAATCCTCTGATTTGTAATTCGAGTTGCTGGATTGTGGAGCCGGGAGCGGGGACGGATTATAAGGCAGTCGTGCGCAGAAACGTGCAACAAATGTGCAACAACATTTAGCCCCTAAGTGCCAGACAACACTGGAATTAGGGGCGGATGATAATCCGTCCCTTGACGTTGTTGTTGTCCGGATCGTCGTGGTCGTGGAACCCGCAAGTGCGGACAGTATTGAGGTTGCCGGTTTCCTTGCTCTGCCCCACATTGAGGAAACCTACGACGTTCAGTTCCGGGCAGATGTCGTGTTCGGGGTGAGGGTCCGAAGTCATGTTCCTGCGGCGGGTGTCGTTGTTCACGAACAGCACCCGTGTACCGGGCGGAACCGCCAGCTCCTTCGGGGTGACGCCCGACGCGGTGATGGTGAAGGTGAAGGGGTTATTCGTGGGCGGCGGGGTGGTCGGCGGAGACGAGTCTCCGCCGCACGATGCGAGAAGAAGGACGGTTGCCAGGGCAGCGCGCTTCATGCGCGGCGATTATCGCAGGTCCTAGGAGCCTCCGGCGGCCGTGATGACGATCTGTCCTTTCAGGTTGCCGTTGTCCGGGTCGTCGTGGTCGTGGTACCCGCACGTCCGCACGACGGTCAACGCCGACGTCGGGCGGCTCTGGCCGTTATTCAAGTTGCCAACAGCGTTGACTTGGGTACATTGGTTGTGGTCGGGGTGCGGATCCGATGAGATGTTGCGCCCACGCCCATCGTTGTTCACGAAATTGACGCTCTGGCCGGCGGTTACCGTCACTGATGTCGGAGTCACCCGCCCGTTCGCAATCGTCACCGTGGCGCCGATCGGGCCCGGCTGACCGCCTCCACCGCCACCGCCTCCCCCGCCACCGCCGCCGCCAGGCTCCGACGGCGAGCCGCTACAGGCTGCGAGAACGGCCGCGAGCGCGGTGCTAGTTACAGCCTGCCGAATGAGCCGACGAGTCCCAAGGGTCACGATGCCTCCTGCGTCAGAAGAATTTGCGAGAGAGGTTGAAGCCGAGATACCAGTTCTCGTAGTCGATTCCGCCCGTCGCGATCTGACCGAGGGTCGTCCCCCAGCCATTCGAGACGTTGATCTGAAAGAGATGCCCGCCGGCGCGCATCTCGACGCCGAAGCCGATGTGGGCGTCGGCGGGGGCGTAGCCCGTCATTCGCGGAGAGTATTCGGCGGTGAGGTAGGTGCTCGGGCGAACGCGTACGCGCGTCCCGAGGCCGAGCATCATCGTGTTTTCATCCCCCGTGGCGAAGGGGTTGGTGTTCAGCACGAAGATGGGCTCGGCGTAGATCGTTGCCCATTCGCCGAGGCTGCGGGAGGCCACGAGACCCAGCGCGCTCTGATGCTGCTCGGTGAGGTTGTCCCAGCCTTCGAGCGTCGCGATGGCATCCAGGCCGATCGGATGACGTCCCTCACGCTGCGTCATCAGGTTGTGCTGCCCGAAGATCTGGATCGTGCGGTCGCTGGTGCGATGCACACCGATCTGCGTACCTGGCAGCAGACCGTAGCGCACTTCCAGGCCGACCTGCGACCCGCCGTCGAGCCCGAACAGGTCGGACGCGAGATCGCCGAAGTCCCCGGTTCCGAGCTCTCGAGTAAAGCGGTGGGTCACCCGAAACGCCCATTTGCCGCGCGGCATCCGCAGCGTGGTTGGGAGGCCTCCGAGCGCGAAATCCGGTTGCAGGGGATCCAGTCGAACGTCTGGGTCACTGCGCTCGGGCTGGCCACTAGCGGGAGGTGTCGCCGGGTCCTGGGCGGCCGCGGCAGCCGGCAGCAGGACGACGAACATGAGGAGGTAGACACAGAGCCGTCGCATCATGGGTGAGCCTCTCAATGGCAAAGCAGGTGCCGCTTGATTTCGCCGGAAGGGGTGAAGTTGCAAGGGGTTACGAGCGCCGACATTACCGCGCTCGTAAGCGGTTACGCCATCCGAAACGCGCGCGGGCTTACTCCACCCGGTGCTTGGCGAGGTAGTAGCTCAGCGCGCGCTGGCTGATGCCCATTAACTCGGCGGCGTCTTTCTTGATGCCGCCGCTGCTCTCGAGGGCCCGCCGCACGGTCTCGCGTTCGGTCCAGTCGATGTTCTGGCGCAGGTTCATCGACGGCAGTCCGGCCGCCGACGTGGTGGCGGCCCCGAGGATGCGCACGGCAGCCGGTTCGATGATCGCCGTCGGCGACAGGACCACGGCGCGCTCCACCGTGTTTTCCAGCTCGCGGACGTTGCCGGGCCAGTCCGAGGTCTGCAGCGCCTCGACGACGCCCGGTGCGAGGCCGGTGATCCGCTTGCCGGCGCGCTGCGCGTGCTTCTGCACGAAGTGTTCGACCAGCACGGGGATGTCCTCGCGACGGTCGCGCAGCGGCGGAATGTGGATGGGGATGACGTTCAGGCGGTAGTAGAGGTCTTCCTGGAAGCGTCCGTCGGCCACCATCGCACGGAGATCACGGTTGGTGGCGGCGATCACGCGCACGTCGACCTTCTGCGTGCGCTCGGAACCGAGCGGCTCGAACTCGCGCTCCTGCAGCACGCGCAACAGCTTTGCCTGGAGCGCCTGGCTCATCGTCCCGATCTCGTCGAGAAAGATCGAGCCGCCGTCGGCGAGGGCGAACTTCCCCTTCTTGTGGTGGGTGGCGCCGGTGAACGCGCCACGGACGTGACCGAAGAGCTCTGACTCGAGCAAGGTTTCGGGGATCGCCGCGCAGTTCACCTTGATCAGCGGCATGTCGCGCTGGGCGCTGCGGAAGTGAATCGCGCGCGCGACCATTTCCTTACCGGTGCCGGTTTCGCCGGTGATCAGCACGGTGCTCTTCGACTGCGCGACGACTTCGGCGGTGTTGATGACTTCCTGCATCCGCTTGCTGCGCCCGACGATGCCGTAATGATTGAATTCGGCGTCGCGCTCGCTGATCAGGTACCGGTGCTCCGTGCGCAGCCGCTGGTGGTCGAGCGCGCGGCTCGACGACGACGAGGAATTCGTCGATCTCGAACGGTTTCTGCAGGTAGTCGAGGGCGCCCAGCTTCATGGCCTCGATCGCGCTCTCGACGGTGGCGTGCGCCGTCATCATCAGCACCTGCGGCCGCTCGGCCTCCGGCGTGGACGTGACCAATTCGCGAATCACGTCGAGGCCCGACAGCTCGGGCATGAGGTTGTCCACCACCAGCAGGTCGAACACGCGCTGCGAGAGCAGCTTCTGGGCCTCGCGGGCGTTGGTCGTGGCCACGACCTCATGCCCTTCCTTTTTCAGGGCCGACGCCAACGCATTCAGGATCTTGCTCTCGTCGTCGACGATGAGGACGGTTCCGGTCGCCATTCAGGACGTCTCCGCCGCTGCCGACGCGAACGTGAGGCGCACGGTGGTGCCGTGGCCGACGGTGCTCGTGATCGTGATAGTGCCTCCCAGGCCTTCGATGATATTCCGAGTGATGGCCAGCCCGAGGCCGGTGCCTGTTCGTCGTGTCGTGAAGAACGGATCGAAGATGCGCGGCAGGTCGTCGGGAGCGATCCCGACACCCCGGTCGGCGACGTCGACCGCGACTTCACCTTTCGGGGTGACCAGGGTCGAGAGGCGCACCGGTTCGTGGGGGGGTCCCCACGGGCCGCGACGGCATGACGCGCGTTGGTGAGCAGGTTGACCAGCGCCAACCGCAGTCGCTCGGTGTCGCTGATGATCGCCGGCACCGCGGGCGACAACGAAATCACGACGTCTGGCACGCCGCTGACCGAGACGGCCCGCGCGGCGTCCGCGCACAGCGCATTCAGATCGATGGGCGCCAGGTCGAATTTGATGGGACGTGCGAAGTCCAGGATGTCGGAGACGATCCTGTTCAGGCGCGCGACCTCCTCGTCGATGTCGGCCACCGCCGCCGTGACGTCGTCCCGCGTCGAGCTATCGCTGCGCAGCGGGTGCAGCGAGCTCTTGATGATCATGAGCGGATTCCGCACCTCGTGTGCCACCACGGTCGACAGTCGCCCGAGTGAGGAGAGGCGTTCGCGCTGGGTGGCCTCGCGCTGAAACCGCGAGATCGAGTCGGTCATCGTGTTGAAGGTCGTGGCGAGGAGCCGTGCGTCCTCGTCTTCCCAGCGCGCGCCCGCGGGAAGCGTGATGCGCCGGGTGAGATCCCCGGTCGCGGCCATCTCGCGCATGGCGGCCGTGATCGCCCCGAGCGGTCTGGTCACGGTGCGTGCAATGCCATAACTCACCAGGATCGCGGCGAGGACGGCGGCCGCCGCGACGAGCATGACGTTCTTGTGCACTCCGGACAGGAATTGCAGGCGCTCGCTGCGCGACCGCAGGATGATCGCCGTGACGGCCGTCTCCGACTCGACTTCCGGCAGCGGTGCCGCGCCCGGTCGCGCGTACGACGACAGCGTCCGGGTGGTGGCGATGTATTCATTCGAACGGATCGAGACGCGTTCGGTCAGGCCGTCGCGCGCGAGCAGGGGCGCCAGCGCCTGCCAGGTCTCGGTCGGCAGCGTGGAGGCCTGGATCACGCCGTCGCGGCCGAACGCGATTTCGCTGTTGGTGAGCACGCGGAAACGGGCCGCGGCTCGCTCGTGGAGCGCGAAACCGACGCTCAGCGTGCCGAAGATCTCCGGTTGCAGGAGCTGGATCCCAATCGGCACGGAGACGACGTCCATCACGCGTTTGCCGCCTGGCGTCCGCACGTCGGCGAGCACCAGCCCTTGGGCGTTGGTCACCACGAAGAGGTCGGCGCCGAGTTGTTGGCGGTAATCCTCGGCGACTGGTTTCATGGTGGGCGGATCGTTCAGTTCCACGGTCGCCTTGAACCGCGGCAAGTCGGCGACCAGCGCCGCCTCGCGCGAGAAGTGCCCGAAGAGCTCCTCGCGGTATTCGTCCACGAGTTTTCCGGCTTCGGCGAGACCCCGCCGCAGTTCCCCCTCCGCCTGTGCGGTCACCGCGGCCGTCGCGTAGTAGGTCGCGGCGCCAATCGACACCACCGCCAGCAGCGCCATGGCGAGGAACAGTCGATTGGTGAGCGACGAGAACAGCGTCATTTCTTCGCGAGCGTGAAATGCAGGTCGACGTCGCCGCCGTCAGTCACCAGCACGCGTTTGGTCTCAGAGGGGAGGGATTCGTGCCAGGCCACCACCGAATAGTTTCCCGGAGGGACGTTGTCGATCCGGTATCGCCCGTCTTCGTCGGTCACGGCGAAATAGCGGTGCGAGAACACCAGGATGAACGCACTCATGTGCGAATGGATGTCGCAGAACACGCGCACGATGCCCGGTTGGTCGAAGCGCACGGCTTTCGAGCGTCCGGCGGCGTAACGGCCGAGATCGAAGCGCTGCGTCTTCGAGAGGGAGAACACGTTGTGATAGGTGCGGTCGCTGTTGGGAAAGTCCACCGTCGTGCCGGCGACGATCGCCAGGACGTGCGGGATGAAGGTTTCGTTTTTCTGGTCCATGCGGGCGCGGCGGTCGTCGGAGACGTCGAATGCGGCGCGTGGCGCCGGATCGAGATACACGACGGCCCGTCGTCTCGAGGTCGACACGTGCCCGGCGTGCATACCGAGGTCGGCCGCGCTGGGGCGCGGCTCCTGGTCCGCCGGCGGCTGTTTCAATTCCACACGTCCGCGAATCGCGCCGTTGGCGGCCGGCCCCGCCGGCGCCGCGGCCATGAGCAGACAGAGGAGCGCGGCGCATCCGGCCGCTCTGAAGACCCTCAGAACCAATAGGACACCTGACCCGACAGAAACGTCCGCGACCGGGCGCGGCTGCTGTCGCGGCGATTCCACTGGACGGTGCCGCGCGCCACGATGTTGCGCCGGATGAAGAAGCCGCCGCCAGCCTCATAGCGCAGCACCGGGGCATCCCACGACGTCGGGCGTCCGTCGAATGCGGTGCCGGTAATCTCGGAGAACCCCAGGTGATCGGCGCGCGCCGCCAGGTACCAGCGCGGCGAGAACCGATACCGTCCTTCGATGTACGCCCCCAACGCGCTGACCGTGTCCCCCTCGCGGGGGACTACCGCAAAAGGCATCCGCCAGTGGCTCCAGATCATCTCGCCGCGCACGATCCAGTACTCACGCGAGTATTCGGCGTCGGCGCCAAAGGCCGTCTGCTGCAGGTCGCCGCGCCCATTCGCCACCGGAACGTCCTCTGACACCCAGCCGCCCCGCGCCACTGATCCGCCCACCACGAGGCCGACCACGGGTCGCACCGCGACCCGTCCCGCGATCTGCTTCGAGTCGTTGTCATCAGAGACACGCGGGTGCGACAGCGTGCCGGTCGTGACCGAGACGGCCGCGTCGATGGCGTCGTTCGCCCAGTGAGCCTGCACGCCGGTGTCCCAGCGGAACGCCGATACCAGCGGCACGCCTGGACCCGGCGAGAGCGTGCCGACCGGGAAGCTCGACCGCCAGCCGCGACCGCGCATGAAGAGCAGGTCGTCGGCGTTGGCCGGCACCGAGTCGGCGCGCAGCGAGGTCAGGTACTGATACGCGAGCGGGTAGCCGATGAGAAAGCGATCGGAGCTGTAGATGCGCCGCCCGAACGCGCCAAAGACTGGTGGAATGCGCCCGGCCTGGAGATCGAAGCGATACTCTCGAAACGGCCGCACGCGTACGTACGCGGCGTACGCGCCGGCGTCGTCGAAGTCCTCCGACCGCAGTTCACCGACGAACGCCACCCGATCGGCCGGCTGCCAGAGCGCGCCAAGCGAGAGGCGGATCGTCCGCAGCGCATTCCGCTCGTAGTCGGTGTAGTTGAAGTACGCCTCGTGGTCCTCGCGCCCCATCGTGGCCGTGGCCTCGCCGGTGACGACGAGTCGTCCGTCGAATGCGCGCACCGGTTCCGAGGGGAGCCCCTGGGCGAACGCCGCCGATGGCGCCACGAGCGCGATCGACAGGGCGGTCAGCAGGAGGGACGCGCGCATAGGAACGCTACGGTAGCACCTTCAACTCAGATATAATTAACAACCGCAATGGCTTACATCATCTGTGAACCGTGTATTGGAACGAAAGACAGCGCGTGCGTTGACGTGTGCCCGGTGGACTGCATTCACCCCCGGAAAGATGAGCCCGAGTTCGCCACCGCCGAGCAGCTCTTCATTCATCCCGACGAGTGCATCGACTGCGGAGCTTGTGTGCCCGCGTGCCCCGTCGAAGCGATCTTCGCGCTCGACGAGACGCCAGACAAGTGGAAGGCCTTCATCCCGAAGAACGCCGACTACTACCCGAATCGCTAGCGAGGCGAACCGAACCCGGGGTGTGGCTCGACGCACCCCGCGGTTTTCGGGATCACCACCGACCTGCCGACCCCTTCTTCTCCCGTTGAATACAGTCGGACGACGCCGTCGAGCGTCACGGCGAGCGGCTGCCGCTCCAGCAAGGCGAGCGATCGCTGACCGGCGAATTGCTGCCTGAACTGGGTCACTTCCCACTCCTCCAACAGAAAGTACGGCACGTAGCCGGCACCGCGCAGGTGTTCGATCGAGCGGTCCAGCCAGTCAGGATCGAGGATGTCGAACCGCAGCGTGAGCCGGTTGCTGTAGAACCGCACGTTTCCGCCGTGCTGCTGCGCGTAGATGACGGCATTGGCCGGCAGCGTCGCGTCCACGAAGCGTCCGACGTCGGCGAATTTCTGCTCGCTGCCGCCGAGGTCGAGCACGTTCCTGCCGTCCGACTGTGACGCCCCGTACCCGATCGTGGCGACGGCGAACAGGAGCATGGCGACCGTCCGGCCGGCGCGTCCGAGCGACGTCGCCAACTCACGCACGACGTCAGCGGACAGGAGGAACGCGATGGGGAAGCCCGGGAGGAGAAACCGCAGGTAGGCCCAGAAATCGAACGGCGCGTAGACGAGATACGCGATGAAGAGCAGCACGGCGAAGGCGAGAAGCGCTGCCCGCTCGCGTGTGTGGGGGCCGCGCCGCCGCCAGCAGGACAACCGGTGCCGCGGCCACCAGAAACGCGAGCGGTCCTTGCGTCTCGGCGAACCATCCCGCGTAGAGCAACAGATTCTTCGGCGCGTTCGACCACGCGTACAAGTCCGACACGTCGCCGTAGCCGGATCGCAGCGGCGAGCCATACAGATGGGTGAACAGCCAGGCGACGAATCCGACAAACGGGGCGCACGCCAGAACCAGGGCCGCGAGATGACGCCACGCGCCCGCGGCGCGCATCCAGACCAGCGCGGCGGGGACGGCGGCGAGCGGCGCGAGATTGGGCCGGATCGCGATCGCCACGCCAGCCATCGCCCCGGCGGTGATCGCCGAGCGCAACCGGGTACCTGTGGCGGCGAGCAGCGAGGCCGTCCAGAATGTCGCGGCTGGCACGTCGCTCATCGGCCAGTTCGCCATGAAGATCACGGTGGGACTCGTCGCAATCGCGCCCGCGGCAATGAGGCCGACGACCGGCGTTGACACGCGGACGCCGAGGCGATAGGTGAGCAGCACGAGCGCGGCCGCGCAGATGGGCCCCACCAGATACGGCCCGCACGCGCCCACGACCAGGTGCGCGAGCGCCATCAGCAGCGCGGTGCCCGGCGCATAGGTCGGCATGATCGTGTGCTCGAAGTCGGCGGGACGGTACCCGAGCGGTGAAAACGACCAGGCCGCGTTCGGCCACGGAATGCTGGCGATGAAATCCTGGCGCAAGACGAGCGAGCCCTTGAGCCACAACGTGGCCTGGCTCACGTAGCCGTACACGTCCGAACCCCCGGCCGCTTTCGTCCCGTAGACCACGCCGGTCGCCAGGACCACGACCGCGGCGAGTGTGGCGAGGAGCGGAGGGGCCAGCGTCAGCCGGGCTGCGACCGTGGGCCAGATTCGCCAGCGCCAGGCGTCGAGCAGATGCAGCGCGGTGGCGCCGAGGATGACAGACAGCAGCGCAGGCCGGAACGCGCCACGAACGGAGAGTGGGATGCCGGCGATGTAGGTGCGGAAGCCCCCGGTGATCAGTGCCCACAGGGCGAGGGCGGCAGTGATGAGGGCGAGCGCGGCGAGCAGATAGGCGAGGGCGCGGCGCCGGTGGGCGCCGTCGTGCGTCATCGCGCTTCGAGCGCTCTCCGCGCCTTCAGGCGCTCGGCGCGGCGCTGCTCGGCCTCCGCCGCGCGCTTCTTCTCCGCCTCGGTCTCGAGGAGAAGGCCGGGGATGGGGAGTCGCTGACCATCACGATCGATCGCCACGAAGGTCAGATAGGCGCGGCTGGTCATCCGCCGCACTCCGGTCAGCGTTTCTTCCGAAAACACCTCGACCTCGACTTCGAGCGACGTGGCCCAGGCCGCCGTGACACACGCGTTCAGGATGATCAGGTCGCCGACTTTGATCGGGTGCAGGAACTGGAGGCCGTCGACCGCCGCGGTCACGAGCAGGCTGCGGGTATGCCGGTGACAGGCGATCGCGCCGGCGATATCGATCAGGTGCATGACCGTGCCGCCCAGGATGAACCCCAGCGGGTTCGCGTCGTTGGGCAGGACGACCTGCACCATTTCAGTCGCGGTCTCTGCGGGGCGCTTTGGTGACTGTGGCAATGCTGAATTCTGAATGCTGAATGCTGAATGAAGGGGAAAGGTCAATTACGGCAACGGTGGTCGAGGAATGACTTCAATGTGAATCTGAGTTCCGCCGGCAGGTCTTCGTCGCGGATGCTGCGGAGGAGCGAGACCGTCGATTGATACGTCTTCAGTTGCGTCACGCAACCCGGGCACTTCGCCAGGTGACGTTCCAGATCCGCATGGACCTCCGGCGGGAGCTGATGCTCAACGAAGTCCGCCAAGAGGCCCACGAGCCTGTTGCACCCCTTCACCCTTTCTACCTTACTTCAGCATTCAACATTCAGCATTCAGCATTGCCAGCGTCAGAAGTCATAGCCGATCCACACCGAGAACTTCGGCTTGCGGAACCAGTCGCTACCAGTCTTTCCCTCGAAGGCCCCCTGGTAGAAGAACACGTAGTCTTCCCAGTCCTTGTTGAAGGTCGTCCGCCACGCCCAGTCGAAGTGGATCGGGAAGCCAAGCGCGAAGGTCTCGAGGCTGATGCCGTACGACGCGCGGCCGTCCACCAGCTTGAAGCCCGGAATGATGACCTCCGGTCCGAAAATCGGGGCGAAGCCATCAGGCGATCCCGGGTCCGGCTCGAAGCCGATGAGCGGCGTGAACGACTTGTCGTTGGTCGTCCAGACCTCCATCGGGCGTCCGTTGAGGCCGGCGGCGCCGAAGTTCGCGAAGAAGACGCCGCGGAGCCCGCCGATGACGCCGAACGGGGTCAGCGCCGCTTCGATGATCGGGAAGCGCAACTCCGCGTTCGTGAAGAACGCCTTGTTGCCGAGGAACTCGAGGTACTCGTACCCGCGCATCTCGGAGTTGCCGCCGTAATACAAGTAGCCGGGGTAATCTCCCCAGCTCTTGTACCCACGAGCGCGCAAGGCAAGCACGCCGTTGGTCGCGATGCGCATGTAGTACCGCGCGTCCCCCTCGACGGTCTGGCGGCCCAGGAGGTGGTTGCCCGGGGGCGCGAATTCGTAGCCCAGACGGACGGTGTTGCCGGCCAACGGCCCGTACTCGCGGAAGACCGTCGTCTCCTGCACGTAGTTGATGCCGAGGGGCATGAACGTGCCGCTGCTGAAGAGCGAGCGGCCATATTGTTCCTGCTGGTACTCGTCGGCGATGTCCTGCAAGGCCTCGTCGTTATAGGACTGCTTGTAGTACATCAGGCCGGCCGTCACTTCCATGCGCGCGTAGCGGTTGAACGGATAGATGCCGAACGCGGTCGCCCCTTGCGAGGTCTCCGTCGCCAGCGCGCGATCGCGATCGAGGTAGGCGTAATCGAGCGAGTACAGCCCGCCGGGGTTGTAGCCGTAATAGAACTGGGTCTGCGAGAAGCCCTGCAGGGCGTACTGGAAACGCCGCGAGAGGTTCACGTAGGACGCCGCGATGGTGCGGTACTGCGAGACCGACGCCGCGAACACGTTGAACTGCTTGTCGCCGAGCACGTCCGTGAAGGTGACCTGCGTGCCACCGAAGACGTCGCCCCCGCTGGTGACGCCGACGTTCACCGGCGGACGTCCCTCGAGGAACATCTTCTCGAAGAACTTCTTGTTGCGGACGTTCGATTTCAGCAGCGTGTGCGTGAGCGGCGGCTGAAAGTCGATGATGGGCCCCGGCGCGCCGAAGTCGGCGCTCTTCACGGTGGCGATGGGCTGCTCGCGGGAGAGGGTGTGGATGCCGTACTCACCTTTGTAGTACGTCACGAACGCGATCCGCGGCGTCTTCTGGTCGCGGAGGACGATCGGGCCGACGTTCGCGGTCAGCGCATCGGTGTACTGCTTCAGCTCTCCGGTCTTCAGGCTGAGCGTCCAGATGTTGTAGATGCTGCCATTCCGCGCCAGTTCGGGGTCGATCACCGTGTTCGGATCGGTCGCCGTCGACGAGAACACCAGCGTGTCGTCGTCCAGGAATTGCGCCCCGCCGTCATCGTGGGTCCCAAACGTGATCTGCGTCTTCTTGCCGGTCGCCAGGTCCAGCCGGAACAGTTTGTCGTTGCCGCTGACCCGCGCCAGGTAGACGAGGTACTTGCCATCGGGCGAGTAGGTCGGCGCGTAATCGCCGAACTGGTCGTTGGTGACGTTCTTGAGGTTGCCCGTTTCGATGTCGATGATGAAGATGTCACCGACCGCCCCTTGCAACGCCGAGAAGGCCACGGTGCGCCCGTCGGGACTGATGTCGGGCGATTCCGGCATGTCCACCGACTTCAGCTCCAGGCGCTTCGCGATCTTCTCGTTGACCACGTTCTGGAGGACCAGCGTTTTGTGCTTTTCGGTGCGTGCGAAGTAGGCGATGCGGTCGCCGCTCGGCGACCACGACATCCACGGCACGGCGTTGTTGCGGAATCCGCCGGGCGTGACGATGTACTCGAAGCCCTGGTCCTTGTTGAACCCGCCGGTCAGGTTGTTGATGACCTTCCCGTCCTTGGTCGAGATCAGGACAATGTCGAGTTCCTGGTCCTTGCGATTGCCCGCCGCGATCGCCATGAGGTCGCCCGACGGCGAGGGCTCGATCGACAGCGCGACGACAAACGGTGTCCGGTCGCGCTTGGGCGCGAGGTTCCGGCCGTAGTCGGCCGGGCGTTCCTTGTCGCGGAACGGCTTGAAGCGGTCCTTCAGGTATTTCTCGAACTGCTCGTCGAAGTCTTCGGCCTTGAGGCGGAACGCTTCTTCGTACGCGCTTTCACCACCGCCGATCACGGCCTTACGTAATGCGAAAAGAAATTGACGTAATCCTTCCTTCCCCCACTTGGATTCGATGAACTCGAAGGCGGCATGACCGAGGTTGTACGGCAGCCGGCCGTCGGCAAATGCCACCCCCTGGAAGTCGCTCATCGAGGGGACGTTGTCGGAGATCGCCGCATCGCGGACCGTCATCAGGTCGAACGGGTTCCAATAGCCGGTCATGTAGTCGGCCAGCCCCTCGTCGACCCAGAGCGGAAGGCCGCGCCGGAGCAGCGAGCGCGGGATGATGTCGAACTCGAAAATGTGGGTGAGCTCGTGCGTCACGAGGCGGTAGAGCGCGTCTGACGGTTCGTCGATCGGCAGCACCATCCGGTCGCGGAACGGTTCGGCGAACGCGAGCACCCCTTCGGGCAGTTCCGACGGCTCGATGTTCTGCTGCTGAAACTCACTCTGCGTCTTATAGAGGACCATCGGGACCTTGAACGCCAGATCGTGTTTCAGGTCCGCGCTGACTTGCTGGTAGGCGCTTTCCGCGTAGCTGGCGACGCGTTCGAGATGCTTTTCGATGTCAGGGTAGTAGTAGATCTCGAAGTGGTCGGTCGTATATATCCGCCACTGGAAGTCGTCGTAGCGAATCTTGTTCTTGCCGTAGTACGGCACGTACGGCGTTTGGGCGAAGGCTTCGAAGGAAAGGCCGGTGACGAGCACCATCGCCAGCAAGGCGACGCCCGCAGGCGTGAAGGTGCCGCGCGAGTAGCGCGTCCGCATATTTCACCTCTGGATAGCTTTCAAGGGTGCCGAGGCCGCGATGTTACTGTAGCTGAGACGCGGGTAGCAACGATCTGGCCTCCGCCAGCAATGTGCGTGCCCCGGTCGAGCCCGCGGGAAATCCCCCGAAACGGCCCGGCTCTCGCGGAACTGTCCCCGCGTGGCGTCGCACCGTCCTGAGACAGGTACAATTAGTTGGAATAAGGACGGTGTCCGCGGTGTTTTTCCCCGTGGGCCTCCTCATAACACATGGTTTTACGCCGAGGCCCGGGCCCAGCGGGGGAGCCTGTCTCCGACCCGTTCACCGCGGAGGCGCTGTCGTATATCGATAGCCTCTACGGCGCGGCCCTCCGTCTGACGCGCCGTCCGGCGGACGCTGAAGATCTCGTGCAGGACACCTACCTCAAGGCCTTCCGCTCCTCGGCGCAGTTCGAGCGCGGAACGAATTTGAAGGCGTGGTTGTTTACCATCCTGCACAACACGTTTTTGAACATGCGTCGGCACGATGGACGGAATCCGGTGGACGTGGACAGCGAGGCGGTCGAACAGGCCGCAGACCTCCGTCCGTCGCAACAGACGCCGGAGCAATTGCTGACGCGCGCGACGCTCGACGCCGATCTCCAGGCGGCGCTCGACAGCCTGCCGGATGTGTTCAGGCAGGCCGTCTGGTTGCGCGACGTCGAAGAGTTCTCGTACGCCGAGATCGCGAGCATGACGCAGGTCCCGATCGGCACCGTGATGTCGCGCATTTCGCGCGGCCGGCGGATGTTGTACGAGCGGATCGCCAAGGCACGGATGGCCGGATGAGACGAGCATGAAGAATTGTCGCGACGTTGAACCGCTGAAGGCGCCGTATGTGGACGGCGAGGCGGCTCCCGCCGACCGCGCGGAGGTGGACTCGCATCTGAGCGCCTGCGGGCGGTGCCGCGACGAGGTCGTGGTCGAACAGGCGGCGCGTGACGTGCTCGTCGCGCGACGCGACGAATTGCGCGGCCCGGCCCCCGAAGGACTCCGAAGACGCTGCGCCTCCTACGCCACACCGGAGGCCGGACGCCGCGACAGGCATCCGGACGTCGCCACGCTCATCCCCAGAAAAGCCCCAATTTATCGGCGGTGGGTTCCCATGTCGCTGGCGGCCACGCTGCTGCTGGCGGTGGCCGGCGTCTTCGGGTTGGGCCTGACCGAAAAGAGCCAGGCGCTCGCGTTTCAGATGACGCTGGATCACCTGGCCTGTCTGCGGCTCGGCCATCAACCGGCGTCCGCCGACGCTGCCACTGTGGAGCAGCAATGGCCCACGACAGCAGGATGGCCGCTGCGCGTCGCCGCATCGACCGACGATCCCCCCTTGCGGCTGCGCGGCGTGCGGCGCTGTGCGGTCACCGACGGCCGAGTCGCACACCTCATGTATGAGTGGCAGGGGCAGCCGTTGTCGGTTTACGTGCTGCCCTCCGACGCCGTGCGCGGCACCGCCAACGTGAGGCGCTTTGGACACGATGCGGCCATCTGGGCCGACAATGGCCGCACCTACGTCGTGCTCGCGCGTGCCCAGCGCCGGCCCGAATTCGATCGCGTCGTCCGTTACGTGAAGGCCAATGTCCACTAGACTCGGATCCGGGAGAGGTGAATGAACGTGAAATGGGCTCTCGGCGCCGTTGCGGCCCTCGCGCCTCGGCGTGCTGACGCTGCCGACGCTGCTGGAAAGCGACGCCGCCACGCCGGTGGAAGGCGGGTCGTGCAAGGCCGAGGGGATGGCGAACCTCAACCTCGCGGTCAAGGACATGAACGGCGCCGACGTCAAACTTTCCGACTACAAAGGGAAGGTGATCCTGCTGAACTTCTGGGCGACGTGGTGCCCCCCGTGCCTCGCCGAGATTCCGGAGTTCGTGAAGGTCTACGAAGAGAAGAAGAACGACGGCTTCACGATTCTCGGCGATCTCGACCGATGACACCGCCGAGCAGCTCAAGGCATTCGCGTCGGAGAAGAAGGTCACCTACCCGTTGCTGATGATTTCACCCGAGTTGGAAGACGCGTATGGCCCGCTGTTCGGACTGCCCACGTCGGTACTGATCGCGCGGGACGGATCGGTGTGCAAGCGTCACTTCGGGCCGATGTCGAAGGAGCAGCTCGAAAAGGAGCTCAAGGCGCTCCTGTAGGTACAATCGCGGAAATGTTGAAAGGGTTCACGCACGCTCGCCTCGCTTGCGGATGCAAGATCGGATTCCGCGAAGGCGTGGAGGGCAGCCCGGTCACCGTGGTGGTGGAACAGAAATCACCGGGATGCCTGCTCTCGCTGCACGTGCGCGACCTTCCGCTCTTCGATCACCGCGAAGCGCTCCGCATGCCCACGCGGCTGCTCCCCCCGATCGAAGAAGACTACGAAGAGTCGTAGGGTCGCGCGGCGGCTGCGCGCCGCGCGTATCAAGGGAAAAGGGAGAAGGGATAAGGGATAAGGGAAAACGAACCTTAACCTTCTCCCTTTTCCTTTTTCCCTTCTCCCTTGAGAGCGTCAGTTCCTCGTCCCTTCTCCCTTGACTGCGTCGCCCGACTCAGCACTGCGCCCCGAATCGAGCAACGCCCGCCGAAGAATGAACTCTATCTGTCCGTTCAGACTCCGTGAGCTCATCGTCTGCCCAGCGTTGAACGGCGTCGAGGATCGTGCGATCGATCCGCAACAGGAATGGCTTGCGGTCGGCCACGGCGCGCTACTGGTAGATCGTGCCGGTGTTGATGATCGGTTGCGTCGACCGCTCGCCGCAGAGCACGACGAGCAGGTTGCTGACCATGGCGGCTTTGCGCTCGTTGTCGAGCGTCACGATTTCCCGGCGCGAGAGCATCTCGAGCGCCATCTCCACCATCCCCACCGCCCCTTCGACGATCCGCTGGCGGGCGGCGATGATCGCTCCCGCCTGCTGACGCTGGAGCATGGCCTGGGCGATCTCCTGCGCGTAGGCGAGATGGCTGATGCGGGCCTCCATCACTTCGACGCCCGCTTTCTGCAGGCGGTCCTGGATTTCCTTCTGCAGGTGGTCCGCAACGACCTGCGTGGCGCCGCGGAGCGACACGACGACATCGTCGTGCGAGTCGTAGGGATACCTCGTCGCCAGGTTCCGCAACGCCGACTCGGTCTGCACCTTGACGTAGTTGTTGTAGTCGTCCACTTCGAACATGGCCTCGGCGGTGTCGACGACGCGCCACACGACGACCGACGCGATCTCGATCGGGTTGCCCTCGTTGTCGTTCACCTTGAGCTTGCCGCTTTCGAAGTTACGAACGCGCTGCGACACGCGCTTCTTCGTGTAGAAGGGGTTGGCCCAGCGCAGTCCGGCCGTCTTCGCGGTGCCCACGTAGTCGCCGAACAGCTGCAGCACGCGCGCTTCGTTGGGGTTGACGACGAAGAGGCCGGCGAGCAGGAACACCGTCACGAGGAAAAGGAGCACCGAGCCGATGATCTGGATCACCACGCGCACCGATGGGAGTGCCGGGGACACCGTCGGCAGTGCTGACGCCGTCGACAAATCCGTAGATCGCGGCAACGATGACGGCGAGGAGCACGAGCAACACCGGAATCCCGGGCAGGGCGTTCACTTCACGTTCGCGGATCATGTGTCAACCTCCTGAAAGTGATGTCAAAGTGATATCACTTTGACATCTACCCCGTCAATACGCACCTGCCCGCCGCCGGGTTCCCACGTTGGGGTCAGATCTCGATTTTCTAAACCGACTGGGGTCAGATCTCGATTTTCTAAGATTTGCCATAGAAAATCGAGATCTGACCCCACAAGGCGGAGGACAATCGACGGATGCGTATCCTCTCCAAGGCCCTGTTCCTGGCTTTGATGCTGGGCAGCCAGGCGCAGCAACCTGCTGATGAGAAAGCCTTTGCGGGATCTGTGAAGGAGGCGGAGCTTCGCCGGTACGTTCGCGAGCTGGTCGCGTTCGGACCCCGGATGGGGGGGACGCCCTCGAACGACAAGTCGGCGGCCTACCTCTCGGCCTTCTTCAAGAAACACGGGCTGACGGTCGCCGTTCAGGAGGACGCGCCAGCGCTCGCGCACTGGGAAAACTCGTGGAAGGTCGCCCTGGCAGACGGTGCCGTGATCGAGAGCGCGTATCCCTTCGGCTTTTCCCCGTCGACCAAGGGCGTTCGTTCCGGACGCCTGCTCCAGGTCGACGAGCTCGGCAAGGCCACGCCGTCCGAGGACTGGAAGGGGCGGGTGATCTATACGCCTGGCGATGTCGCGCGCGCCTACGGCGCGATCGTGAAGAGCGGATTCCTCCCGGCCGCGATCCTGACGAGCGCGCCGAACGATCCGAAACGGTACGTGGACTGGTCGCGCCTGGGGTCGCTCTCGGCGAACGCGTCGCATCCCATCCCGGTGTTTGCCGTGTCGTACGTCGACGGACGCGCGCTCGCGTCGGCGGCGCAGGCCGGACGCGAGGTCAGCGTGTCGCTCGACAGCACGATCCAGGAGGGCAAGGGAAAGACCGTGATCGCCACGCTGGCCGGCCGTGAGCCCGGCCCCTACTACATCGTCTGCGCGCACGGGGACTCGGACTCGGGTGGGCCCGGCGCGGACGACAATGCGTCGGGGGTCGCGACGGTGATGGAGATCGCCCGCGCCTACGCCGAGGGGATTCGCGCCGGCGCCATCCCGCGGCCGAAGTACTCGATCAAGTTCATCGCGTGGGGTGCGGAGTACCGCTCGGCGCGGACGTATATCGAGCGCGAAGGGGAACAGCTGAAACAGCTGAGGGGCGTGTTCAACTTCGACGAGACGGGCACCGGCGCGGAGCGCGACGCCATCTACTTCGAGTCCAACGACGTGCCGTGGAACGAGACGATCCTGCGCACCCTCGAGGCCGTCGCCGCCGACTACGCCGGGCAGCCGGGCTTCTGGACGGAGTACACGACGAATCCCTCACAGGGCGGGACCGATTCGTACGCCTTCCTGCCGAAGAAGTACCACGGCCAGGACTACACGAAGCTGGAGATCCCCTCGACGACGATCTACACCGCAGCGTGGGACAAGCTCGCGGAACTCGAGCAGACGCCAGGATGGGAATCGAAGGGCACGCCGGATCCCAAGAAGCTGAAGATCGACTACTCCCTCTATTACCACTCGTCGGCCGACACGCCGGAGAACACGACCGAACGAGAGCCGCAGAACATGGTGAGGGCGGTCAAAGCGACCGGACTTGCCCTGATTCGGCTGAATCGCTGATTCGAGCGCGCGCTGTGTCCGCGCTCGAATCCGTACGTTGCGTTGCGGAGTGGGTTGGGAGTGGGAGTGCGCGTCAGAACCCAATGCGGAAATCGGCGACCAGTGGCAGGTGATCGGACGCCATCAACGATTTCCGCGTGCGCACCAGCTCCATGCCGCGGACGGTGACGTCTCCCTCGTAGTAGATGTGATCCAGGTGCAGGACGGGAAAGATGCCCGGGTAGGTCTTGCGTCGTTTCAGGTGCTCGCTGATGTCGATGCTGTTGAAGAGCGCCGACAGCGTCTTGGTGGCGAGCCCCTTCATCCACTCGTTGAAGTCGCCGAGGATCACCTTGGGGCCCGTGATGCGGTGGTCGTGGACGAAGGCCGCGAGCCGGCCGGCCTGGTAGCGCCGCTCCAGGACGGCGGTGCCGAGATGGACGTTGTAGATGTGCAGCGTGGCCCCGTCGCCGAGGTCGAGATCCGCGCGCTGGCAGGCGCGTTCCTCGCACGTCCGCCAGGTCAGCTCGTAGTGGCCGTGATGCACGATGGGAAAACGGCTGAGCACGACGTTGCCGAACTCGTGGCCGCGCAGGTGCCGCACGGAGTGCATCACCCAGCCCATGCCGACGGCGGCGCCGATTTCCTCCGCCTGGTCGACGCCTGACGGGCCGCCGCCGATCACTTCCTGCAGCGCCACGACGTCCGCCTGCATTTCGCGGATCACTTCCGCGATTCGCGATGGGACGGTGCGACGGTCCATGCCGCGGCAGCGGTGGATGTTGTAGGTCGCGATCCGCACGTCGGCGTGCCGCCGCGACTTCGAGTCGTTCACTGCTGTCGCTCCAGGATCCACACAAATGGCCCGACGATCTTTTCCCAGAGGGGCCGCCGCTTCCATTGCTCGAAGGTCACCTCTTCGCTGTCGCGCAGGTCCTGCTCGAAGTCTTGCAGCAAACGGGCCGCCACCTGCGGATCGCGCATGGCCACGTTGATCTCGTCGTTGTGCTCGAACGATCGATTGTCGATGTTGGTCGTCCCCAGCACGGCCCACAGCTCATCGGCGATGAGCACCTTGGCGTGCGTCATCGCGGGCTGGTACTCGTGGATGCGCACCCCTGCCGCGAGCAGCTCACCCCACATCCGCCGGCTGGCCAGCCGCACCCAGCGCTGGTCCGTGATCCGCCCGGGAACGATCACGCTGACCGCGACGCCGCGACGCGCGATGGTGACGAGCGCGCGGCGCAGCGCGCGATCGGGGAGGAAATACGGCGTGTGCACACGGACGTGGTGGTCGGCGCCTTCCATCAAGAGCTGGAAGGCCACCCGCGACGCGGTGGCCCGGTCCGACGGCGAGCTCTTGATCACGAAGGCGGTCGTCTCCCCGGCCGGTTCGAGCGGAGGGAAGTATTCCGGCCCCGTCAGGATTTCGCCGCAACACTCCAGCCAGTTCTCGGCGGCGACGCCCTGCAGCGCTGCGACGATGGGCCCTTCGATGCGCGTCATCGTGTCGCGCCAGGGCTTGCCGCGGCGGCCGGACGGGAACATCCACCAGTCGGCGATCCCGGCGCCTCCGATGAAGGCGATCTTGCCGTCGACGACGAAGAGCTCGCGGTGGGTCCGATTGTTCAGGCGCGCCAGCCGATACCACTCCATCCGCTGATAGGACTCCACCCGGCAGCCCGCCTCGCGCAGCCGTCGCAGCGGACGTCCCCACAGGTTGAAGCTGCCAATGGCGTCCACGACGATCGTCACGTTGACGCCGAGGCGCGCGCGTTCCGACAGCGCCTCGATGAAATCGTCGGCCACCCGGCCCGGCTGAAAGATGTAGCACTCCATGTTGATCGAGCGCGTCGCCGAACGGATGGTGTCGAGGATCGCCGGGTAGAAGTTCCTGCCGTTGGTCGCGACCGTCACCCGGTTCCCGTGGTGGAGCGCCGCCTGGCAGGTCGACTGCAGCGTGTAGAGGAAGTCGTCGGCGTGCACCGACATGCGGTGGGACAGGTGGTACTTGATCCCCGGGGTGAAGAGGAAAACGAGAACGATCCAGATGAGGAAGACCGCGCCTGCGATCTCGAGCCAGTCCATCAGTCGGCCGACCGACGCTTCAGCCTGCACCTGCTGAAAAGCATGGAGCTATCATAGTCGCATGCGTAAAGCCTTGCGTACGGCCGCGGCGCTGTTCCTACTCGTCCCTGGCGGCGTCCTGTTCCAAGCCGGAAGATCCGATCCAGGTCGACACCAACGCCATCACCATCCTCAACCAGACATCCAGCGACTGGAAGGGCGTTCTCATCGTGGTCAACGACCACTATCGCGGCGGAGCGCCCGTGCTGAAAGCCGAAGGGCGCCTCAACGCGCCGATCGGGCAGTTCGAAACAGGGTACGGACAGCGCTGGCCGTCCGGCACGCGGATCACCAAGGTCGTCGTGACCGCAAAATCGGCCGGCGGTGAAGACGTGAAGCTCGAGTGGGACATCAACCAGCCGAGGCCGCGTCGGTAGCAATGCTGAATGCTGAATGCTGAATGCTGAATTGAAGGGGCAAGGGCAATGACGAAACTCAAATCTGAATTCGAAGTGCCTTGCCCGTGTTGCGGGGCGGTGCTCGTGATCGACGCCAACCTGCGGCGGGTGGTGCGGCACCTCGAGCCAGAGAACGAGAACAAGCCGGAGCTCAGCGATGCCGAGCGCATCCTGGCCGATGCGGCGGCGCGCCGTGAAGCGATCTTCGCGGAGTCAGTCGAGAACGAGCGCACGCGCGGCGACGCGCTCTCCAAGCGCTTCGAAGAAGCGTTGCGACAGGCGGGGAAGGAACCGATCACGAAGCCGACGCGCGATTTCGATCTCGACTGAACGACAAAAACTCCGACGGGATGTCGGTCCACGTGTTCATGCCGCGGTAGTAGAGCGGCTTCCTGTCGGGGAACTGCTTTTTGAACTCCCGATAGCGCTTGCGCAGCGCGTTGATCCGTTGATCCGACGATCGGATCCGCCGGTGCGGATAGTCGAGCAGCACCCGCTCCACCTTCCAGACGTTCTGCTCCGAAAGCCTCCAGTCGTAGTTCCCCATGATGCGGAGATCGACGACCGCGTACCCGGTCACACGGCCGGTGAAATCGATGTAGGGATCGACGTAGCTCAGCGCCAGATCGCGAGGCGTTCGGAAGACGGGCTTGCGGCCGTGCAAGCCGGGATCGCGCGAGCGGGCAATCGAGCCCCAGCGATTGCCGCGCTGGTAGACGAAAAGCACGTGATCGAGGTGGTCGATCGATTCGAAGCTGAGGACGAGTGGCGGGTAGCCATGCTGTTCGAGGATGACGGCGGCGGCGAGCGCCGCCTCCAGGCAGTGCACCGTGTGATGCGCAACGACCCCACGAAAGCTGCGGAGCGTCGCGCGCCCGGGTGGTGGCTCGGTGTTGTAGGGCAGCCGGTTCAGGAACTGTTGAACGAGCGCCGGCGTCCGCAGGCGGCGGATGAGCGAGTGCTCGCGCCTCGTGAACTCACCGGGCATCGACCGCCCGCAGCTCCGCCAGCAACTCCTCAGGCTTCCAGTCGTTTCCGTTGAAGATCTTCGCCACGCGTCCTTCGCGGTCGAGAACGACCGTCCGGAGGTTGTGGGCGATCTCCTGTTGCGGTTTGTCACCGCGGATGATCGAGACACCGAAGGGCACCGCCAGGGTGTCGATGGCCTCGCGGGTGCCGGTCAACCACGTCCACAGCGCAGGGTCGAATCCGGCTCGCTTCGCGTGTGCGCGGAGGACGTCCGGCGTGTCCACCTCCGGATCGAAGGTCACCGAGATCAATCCGACGCGACCGGCGAGTGCCGGTGCCTTCGCGATCTCGCGTTGGACGTGCGCGAAGTGCCGGTCCATGAGCGGACAGAAGTCGGGCAGTGGACAGCGTGTGTATATGAACGTGACGGCCACCGTCCGTCCGTGCCATTCCGAAAGGCGTCTCGTGCGTCCGTCCTGATCGACCAGCGCCGCATCCGGCGCCTTGTCGCCGGGCGCGAGAATGACCGTCCGCGGAATCTCGGCGTCCGGTGGCAGCGGTGCCTCGCCTGTCCGCACGACGTTCTCGAGCCAGCCCGTGGCTGTCGGCGACGACGAGCGTGGCGCGGATCAAGTCGCCCGGCTTCCGCTCGCTAAGCACAGCCTTGTCAGCGACTTTGAACGGCATCGTCATTCCGGGCATGAATCCCTTGATGTCCTTGTGCTGGACGGTGAGTTCTCCCTTCGTGGCATCGACCGCCAGAACCTGTCCTTCCAGTTCATAACGTGCGCTCGCGTGGAACAACCGAACCCGAAGCCGGCACAGGCGGTCGCGATGAGAAGAATCAACAGGGCAGCTGCCCGGCGCACCATAGACGTCACTGTAGCTCGGCTGTTGAAACGCGGTAAAGCTCGTGCGCGGCGAGCGGCATGTTATCTGCTTGACGCAGCGCAGGAGTAGTCGACAGATGGGCAGGAGACTTTACGTCGGGAACCTTCCGTATTCCGCCACCGAGGACCAGCTTTCGTCGTTGTTCAGCCAGGCCGGCAAGGTGGACAGCGTCCGCGTCATGCGCGACATGGCGACCGGACGTGCACGCGGCTTCGCGTTTGTCGAGATGGGCAGCGACGACGACGCGCAGAAAGCGGTCAGCCAGTTCCATGAGTACAGCATGGATGGCCGTCCGCTCGTGGTCAACGAGGCGCGGCCGAAGCCCGAAGGGGGATTCGGCGGCGGTGGCGGCAATCGACCGCCACGCGGTGAGGGCGGCCGCAGTTACGACAGCGAAGATTTTTCGGGCGGGAGACGCAAAGAGCCGCGCTGGTAACTACTCGTCGACGATCCAGCCATCCCGCAGCTGAATGATCCGGCTGCCGTAGGCCGCGTTGACCTCCGAGTGGGTGACCTGGATGATGGTCGTACCGGTTTCGTTCAGCTTCTTGAACAGCTCCATGATCTCGCGCCCCTGGCTGGTGTGGAGGTTCCCGGTCGGTTCGTCAGCGAGGATCACTTTCGGGTTCGAGATGACGGCGCGCGCCACGGCGACGAGCTGCTGCTGACCGCCTGATAACTGGTTCGGATACAGGTCCTTCTTCCCGACGATCGCGAACTTGTCGAGGATGTCGCAGACCATGCTCTCGCGTTCGGCCTTCTTGATGTCGCGATACGAGAGCGGGATGTCGAGGTTCTCGTAGACCGTCAGGTGATCGAGCAGGTGGTAGCTCTGGAAGACGAAGCCGATGTGCTGCTTGTGCAGCTTGGCGCGGTCCTTCGCGGCCAGTTTGTGCACCGGCTGATCGACGAAGTAGTACTCGCCCGTCCACGCCGAATCGTGCATCCCGATGATGTGCAGGAGCGTGGACTTGCCGGCCCCCGATGGGCCCATGATCGAGACGAATTCCCCCTCCTTGATATCGAGGCTGATGCGGCGCAGCACGTAGGTGCGGCTGGTGCCGTGCGCGTAGGACTTCTCGATGTTGCGCAGCCCGATGAGGGCATTGGGCGCGACGCCGCTCTCGCGCGAAATCGGATCGGGCTGCGAGACGGGGGGCGCGGACTTGAAGAATCCCATTGTCTTTCCTTAGACGCGATGACGTGATGTTCGGTTGCGAGACATTATAGGTCGTCTCACTCGGCGCGGAGCGCCTCGATCGGATCGACACGCGTCGCCCGGCGGGCCGGGATGACGCTCGCGACAACGGCCACCAGCACCAGGGCCACGGACGTCACCGTCAGGGTCACTGGATCGGCGGAGCGGATGCCGTATTTCAAAGCGCCGAGCGAGCGCGAAATCATCAGGGACCCGGCGATGCCGACGACGACACCGGCAGACGTGAGTTTCAAGGCATCGATCAGCACCAACCGGAACACCTCGCCGCGGGCGGCGCCGAGCGCCAGGCGAACGCCAAATTCGGTGGTCCGCTGCGTCACGGTATAGGCCATGACGCCATAGATGCCGATCGCCGCCAGCGCCAGCGCGAGCGAGCGCGAAGGCGGCGGCCAGCGACATCACGAACCGCGGCTGATCGATCGAATCACGGACGATGTCGGCGAGCGGCTCGACGTTCGAGATCGGGACGTTGCGGTCCACCGACGCGACCGCCTGTCGCAGCGGCGCGGCGAGCGCGGCGGGATTCCCCGCCGACTTGAGGACCACCGCGATGCCGGTCTCCGTCTGCTGCCAATAGGGGACGTAGGTCTCCACGCGTGAGGCGGGCTCCAGCGCTCCGCCGATCTTCACGTCCGCCACGACGCCGATGATGGTGAAGGCCGGCAGCTCCGGCGAGAAGCGCAGGCGCTTGCCGATGGGCGGTTCGTTCGGGAAGTACTTCTTCACGAACGTCTCGTTCACGACCACCGACGGCGCCGCCTCGCGTTCCGCGAAGCCGCGGCCGGCGACGAGCCGTATGCCCATCAGATCGAAGTAGCCTGGCGCTCACCTCGCGGTACCACGTCACCGGCGTCTCCGACTGCGACTGGGCGGCCGGGCGTCCCTCGATCATGAAGGACGTGTCGCTGTCGCCGCCGCCGAGCGGCAGGATCGATGTCAGGGCCGCCTTCTGCACGCCCGGAAGCGCTCGGGCTTTCTCGAAAATCTGGTCGTAGAACGCGAGCCGCTTCGCGGGGGTGTCGTACGCGGTGCGCGGCGGATTCACGAAGCCCACGAGGATGTTGTCGGGTTTGAACCCGAGATCCATGCCCTGTAACTCGACGAAGCTTCGCAGCAGCAGCCCCCCACCGGTCAGCAGAATGAGCGCCATGGCGACTTCGACCGCGATGAGCACGCGACGGAGCGCTCGGCCGCCGATGCCGGTGGAGCCGCGCGCCCCTTCCTTGAGCGATTGCGTGACGCCCGCGCGCGCCGACTGGATCGCGGGACCGAGGCCGAAGATCACACCGGTGAGCAGCGTCACGAGTGACGCGAATGCCAGCACGCCGGGCTCCAGCCGCACTTCGTTCAGCCGCGGCATGCTTTCCGGCGCCAGCGACAGCAAGCCGTCGATCGCCCACACCCCGAGCAGAACGCCGGCGACGCCGCCGATCGCCGCGAGCAGCACGCTCTCGGTCAGCAGCTGTCTGACGATCCGGCCGCGCGCCGCTCCGAGGGCGATACGCACCGCGAGCTCACGCCCTCGTGACGATCCACGCGCCAGGAGCAAGTTGGCGATGTTCGCGCAGGCGATCAGGAGCACGAACCCGACCGCGCCGAGCAAGGCGAGCAGGGCAGGACGCACGTCGCCCACGACGCGTTCGTGCAGCGGCATGAGGTTGAACACCATCTTCTCGTTGTATTGCGGGTGCGCCGCCTCGAGCTGCCGCGAGAGCGTCGTTGCGGCCGCTTGCGCCTGCGGCAGGGTGAGCGCCAGGCGGCAGCCGTGCCACCGACCGCAGCACGATCGCTCCACGTGACGGGTTGGCGACATTCAGCCGCAGCGGGCGCCAGAGCTCGGCCATCCGTGACAGGACCGGCCGGAAGCCTGCGGGCATGACCCCGATGATCTCGTGCGGCTCCCCGTTCAGTGTGATCACTCGCCCGACGGCGCCGCGGTCGCCGCCGAATCGCGTCTTCCAGAACCCGTCGCTGACGATGACGACGCGCGGGGCGTTCGGCACGTCGTCTTGCGGAGTGAAGTTGCGGCCGAGCGCCGGTGAGACGCCGAGCAGCCCGAGGTACTCGTGCGACACCTGCTCGCCCGGGATCGGTGCCGTCTCACCGAGGCCGGTGAGCGCGGGCCGCCATCCCGACATGACCGCGATGCCCTCCACCACGTCCTTGGCATTTCGCAGGTCGGCGTAGTTCCCCGGGGTCAGCCACTCGTCGTCAGGACCGCCACGCGCGCGGAGGTCCTGCCACACCATCACCAGCCGGTCGGGTGTGGCATACGGCAGGGGTTTCAAAACGATCGCGTTCACGACCGTAAAGATGGCGGTGTTCGCCCCGATCCCCAACGCCAGCGTGAGGACGGCGACAATCGTGAACCCGGGCGTTCGGACGAGCATCCGAACCGCGTACTTGAGGTCCTGAAGCGTTGTGGTCATGAACCCTCTCATCCGACGCTACCGCGAGAACTGTGCCTGCCATCGAGATAACTCCAAGATGATGAATAGAAAGGAGTAAGCTCTGAGTATCCGGCGGTTGCCCACGTGGTTTTTGTTCAGTACTGAACAGCCGGCGTCCCACGCTCGGGCACCAAACCTGGAAGCCATTCCGCTGGTGGTGTCGTCATAATGGACGTAGTGTTCATCCAGGTCCCAGCGTTCGTGCTCGTGGTGTCGCTCGCCGGTGGACCCCAGCAGCCGGGCGCCCCAGTGCAGCCTCCCGAGAGCGCGCAGGCGTCCACCGATGACACGCGGATCGAACTGCCGGTGTCGCTCTCAAAGATCAAGGACGGCGATCTCGCGTCCGGCCGCCATCAAGGCACAGGAAACGCTCCCCGTCTTCCGCGTCGAGATCATCGCCAAGCAGCCGACGATCATTGAATTGCTCGGCCCGGATTATCTGATCGGCCCGGTGCCCTACGGCGGCATGACCCACCAGGAGTTCCTGAGCATGGTGACCCCGGTCGAGTACCGCGGCTATTCCATGTTCTCGAACACGGAAGCGATTACCGTCGCCGCGACCTCGCTCGCCTTGCAGTGGGGGCTGCTCAAGGCGATCGACAAACTCAAAGACGCGCGCACCGAACGCGCCAAGGAAGCGGCCCGCAGGGAAGTCCTCGAGGCGATGAATCAGCTCGAAGAAGCCCGCAAGAAAGCCGGCCTCCCTCGCCAAAATTTAGTCCTTTGAGTTCGAGTTTGAGTTTGTTGAGTGTGCCTGTTGCGCTCGCCGCCGCCGTGTTCGAGGTTGCAGGTGGCGCATTTCGTCCGCGGCATCGCGTTGTCGACGAAGTGGTCGACCGGCTTCAGCGTCTTCAAGTAGGCGAAGATCGCCTTGAGGTCTTCGTCGGTCATGTTGCGGTAGGGGCCCCACGGCATCATGTCGGAGATCTCCCGTTCGCGGACGCGGCCGGTGCGGATCACTTCGAGAAACAGTTCCTCGCTGTAGTACGGAATGCCGTTCACCGCCGGGGTGATGTTGGCCGCGGCGCGCTCCTCGCGCCCCTCGTGCTTGAAGGCGTTGCCGCCCGCGAACTCCAGGCCCTTGATGAACTGTCCGCGCTCGTCCATCGGCGTGTGGCAGTCGGCGCACGAGGCCAGCGTCGCCAGATAGGCCCCGCGCTTCTCCGGCGTGCTGAGATCCGGCGGCGGCACCGAGGCTCCCGCGATCGGTCGCGGGACCGCGTTGATGAATCGATTCACCGGGAAGGGAACCGCGCTGGGGGGCTGGGGCTGGCGGACCGCTGGGATAGAACGGAGATACGTGATCACTGATGCCAGATCTTCGTCCGACATCTTCGCGTAGTTGCTGTACGGCATGATCGGGAAGAGGGCGCGGCCGTCGTGACTGATGCCCTCGCGTATCGCGCGCGCGAGCATGTCGTCGGTCCAGGCGCCGGCGCCAGTCTCACGGTCCGACGAGATGTTCGGAGTGGTCAACCATTCGATGCCTTCATCCGCCCAACTGCGTCCGGAACCGGCGCGTCCGGCTTTGATGGGGAGCCCCCGGGTAGAGGGATCGAGCTCCGAGTGGCAGAAGAGGCACCCGGTGACGTTCTTGACCAGGTACTCGCCACGTTCAAGGCGCGCTGGTGACGGCTCGAATCGGCGGTCGGTGAGCGGCCGTGTTTTCGGTCCGAAAATTGGCGTCCACCCCACTGTTGCCGTAATCCCGATCGCCAGCAAGGCAACCACCACCACGACGATCGTCAACAGGACCTTCTGCCACCGTTTCATCTAGCGCGTTCCCTCTTCATGCAGGCTTCCGCCTCGTTGCGAAAATGCGAGTGTTTTTGTGTAGGGCGGTAGCGAATTGTAGCAGATGCCGAACCGTTTACCGGCCGACGCCCGGCGTTTACCGAATGGCGAGACGAGCCGGCGTGAGGGCCCCGTATCGTAGGGCAAGGGAGACGAGATGACGACTGCTGAACAGGCTCCTGGCGCCCCGCACACCGCTGGCAACGGATCGATGCTGGTGGGCGTCGCGATGATCCTCGTGGGCTTGCTGTTTCTGGCCGATAGAGCGGAGTGGCTCGACGTCAGGATTTCGGCGCACCACTGGCCGCTCATCCCGATGTTCTTCGGCACCGTGCGGATGCTGGTGCCGGGCTATCGGGATGGACGCCGGCACTCGCGCCGCAGCGGGCTCTGGCTGCTGGCGATCGGCGTCTGGGGCACGGTCAGCGAGTTCCAGTTGTTCGGCCTCGATTATTCAATCTCGTGGCCGCTGCTCGTGATCGCCGCGGGAATCAACACGGTCTGGCGTTCGTTCGAGCCCGAGTGTATCGGGCGGGCCGCGCGCCGCGCAGAACACGCGAGGGAGAACTGACATGGAACCGCGCATCGGAGATCCCCGGCCGGATCCGACGGTGGTACACGACCGCCGGACGGTGATGACGCCGCATCTCGTCTTCGGCCTGATCATCATCGCGGTCGGCATCCTGTTCACGCTCGACAACCTGGCCCTCGTCGACGCCGAGCAGTACTGGCGTTGGTGGCCCATCGGGATGATCGCCGTTGGTCTCGCCAAGCTGTGGGCCGCGCGCAACGGCGGCGCCAATCCCGTGGGGGGCGTCTTCTTCCTCCTGGTGGGTTCCTGGTTCCTGTTGCACAACTTCGGGATGATCAATCGTGAGCTGTGGGACTTCTGGCCACTGCTCCTCGTGTTCATCGGCAGCATGATCGTCTACCAGGGGTTTCGCGGCCGGCAGGCGCGGGCGACTGCGGAAGCGGTGGATGTGATCAGCGGGGTCGCGATTCTCGGCGGCGTGAAGCGCGGCTCGAGTTCGCAGGCGTTTCGTGGCGGGGAACTGACCGCAGTCATGGGCGGATGCGAGGTGGACCTGCGCCATGCCGGGATCAACGGCGATGCCGTCCTCGATGTCTTTGCGATGTGGGGCGGAATCGAGCTCCGGGTCCCCGAGAGCTGGACGGTGATCACCAAGGTCACGCCGATCATGGGCGGCGTAGAGGACAACACGCGGGCGCCGCAAAATGCCGAGGGACATCGCCTCACGATTCGCGGCATGGTGCTGATGGGCGGCATCGAGATCAAGAACTAATCGCATGCACCCAGTGCTCGAGCGTCGCGGGCGGATCCTGCTGTATCTCGCCCTGTGGCTGTTCATCGGGGGGCTGCTCGCCTCGCTGCTGGTTGGCCAGGGCGGGCTCGACTGGCGCGGGGCGTTGCTCGTGGCGCTTCCCCTCGCCTCTGCGTACTCCTTCGTCTGCACCTCGGCGTGGTACATCGCGCGCAGCAGTCCGCTGGCGACCTCGGGGCCGGTGCGGCTCATGGCGACCGCGCTCGGGGCGGCGTTCATCAGCAGTGGCGCGTGGCTGGCGCTTGCCAGGGGTTGGAATTTCGTGCTCGGGCAATGGGCCGGCGTGCACGCGTCATACGGTGAGATCTCGTGGTTGATCTTCGGCTTCGGCGTGCTGATCTACCTGCTGTCGCTCGCGGTGAGTTACGTCGGGGCCGCGTCGGTGCAGGCGCAGGCGGCGGAACGGCGCGCGCTCGAGGGGCAGGTCTTCTCGCGCGAGGCGGAGCTGCGATCGCTGCGGGCCCAGATCGACCCGCACTTCTTGTTCAACAGCCTGCACTCAATCAGCGCGCTCACGGCGGCCAACCCCCAGGGAGCCCGCCGCATGTGCCTGTTGCTGGCCGAGTTCTTTCGCGAGAGCCTCAAGCTGGGCGCCGAGGAGCAGATCCCGCTGTCGCGGGAGCTGATGCTCGCGGCAAAGTACCTCGAGATCGAACAGGTGCGGTACGGCGATCGGCTGAAGGTCGAGATCGACGGCGAGGGCGCCGGCGAGTGCCTGGTGCCATCGCTCCTGCTCCAGCCGATCGTCGAAAATGCCGTGACCCACGGCATCGCGCACATGCTCGACGGCGGCACGGTTCGCGTGAAAGCAGACTGCACGCCCTCACGGCTGCACGTACGTGTGGAAAGCCCCTGCGATCCCGACCGGCCTTCGCGGAAGGGCACGGGCGTTGGGCTTGTCGAACGTCCGCTCGCGGCTGCGCGCGCTGCACGGCAGCGAGGCGACGGTGGACGCCGTGGAAGACAATGAGCGCTGGCGGGTAGACATCACGATGCCCGCCGTCGGCCCTGGCCCGATGTAGGCCGGGTCTTTAGACCCGGCATAACGAACATGACCAACGAACAATCGCTCCGCATCGTCATCGTCGACGACGAACCGCTCGCGCGGACCGTCGTGCGGGAGTTCGCCGAACGGCTCGGCATCCAGGTCGTCGCGGAGTGCGGCAACGGCTTCGAGGCAGTGAAGGCGGTCAGCGAGCTGGCGCCCGACTTGATGTTTCTCGACGTCCAGATGCCGAAGCTCGATGGCTTCGAGGTGCTCGAGCTGCTGGGCCGCAGCGTGCCGGTCGTCTTCACGACCGCGTACGACCAGTACGCGTTGAAGGCGTTCGAGGTGCACGCGATCGACTACCTGCTGAAGCCGTTCAGCGAGGAGCGCTTCGCCGAAGCGCTGTCACGCGCGCGGGCGCGCCTCAACGCGAAAGAGGAAGTGCCGATCGAAGACCTGGTGAACGATGCGCGGCCTCGCACGGGCCCTGTCGAACGGGTCCTGATTCGCGATGGCGCGCAGGTGCACGTGCTGCCGGTCGAGAAGATCGATTTCGTCGAAGCGCAGGACGACTACGTCTGCTTCAAGTCCGAAGGGAAGGACTATCTGAAGGATCAGACGATGGGCGCGCTCGAGGCGCAGCTGGATCCGTCGCGCTTCGTGCGTATCCACCGCTCGTACCTGCTCAACATCGAACGCATCGCGCGCGTGGAGCTGTATGCGAAAGACAGCCGCGTCGCGATCCTCCGCGACGGCCGTCGGCTCCCCGTCAGCCGCGCGGGCTACGCCCGGCTGGCGAAGCTGCTGTGACCTTCAACGTTCCTTTCATCGTCGGGTGGTACTTGCAGACGTAGGGGAAGTCTCCCTTCGACTTGAACGTCTGCTTCCACGACTTGCCCGCCGCGATCATCTTCGAATCGAAGCTGCCGTCGGCCGCCGTGGCGGTGTGTTCGACGATGTCGTTGTTGATCCAGGTGACGGTATCGCCGGCGTCGATCGTCAAGCGGCGCGGGGTGAAGACCATCCCTTCGATCTTCACCGTGTGCGTCTTGGCTTTGCGCCGGGTCTGTTGCATGGCGCCGGCGCTGGCGCTGCTGGCGAGCAGCACCAGGCCGGCGAGAAATGCTCGTCGGGTCACGCGACTACTTGGCCAGGGTGGCCTGGATGTGCTTCGCGTGCTCGAGGTGGGCCGCGATCGCGGGGCGAACCTTGACGATCAGCGCCTTGAGCTCGGCGTTGCTGGCCCCCGGGATGAGCGTCTTGTCGATCGCGTCAAGTACCGCCTGGTGATAGGCGACTTCCTGGTCCACGTACGCCTTGTCGAACGCAGCCCCCTTCAGGGTCTTCAGCGTCGCGATGTTCTTGTCGCCGCCGGCCTTGAGCGATTTGCTGGTGTCGTTGTCTTGCGGCGTAACCTTGAGCTTCGTCGCGAGCGCAACCGCCTGCTTGTTGACCCCTTCGTGGTCGGCGATCATCTGCTCGGCGAACTTCTTCACCTCGGCGTTACTCGCCAGCGTCCGCCCCACCTTGCCGGCGTCGATGTCCACCTGGTTCGCGGTGACGACAATGTGCGCGATCTGCGCGTCGTTGATGGATTGAGCGTGAACCGCCGGAGCGAGCGCGAGAACGCCGGCGAACATGAGTCCCGAAAACTTCATTCTGATTCCTCCTGTGCATTCGATGCAGGAGGTCGAAGGGATGTTCCCGGAGGCGGGTTTAGACGCGCGCGAGCACAGCAGCGACGATGCGGTCGCAGCGGGCTCCGGCAAAGCCGAAAACGTCGCCCGTGACGAGATCCATTTCGCGGTCCAGTGCCTGGCGCAGGAGCGCTCGTGCGCGGAAGAGCCGGGTGCGGACGGTGGCCGCAGGGATGCCGAGCGCCGCCGCGGTTTCCTCGACGCTCATCTCCTCCACCTCGCGCAGGACGAACACCGCGCGGAACGTCATCGGCAATTCGTCGATCCGGCGTTCGAGCAGCCGACGAATCTCCGCGCGCAGGGTGGCGGCCATGGGGGATTCACTTTTCTCGTCGCGAAGCTGCTCCATCGAGTCCTCCGGCTCGGGACGGTCGAACGACACCACCACGCTTTCGCGCTTGTGCTTGCGGAGCCGCATCAACGCCTGGTTGACCGCGATACGCACGAGCCAGGTGCCGACCTGTGAATCGCCGCGGAACTCCGCCATGTGCCGATAGGCATCGAGGTAGGCGTCCTGAACGGCATCCTCCGCTTCCGCATCGTCCTTGAGGATGGCTCGCGCGGCGCGAAAGAGGCGGCCATTGTGACGGCGCATCAGCACTTCGAACGCCTGGTGGTCCCCTGCGGCCGTCCGGGTGACGAGTGTCAGCGTCCGGGGCCGGATCGGGTGTCTGAGCAACGGGTTGGAGCATCTGCCGCTATTCGGATGCCGGGTCAATGGAACCCTCGACCCCGACGTTCCCATAGTGGTTGTCTTAGCGGCTGATTTTGACGAGGACGGTGCCGTGCGCGGGGACGTCGGCTGCGAACTCTGTGTTGAAGGTCCCGAGGTCTTTGTGCAGCCAGAGGTCTCTGACGCGTTGGCGGCCGGAGAGCCCCAACTCCTTCCATGTGGCGCGCATTTTCGCGGGACGTAGCCCGCGGTTGAACAGGCCGACCGCCATCGCGCCATCAGCCAGGGGCCGCGCCCAGAGTTCGAGCCGTTCGTGCTGGTAGATGCGCGAGGCGCCACGGCCGAGGACGTCCTGGCTGACCTCGAGCACTTCATGGTTGGTCAGCAGCGCCGTCGTGAAAGGATCGAACTGCGACATGTCCGCGCCGATGAGCAGCGGCGCTGCCTGCAACGACCACAGGGAGATGTGAGTGATTTGCTCGTTCGGCGTCAGCCGCGTGTCGTGAATCGTGGGACCCCATCCAACCTTGCCGACGACCAGCATGTCGGGATCGGTCCAATGCCCCGGCCGTGACCACTTTTCGCGACCAACCTGGCGGAAGCCAACCGCGGACATGTTCGACCACACGTCGGTGAGATCGCCGCTGGTTCGCCAGTAGTGGCCGCCGACTTCCGCGCCCCATTCCCAGACGTTGCCCATGCCGTACTGGCACAGGCTGTAGATGACGTCGCGATCGACCTTCCGCAGCGCGTCCCGCATGACCACGTATGGCTTCTTCAATTCCTCGAGGCTTCTGTCTTTCGCGATGCGCTCGTAGGAACACCAGTCGTACTTTAGAAGGTCGAATCCCCATTCGCCCCACGTACGGGCATCGATCTCCTCGTAGCGGTAACTTCCCGCCAGGCCCTGGCAGGTCGTCGGGCCCGGCGAGGAATAGATGCCGATCTTCAGCCCCTTCGAGTGGACGAAATCGGCGAGCCCTTTCATGTCGGGAAATTTCTTGTTCGGCTGCAGCACACCATTCGCGTCTCGCGTGCCTTCCCATCCGTCGTCGATGTTGACGAACTGAAAGCCGTGCGCGGCGAGACCGCTCGATACCATCGCGTCTGCGGCCGCCCGCACCTTGGCATCGTCGACCGATGCTCCCCACACGTTCCAGGAGTTCCATCCCAGTGGAGGCGTCAACGCCAGCGCGTCGTCACCGCCGACGATGGTGAGTGTGCTGGTCGCCCGCCCCTTGGCGTTCGCAACCGTGACCGCGACATCGCTCTTGCCGGCGCGCGTGATGCTGCCGGTGATGATCCCCGTGGACGGGTCGAGCGAGAGTCCGGCAGGAAGGCCGCGCGCCGAGAAGGTAAGGGGCGCTTCGCCAGTGGCCGGAATTCGGAAGAGAAACGGACGGCCGGGTGTGCCGCCGGTGATGCGGGGTGGATTGATTCGCGGTGTGGCCGGCCAGCCGGAGGCGATTGGCGGCGCAGGTTCCGATGGGAACGACCAGGCCTCTGGTTTGGCGGTCGCCCCGTCCTTCAAGTAGATCGCGGCGCCGGCCCAATCCGCGTAATCGCCCGTGCTGACGTCGCCGCCGTCGTCGATGAAGAGTTCGAGGTACTTGCCGCCCGTGACGTCCACGGAAACGAACTGTGGTTCGCCACCCGCTCGCATCAGGGGGCTCGTGTAAAGGCGCCGATCGTCGAGCCAAATCTCGTAGACGACAGAGCCTTGCCCGGTGCGCGCCGCGTCGTCGATCCCGATCATCGACACGAAACGCGTGCCTTGCCCCTTCAAGTCGACGATCAATTCGTTGATCGACAACGTCCCAATGCCGTGTTCGTAGCGGGTCCCGCCGAGCATCAACGGGGGTGGTTCGTTGCCGCGTCCCGATCCCGACTTGCCGGCCCTCGGCGTGCCCCGCCGTTGCACCATTTTCGTGAGGTCGAGGGAATCGAGCCAGATCGCCGAAGCCGGGGGCGCCGCGCCCGTGAGGTCGGACGGCTGGGTGCGCGGCTGTCGCACCGGCGCCGCGCTAAGGGCGGTAACGATCGATGTGACAGTGACGAGCAGCGAGCGGTCCGCGTGTCATGGACGCCGATGCTATCACTTGGATTTATTGGCCCATCACATTCCCGAGCGGGTAAGCTGACGCGCATGAGAGGAACATCTTTTCCCGCTGCACTCCTGGTGCTTTCGATCGCTTCGCCGGCCCTCGCCCAGCGTGGCGGCGGCCCGGCCGGCCCGCAACAGACACAGCCCGTGCCGGCGCCCCGTTTTGAGTACGTCGGGCCGACGAGCGATGGACGAATCTCCGCGGCAGCGGCGGTGGCGGGGAAGCCTGGCGTCTATTACGCCGGTGCGGCTTCTGGCGGCGTATGGAAATCGAGCGACGGCGGCGTGACCTGGAAGCCCACGTTCGACAACCAGACCTCGCAGGCGATTGGCGCCCTTGCCGTCTCGCAGTCGAATCCCGACATCGTCTGGGCCGGCACCGGCGAGGGCTGGGTCGTGCGCGACATGGACATGATGGGCGACGGCATCTATAAATCGACCGACGCCGGCGAAACGTGGACGCTCGCCGGGCTCGCCGAAACCGGGCGCATCGGCACCATCGTCATCCACCCGACCAATCCCAACATCGTGCTGGCGTGCGCTGTGGGCCGCGCAACCGGCCCGCAGAAGGAACGCGGCGTCTTCCGCACGGAGGACGGCGGGAAGACCTGGCAGCACGTGTTGTTCGTCAACGAGAACACGGGATGTTCCGGGGTGCAAATGTCCCAGCAGGATCCGAACGTCGTGCTGGCGGGGACGTGGGAAGTCGAAATACAGACCCACGTCATGCACGGCGGCGGGAACGGGAGCGGCATCCACCTCTCGCGCGACGGCGGAAAGACCTTCACGCGTCTCACGGCCGGTCTGCCGCGCTCGCCGTACGGCAAGACCGACGTCGCGATCGCCCCCTCGAACGGCAACCGCATGTACGCGCTCATTCAAACCGGCGCCGACGGCGTGAAGGGGCTGAAGTCGGAAGCCCAGGGATCGCTTTGGCGGTCGGACGACGGCGGGAAGTCGTGGAGCAACGTCAGCTGGGATCGGCGGTTGATCGGTCGCGCCGGCTACTACATTCGCATCCGCGTGTCGCCGAACGATCCCGACCATCTCCTGATCGCCAACAGCACCCTGTGGCGTTCGCGTGACGGCGGCAAGATCTGGACGGTCGGGTGGCGGCGGCTGCGGTGACTGCCACGACATCTGGTGGGATCCGAATCCGACGATGGCCGGCCATTACATCGTGACCGGCGATGGCGGCATGGGCATCTTCGGGTCGCCCGACAACCCGACCGGGAACACCAGTGTTTCGCTGCCGATCGGGCAGATGTATCGCGTGACCGTGGATCAGCGGAACCCCTACTGGGTGTACTCCGATCGGCAGGACGACGGCAGTATGCGGCTGTCGAGCGCCCGTCCGATCGTGCCGGAGAACGTGCCGTCGTACCGTCCCGCGCCGCCACCGGCTGGCCCGGCGGGCCCGGAGGACGCGGCGGTGGACGAGGCGGCGGGCGTGGTGGTGCACCGGCCGGCCCCCAGCAGGAGAGCATGCCGTCCTGCGAGTCGGGCTACACGTATCCCGAACCGAACAATCACCGTTTCGTCTGGGGCACGTGCTATGCGTCGCACGTGGCGACCTTCGACGAGAACAGCGGGCTACGACGCTCGGTGAGCCCGTGGATGCACACGCTCGACAGCGATCCCGTCGGCCTGAAGTATCGCTGCCAGTGGTCGCCGCCATTGGCGATCGACTGGTTCGACAACTCGGTGTACTTCGGCTGCAACGTCGTGTTCCGCACCCGCGATCGCGGCCAGAACTGGGAGGTCATCAGCAAGGACCTGTCGACGAACGATCCGAGCCGGATCCTGTTTTCGGGCGGCGTCGTCGGCGACAACCTCGGCCAGTTCTACGGCGCGACGATCTCGGCCATCGCTCCGTCGCGAACCGAGAAGGGCGTGCTGTGGGTCGGCACCAACGACGGCAAGGTGTGGATCTCGCGTGACGCCGGCGCGAACTGGGTCGACCTGACGAAGAACGTGAACATGCCCCCGTGGGGTCTCGTGCGGCGGATCGACGCGTCGCACTTCGATCCCGGCACCGCCTACATGGCGGTGGATTACCACCTGGTGGACAACCGCGATCCGTATTTCTACAAGACCACCGATTTCGGCAAGACGTGGACGCGCATCGACGGCGGCCTGCCCAAGGGACATCCGCTCGACTACGCGCTGTCGATCGCCGAGAACCCGCATCGCCGCGGGATGATCTTCGCCGGCACCGGTCACGCGTTCTTCTACTCGCGAGACGACGGCAAGACGTGGACGCAGTTCAAGGGGGGATTGCCGGCCGCCCCGGTGAACTGGATCGAAGTGCCGAAGAACGCGCCGGAGGTGGCCATCGCGACGTACGGACGTGGACTCTGGATCCTGCGTGACGTCTGGCAGCTCGAGCAGGAGGACACGCTCGATCAGCAAGCCATGTTGCAGCTCTACAAGCCGCGTCCGGCGACGTTCAGCGCCGGCGGTGCCGGCGCGCAGTTCATCTTCAATCTCAAGGCAGCGCCGACGTCCCCGGTGGTCATGGAGATCCTCGACGCGAACGGCGCCGTCGTCAGCAAGAGCGAGATCGCGGCGCCGGCAGGGCCTGAACCGCGCGACGTGGAACCTGCGCTATCCGTCGCCGGACCAGCCGGTGCTGCGATCGATCCCGCCCGACAACCCGCACATCTGGGACGCGGGACGCTGGCAGGGACGGCAACGGCCGGTGACCCACTGGGGGCTGGGCGCGCAAAACTGGCAACCGACGGCGGCGCCCGGGAAATACACCGTGCGGCTGACGCTGGACGGAAAGCCGCACGCGCAGCCCTTCGAGGTGTGGCGCGACGTGACGCTGCCCGTCGTCGGATGCCGACCTCGCCGCCAGCTCGCAGATGCAGCGCGACGTCGCCGCCGCCATGAACCAGGTCGTGGATCGGATCAACCGCATCGAAGTGATGCGTATGCAGGTCGAAGATCTGCGCCAGCAACACGGTAAGGATTCGCAGCTCGACGCAGCGCTGGCCGGCATCTCCAAGCGGATGTACGACACCGAGCTGCACTACCTGTCGCGCACGGAGATGCACAGCGACGACAAGTGGTACGTCGAGAAGTACAAGCTGTATCTGAACCTGGTGTGGCTGATGGCCGAGATCGGCGGCGCCGGCGGTGACGTCATGGGCGGCATCGGCTATCGTCCGACCTCCGGTTCCGTCGCGCGTCTTCAAGGACTTCCGTGCCCAGATCGACGTCGCCGAGCAGGACTTCAAGAAGCTGCTCGCGGACGTCGAAGCCTTCAACAAGAAACACACAGGACGCCTGGCGCCGATCACCGGCGCGGTGAAAGTGACGCCATGACTATCAAACTTGCCGGCCTCTTCGTCGCGGCGCTCGTCTGCGTCGGGGCGGCACAGGAGAAGCCCACGCCGCCACAAGCGGCGCGGCCGCAGCGCACCGAAGCGGAGGCGCGTGCCCGCGCCGACGCCAACCGGCGCGAGCGCGAGCAGCAGCGGTTGAAGGCGGGCGCGCCGGTGGAACTGATCTCCGACTACGTCAAAGCGAACATCGGGCCCGTGCCGGAATCGCTCGGCGTGAGCCCGTTCTACAAGAAGTACGTGGACGCCGCGGGAATCCCGGTGATCGCCTCGGAGAAGGTCCCGGATGCCGCGCTCCTCGTCGCGCGCGACATCGTCAACTCGATGCTGGCCGCCCGGTCCGACATCCGCAAGGCGCTGATCGCGCGCAACTGGCGGACCGGAGTCATCGCGGAAGTCGAAATGACGATGGACATCCCCGAATACTCGAAGATGAAGCGGCCCGGTGCGTCGCGTGAGGAACCGGTCACGCAAGAGGATCGCGACTACCACGCGAACCGCTCGCGCGGCCTCGGAGGCAATCCAACGACCGGCGCGGAGGAGAATTTGCTCGGCTATCCCGGCACGCGTTACTGGGGCGAGCACATCTTCGTGCACGAGTTCGCGCACGCGATGATGACGGGCCTCCGCGAGGTGGATCCCGCGATGCACGCCGAGATTCGCGCCGCCTACGACAAGGCGATGGCGGCCGGGAAGTACGTGCACCCGGACGGCCGGAAGCACTATGCGACGACCAACGCCGGCGAGTACTGGGCCGAAGGCGTGCAGTGGTGGTTCTTCTCGAACTACGGTGAGTGCTTCACCGGAGATATCAAGGTGGAGACGCCAGAGGAATTCGCCGCGTACGATCCGGCGCTCAACGAACTGATCTCACGCGTCTACACCACGCACCGGATTCCGATGGACGTCTTCCACGGAAAGAAGATCCGTCCCGTGAAAGGATGCTAGGCACTCGCGATGGGGAATTCTCCGTGTTGTATGGAGCGGACGCGCCAGAGTAGAGTGGCCGGGACCGCATGCGGCACAACGCAGCAGCGTGGCGAAACCTCGGCTATGCGACCTTCTCGATGGCGCTGGGGTTCGCCGCCTGGGGCCTGATCAGCGCCTTCGCCCCCACCTTCCGCACCCAGTTTGGCCTCAGTGCGCAGGCGACCGCCTTCCTCGTCGCCGTTCCGGTTCTGCTCGGCTCGCTGGCGCGCCTCCCGATGGGACTGCTCACCGACCGCTTCGGCGGCCGCGTGATGTTCACGGCGCTGTTCGCCTTCACCGCGGTCGCGGCGGCGATCGTTCCCCGCGCCGCCAGTTACGAACAGCTGCTCGGTTATGGTTTCCTGCTCGGGGTGTCGGGTTCGTGCTTCGCGATCGGTGTCGGCTTCTCGTCGCGCTGGTTCCCACCCGAACAGCAGGGGATGGCGCTCGGGGTCTACGGCCTCGGCAATATGGGGCACTCCGCCGCGGTGTTCCTGGGCCCGCTCATCGCGGCGCGTTACGGGCTCGATAACGTCTTCTATACCGTGGCGGCGCTGTGCGCGGTGTGGGCCGTGCTCTTCTTCACGGTTGCGCGCAACGCGCCGGTGACCGTCCGTCCGGCCAGCTTCGGGGCGATGATCCGCGTGCTCACGACGGAGCGTATGTCGTGGGTGCTCGCCGCCTTCTACTTCCTCACGTTCGGCGGCTTCGTCGCGTTCTCGATCTACCTGCCGACCCTCCTGCGCGACCAGTTCGGCCTGTCGCCCGCCGATGCGGGGTTCCGCACGGCCGGGTTCGTCGTGCTCGCCACCTTGATGCGCCCGGCCGGCGGCGTGCTGGCGGACCAGATCGGCGGCGCCCGCGTCCTCTCCGGCGTGTTCGCCGGCGTCGTTCCTTTTGCGCTGCTGCTGATGTGGCCGTCCATGTTGCCATTTACCGTGGGCGCGCTCGGCTGCGCGGCGCTGCTCGGCGTCGGCAACGGTGCGGTGTTCAAGCTGGTGCCGGAGCTCTTTCCGACCAGCGTCGCCACGGTTACCGGGTTGGTCGGCGCCATCGGCGGCCTCGGCGGCTTCTTCCCGCCGCTGCTGCTGGGCTTTTTCCGCGACCGCACGGGCGAGGTGTGGCCGGGATTCGGGCTCCTTGCGCTGACTGCCGCAGGTCTGTGGACCCTCAACCACCGGTTACTCGTGCCGCGGCAGCTGGCGCAGGAGCGCGGGGCGCTGATCTCGTCGCGCACCGGCGAGCAGCTCCGCGCGGGCGCGTGGGCGACCATGGCGACGGGGATGCTGGTGGCGGCGATCGTGGTGGGATCGCGGAACCTGCAGAACTTCGATCCCGCGCTCGTGATCTACACGTTCGCGGTGATCTTCGCGACCTGGGGCATCGTGTACCACTACGCCACCTGGCTGAACAAGCCGCCCACGCGCCGCTTCTTCGAACGCACGTTCGAGTTGATCCGCATGGGTGGCGCGCTGCGCAGCACCGGCACCCTGGTCGCGACCGCCGGCACGCACCTGCTCGGGCAGACGTTCATTCGCCGGCGCTCGCACCTGCGCTGGTGGATGCACCAGCTGCTGTTCTGGGGGTGCCTCCTCGCCGTCGCGATTACGTTCCCGTTGGTCTTCGGGTGGATTCACTTCGGGTCGGCGCCCGACGACCAGATGACGTACGTGACGTACCTGTTCGGATTTCCCGTGGGTTCGTTCCGGATCCGCACGGTGGTCTCGTGGCTGTTGTTCCATGGTCTCGACATCGCCGCGGTGATGGTGCTCGGCGGCATCGCGCTGGCGCTCTGGCGGCGGCTGCGCGACCGCGGCGCGTTCGCGCTCCAGGACTTCGCGGCCGACTTCCTGCCGCTGATCCTGTTGTTCGCGGTTTCGATTACGGGCCTGGCGCTGACGGCATCCACGATCTGGTTCGGCGGCGCGTTCTACGGGTTCCTGTCGATCCTGCACGCCATCACGGTGATCGGTGTGCTGCTGTACCTGCCATTTGGCAAGTTCTTTCACATCTTTCAGCGTCCGGCGCAGCTGGGCGTGAAGCTCTATCAGGACCAGGGGGCGCGTGACGAAGGCGCCCTCTGCGCGCGCTGCCACGAGCGGTACGCGTCGCGGATGCAGATCGACGACTTGCGGCGCGTGCTGCCAGAGCTGGGATTCGATTACCGGATCGACGGTCCGGCAGAAACGTGGCAGGGGCTGTGCCCCGCGTGCAAGCGGGTGACGCTCGCGACCGCGCAATTACGGTTGCGGAGTGAGGCCGATGTCTAAACCTCCGATTCCCATCGACGCGCTGGCGCGCACCTACGGACCGCATCTCAACGACGAACCGCCCGGGGGTTGGGAAGACGCGACGCGGCGGCCGGCGGACCGCCTGGTCAAGACGCACTGCTCATTCTGTGGGATGCAGTGCGGCATCCAGCTCAAGGTGCGCGACGAGAAGGTCGTGGGCTTCGAGCCCTGGGAGGAATTCCCGTTCAACCACGGGATGCTCTGTCCGAAGGGCGTCAAGCGCTACCTGCAGGGGAGTCATCCCGACCGGCTCCTGACGAATCTCGTCCGCACCGGGGAGGGTTTCGCACCCATTTCGTACGACGCGGCGTTGGATCTGACCGCGCGTCGCATCACCGAGATCCAGCAGAAGTACGGCCGCGACGCGGTGGCTGTCTACGGGGGCGCGTCGATGGTCACCGAGAAGGCCTACGTGCTCGGCAAGTTCGCGCGCGTCGCCCTGCAGACGAAGAACATCGACTACAACGGCCGGCTGTGCATGGTGTCGGCAGGCACCGCCTACCGGCTGACCTTCGGCATCGACCGCGCCACCAACCCGTGGCCGGACCTCGCGGTCGCCGACGTCGTGCTGATCGCGGGTTCCAACACTGCCGAGTGCGCACCGATCACCACCCACTATCTCTGGCAGTGCCGCGAGCGCGGCGGCCGCCTCATCGTCGTCGATCCGCGCATGACGCCCATTACTCGCAACGCGGATCTCTACTTGCCCGTGCGTCCCGGCACCGACCTGGCGCTGTTCCTGGGCATGCTTCACGTGATCGTGCGGGACGGCCTCGTGAAGCAGGATTACGTCGATGCGCTACACGACCGGGTTCGATGCGGTTCGCGCCTCCGTGCAGGCGTGGACGCCGGAACGCGCCGCGCAGGTCACCGGCGTGCCGGCGCCGCAGATCGAGAAGGCCGCGCATTGGATCGGCGAGACCGATCGCGCGATGGGCCTCCACGCGCGCGGCATCGAGCACCACTCCAAAGGGGTTGAGAACTGCCTGGCGATGCTCAATCTCTACCTCGCGACCGGCAACGTCGGACGCGAGGGGGCCGGCTGCATGATGATCACCGGCCAGGGCAACGGCCAGGGTGGCCGCGAGCACGGGCAGAAAGCCGACCAACTGCCCGGCATGCGCTCGATCGCGGATCCCGAGCACCGCAAGTACGTCGCCGGAGTCTGGGGCGTGGATCCCGACAGCCTGCCAGGGCCCGGGCTGACGGCGCAAGAGATCATGAATGCGATCCACAGCGGCGAGATCAAGGCACTCCTCTCGATGTGCTTCAACCCGCTGGTCTCATTGCCCGACGCGAACTTCACGCGCGAGGCGCTCTCGAAGCTCGAGTTCTTCGCCGTCATCGACTTCTTCCTGTCGGAGACGGCGCACCACGCCGATGTCGTGTTCGCGGGCAGCCTCCAGGAGGAGGACGAAGGGGTCGTCTGCAGTGCCGAAGGGCGCGTGCAGAAGATCAACCGGGCGGTGGATCCTCCCGGCGAGGCGCGCTCGGACGCGTTGATCATCTGCGACCTCGCCAAGCGACTGGGCCGCGGGCAGTACTTCGAGTATCCGGGCACGCGCGAGATCTACGAAGAGCTACGCGTCGCCTCGAAGGGGGGCCTCGCGGACTATTACGGCATTACGTGGCAGCGCATCGAAGACGAGCTCGGGGTCTTCTGGCCGTGCCCCGAGATCGGCCACCCGGGGACGCCGCGCCTCTTCGAGGACCAGCGCTTCTACCACAAGGACGGCAAGGCGCACTTCCAGGTCACCGAGTGGCGCGAGAACGGCGACCCGCTCGACGCCTCGTTCCCGGTGTTGCTCACGACGGGCCGGGTCGTGAGCCACTATCTCTCGGGCACGCAGACCAGGCGCATCGGTCCGCTGGTCGACCAGTATCCCGAGCCCAAGATCGAGATGCATCCGCGGCTGGCGGAGGCGCACGCCATCCAGTCTGGCGACTGGGCAAAGATCACGACGCGCCGCGCGTCGGTCGTCGCGCAGGTGAACGTCGTCAAGACGATCCGGCCCGACACGGTGTTCATTCCCTACCACTGGCCCGGCCGGCGATCCGCCAACCTGCTGACGCACCGCACGCTCGATCCGCGCAGCAAGATCCCCGAGTACAAGGTGTCGGCCTGTCGCATCGAGAAGGTGCCAGCGCCAGCGCCCGCCGAGCTCGAGGCGTGGCGCCTCGAGGAAACCGGTTGGTCGCCCGCCTCCGCTAACGCTACGGCGGGCAAGCGAGACGCGTGATGCACGGTTACGAATTCTTCGTCGACCCCTCACGTTGCATCGGCTGCCGCGCGTGCATGGCCGCCTGCTCCGAGTGCGACACGCACCGCGGCGTGTCGATGATCCACGTCGACTACATCGACCGCCCGAACAGCATCGCCACGACCCCGATGGTGTGCATGCACTGCGAGGAGCCGACGTGCGCCCTGGTCTGTCCGGCCGATGCCATCAAGAAAGGGGAGGACGGCATCGTCCGCAGCGCGCTGAAGCCGCGCTGCGTCGCCTGCTCCAATTGCGTGCTCGCGTGCCCCTTCGGGGTCCCGACAGTCCACGTCGGGCCCGAGCTGATGATGAAGTGCGACATGTGCTACGACCGGACGTCGGTCGGCCTGCGCCCGATGTGCGCGACCGTCTGCCCGAGCCAGGCGCTCTCGTTCGGCCCGCCTGACGTGATCGCCCGACAGCGGATGGCCTCGCCGACCAACGAGTTCCGCTTCGGCAATCAGTACGTGCGCACGAAGGTGTTCATGATGGCGCCGGCATCGGAGCCGGTGATCGCGATCGACGTCGAAGACTACATGGAGAAGCAGCCCGATGACTTCCAGGGATGGCTCGTCGACCAAGCCAGTCTGGGCCGAGGAGTTCTCGGTCCACGCGAGTGAGGACGCCTACGTCCAGCGGCGCCAGTTCACCAAGTTCCTGGTGCTCACCAGCTTCGGCATGGTGGCGGGGAACGGGTGGATCTGGCTGAAGGCGCTGACCGCCGAGGAGCGTCACGAGTGGCCCGAGGCCGTGGTGGGGCGTGTCTCGGAGATCGCGCCGGGTACCGTTCGGTTCTTCTCCTATCCCGAAGCGGCCGATCCCTGCATCCTGGTGCGCCGGACGAATGGCGACATTCACCGCGTTCAGCCAGAAGTGCACGCATCTCTCGTGTGCGGTGTACTACGCGCCCGAACGCGACCGCCTCGAGTGCCCGTGCCATGAAGGCTACTTCTCGGCCGCGAACGGTCGCGTGCTCCAGGGGCCGCCGCCACGTCCGCTCCCGCAGGTCAGGCTCGAGCAGCGTGGCGACGAGCTCGTCGCCGTCGGCCTGACGCTGCACGGAGACAGCGAGTGAAAGACATCTCGAGCCCCGCCCGCCGCCGCCGCCGCGTCGCGATCGACGCCGTGATGGTTCTCGTCATCATCGTCCTGATGGTGCAGATGTGGCTGCTCACCGCGACGCTGGAGTCCTACCTCGCGGGGCATCGCGGTGTGGCGCTGCCAGGGTTCCTTTCGTCGGCAGTGCTCTTCGCCTGTTGCGTGTTCCTGTATCTGCGCGTCTTGCGCATCGACCGCATGCCGGAGCGCGGGGGGCAGGTCTCGTCGCAGTCAGGGCCGTGGCGGATCGGGAATTGACGATTGTATGAGCATCCACCGCACGTAGGCCGCGCCGACGACCACGCCGGCCAGCAGGGCCGCCGCTCCGATCGAGATGACGGGCTCGACTTGTGCCGCGAGGCCCCACGCCAGCAGAGGCACGCCGGTGGTCCAGCAGATGAAGATCGCGCGGGCGAAGGCGGCTGAGGGCAGTGCATTTGCCGCGCGGTCGGGCGGCCCGCCGGTTTTCGCGAAGGCGCGATACCACGCGTAGAGCGGCACGAGCCGTCCTTCGATGCCGGCGACGATCTGCGCCAGGAAGCCGACCAGTCCCGCCACGCCGTACACCCACATCATCGTCAGCCGGGAGTCTCCGCCAACCGTTGTGCTGAGCGCGACACCGAGGACCAGCGCTACCAGCAGCCAGAGAAACGCCGCATGCGTCTGCCACGTGGACCAGTCGCGCGAGGGCAGCGCAGGCGGGCGGGGAAGGCGATGCTGCACCGCACGCCGCAGGCAGAAGACGAAACTGGCGAAGCCGGCGGCGATCAGGAGGGCTCCGGGTAACAACCAGTGGCTGCCAACCAGCAACCCCACGACGATCACTGCGAGACCGCTCTCCAGGAACAGCGCGCTGAGGGCCAGCGAGCGTCCGGTCGGCATGGCGGCTGGCAGCATCATCGGGATCAGCCGGTAGGAGAGTCCAATCACCAGCATGGCGGCCCATCCGATCGCGGCGAGATGCGCGTGCGCGAACATCACGCCGAGCGGGGACAGCGTCATGAAGCCTCGGCTCCGGTTGAGCCCGATGAGGATTCCCAACGTCGCCGCCGCGAAGATGTTGATGAAGGCGAGGCCTACGTGAAGCAACACGGCGGGCGGGGCTGACGACCTCGGCATCCCTCGGACGATGAGCCAGCACGCGCGGACGATCGGCAGCATGGCGAGGCCGGCTGACCATGACATGCCGTCGTACGTGCCGATCCAGAAGTGCGACACCATCCCGAGCACTCCAGCGGCGAACGACGCGAAGGCGACCCAATCCGTGCGCCGCACGATCATTGGGATCCGCAGCGCGAGCGGCCCGACGACATAGAGCGAGCCGAGGATGGAGCCGGTGATCCACGCGAGCGTGAGCAAGTGGACGAGCGCGACCAGGCGCGGGTGATAAAAGGATGCTCCGGGAAGCGACGGATCCCACACCAGGACGGCGAGGGCGCTCGCCAGGCCGGCGTGGGCGACGCCGTAGTAGGCGAGTGGCAAGCTGGAAGACGGCGCCAGATCGGCGGCGCGCGCTGGCGCTAACCGTCCCACCTGAACGCTCCCTGGTAGATCACTGGTCCGCGCGACGCGATCATCCCGGTGCGTGCGTTCAGCTCCGTGAGTGGAACGGCGGCGTCGGGCGTGAACCCGGCGGCCGCGAGCTCGTGCAGGATCTCGTCACGCGTCAGGAAACACTGGGGCTCTCCGGCGAACTGCGTGAAGACGAACGTCTCGCCGCCGACGGGGGGCGCGTCTGGCGGCAACGTCTGCCGCGAGAACGTGAAGAGGAAGAGTCCGGCGCCTGGCCGCGCGACCCGCGCGGCTTCGGCGACGCCGCGCCGGAGTTCGGCGGAGCTGCGGGCAAGATTCCAGATGCCATGCGCGACGATCAGGTCGGCGGTGTTGTCGGCGACCGGGACGTGGTCCATGCCGGCTTCGACGAAAAGGGCGTGGTTCACGCCACGCCGCATGGGCGCGCGCGCGCGCCGCCGCGAGCATCGGCCGTGAGTTGTCGGTCCCGATGACCTTCCAGCCCTGCAGCGCCAGAGGCACCGCGTTGCGCGCCGCTCCGCATCCAATGTCGAGCGCGATCGGCGAGGGACCCTGGCGTTGGTGCGCCGCGAAGGCGAGGAGCGTGTCGTTCGGAGGGGACTGGACGAACCCCTGCACGGTCTCTGGTGTGCTCCAGCGGCTCATGTCTCTATTGATACACATCGCGCGGAGGTGCCGCATGACGGCCGTCATACGCACGCACGAGCAGGGTGCTACAGAAAAAAAGTGCAGGGCGCGGGAACTATTCGATTCAAACTATAGTCTAAGGCGAATACGATGCGCCGACTGACGCGTGACCCCGCCGAGCTCATCCCGCTCAAACATTCCACTTACCAGGTGCTGCTCGCCCTCGGCGACGGCGAGGCCATGCACGGCTACGCCATCATGCAGGCGGTGTCGGCCATGACCGAAGGCCGCGAGGCGATCCTTCCCGGCACGCTCTACGCCGCGCTCGCGAGGATGGTGGACGAAGGCCTGGTCACCGAATCGACGCCGAAGGGCGATGCGAGCGGCGGGCCGGCGCGGCGGTATTACCAGCGCACCAGCTTCGGCCGCGCGGTCGCGCGCGCGGAATCCGAACGGCTGCAGGCGCTCCTCGATGTGGCCCGCGCGCAGAACATGTTCGGAGGCCCGAAGTGACGCGTCTGTATCAGCTTGCGCTGCGCGCCTTTCCCCGCCGCCACCGTGATCTCTATGGCGTGGAGATGATCGATGCCTTCGACCGCGAGCTCACCGCCCGCGCGGGACGGGCCCGCCTGTCCTTCGGGTTTGCGGCCTGTCTGAACGCGATCGGCACCGGACTCGTCGAGCGGCAACGCCAGCGCCGGATCCGTCAGGGCCCGGCGTTTTCCGCGCTCGATTTCACGCTGGCCTGGCGCATGCTGCTCCGCTATCCGGGCCTGAGCCTCGTCAGCGTGCTCGGTATGTCGGTCGGCATCACGATCGCCGCCGGCGCCTTCACCATCGTCTCGATGGTGATGGGCACGAAGCTGCCGCTGCCCGAGGGTGATCGCCTGGTCTCGCTCGTGAACTGGGACGCCTCGACGAACGATCGCGAGTTGCGCCTGCTCTACGACCTCGAGGCGTGGCGCGACGCGACGTCCGTCGAGGACTTCAGCGTGTCGCGCAACGTCCAGCGCAACCTGATCGTCGGCGACCGGCCGCCCGAGGTCGTGATGGTGGCGGAGATCTCGGCCTCGGCGTTTCGCGCGGCCCGCGTCGGGGCGTATCGTGGCCGGACGCTGCTGCCGGAAGACGAGCGCGCGGGCGCGCCTGACGCGATCGTGATCGGTCATGACGAGTGGGTCCGCCGCTTCGGCGCCGATCCCGACATCGTCGGCCAATCGGTGGCGCTTGGTCCCACGGCCTACACGATCGTCGGCGTGATGCCGGAAGGCTTCGGGTTCCCGGCGTACCACAGCTTCTGGATCCCGTGGCGTCTCGATGCCGCCGCCTATGCGCCGCGCAGCGGTCCCAGCATCAATGTGTTTGGGCGGCTCGCGCCGGGGACCACGCTCGAGAGCGCGCGAGGCGGAGCTTACGGCGATCAGCCGGCGGCTGGCGGCCGCGTCGCCGGCGACCCACGAACACCTGCGCCCGCAGGTGATCGCGTACGCCCACGCCTTCAGCGAGATAGACGATCCTGAGGACGCGCTCGCGCTCTACGGGCTCGAGATGGCGATCGTCCTGTTGCTGGTCCTCATCTGCGTCAACGTCGCCATTCTCGTCTACGCGCGGACGGCGACGCGGCAAGGCGAGATCGCCGTGCGCGCGGCGCTCGGGGCCAGCCGGCGCCGGATTGTGGCGCAGCTGTTCGTCGAAGCGCTCATGCTGGCCGGCGTGTCGGCGGTGATCGGTATCGGGCTCACCGCCGTCGCGCTCCGTTACATCGAGAGCGCGATGCTCACCGTGGTCGGCCGCTCGCCCTTCTGGTTCTCGCTGCAGCTTCAACCCGGCACCGTGATCTACGTTGTCGGGCTGACGCTGTTCGCGGCGGCCATCGTCGGCGTGGCGCCGGCGCTCAAGGCGACCGGCCGCCACGTCCACACGCGGCTGCAAACGCTTTCGCCTGGCAGCGGATCGCGCATGCAGATGGGGCGGCTGTGGACGGCGCTGATCGTGGCACAGGTCGCGGTCACGGTCGCGACCCTGCCGATGGCGACGTATTTCGCGTGGAGCTCCCTCAAGATCCAGTCTGGCGGCGGCTACGCTACCGCCGAGTTTCTCAACGCGAGCCTGTCGCTCGATCGCACGGCTGCATCGCCGACCGGAGCGGGTGACAAGGCGTTCGCCGCGCGGTATGGCGGCGCGCTCGCGGAAATCGAGCGCCGCCTGAAAGAGGACTCACGCGTGCGCGACGTGACGTTTTCGCTGACCAGTCCCGGCCGCGAGCTCTTCGAAGTGCTCGAGGCTGAAGGCGTGCCCGTGGAGGGCACCACGCGCGGCACGTTGGTGCGATTCAATCGCGTCACACCCAATTTCTTTTCCGCGTTCGACGTGCCGGTGAGCATCGGGCGCGACCTTACCGCCGCCGATGCGTCGGCCGACGCCGCCGGCGTGACGCCCGGTGTGCTCGTCAGCCGCGCGCTGGTCGACCAGGTGTTCAGCGGCGCCAATCCGCTCGGCCGCCGGATCAAGTACGTCAGCGGTGAGGCGCCGTCGGGGAATGTCGCGCCTGAACGCTGGTATGAGATCGTCGGCGTGGTGCCCGATTTCCCTGCTCCCGGACCGTTGGACGACGAGTCGGAAGGCCGGGTCTATCACGCCGTCGCCGCCGGCGACCTGTATCCCGCCCGCCTCAACGTGCGCGTGCGTACCGGCGATCCTGCGGCGCTTGCCGATCCGCTAAGCGAGCTCAGCGCGTCGATCGATCCAGACATGCTGTTGCTCGACGTCTCCACCGCCGAAATCGCGTTGAAGAAGGCACAGGGCATGATGCGGTTGATGGGCGTGAGCCTCGCGCTGGTGATCCTGAGCGTGATCCTGCTCTCATCGGCCGGCATCTATTCGCTGATGTCGCTCACGGTGGCGCGGCGGCGGCGCGAGATCGGCATTCGCGCGGCGCTGGGCGCCAATCGCAACCGGATCCTTGTCAGCATCTTCTCGCGCGTCCTGGCGCAGCTGGGCGCCGGCGCGGTCCTCGGCTTGATCGCCGCGGTCGGCCTGGAGCAGACCCTCGAAGGTGACATCCTGCGGAATTACCGCGCGATGCTCCTGCCGATCGTCATCCTGCTCATGATGACGATGGGCGTGATCGCGACGATCGGTCCGGCGCGGCAGGGCCTGCGCATCCAGCCGATCGAAGCCCTGCGCGACGAGTAATGCGGCACCCGCCCCAACCTTGACACCTGCTCCGCCGTCACTATAAACTAACCAACTAGTTAGTTATGACGAAGCGGCGGTTGCGCGGCACCGACGGCGGATCCCGGGAATGGGTCTTTCGGGCCGCGTGCCACGAGTTCGCCGCGCGCGGCTTCGCCGGCGCCAACGTCGACCGCATCGCGGCCGCCGCCGGCGTCAACAAGGCGATGATCTACTACCACTTCAAGAGCAAGGCCGCGCTCTACCGCGAAATCCTCAACGACATGTTCACCGCGGTCGCCGCTCGCCTCGACGAGATGGCGGCCCGGCACTCCACCCCGGAGGGAAAGATCCGCGCCTTCGTGGAGGCCATCGCCCGCGAGGCCGAAGCGCGTCCGCACTTTCCACCGATCTGGTTCCGCGAGATCGCCGAAGGCGGCACGCACCTCGAGGCCGGCACCATCAAGATCGTCGGCGGCATCGTCCAGCGCCTGGCGCTGATCGTTCGCGAAGGGGTCGACGCCGGCCGGTTCCAGCCGATCGAACCGCTCCTCCTGCACGGCGGCATTGTCGCGCCGCTGCTGCTGTATTACGCGAGCGGCCCGTTGCGGAAGCGGATGGCACGTTTCGGTATCAAGGGAGCCGTGAGCTACGGATCCGAGGAAGTGATCGCGAACGTGCAGCGCGTCGCGTTGCACACGCTTGAAGGAAGAATGCGATGACGCGAGCGTTCGTCTGTGGACTGGCCCTGCTCTCGGTTGCGGGCGCCTGCAATCGCGGCGCAGCTGAGGCGCCGCGCGCCAGCGGCTACGTCGAAGCGACCGAGGTGCGCGTGGCGGCGGAAGTCGGCGGACGCGTGGTGGAACTGCTCGTCGAAGAGGGGAAGCGCGTCAATGCCGGCGACGTGATCGCGCGCCTCGACACCGCGGACGTGGCGATCACCATCACCCGGACAGGTGCGGAACGAGACCAGGCCGTGGCGCAGTTGAAGCTGCTGCAGGCGGGGGCCAGGCCGGAAGAAATCCGGCACGCGCGGGCGCAGGCGCAGTCCGCCGAGGCCGACGTCGTCGCCGCGCAGGCAGAGCTCGAGTCGGCGGACGCGGACCTGAAGCGCTTCGAGGCGCTGTTGCAGGCCAATGCCGGATCGCGGAAACAGAGGGACGATGCGGCGACGAGAAAGCAGGTGGCGGTTTCGCGGGTGGCGGCGGCGCGCGAGCGCGCGAAAGCCGCGGACGAAACGGTCGTGAGGCTGCAGTCCGGCGCACGCGCAGAGGAGATTGCCGCTGCCCGTGCGCGAGTGGCAGCGGTCGAAGCGCAGATCGCGGCGCTGGAAAAGAACATGTCGGACGCCACCGTGAAGTCCTCGGTCGCCGGCACGGTTACGTCGAAGCTCGTGGATGCGGGAGAAGTCGTGGCGCCACGCACGCCGCTCGCCGTCATCTCGGATCTCGATCGCGCCTGGGCGAACGTTTACGTCGATGAACCGGTCGTCCCGACGTTGAAGCTCGGGCAGGCCGCGACGCTGGTGACCGACGCGGGGCAACGGGTGCCGGGCACGATCAGTTTCATTTCGCCCCGCGCCGAGTTCACGCCGCGCAACGTGCAGACCGCCGACGAACGCTCGAAGCTTGTCTACCGGATCAAGGTCTCGGTTGACAACCGCGAAGGCATCCTGAAGCCGGGCATGCCGGTGGAGGCGGAGATTGCCGCCGGCCGTTGAGTTCGCCGCGGTCTCGAAATCCTATGGCGCGCTGCGCGCGCTGGACGCCGTGTCCTTCTCCGTGCAACGCGGAGAGATGTTCGGCGTGATCGGGCCGGATGGCGCCGGGAAGACGACGGCGATTCGCATCGCCTGCGGGCTGCTGCGCCCCTCGTCAGGGGACGTGAGGGTGATGGGGCACGACCCGGTCCGCGAGCATCGGCGCATCACCGGCGCGGTGGGTTACTTGTCGCAGCGGTTCTCGCTTTACGGCGACCTGACGATCGACGAGAACATCGGTTTCTTTGCGGAGTTGCACGGGGTCAGGCGCTACGAGGCGGCACGCGACCGGCTGCTCGACATGACGCAACTGACGGCGTTCCGGGCGCGGCGCGCGGACCGCCTGTCGGGTGGGATGAAGCAGAAGCTGGCGCTGGCGTGCACGCTGGTGCACGAACCTGACGTGCTCATCCTCGACGAGCCGACGACCGGTGTCGATCCCGTCGCGCGCCGGGAGTTCTGGAAGCTGCTCTCCGAGTTTCTCGCGCGCGGCCTCACCATCCTGATGTCCACGCCGTATCTCGACGAAGCCGAACGCTGCGGCCGCATCGTTCTTCTGCACGAAGGACGCGTGCTCGCCGTTGATCGTCCGGGGGCGCTGCAGGGAACGCTCGGTGGCCAGATCTTCGAGGTCATCGCAGACGCGCCGCGCCCGCCGGTCGACCTCCTCGCCGCCGTGCCCGGTGTCGCCGACGTCCAGGTGTTCGGTCAGCGCGCGCACGTGCGTTTCGACACCGAGGCGACCGGCGCGGAGGCCGCGCTTCGGAACGCGCTGGAAGCGGCAAGGGATTGCCATCACCAGCATTCGCCCGGTCAGCGCAAGCCTCGAGGATGTGTTCATCGGCATGCTCTCATCGCCCGGCACCCGAACAGCGAACCGCGAGCAGCGAGCAGCGGCAGCGAAGGAGATATGAACGTGCGAGGTAAGCGGGCGATCTGCGTTGGGCTGTGCGTCCTGCTGTGGTGCGGATCTGCGCGGGCGCAGGATACGCTGACGCTCGAACAAGCGATCGACCTGGCGCTGAAGTACAGCGCCCGGCTCGCGGAGCTCGAAGCCCGTCAGGCGGGCGCGGCGGCCGCCGAGACGGCGCGAGATGCGGCGCGCTGGCCCACGATTGCGGCGCAGGCCAGCTACCTCCGTACGAACCACGTGGATCCGTACGTGATTGTCCAGCCATTGCAACCGCTTCGCGTCCTGTATCCCGACGTCCCCGACAACTACCGCGCGCGCCTGGACCTGCAGTGGCCGATCTATACCGGCGGCCGCGTCGATGCCTTGACACGCGCGGCTCGCGCCGAGCGTGAGGCGATTGCCGGCGACCTGTCGGCCGCCCGTGCCGATCTCAGGCTCGAAGTCACCCGGGCCTTCTGGGCGCTGGTGACCGCGCGCGAGACGGAGCAGGTGCTCACGCGCGGGCTGGAGCGCACCGATGTTCACCTGCGCGACCTCCGCACGCGCCTGGAGCAGGGCCTGATTTCCCCCAGCGACGTCACCGCCTCCGAAGCGCAACGCTCGCGCCAGCAGGTGCTCGCCATCGAGGCCCGCAACCTCCGCCTGATCTCCGAAGCCGACCTCCGCCGCCTCACCGGGTCAGACCTGGGGTCAGACCAGGGTCAAACCTGGGTCAGACCGGGGTCAGACCGGGGTCAGACTGGGGTCAGACCAGGGTCAGACCTCGGGTCAGACCGGGGTCAGACCAGGGTCAGACCACCGGCGACGGCCGCGGCCGGAGCGGACGGCGTTGGAACGGCGGCTCGAGGCGTCCGAGGCGCGGGAGGACGCGGTGGGAGCCGCCATCAAACCCCAGGTCGGCGTGGTCGGCGGGTACGACTATGCGCGGCCCAACCCGCGGATCTTCCCGCGCGCGGCGGACTGGGAGGACTCCTGGGACGTCGGGGTCAACCTCACCTGGACGTTGTGGGACGGCGGACGCCGCAAGGCGGAGCAGGCGGAAGCCGCCGCGGCAACACGGGCGTTCCACGCCCGCCTCGCCGAGTTCGACCGCCAGACCGCCTTCGAGATCCAGCAGCGCGAACTGGAACTCCAGTCGGCGCGCGCGGCCATCGATGCCGCGGCGGACGGCATCCGCAGTGCCACCGAAACCCATCGCGTGCTCGGCGAGCGTTATCGCGCCGGGGTGGCGACGAGTACCGAAGTGTTGGACGCGGAGGTCGCGCTCCTGCAGGCGGAACTCGATCGCACACGCGCCGTCGCCTCCGCACGGCTGGCCGAGGCGAATCTCGAACGAGCCCGAGCACGATGAACGCCATCGAAGTGCGCGGGCTCACCCGCCGGTTCGGTGCCTTCACCGCCGTGGACGACATCTCCTTCGACGTCCGCCGCGGGGAGATCTTCGGGTTCCTCGGCAGCAACGGAGCGGGGAAGTCCACCACGATCCGGATGCTCTGCGGACTCCTGCGTCCGAGCGCGGGCGACGCGCGCGTCGGCGGCGTGGACGTCGCCCGCGATCCCGAGGGGGTGAAGCAGCGCATCGGCTACATGTCGCAGCGCTTCTCGCTCTACGAACTGCTCACCGTGGACCAGAACATCGCCTTCTTCGGCGGGATCTACGGCCTGGACCGCGAGCAGCTGGCAAGGCGCCGCGCCTTCGTGCTCGAGATGGCCGGGCTGACAGGACGCGAAACCACGCTCGCGCGCGATCTCTCAGGTGGATGGCGCCAGCGGCTGGCCCTCGGCTGCGCGATCCTGCACGAGCCGCCCATCTTCTTCCTCGACGAGCCGACCGCCGGCGTGGACCCCGTCTCGCGTCGCCAGTTCTGGCGCCTCATCGACACGCTCTCGGCCGGAGACGTGACCGTGCTCGTGACGACCCACTACCTCGACGAGGCCGAACGCTGCCACCGCGTCGCGCTGATTCATGCCGGACGCCTGGCGACCATCGGCACGATCCCGGAGGTGAAGCAGATCTTTGCCGGCCGTCCGATCGTGGAGATCCGCACCGACCGGCCCGTGGATGCGATGCAGGCCCTCGATGCGATGCCGGAGGTCGAGAAGACCAGCATCTTCGGCACGGCGCTGCACGCCGTGTTGCGGTCTCGCGACGTCGACCTCGCGGCCATTGCCTCGCGGCTGCGCGCCAAGGGACTGCAGGTAGACGCGATGGACGCGGTCGTCCCCTCGCTCGAGGACGTCTTTCTCGACGTCGTGGACAAGGCAGGCGCCGCGTGACCATCGTTGCCGTGGCGCGCAAGGAGCTGCGGCAGATCCGCCGCGACCGGCGCACGTTGCTCGTGCTGGCCTTCGTGCCCGTCTTCTTTCTGCTCCTCTATGGCTACGCGCTGAACTTCGACATCCGGAACATCGCGCTCGCCGTCGAGGACCGGGACAGCACGCCGGAGAGCCGCGCCCTGGTATCGGCGTTCGTGAACTCCGGCTACTTCGATCTCGTGGGGACCGTCTACAGCGCGCGCGAGGCGGAGCGGCTGTTGGACCTGAACGCCGCTCGCGCCGTGCTCGTGATCCCGGAAGGCTACTCCCGCGACCGTGCCACCGGTGTGACCTCGCCGGTGCAGGTGATCGTGAACGGCGACAACGCCAATACCGCGACGACGGTCATCGGCTATGCCTCGAGCATCCTGCGCACGGCGGGCGGTGAGGCCGTCCCGCTGATCAACGTCGAACCGCGCATCTGGTACAACCCCGAACTGCGCAGCACGCTGTTCCTCGTGCCGGGCTTGATCGCGTACATCACGATGCTGATGGCCGTGACATCGACCGCGCTGGCGATCGTGAGGGAAAAGGAGACCGGCACGATCGAGCAGGTGCGGATGGCGCCGATCGGTACCTTCCCGTTCATCGCCGGGAAGGCGATTCCACATTTCGTGATCGCGCTCGGGTCGGGAGCGCTCGTATTCGGCGCGTCGATGCTGCTGTTTGGGCTGCCGATGCGCGGCAACTGGTTCACGCTGGCGCTCGCGTTGTCGCTCTACCTGGTCGGCGCCCTCGCCACGGGGCTACTCGTGTCGACCATCTCGGACACGCAGCAGGTCGCGTTCCAGATCGCGCTGCTCGTCTCGATGCTGCCGACGCTGATGCTGTCGGGGTTCATCTTTCCGATTGCGAGCATGCCCACGGCCTTGCAGGTGATTACGCACGCGATTCCGGCGCGGTATTTCCTCGAGGCGCTGCGCGGCATCGTGCTCAAGGGGACCGCCGCGCAGCATCTCGTGCCGGAGTTCGTGGCGCTGGGGATCTACGCCACGGCGGCATTGCTGCTGGCGTCCGTCCGCTTGGCGAGAGAGCGGGCCTGACACGTGACCCGCCTGCGCGTATTGGTCTGGAAGGAGTTCCTCGAGCTGAGGCTGAACCCACGGCTGTTTGGCCTCGTGGTCGTCGCCCCGATCATCCAGCTCACGCTCCTCGGATACGCGGCGACGACCGACGTCAAGGACGTGCCGGTCGTCGTGGCCGACGGCGATCGTTCGGCGGCGAGCCGCGACCTGATCTATCGGTTCGACGCGTCGCGCAACTTCACCGTGATTGGCCAGGTCACGACCGTGAACGACGTGGAGCCGTTCCTCGAGAGCGGGGAGGCCTGGCTCGCGGTGGCGATTCCGGCTGGCTACGGCAGCGACCTGGCCGCGGGCCGACCGGTCACGCTGCAGGTCGCGGCCGACGGCACCGACGCGAATTCGACGACCGTGGCGCTCGGCTATGCGACGAACCTCATTGGCGGATATGCACGGGAGATCGTCGAGTCAGACGGGCAGAGGCCGGCCCAGGCGCATCGATCCGCGCATTCGGGTCTGGTTCAACCCGCAACTCGTCAGCCGGCACTTCATGATCCCCGGCGTCCTCGCGCTCGTGCTGCTGGTGGTGACCGCCAACCTCGCCGCGATGGCGATCGTGCGCGAGAAGGAAGTCGGCACGCTGGAGCAGTTGAACGTGACGCCGCTGCGCCGCTGGGAACTCATCATCGGCAAGCTGTTGCCGTACGGCCTCATCGGCATGGTGGACGTCCTGCTCGTGATCGCCGTTGCGGTGTTCTGGTTCGAAGTGCCGCTGCGCGGGAGCTTCCTGCTGCTCATTGCACTGAGTGTGCTCTATGTCCTCTGCACGCTGGCGCTCGGCCTCTTCGTCTCGACGACGTCCGATACGCAGCAGCAGGCGATGATGACGTCGGTGTTCTTCTTCATCATGCCGATGATCTACTTGTCCGGCTTCATTTTCCCGATCGAGAACATGCCGCAGGTGATCCAATGGTTCACCTACCTGATCCCCCTCCGCTACTTCCTGATCATCGTCCGCGGCATCTTCCTGAAAGGGATCGGCCTCGAGATCCTGTGGCCGCAGGTGGCCGCGCTGGCGGCGTGGGGCGCCGTGGTCCTGTCGCTCGCGGTCATGCGCAGCCGCAAGCGCATGGCGTAGCTCGGGCGCGCTCGCGCGCCGCTCGGGCGCTGCGCGCCCTCGTGGTTCAGGGTTCAGGGTTCAGGGTTCTCGGTTCGCTCGGGTTCAGGGTTCGATGTTCTAACTTGATTTCATACTGTTTCTGATATTAACTACACTACGACTATGAGGACTTATCTCGGGGGAGTTCGAGCAGTTGCTGCTCTTCGCGCTCGTGCAGCTCGAAGGGGACGCGTACGGCGCGCGCATCAGGGAAGCGATCGAGCAGCGCACCGGACGGACGGTGTCGCCGGGTGCGATCTACACGGCGCTCGATCGGCTCGAGCAACGTGGGCTGGTCTCCTCTTCTCTCGGTGAGACGACGCCGCAGCGCGGAGGGAAACGCAAACGCTACTACCGGATCGAGCCGGCAGGGACGGAACTGCTGCGCCGGTCGCACGAAGCGCTCACGAAGATGGCGCGCGGGCTGGCGCCGAAGCTGGGCACGTCATGAAGGGCCTGCCCCGAGCGAGCGAAGCGAGCCGAGGCGGCCGCCATCTCGCGCGCGCGCTCCTGCGTGTGTGCCTGCCGGCACGCCTGCGCGAGGCGATCGCCGGCGACATCGAAGAGCAGTGGCATGGAGCGGATCACGATAACCGGCGTCTACTGGCGCGCGGCGCTGTCGTCGATCGCCGACTGCTGGCGCGAGCGATGCGGAGTGCCCACGCGCGAGCGAGCGACTCGGGTGACTGGGACGTGCCTGGCGGCGCTCGCGCACGATGCGCGCTTCGCCGTGCGCATGATGCGGCGGGCCCCGGGATTCACGGCGGCGGCCGTCTGCACGCTCGCGCTTCGGCATCGGCGGCAGCACCGCGATCTTCAGCACGGTTAAACCGGCACTGTTCGACCCTCTGCCGTACCCGAACGCCGAACGCATCGCTGAGCATCTGCGACCGCGGACAGAACGGCACCTGCGTCGACGTCACGTTCGGCACGTATCGCGAGGTGCTTGCCCGCAGTCGCTCTTCGAGTCGCTGCGGTCATGCGTCCGTGGCAGCCCGTCGTCACTGGCGTCTGGGAGATCCCGAGCGGCTCGAAGGCCAGCGAGTGAGCGCCGCCTACTTCGACGTGCTCGGCATTCCGCCGGCGCCGGGCGCGGGTTCGATGATGCCGACGACCGGCCCGGCGCGCCGCGTGTCGTGCTGCTCAGCGACGGCCTGTGGCGCCGCCGCTTCGGTGCGATCCGGCCGTGATCGGACGCGAGGTCCGCCTCGGCGATGTCCCATACACCATCGTTGGCATCCTGCCGCGCACCTTCGAGAACGTCCTCGCGCCGCCGGCGAGATCTGGACGCCGCTGCAGTACGATCCGCGGCTTCCGCGCGACGGCCGCGAGTGGGGCCACCACCTCCGATGGTCGGCCGGCTGCGACGAAGGTGTGACCGTCGCCGCCGCTGCAACGAGCTCGATAGCATCGCCCGGCGCCCCTACCGGTCGCGCGTGTCCTTGGGCCTCGCTCGGGACGGCTTCATCGTCTCGTCGCTGCGCGACGAGCTGACGCGCGACGTCGTCAAGCGCTCCTCGCGTTCTTCGCGCCGTTGTCCTCGTGCTCATGATCGCATCCGCGAACGTCGCCAACCTGCTCTCGGCGCGCGCTCCAGCGCCGCCGCGAGTTCGCCGTTCGCGCGGCGCTCGGCGCCGGCCGCGGGCGCCTCGTGCGGCAGCTCCTCGTCGAAGGTCTGCTGCTCGCGGCCCGGGGGGCGCCCTCGGGGTCATCGCGGCACGCCTCGGTGTCGATGCAATCGTGGCCCTTGGCCCAGCGGGCTTTCCGCGTCTCGACGGATCGCTCTAGCGGTTCGTCCTCGCCTTTGCGCCGGCGTGACGATCGCCGTCGGGCTCGCCGTCTCGGTGCGCCGGCGCGCACGCGTTCCGCGGCGACCTGCAGCGCTCGCTCGACACGGCGCGGACGACCGGGGGCGCACGACCGTTCGCCAGACGCTGGTCATCGCCGAAGTGGCCCTCGCGCTCGTGTTGCTGGTCAGCGCCGGGCTGCTGTTCCGCAGCCTGCGCGAGCTCGTTGCTATCTCGCCGGGATTCGAGCCGTCATCCGTCGTCGCGGCCAGGTGCAAACGTCTGGCGCGCGCTTTCGCGAGGACGCGCCGGCGGCCAGTTCTTCGAGCAGGTGCTCGAGCGGTCGGGCCCTTCCCGGCGTCGCTGGCGGTGCGGCACGACCTGCTTCCGCTCGGCGGCGACCTCCACGCTTCGGTGTTCTTTCCGAATCGCGCCTGCAACGATCGATGCCGAACCGGATACGAGCGTCTATCGCTACGCCGTGACCCCAGGCTACTTCGAAGCGATGGGCATCCCGTTGCGCCGCGGCCGGTTGCTCGACGCCCACGATCGGGCTGGGGCGGCGCGCGCGGTCGTGATCAGCGAACGGCTCGAGCGGCGCCGGTTCCCGGTCCTCGATCCTCTCGGCAAGCGGCTCCGCATCGGGCCGACAGACGGCCCCTGGTTCACCGTCGTCGGCATCGTCGGCGACGTCAAACAGCGTCGCTCGACGCCAACGACACCGAGGCGGTCTACATGACGCCGTCGCAATGGTTCTTCGCGGATTCGTCCATGTGGATCGTCGTGACGCGCTCCAGCGGGGGACGGCGTCGCCGCCCGATCCGCGCGGCGGTGTGGTCCGTCGATCCGAATCAACCCGTGGTGCGCATGACGACGATGGAGGTGATCCTGGCGGCGGCGTCAGCGGACCGGCGGTTCGCGTTCTTCGTGTTCGGAGTCTTCGGCGCGGTCGCCGTGTTGCTCCGGTCACCGGGCTCTATAGCGCCCTCGCGCGGAGTGTGACGGAGCGAACCCGAGAAATTGGCGTGCGAGCGGCGCTCGGCGCGTCCCGCGCCGAGATCCTCTCGATGGTGTTCCGGCAGGGACTCGCGATCGCCGTCATCGGCGTCGGGATCGGCGTTGCCGGTGCCGTCGCCGCCACCCGCTCCTCGAGACGCTGCTCTTCGGCACCACGGCTACGATCCGGCGACCTACGCGGCCGTGGCGGCGCTTTTCCTGCCCGTCGCCGCGCTCGCGTCGACGGTGCCGGCGCTGCGCGCCGCGACGATCGACCCCGCGATCACGCTGCGCGCGGAATAACGCGTCGAAGGACTAAGTCCTGCTGCCACCGTCCGACCACGAACGGCACGTTCAGCTTTGCCGCCATGGCGTTGATCGCGGCATCTCGGTGTCGAAGAACGCCCGCGTCTGCCGTTCGTATTCGGCGAGCTCCTTCTCCTGTTCCTCGAGCACCTGTCGCATGCCGCCGGTCGGCGGGCCGTCCCTCGACCGCCCACATGAGCAGGGGTGAGAGCCGCGAATAGAGGCGCGTGCCGCCGCGTTCGGCGAGGATGTCGTAGGTGACCTCGGCCTTCGGGTTGTGCATGCGGTCCTCGAGCGCGTCCACCTTCTTCACCGCCTCCTCCGACGCCTTGAGCAGCTCCGCGACCCGCGCTTCCGCCTTTCGCCCCTCGAGCGCTTTCGCGAGCCGCCAGCTGCTCCTTCGCCGAGCGCACGGAGTGCACGAGCTCGGTCAGCCTGGTGATGGCGTCGCGGACCCGCAAGGCAAACGCGAGCTGCGCGTCGAGGTCCGCCTGCGACACCGTGCCGCGCGGATCCGCAACGACTTTCAGCGGCGTCGTCTGCGTCTTGCCGTCCACGGTCAGGCGGACGGTATAGGGGCCGGGCACGGCGCGCGGCCCTTCGGCGGGATCGCCGAAGTCGATCTTCGCGCCGTAGATCTTCTTCGCCCCTTCCCAGCGAAGATCCCATTCGGCGCGGTGCAGGCCTTCGCCGACGGGCAGGGCAGCCTTCTTCAGATCCTCGGTGTCATCTTCATCGCCGGCCTTGTCCGACGGGCGCGGAACGCTGCTCGCCGTGCGCACGACTCGGTTGGACGCGTCGAGGACCTCGATCTTCACCTCGCCCTTGATCTTCTCCTTGAGGAAGTAGTAGATCGTCGCGCCGAGCGGCGGGTTCGAGAACCGGCCGTAGCCGCCGCCCCAGCTGCGCGAGCCCAGCCGCCAGCGAATTGCGTCCGGCGACGCGAACAGGTGCACGTCCTTCTTCGCGATCTCGGCCGACATCTCGCGCACCGGCTGCAGATCGTCGAGCACCCAGATCGACCGGCCGTGCGTGCCGACGACCAGGTCGTCGTCCTTGACGACGAGATCGTGCACGGCGACGGTCGGCAGGTTCAGCTTCAGCGGCTGCCAGGTCCTCCCGTCGTCGACGAGAACATCACGCCGCGCTCGGTGCCGAGATAGAGCAGACCCCGCCGCTTCGGATCCTCACGCACGGCGTGCAGATAGACATCCTGGGCGAGTCCGCCGTCAGAGCGCCGCCACGTCTTGCCGTAGTCGGACGTCTTGAACAGATACGGCCGCATGTCGTCGAGCCGATGCGCGTCGACGACGACGTAGGCGGTGCCGGCGTCGTAGCGGCGACGGCTCGATGATGCTGACCGTGCCCTCTCGCGGCAGCGCCGGGCATGCTTCGGTCACGTTCTTCCAGGTCTTGCCGCCGTCGCGCGTGACGTGCACGAGCCCGTCGTCGCTGCCGGCCCAGATCAGGCCCTTCTGCTTCGGCGACTCGGCCATCGCGAAGATCGTGCCGCACGTCTCGACGCCGGTGTTGTCGCCGGTGATCGGGCCGCCCGACCATTTCTGCCGCGCCTTGTCGTTGCGCGTGAGGTCGCGGACTGATGACCTCCCACGTCTGGCCGCCGTCCGGCGATCGGAACAGCACCTGGGCGGCGTGATAGATGACCTTCGGGTCGTGCGGCGAGCCGCCGATCGGCGCCGTCCACTGGAAGCGGTACTTCATGTCTTCGCCGCCGTGGCCCGACGGGTTCTCGGGCCAGGCGCTGACGTTGCGCGACTGCCGCGTGCGGTGGTCGTAGCGCGTGATGATGCCGAGATACTCGCCGGCGTAGACGACGTCGGGATCGTCGGCGTCGGACACGACGTGCCCGGCTTCGCCGCCGCCGACGTCGTACCAGTCGCCGCGCGTGATGCCGCCGGCGCAGGCTGTTGCTCGGGCCCTGCGCGGTGCCGAGTCCTGCATCGCTGCCGCTGACGCGGTACGGCACGCGGTTGTCGACCGACACGTGGTAGAACTGGCTGATCGGCAGCGGCGGCGCGTACCACGTCGCGCCGCCGTCGCGCGATGTCGACGCCGCCGTCGTTGCCGTTGATCATCCGCTTCGGGTTCTGCGGATCGATCCACATGTCGTGATGGTCGCCGTGATGGAAGCCCTTGACGTACTTGATCGTCTTGCCGCCGTCGATGGTCTTGCAGCATCGGCACCTGCGGGAACCAGACGTCGTCGGGGTTCGTCGGGTTCGACCGTCATCGTCGTGTAGTACCAGGCGCGCTGGCGGAGGGCGCGGTCGGCGTTGGCCCGCGTCCAGGTCTCGCCGCCGTCGTCGGATCGGAAGAGCCCGCCCTTCTCCGCCTCGATGAGGGCGTAGACGCGGCGTGCCGTCGGACGGCGCGACGCGACGCCGACCTTGCCCCAGATGCCTTCGGGCAGGCCGCTGATCCGGTCAGCTGCTTCCAGGTGTCGCCGCCGTCGCGCGAGACGTAGAGGCCGCTGCCCGGGCCGCCGCTGGTCATGTCCCACGGCGTGCGCCGCGCCTGCCAGAAGCCGGCGAAGAGGATGTCGGGTTCGATCGGATCCATCGCGACGTCGGACGCGCCGGTGTCGTCATCCTTCTTCAGCACCTGCTCCCACGTCTTGCCGCCGTCGCGTCGTGCGATAGACGCCGCGCTCGGGATTCGGGCCGAACGGCCGTGCCGAGCACGGCGGCGAACGCGATGTCGGGATTCTTCGGATGCACGACCATCGTGCCGATCTGGCCGTCCTGCTTCCAGACGTGCGTCCACGTCTTGCCGGCGTCGATCGACTTGTAGATGCCGTTGCCCGCGGCGACGTTGCCGCGGATGTTCGCCTCGCCCGAGCCGACGTAGACGACGTTGGGATCGCACGGCGCGACGGCGATGCGAGCCGATCGACGAAGATCGGCTGGTCGTCGAAGATCGGCTGCCACGTGATGCCGCCGTCCACCGATTTCCACACGCCGCCGGACGCCGTCGCCGCGTAATACGTCGACGGGATCGCCCGGCACGCCGGCGACGCGCGAGACGCGGCCGCCGGCCGCGGGGCCGATGGAGCGGTACTTGAGTCCCGCGGGAGTTCCTTGGGTGCGGAGTCCTTGTTGTCCGCCGGCTTCTGGGCGTCCTGGGTGTACGGCGCGGCGACGAGAGATGAGAGCAGAGCTACCGCGGTAAGAAGTTTCGAACGCATGTGCATCGTGCGTGAGAGTTTACCCGCAGTGAAAACCCCGGGGTCAAACCGGGGTCAAACCGGGGTCAGACAAGGGTCAGACGGGGGTCTGACCCCTTACTCGGCGCGGAGGGCGGTGAGGGGGTCGATGCGCAGGGCGCGACGCGAGGGAATGTAGCTTGCCGCCAGCGCGACCAGCAGCAACAGGACGGCGACCGCCGCGAACGTCAGCGGATCGGTAGGAGCGACGCCGACAGGTAAGACGACAGCAACTTCGTCGCCGCCAGCGCGCCGCGAGGCCGAGGCCGATCCCGATGAGTGCGAGGGTCATCCCCTCGCGGATGACCGGCGACATCACCTGTCCGGGACGCGCACCGAGGGCCACGCGGATCCCGATCTCGCGCGTGCGTTGTGCCACCGAGTAGCTGATTAAGCCATACAATCCCACCGCCGCCAGCGCCACCGCCGACATGGCGAACACCGCCGACCAGCATCGTCCCGAACCGAGCCGCGGCGATCGATTCCCGCAGCACGGTACGCATCGGCAGGATATCGTCGACCGCAAGATCCGGGTCGACCCTGCTTCAGCGCTTCGCGCACCGCTGTCCCCGGCCGCCGCCGCCCCGCCCTCGCCGCGGACGACTACGCTCATGAACGGCAGCGTGAACTGGCGGAAGGGAATGTAGAGCACGGGTGTCGGCTCTTCCTCGACCCCCATGTTGCGCGTGTCTCCGCACGACCGACGATCGTGATCCACGGCGTGCCCGGAGGACCGAACCGGATTCGCTTCCCGACCGGGTCCTCGCCGCCGAAGTACTTCCGCGCCAGCAGCGCGTTCACGATTGCGACGCTCGGCGCGGGCGGCCGATCCTCTTCGTGAAATGGCGTCCGGCGATCAACGGGATCCCGAGCGTGGAAAAGTAATCGCTGCGAGACCGAGACGAGCGCGGCCAACGGGCGGTCGCCGCGCGGCGGCTCTCCCTGTCCTTCGATCGTGAAGCGGCCGGCGGCATTCGCTCCTTCGAGCGGCGAGGAAATGCGAGCGCTGCCGACTGGACGCCCCCTCGCTGCTGGACGCCCTGAGGATCCGTGCGTAGGCATCCGCCTGCCGGCCCCGTCGACGTAGCGCGCCTGCGGCAACGGCACCATCGCGATCGTCACGTCGTCGCTGCGAACCCGGGATCCACGCGCTGCAGGCGGATGAAGCTGTTCGCCAGCAGTCCGGCCGCCACCATCAACACGAGTGTGAGCGCGACCTCGCCGACGACGAGCGCGGCGCGCGTGCGGGCGCGGCTGCGGCCGGCGGTGGAGGCGCGATCCCCGGAGGCGCGCAGCGCCGCGGCGGCATCGGTGCGCGATGCCTGAAGCGACGGAACCAGCCCGAAGAGGATCGCGCTGGCGTAGGTGATGAAGACGCTGACCAGGGCCACGCGTCCATCGAGGCGAACCTCGTCGGCGCGCGGAAGGCCCTCCGGGATCACCCGCGTCAGGAACTCGGTCGCCCAGGTCCCGACGAGCAGGCCCGCGCGCCGCCGACCGTGCCCAGCAACAGGCTTTCGGTGATCAGCTGGCGGACGAGGCGTCCACGCCCGGCGCCGAGCGCGGCACGGATCGCCATCTCGCGGTGCCGTCCCGAGGCGCGTGCGAGCAGCAGGCTCGCGATGTTCGCGCAGGCGATCAACAGGACGACCCCGACGGCGGCAAACAGGATGAACAGCGCTTCCCGCACGTCGCTGACCAGGCCTTCCCGCATCGGGGCGACGGTCACGCGTCCGACCGCCGTTGGTTTGGGGGTACTGCTTGGCCGAGACCGTCCGCGATCGTCGCGAGGTCCGCCTGCGCCTGCGCGACGCTCGTCCCTGGCTTGACGCGCCCGATCGCCTGGAAGAAGTGGACTTCGCGCGAGGTGAGCAGATCGCCGGGCACTGTCCAGGGGGGCGGGGGACCGCCTTCGACGCCAGCACCCACACCTCGAGCCTGCCGGATACTTGAAGGCCGCCGGCATCACGCCGACGACCGTGTGCGGCGCGGTGTTGATGCGGACGCGGCGGCCGACCACCGACGGATCGCGGCCGAACTCCTTCGTCCACATCGCCTCGCTGATCACGACGAGCGGCTCGCCGTCGTCCGTGTCGGCCGCGGCCGTGAACGTCCGGCCGCTCGAGCGGCGCCATCCCGAACACCTCGAAGAATCGGCGGTGACCAGGCTGCCGCCGATGCGGATCGGATCGCGATTCGCCGCGGCGACCGTCATTGCGTCTTCACGGATACCCGGCCAGCGCCGCCAGCGTGCTGGTTGCCCCGTTTCAGGTCGAGGAAGTCGGCGGCCGCGTGCGATTCGCTCGCGCGCATCCCTGTGGTCGTCCACACCTGCACGACGCGATCGGGATCCGGAAGGGCAGCGGTCGCAGCACGCACCCCGTTGACGACGCTGAAGATCGCGGTCGTCGCGGCGATCCCGAGCGCCAGCGTGACGATGGCGACGGCGGCGAAGGCGCTATTCTTCAGCAGGGTCCGCAGCGCATATCTGATGTCGTTCGCCATCCGTCTCTCCGTTCGCAGGGCGACAATCGGATCCAACCTCGAGGCACGCCGCGCCGGGTCACGTAGGCCGCCGCCAGCGTCGCGGCGGCGAGTACCAGGGCCGAGCCGCCGAAGCGTCACCACGTCGACCGGGAAGACACCGACGATCAACCCGGAAGAGCGCATACGTGGCGGCCACGGCCTGGCAGGATGCCCCACGCCGCTCCGCGGTGACGGGGCGAGGGCGCAGCGCTTCCTCCGGACGAACCAAACCGGTGACGTCGTCACGGCTGGCGCTCCCCAGCGCCATGCGGACGCCGATCTCCCTCGTGCGCCGCGCGACGCCCGTAGGCGGTGATGCCGTAGAGCCCCAGGGGCTAGCGCAGGCCGATCGCGAGAGCGCCGCACAGCGCAAAGGAGTTTTCTGACAGCGCCCGCTCACCGTCGAGCCGTTCGGCCCCACCGTCAGGTCCGCAACGGCCGCGCCAGATACACCGGCAGGTCACGATCGAGGCCGCGAATATCACACCTTCGATCTCCTGCAGCACCTGCGACGGCGGACCCCCCCGCGGCCGAGGCGGCGAAGACGATCACGATTTCCCCGGCCTCCCCGCTGTGAAGGAGCCACGCCGCCGACCACGGCCGCTCGCTGAATTCGTCGATCTGCACGTCGCGCGCCACGCCTACGACGGTGCGAAAGGGACCTGCTCGGCCCATCGAGCGAGAAGCGCTGGCCGATCGGATCCGATGTCGGATTCCACAAGCGGCGCGCCATCGTCTCGCTGACAATCGCTCCCGCGTCGGCTGTCGGTTGCAGGTCACTCGCGGTCGTGAAAAAGCGCCCGCGCAGGATCGGGATCTTCATCGTCGTGAAGAAGTCCGTCCATACGCGGTTGACCGATACGCGCTCGTTGGCCGGGCCGTTGGCCGCGCCCGGCAACGTCGCCATGATAGACGTAGACGCCCGGCCTGCCGAAGGGGACCAGGTGTGCCAGTGTCGCGGCCTCCACACCGGGAAGGGCGCGGACCAACGCCACTGCGCTGATCTGAAGAACGTGCGCGTGCGGCGGTCGTCGTAGTTCTGCAGGCGGATGTCGGTGGAGACCGAGACGCGGTCCTCGTAGGAGGAAGCCGACGTCGGTCGTCCACGCCGCCATCAAGCCGCCGCAGGAGGATTCTCCCGCCGAGGAGAGCAGCACCAGCGATGCGGCCAGTTGGCCGACCACTGAGGGCGCGCTGCTGGCCAGTGGCCCGGCGCGCATTGCCCCCGGATCCGACCGCAGCGAGGGCAGCAACGGCAACGCCGCAGCCCGCCAGCGCCGGCGCCAGGCCAAAGGCCCAGGGCGGCGAGCAGCGCGACGCCGACGGTGAACAGCGCGATGCGCCAGTCGGGTGTCGATTCGAGCCGTCGCGGGAACATCCGCTTGTCGAAGCGGACGATGGCGCCCTCTCCATGCCCCACATGGCCGCGAGCAAGCCCGCAATCGCGCCGGCCGCCGAGAGCACCAGGCTTTCGGTCATGAACTGCCGCGTCAGGTCGCCCGCGGGTGGCGCCAATCGCCAGGCGGATGCCGATCTCGCGCCCTGGCGCGACGCCGTGCGCGACAACAGCAGCGAGGCGACATTCGCGCAGGCGATCAGCAGGACGCACATGCTCGTCACCCCGAGCACGAGCGCCGCGATGGGGATCACTTCACCGCGGCCTGCGGTCGTCGGCCCCGCGATAGGCACCCGTCACCCTCTCACGCCTGAACCCCTTTCGTGCCGTAGGCAGACTGCCCGCACCGGCGAGCGCGCGACCGACGCCCACCGAGCACCGCCTGGGCGCTCCCCACGCTCGCACCATGCCGCCAGCCTGCCAATGCCGGTCAGCCACCAGTTGCCCCCTCCCAGCATGCCGCGCTCGCCCGGAAAGGCCCGGTGGCGTGCAGGCCGCAGCGGGATCCAGGTGTTGGCCTGCTCGACCCACCGGTCCCGGCACCGCGGAAGCCGCGCGGCGCCACGCCCACCAGGGTGCACGCGCGGCCGTTGATCACGATCGGACGTCCGATGGCCGCCTCGTCACCGCTCCCCCCGAAGAGCCGCTGCCACATCTCGTTACCGAGAGCACCGCGACGGCAACTCTGTGTTCTTCGGCAGCGCCGAAGGCGCGGCCGTAGACGGCGCGAACCCCGAGCAACGTCGAACATGTTGGCCGTCACGATCTGGCCGTCGGCGCGCACCGCCTGTCCTTGCCGCGCTGAGGCCGAGTGGCACGCGCGCAAAGGCGAAGGCATCCCGCGAGCGCGTCGCGCCCCCGTTCCCGCAGGACCTGGAAGTCGGGATACGGTGAGGTGCCCGCGCGGGCCGTCTGATGGGTCTGACGCCGAGAGGATCGCGACGAGGCGTCCCGGCTCCTTCACCCCCGGGCAGCGGCCGGAACAGCATCGCGTTGAACACCCCGAAGAGCGCGATGTTCAACCCGATCCCGACGGCGAGCGTCGCCACGGCGGTCAGCGTGAACAGCGGCTGGCGGAGCAAGGTCCTGATGGCGTATCTCATATGAATCCGCTACACTCTGCGGTCGTGGCAGAGCGCGTATTCGTCGGCACCAGCGGTTACAACTATCCGGAATGGCGCGGCACCTTCTATCCCGAAAAATTCAGCACCGACAAGATGCTGGCGTACTACGCCGAGCGTTTCCCGACGGTCGAAATCAATTACACCTTCTACCGGATGCCGACCGAGAAGCTGCTGGCCGGCTGGGCCGCCGGCACGCCGGACAGCTTCACCTTCACGCTGAAGGCGCCGCGCCGCATCACCCACGACGCCAAGCTGCAGCGCTGCGAAGACACGCTGCAGGCCTTCTGCCGGACGGCGAAGACGCTCGGGCCCAAGCTCGGCCGTGCTGCTCTTCCAACTGCCGCCGAACTTCAAGAAGAACGCCGTCGTCCTTCGCGAGTTCGTCGAGCTGCTGCCCGAGGGCACTCGCGCCGCGTTCGAGTTCCGCCACGAGTCCTGGCTCGACGCCGAGACCTACGACACCTTGCGCGCGCGCAACGTCGCGCTCTGCGTCGCCGACAGCGAGAAGATGTCCACCCCGGTCGAAGCCACCGCCGACTACGGCTATTTCCGCCTGCGCGACGAGGGCTACCAGCAGCCCGACATCGAGCGCTGGGCCCGGGCGATCAGCACGCTGCCGTGCCCGACGCCTTCGTGTATTTCAAACACGAGGAGCAGGGGCTCGGCCCTGATTTCGCCAAACGGCTGATCGCGTTACTGTAGCGCGGCCCGCCCGCTCGCACGCAGCCTACGCAGCTTACTCGGCGCGCAACGCCGCAATCGGATCCAGCCGCGCGGCACGGCGCGCGGGAATCCAGCACGCGGCCGCCGCGACGGTTCCCAGCAACATCACCACGATCGCGAACGTCAGTGGGTCCGTCGGTTCGACCTCGAACAGCAATCTTTCGATGGAGCCGGTCAGCATCGCGCCCGGCGTGCCGGCAACCAGCCCCAGGGCGACCGGCGCCATGCCCTGGCCAACAACCAACCGCTGAATCTCGCGCTGTTCGGCACCGAGCGCGACGCGCACGCCGATTTCGCGCGTGCGCTGCACCACCATGTGGCTGACGACGCCGAAGATGCCGACGACCGCCAGGCCCAGCGCCACGGCAGCGAAGCACCCGACGAGCAGCGCGTAGAGCCGTGGCCCTCCCACGGATTCCGACCGCACCTCTTCCATCGCCCGCACGGTGACCGGAAGGTGCGGATCGAGTGCCGCGACTTGCGCGCGGATCGCCGGCGCGATCGCCGCTGGCGATGCCGCGGTTTTCACCACGAAGGTCGTCCAGTCCCAGACCTCCTGGCTCTGCGCCAGGTAGATGTGGGCGTATGCCGGTTCGTTCAGCGCGTTGTGCTTCACGTCCCCGACGATGCCGACGATGGTGACTTCGGGGCTGAAGAGCACGCGGATGCGCTTGCCGAGCGGGTCCTCACCGGGGAAGTGGCGGCGCGCTGCCTCCTGGCTGATGACGGCCACCGGCGGCGCCTGCGGCCGGTCGAAGCCTTCCGGCGGCGGCTGCTGCGCAAACCAGCGGATCAGCGGCACCGACACCCGGGCATCGGCGTCGTTGAAGACGCGGCCGCGGACCAGAGGGATGCCGAGCACGCGGAAGTAGTCGGGACTTGCCGTGCGGAACGGGGCATTGGGCGCCTGGCCTGGCGCCGGCGCAGGCCGTCCGACCACGGTGAAATGGCTCCAGTTGTCCGATCCGCCAAGCGGGAGATGCGAAACCGAGCCAACCGCCTCCACGCCAGGCAGGGCTGAGCCGCGTGAGCAGGCGGTCGAAGAATTCCCGCTGCTGCTGCGGCTGGGGGTAACGCGCTGCCGGAAGATCAACAGGGACGACGAGCACGCCATCGGTGGTGAAGCCGCCATCGACCGAGAGCAGACGGACGAAGCTGTTGATCATCAGCCCCGCGCCGGCGAGCAGCACCAGCGCCAGCGCCGTCTCCGCTGCCACCAGCCCCGAGCGCTAACCGTCGGCGTCCGGGATCATCCGAGCTGCGGTTGCCTTCACGCAACCATCCCGGGTGCTGCCGGGCGCCGCGCAGTGCCGGGGCAATGCCGGCGAGCGTGCCGGCGAGCAGCGCCATGAGCCTGCGACCACGAGTGCCTGCCAGTCGACGCGCGCGGTATCGAGCAGGGGCAGGTTGACGGCGGGCAGCGCCGGCATCGCATCGACGATCCAGGCGGCCATCAACACGCCGGCCAATCCACCGGCAGCGGCAACCAGCAGGCTCTCCGCGAGCAGATCACGAACCAGGCGGCTGCGCGTCGCGCCGAGCGCCGCGCGCACGGCGAGTTCCTTCTGGCGGCTCGCCCCGCGAGTCAGCAGCAGGTTCATGACGTTCGCGCACGCAATCAGCAGCACGAAACCGGCGGCCGCCATCAGCATGAGCATCGCGGGACGAAGCTCGCCGACGAGCGCTTCGCGCAGTTCTCGAACGCCGACGCCGTGACCGGTGTTTTCGCGCGGGTGCTGGGCGAGCTGCGCGGAGATGGTCGCGAGATCGGCGGATGCCTCTTCGACGGTCTCGCGCGGGAGGCGTCCGATCGCGTTCAGATTGTGTCGGCCAACGGTGCGGACTTTGCCCGGCACATCCAGCGGCAGCCAGGCGTCGACCGAGAACGCCTTTGGCAGCGGCGGCAGGACACCAATGACTTCATGGGGCTGGTCGTTCAGGGAGATCGTCTGTCCGACGACGGCGGGATCAGCGCCGAACCGGCTCCGCCACAGGCCTCGCTGAGGATGACGACGCGGTCGGCCCCGTCGGCATCCTCGCCCGGAGCGAACACGCGTCCGCGCGCCGCCGCGATGCCAAGCAGCGCGAAGTAATTCGCCGAGGTGCGGAGCAACCGCAGTTTCTGCGGGTCGCCTGCGCCTGTAAGGTTCGCCATGTCGCCGCGAAACAGCGCGAGGCCCGTCAACGTCCGGTTGTTCGCCTTCCAGGCGGCGTATTCGTGGCCGGAGATCGGGATATCGCCGCTGGTTGCACGCCGTTCGGATACCGCGACAACGCGATCGGCGTCGGACACTGGCAGCGGAGAGAGGAACACGGCGCGCAGCAGGCTGAAGACGGCGGTGTTCGCCCCGATGCCCAGCGCAAGTGTGACTACTGCCAGCGCGGTGAAGCCTCGGCTCTTGAGCAGGGTGCGAGCTGCATACCGGCATGTCCACATTGAACAACAGAGCCGCATAGAGCGATATGGATGCCACACGGCTCCGGATGCGGAAGTCGAGACTTTCCACCGATTACCGGGCGTTGGCCGCATCGGTGTTGTGTCGCTGTGTCCGGCGGTGGGACGAACGATCCCGGAAGCGAACTCGATAATGCGGTCCTCGGCCCAATAGCCGTCGGTGCCGGCACCCGGGTCGGTGACGAAGGCGCAGTGGCCGCCGTGGTCGCTGAGCTCCACGCGGATGTTGGGATTGCCGGTCACTGCCGCATCGTGGAAGGGCTCCGGCGGCACGAAGGGATCATCGGCCGCCGCGATGATGAGCGCCGGGATCGTAATGCGATCGACGACGCGTAGCGCGCTGGCGCGGTGGTAGTAGTCGGCGGCTCCCTTGTAGCCAAAAAAGGGGGCGGTGTAGCGATCGTCGAACGCACGGACGCTGCGGATCTGCGCCAGCGGCGCGAGGTCGAACCGTCCGGGATGGCAGCGGTCCTTTCGTCGCATGCGGGCGCGCAAGCCGCGAACGAAGTTCCACTGGTAGATGAAGTTCGAGCGGCGCTCCAGCGCATCGACACAGCGCGCCAGGTCCATCACCGGCGACACCGCGACCACGCCGCGAAGCTGCGGTGGCGGCGCCGCCCCGTAATCGCCCGCCAGCTTGAGTGCCAGGTTCCCACCGAGCGAGTAGCCGGCGACGACGACGCGATCGATGCGATCGGTGCGCGCCAGTTCGGCGATGACGTGATCGGCGTCGTGGGTGAGGCCGGAGTGGTACAAGCCGGGCCCAGGTGCTCGGTATCCCCGCAGTTGCGCTGATTCAGGAGCACCACGTTGAAGCCGGCCCGCGTCCTTTGGCGGCAAGCCCGCGCATGTAATGGGCGCTGCTCGACCCCTCGAGGCCGTGCAGGGCGAGCAGCAGCGGATGCCGCTCGGCCGTCCGCCCAGAAGCAGTGGGCGAGCACCTGCGTATCCTCGGTCACCTGGAAGAGACGTTCCTCGGGCGCGGGGAGGTCCTCGAATCGCGGGGTGGCCCCACGCGTAGATGGTCATCACGTGACCGTTGCGCAACCCGTTCTTCGGGACGAATGCGTTCACCGGAGTCGATAGACGCGGAGCGGCCCGCTCTCGAACGCGACGGGAAGGTCGAAGGGTACGGCGTCACGAAGTATCCAGATCGTACTCGCGCGCCAGCGACGTGACCTGTTCCTTCGTCAGCAGGTGGAAGTCCTTGATCGCGCGGAAACGCTGATCCGTCCGTTGGGCGATGTCCCGATCGTAGATGCCGAGCGCGGCATCTTTGATCGCTTCGACGAACACGTCACGCTCGCCGGCGACGCGGACACTGGTGCCGTGAACAGTCGCGTGCAGCGGATCGGCCAGCCATGCACTTCCGACGTCCGTCGTTCGTGCCCATGCCATCACGCGGGCCCAGTCGTCGGCCGGCAGATCCATTCGGAAGAATGGCCGCCCCGACGCCAGCACGGCGCCGCCGCGCGCGATTGACGCTACCACGAGGACCACTGCGACGACAGCCGGCGCGCGCCGGGCCGGCATCTCGGCCAGGGCCCAGACGATGTAGAGCGTGGCGAGAAAGTCGAAGATGAGGAAGAGCCGCGCCGGCTGCAGCTGGAACGACAGGGTGATGTGCATGGCCTGGGTGATCAGCGCGACCGCGAAGCACGCCGCCAGCGCGGCCGAGCCGAGAATCAGCGCGCGCTCGGGGCGCGACAGCCACAGCTCGTTGCCTCAAGCCGATAGAAGACCGAGACGAGCACGAGGTACCCGAGGTTCAACGCTCCACGCGTAGGGGGGCCAGTCGAGAGGGAAGAGATACTCCTTTTTTCGAGCAGTGCGAGCCACTCGTCATCCATCACCCCGAGACGGCCCGCGAGCGGACCCGCGGTGAAGGCCCACAGCGCCCCAATCGTGGCCGGTACCGCGGCGAGCGCATCAAGCGACGGGCCCTGGCGTCGAGAATCATCGCCGCCGCCGCAAGCCACACCGCAAACCACAGCGCTGCCGTCGGATGGAATAACCCTGCGATCAGCACGAGGGCCACCGGGACCACATCGTCCACGGAGGAACACGCCCACGGCGATGAGCCCGAGGCCGAACGCCACCTGGCGCGGATGGAAGTAGCCTTCGAGGGTATTGGTTCCCGACGCGCGATCGCGTGCCGCAGCGTCATGGCGGCGAGGAACGCGACGGCTCCCCAGGTGGTGAGGAACAGCTGCCGCGCCACGAGCCATGCGCCGGTGGCAACCAGCACCAGCGACAGCACGTAGAGCACCGCAAACGTGAGCGGCACCGACGCCCGGTTGTTTCGCACGACTCCGGCGACGACTTCGTCGTACGGGTGAGCCTCGCCTGCGCGGCGATCAGGCTGGAATCCCGCGGATAGAACTCCGGGTGCAGCTTCTCGATGACTGCCGGCTGGTAGAACGCCTGGTCGGAGGCACCGTAGCGGTAGCCGCCGGCATTCAATGTCGCGAGCACGACGAACACCGGCAGCAGTGCCGGCAGCAGAAGCGGCTCTTTCACTCGGCCTTCATGCGATAGACGGCGTAGTCCGTCGATTCGAGGAGGCGGCTGCCGCGTTTCGAGCTCGCCTTGATGCTGTGAAGAGTGCACGATCACGACGAGGCCCCCTTGCGCGGCAAAGCGGCGGACGTGTGTCCGTGCTCTCGTGGTCGTTCAGCAGCCACCCTTTTCGGTCGAGGCAGAAGAGGACGTCCGGGCTGCGCTCGTTGACGAATACGACGCGGTCCGCCGGGGGAGGTGAGGCCGCACCTCATCGCAGAGTGCGACGCGCGGCGCATCGAGCTCGTACCAGTTGTGCGCGCTGACGCTGCGCGCGAACGCCCCATCACGGCGATCCACACGATCCCCGCACAGAGCGTCAGACCGCTGCGCGTCGCGCCAGCCCTCTGCGCGAGGGGTGAGGCCAGCCCGGTGATGGCGAGGCGTCGCAACGGTTGCCATCGGCACGATCGGCAGCTGGTAGTAGTTATGGTGGAAATTGCCACCGGCGACGATCACCAGGTAGGCGCCAAAGCGGAGCCCGAAGGTTCGGCCCGCTTGCCCTGGCGCACGGCCACCGACGCCGATCGGCAGGCCCACGAAGCCGACCGGCCCGAGAATGTCCGCGAACAGCCGGCGCGCGATTTTCAGCCAGTATTCGGACGAGAGCAGGATGTCGGCGTTCATCAACTTGTCGGTGAGGCCAAACGACAGCCCGGTCGCCTGCGCCCAGCGTGTGTGCGTGCGAGAACCACAGCAGGGGCAGCGACCGAGAGATCCAGGGCCAGAGCTCCCACCGCGCGAGCGCCGCGACGCCGTAGCGTTCCCCAGAACAATCCGAGCACCGGGCGGAAACGATCAGGTAGGTCGGCTTGACGATCGCGATCGAGTCGCCGCGGCGAGCAGCAACGCGACGGATGACCGGCGCGCCGCTCCGCGCAGTATTGCTGCGCGCTTCGCAGGCAGACGAGCGACAGGAGCGTGAGGATCGACTCGTTCATGAACGCGCGGTCCATGTACAGCGAGAGCGGGAGGCCGCAGTGCGTAAAGGACGACCGCGACCACCCCGGTCTCGTCACCGTAACCGTGCGCGACGAAGCGGAACACCAGCCAGCCGGCGAGAAGAAACAGCACGGCATTGAGGAGCCGCCCCAGCTCGGTGGAGAACCCCACGATCTTCGACAGCGCGGCGACCGCAAAGGCGTGGATCTCGAATCCTGTTTCGACGAACCCGGTGGGCTGCGCCGCGCGCGTCGATCTGCGGATACAGCGGATTGAAGTACTCTGTGCGCACGAAGTTGCGCGAGATGGTCGCGGTGTCGGCCTGCCGCCAGGAGTGGAAGTCGAACAGCGGCGATTGGTAGGTCGCCGCGCGCGCCATGAAGCCCAGCGACAAGGCGGCGACCACGATCAGGCGGATGTAGGCGCGCTCCAGCCGTTATTGTTCATCAGCCGTGGGGCCGTACATCGGCGGCAGCGGCACGTCTTTCATCCGCAGGTACACCGACAGCTGCCCGCGGTGGTGGATCAGGTGGTTCATCACGAACGTGCGGACGGCGGTCACGCGCGGCATCGAGAAGATCACGTGGTCGCCGCTCTTCAGGCTCCACATCTCCATCATCTCGCCGTCGCTGGCCTTGGCGAGCCCGGCGCGCGCCGCGCGCCACCTTCTCGTCGAACGCCTTCAGCATCGCCGCGCGCGACGCAGGCGGATCCAGCGTCGCTTCGGGCGCCTTCTCCTCGAGATCGTAGAAGGTGCCTCGAGGGTCTTGATGCACCAGAAGGGAATATTCGCGACATGCCCGGCCAGTTGGCCGAGCGTCATCGACTTGGGATGCGGTTTCCATCCGAACTCCGCTTCCGGCACGCGATCGAGCAGTCTGCGTGTGGTCGCCAGTTCGTGATCGTATTCGGGGAGCAGCGCGTCCTTGATCGCCATCGACGCCATTGTACGGCTGATCGTCAACGACAAGAAACGAAAGGCCGGACTCAAAACAGCCATCCGCATTCAAACCGCGGCTCCGTTGGACTTCGAGTCCGGCGTTCGGAGTTGGAGTCGCCGCCTACATGAGCGAGTCGTTTTCGACGAGGACGGTCTTGTAGCCGACCACCTTGCCGCCGACGAGGAGCTTCACGATGTAGGTGCCGGCGTCGACCGCGCTGTTGGCCGACGTGAACGGCGCGCGCCGCCGCGCCGCCGCGGCCACCGCCGCCCCCCCACCGCCGCCGCGGCCCTGTTTGCCGCGCGCCCTGGAGGCGGCCCGGCGAGAGGTTCCACTGCACCCGGTTGATGCCGGCGTTGTTGGTGCCGTCGATCTCGCGAATCACCTGGCCGTTCGTGTTCATGATCTGGATCTTGACCTCGCCGCCACCGCGACTTCAGCGCGTAGGTGATGGCCGTCCCGCCGGCCGGGTTCTGGCCGCGGAAGTAGCCGCGCCGCCGAGACCCGTCGCGCGCTGGATGTCGGTCATCCACTTGGTGGCCGGCCGCACATCGAACAGGTGCGCGTCCGTCATCGTCGTCGCATCGGCGAGCTGCTGAAGCGCCGAGATGTCGTCCACGATCCAGATGCTGCGGCCGTGCGTGCCGAGCACCAGGTCGTTGTCGCGCGGATGCACGACCACGTCGTCGACTCGCACGGTCGGTAGACCGGTCATGAACTTCTTCCACTCGCGCCCGCCGTTGAGCGAGATGAAGAAGCCGTACTCGGTGCAGGCGTAGAGCAGGTTCCGGCTCTTCGGATCCCCCTCGACGCAGTTCACGTTGCCCTCCGGCAGGTTCGACGCGATCGACGTCCAGCTCTTGCCGAAGTCGGTCGTCTTGAAGACGTAGGGCTTGTGGTCGTCGCGGCGATGGTTGTCGAACGAGACGTAGGCCGTGCCGGCGTCGTGGGCCGAGGCGTCCACGCGCGAGACGTGTGTCTCGTCAGGCGCGCCCTGGATCGCCGCGGTGACGTTGCGTGAACGTGCGTCCGGAGTCGCGGCTCACCTGGACGTTGCCGTCGTTGGTGCCGACCCAGACGACGCCCGCGGCGACCGGCGACTCCGAGATCGTCGTGATGTTGCTGTACGACGCCGCGCCGTCATGCTTCGACGCCATCGGCGCTTTGCCGTCCACCCCCATGATCGGGCGTTCGTTGCGGCCGATGTTGCGGGTCAGGTCCGCCGACGCCGTCCACGTGTCGCCGCGGTTGGTCGAGCGGAAGAGCCGCTCGCCACCGAGATACACGACATTCGGAGTCGTGCGGCGAGAGCATGAACGGCGTGCTCCAGAAGAAGCGGAAGTTCGTGCCGGGTTGCGACCGGCGGGAAGATGTTGCCGTCCGGATTGCATCCGCCGCGTCCGCCGCCGACGCCACCACCACCACCCCCGCCTCCTCCCGCCTGGGCCTGCGGCGGCCTCGACTGTTTGCGCTGCTCGTCACTGAGCGGACCGCGCGGACGAATGCTTGCCGTCTCGCCGTGCGCAGGTTGTAACGACCGGTCGCGCCGTCCTGCGATTCCTGGTAGCCGATCGCCCAGTCGCTCGGGTCGTTCGCGGTGTAGAAGCCGTCGCCACTACCGATCCGATACCAGTCGCTGTTGAGGATCCCGCCGCCGCCGCGGATCGCGCTCGGACCGCACCAGCTGCCGTTGTCCTGCAGGCCGCCGCACACGTAGTACGGCTTCCGCATGTCGACGCTGATCGCATAGAACTGGCCGGTCGCCATGTTCGAGATCTCCGCCCAGGTCTCCCCCTGGTCGTAGCTGACGTCGAGGCCGCCGTCGTTGCCGATCAGGATGTGGTTGCCGTTGTTCGGATCGATCCAGACCTGGTGATGGTCGCCGTGGCTCTGACCGCCCATGTTGCTGGAACGTCTTGCCGCCGTCCGTCGACTTGTACGCGTTGGCGCCGGTCGTGTAGACGATCTCGGGATTGCTCGGATCGACGCGGATCTTGCTGTAGTACATCGGGCGGTTGTTGTTGTTGCTGCGGAAGTTCCACGTCTTTCCGCCATCGTCAGACCGCCACACGCCGCTCTTGGTCGGATCCGGCGGGGAGTGCCTTCGCCGCGCCCGCCGCCTCGTCCGCCGCCCCACCGCCGCCGCCGCGTCCCTGGCCGGGAACGACCAGCGAGCCGTCGTCGTTGACGCCTGCACCGGTGCCGCCGCTCGCGCCGACTTCGATCTGCGCGTACAGGATGTTCGGGTTCGAGCGGGCGATGTTGAGGCCGATGCGCCCGATGATCGGGTTGCCGGGCAGGCCGCGCCGGTCAGCCGCGTCCAGCTCTTGCCGCCGTTGTCGGTCCGCCAGATGCCGCTGCCCGGGCCGCCGCCGTTGAAGCCCCACGGCTGACGCCGACGCTGGTACGACGCGGCGAACAGCGTGTCGGGCTTGGTCGGGTGCATGACGACGTCGACGAACCCGGTGTCGTTGTCGATGAACTTCGTGTTGTTCCAGGTCTTGCCGCCGTCCGTGGTCTTGTAGAGACCGCGCTCGGCGTTCGGTCCGAACAGGTGGCCGACCGCGGCGACGTAGACGATGTCGGGGTTGGTCGGGTGAATGACGATGCGGCCGATGCTCTGGGTTTCTTTGAGGCCGACGTAGGTGAACGACTTGCCGGCGTCGGTCGACTTGTAGACGCCGGCGCCGAACGAGGAGCTCTGCCGGTTGTTCGGCTCGCCGGTGCCGACATAAACGATGTTGGGATTGGCCTGTGAGACTTCGACGTCGCCGATCGAGGTGACCGGCTGGCTGTCGAAGATCGGCGTCCAGGTGATGCCGTTGTTCTCGGTCTTCCACACGCCGCCGGTGGCGTAGCCGAGATAGATGATGGAGGGGTTCTTTTCGACGACCGAGATGTCGTCGATGCGCCCGCCCATCGTCGCCGGCCCGATCGAGCGCCAGACGAATGGCTTGAGCATCGGATCCTCCGACTGGTTCACTGGTGGCGGCAGAGCGGCGACCGGCTGCTGACCGCCTTGCGCGATCAGGTTGGCGCCGGCGATCGCGCCGATCGCGATGCCCGCCCAGGCCACGAGGCGTACGTGGAGTTGTCCTCGCTTCACTAAGAGCTCCTTGGGTTGTGCGGATGAGAAAGAGGGGAACGACCTAGCGGATTCTACTCCGAACGCCAACTCCCAACCCCAAGCGTTGGAGTCGTTTTGGAGTTGGAGTTGAGGTCGGGCGTTCTATTTGTTGCCGAAATTGACCTTCGGGACCTGGCGCGCCTCTGGCGGGACCTCGAAGTAGGGGTACTCCTCGAAGCCGAAGATCTTGGCGGTCACGTTCGAGGGGAACTTGCGCCGGGTCGTGTTGTATTCCTGGATGCGCTCGTTGTAACGGCCGCGCGCCACGGCGATGCGGTTTTCGGTGCCTGCGAGTTCGTCCATCAGCCGCTTGAACTGCGCGTCGGACTTCAGGTTCGGGTAGTTCTCGACGACCACGAGCAATCGGGCGAGCGCAGACGACTGCTCGTTGGCGGCCTCGATCGTCTGCGCCGGTGTCTTCGCGCCCGCCAGCTTCGCCCGCGAATCGGCGATGCGCGTCAGGATCTCCTTCTCCTGCGCCGCGAATCCCTTGACAGTCTCGACCAGGTTCGGGATCAAGTCGTTTCGTCGCTGGAGCTGGTTGTTCACTTCACCCCACGCCCCCTTGATCGCCTCTTCCTGCGTCGTGAACTTGTTGTACGAACATCCCGAAAACGAGTGCAATCAGGACCACCAGCCACGCATTCAACAGTCTTCTTATGTCATCGTCTTCTCCCGCTCGACTATCCTCAACTCCGAATCTCAACTCCAAACTCCCAAATCTTCTGAGTCTGAGTCCGGAGTTGCGGTGATCACCATCCACTGAGCGCCGCCGCCTCCGCTGCGGCCGCCGCCAAATCCCCCAAAGCCCCCGCCTCCGCCGCCGCCAAATCCTCCAAAGCCTCCGCCGAATCCGCCGCCGAATCCGCCGCCGAACGGACCGACGCCGCTCGACCAGCCCACCGGGCCGCCCCATCGGCGACGGCGGCGTCCGCCGCCCCCTCGGCTCATCAGGAAGAAGATGATCAGCATGATGATGAACGGCCACGGGAGGCCGACCCGCGTTTGCGGCGCGCCGGGCGCTCGCGCGGCACACCCTCGAGCGACACGCCGCGGCCCTCGGCAATCTTGTTGACCAGCCGGGTCGTCGCGGCGAGGATGCCGGGCCCGTAGCGGCCCTCGCGGAACTCGGGCGACATCTCCGAACGGATCGTCTCTCCGGAGAAGCCGTCGGTGACCAATCCTTCGAGGTCGTAGCCGACTTCGATGCGCGCCGCGATCGTTCGGCGCGACGACGATCAGCAGCCCGTTGTCCTTGCCCTTCTGCCCGATGCCGCGGCCGCCGTTCTCGAACATCTTGACGGCGAGCTCTTCGATGCTCATCCAGCCTTCGAGCGATGGCACAGTGGCGACCACGACGACGTCGCCGCTGGCGGCCATGAGGGCGTTGATCCGCCGTTCGATCTGCGCCTTGCTCGCCGGATCGATGATGTTGGCGAAGTCGTTGACCGCCCCGGTCAGCTGCGGCGCCTGCGCCTGCGCCGCCACGGCGGCGGCGACGCACAGGCGCAAAGACGAGCGCGGCGCCAAGCGGCACAGGCGCACGCGGCGCGGTCATCGTTTCCATCGTCCACGAATGCCCAGATGTCTTCGACCGCGTCGATGTAGCGAGCCAGGAGCGCACTCGGGTCGGCGATCGTCGTCGGGCCGCCCGACCCGGCCGGCCAATACCTCGCGCGTGAGCGTCGCGGGCACGCCGACCAGCCGTTCGGCGTCCAGGGCGAGGTCAGGGTGCCCGGGGATGGCCGGCGACGGTCGCACGAGGGTGACAAGGTTCTCGAGCAGCCGCCGAAAGCCCTCGGCCGACGCGGCGATCATCCGCGAGACCGCGCGCGGTTCTCCCTGCGTTTCGAGGAAACTTTCGCGGAGGTGAATGAGGTGGCTCTTCGCCTGCATCTCGCAGCCGCGCCGGCGGTCCTGCTCCGAGACCGCGACGCCGGCGAACGGATCGTCGCCGAAGAGCAGGACGTGATGCGCGATGATCTCGCCGTACTCGAGCGGAAAGACGTCGAGCGACCGGGTGAATTCATCCGCCTGGAGCAGCAGCGGCACCGCGAGTCCGCGATTTTGCCAGCCCCGCGTGCGCGGCGCGCACGCCGCGAGGTCCTCGAACGCCAGGTGATCGACGAACGCGATCGTGTGGGTATCCCGCTCGTCGCGGCCATCGAGCCCGTAGGCGCAGACCGACCGCAGCCGATTGCGGAAAATCGCCTGCAAATCGGCGGTGAACGAGTCGAGCGCGGCGCGTCGCGGGGCGGTGAGAGTGGCGGAGGCCATCAAACCTATTATTAGTGCATGCAATTGCGGAGCCTGAATGTCGGCTGCTTTGGCGGCGGCACCGGGCTGCCGAGTCTGCTCGGCGGACTGAAGACCAATCCCTGGCTGCAGTTGAACGCCGTCGTGACCATGTTCGACAGCGGCGGAAGCTCGGGCCAGCTGCGCGACGAGCTGGGCGTGTTGCCCCCGGGCGACGTGCTGAAGTGCGCGCTGGCGCTCGCGCGCAACGAGCGCGAAGCGCGCCGCGTGCTGCTGTCGCGCATGCCGATGCCCGAGCACGCGCGCCTGCGCGGACACACGGGCGGCAACCTGCTGCTGTCGATGATGGAGCGCTACAGCGGCGATTTCCTCGCGGCGGTGGACGGCTTGCGTGCGCTGCTCGGCTGCCAGGGACGCGTCTGGCCGGTCAGCATCCAGCAGGCGACGATCTGCGCCGAGTACCGCGACGGCACGCGCAGCCGCGGCGAAGTGGAAGTCGATGCGGGCCAGCGCGGCGGCAAGCCGATCGTGCGCATGTGGCTCGAGCCCGAGGCGTCGCTGCACGGCGCCGCCGCGGCCGCGATTCCTGCATTCGAAGCGGTAATCATCGGTCCGGGCAGTTTCTACACGAGCCTGATGCCGATCTTCCTGGTCAAAGGCGCGCCCGAGGCGCTGCGCGGTCAAGGGCCCCATCGTCCTGGTGACGAACCTCGTGACCGAGGGAAGCGGCATGGCGTCCTTCACCGCCGGCGAAGCCGTCCGCCAAATGAGAGCCGTGCTCGGCCGGCCGGTCGACGTCGTGATCGTCAACACGGCCCGCCCGTCTGAGGCGACGCTCGAGCGCTACCGGCCCGAGCAGAAGCAGCCTCTCGAGATCGGCGACGTCCCGTCATCGTGCGAAGTCGTCGAAGGGGAGTTCTGGTGCGGCGAGATCGCGCGGCACGACCGGCGCCGGCTCGCCACCGCCGTCTGGGCGGTCCTCGCGCGGCGACTGCTGTAGCTCAGCGTTCGGCTGCTTCGACGAATGGGGTTGTTCGCGGGGCTCCGAAACTCCGAACTATGAACTCCGAATTCCGAACCATTCGGTTGAGGCCTCGCTGCGCTCGGCCATCTTCAATTGCCGGGTCTAAAGACCCGGCCTACGAGCACGTTCGATGTAGCGCCGGGTCTTTAGACCCGGCGTGAAGATGCCGAGGCGCGAAGCGCGAGGCGTTCTACGAATGGTTCTTTGTTCTATGTTCTATGTTCTTAGTTTCAGAGCCGCCGCAAACCACCCCTCTGTTCGAAACAGCTACTACTTCGACGCCTTGCGCATGCCCGCCAGAAACTCCGCGGGCGTCTCGACTCGCAGGTCGTGGCGCAGCGCGGAGACGAAGTGGCGGCGGTTGTCGGTCACGATGACGCGGGCGCCGGCGGCGCGGGCGATCTCGGCGATGTGCACGTCGTAGATCCGGCCGCCGCCGATGCCATCGTCCACGAGCAGTCGGATCATCGCGCGCCGGTCGGTGGCCGGCAGGTCGTGCACGGCCATGCGCTCGAAGACTTCTTCCTCGAGCAGGCGGGCGGCGTCGGCTGGCGCGAGACGGAACTCGGGGGCAGGCGCGTCGCGACCGAGAAGAACTCCAGGCAGCAATGCCATGCGGTGGCTGGAGCCGCGATCGTCTTCTCGGCGACGGCGTGCATGATCGATTGCGCCGGCCCGCTTTGCGGACCGAGATCCACCAGCCCAGCGAGCAACACGCTCGTGTCCAGGAAAACGCTCACGGCCATCGGTTGCGCTCGTCTTCTATCAGCGTGGCGATGTCGAGACTCGGACGGCTTGCGGTCGACGCCGTGGGTCGCGCGACCAGCCGCCGGCCGACCCGCACGAGTTTTGGGCCGGGAGCGACCCGCTCGATCGCACGCCCGTGTCGTCTACGGTGATTTCCAGCTCCGTCCCTGGCGTCAGTCCCGCCTTTTCCCGGACCGCGGCCGGAATTACCACTCGGCCTGCCTTATCAATGGTAGTCCGCATGGCAGAAGAATACCATGTCGGCGTCGATGAAATCCCAACGGAACCAGGCCTTCTTCGCATTGAACACGAAGTGAGCCCATGGCGTCTTGCGTGCCGGGCTCTGAATGAGTGACGTGGCAGACGGCTACCCGGTTGGTGGGCTCGGCGGCGATACCGGCGAGTTCGAGGCGCGGCTGCGCGAGTCGGGGACGCTCGCCTTCCGTGTCGCTTACGGGGTCCTCCGCGATCGTCCCGACGCCGAAGATGTCGCCCAGGAGGCGTTCGTCAAGGCGTTTCGCTCCTTCGGGCAGCTCCGCGACCGCGAGCGCTTTCGCGCCTGGCTGGTGCGGACGACCTGGCGGCTGGCGATCGACCGCCGCCGCGGCGACCGCCGTCGAGTGGCCCGTGAGCAGGCCCGTCGAGCCGCGCGAGCCGTCGGTCGAGCAGGTCGCGCGCGCGCGAGCGCGCGCACACCTCTGGGCCGCCATCGACGAGCTCCCCGAGAAGCTGCGCCTGGTCATCGTGCTCTCGGGCATCGAAGGCCACGACACGCGGGAGGTGGCGGCGCTCCTCGATATTCCGGAAGGCACCGTCCGCTCCCGCATGTTCCTGGCGCGCAAGGCGCTGCGGAGAAACTGCAATGGCTGACCAAGAACCGATAGATCCACTGGCGACATTCGAGGCCCTGCTGCAACACGAGTTGTCGGCCGCACCGTCACCCGAGTTCCTGCCGCGCGTGCGCGAGGCGCTCCGTCTCGAGCCGCGCCGCCTCGCTGGCTGCCGTTTCTGGCGGATTCGCTCCCACTGGCCGCCGCCGCGACGATACTTCTCGCGGTCGCCGTATCTGTGGAGCCGCGCAAGAGGCGATCCCGCCCCGCCATCGCTCCGCGCCCGCCGCTGACTCGTGCACCTGACAGTGGCACCGCCACGACCGTGACCTCGACCCGCAGAAACCGAACCCGCAGTTGCGAAAACGACCGAGAACAGCGATCCCGAACAGCGAAGAGCGAAGAGCGAACAGCGATACGCGAACGAGCCGGAAGTGATCGTCGATCAACGTCAGCGGGCGGCGCTGATGGCCTTCATGCGGATGGCCAACTGAGGGCCGCTCACCGAGGAATCGTTTCTGCCAGACCACGCAGCCGCCGTGCGATCGAACTAGATGTCAAGACCATCGCGTGCCGGTGCAGTGAGCCCGATCGTCGTCGGCGGCGTCTTGCAGGGTGAAAGTGATCGCAAATGAGCCGCCGGACGGCTCGTGAGGAGTCCATCGTGAAGAAGCTGATCCGGTTCGTGTTTCTTCGGTGCTCGGCGCGGCACCGGCCCTGGCGCAGGAAGCCGCGCCGAAACCGAGCGGCCGCAGCGACGGCAAAGACTCCCGTTGCGCGTCAACGTGCAGTGGTGTCGCGCGCTACCAGGGTGAGAAGAAGGTCAGCAGCCTGCCGGACATCTCTCCGTTATCGCCAACGATGGCGACAGGACCAGCATGCGGATGGGGATCGACGTGCCGATTCCCAATACTGTTTTCGGCGCGGCGGCCGACGGGGGAAGACGACGACGCCGATGGCCAGTTACAACTATCGCTCGATCGGGACCAATATCGATTGCGCCGCGCGCAGATCGAGGAAGGCGTCTACAAGCTGGATCTAACGGTCGAGGACTCGTCGGTGTTCGTGCCCGAAAAGATCCCGGCGCGATGCCGGAGTCGCCGCCCCCTCGGTGCGGCGTTCACGTCGACATTCAACCTGCTGCTGAGGGACGGACAGACCGTGCAACACACGTCGGCGACGGATCCCGTGAGTGGGGAAGTGCTGCGAATCGACGTGACGCTGACGGTGTTGAAGTAACTCCGCATCGACCTTCGGCCGACGGGCTGAATCACGACGCCGCTGACTCGACCGGCCGTCCTGAGGGTCGGGCCTAGCGTACGGTGCCTAGGACTTGCCACGTCGTCGTGCTTGTGCTCGCCGTCGCGGTTTTGCAGGATTCGCGCGGCCGATCTGCTTGGCGTGTTCCGCCGCCGCTTCCTTCCCGTGCTCGTCGCCCACCAGCTCGAAGACGCCCTCGGCCGACACCTTCTTGCCCTTGGCGGTGACGGGGATCACGATCACGCCGTCTTCGACCTTCACGCGGACCGTCTTCGCGGCCGTCGCATCGTTCTCCGCGATCGCGATCCAGCAGCCGTTCCCCTGCAGACCGCCTTGGCGATCCCGTCCACGCGCATCGTCTTGCCGACGTACTGATCGGGGTTATTGACGAGCGCGCGATCGGCGTCGCCTCTTTCAACGTCACGCCGGCGCCGAGCTTGGTTTCCTGGGCCACTACCGTACCGTAGCGAGCGCCACAACAGTCGCGACAATTAGGGCTTTCATCGTGCCTCCTAGTATTCTCAAATTGTACCTTGCCCTTGCTCACTCTCGACTCTATCTCCCTCGCCTACGGCCACCTGCCGCTCTTTGAGTCCGCCTCGCTCCAGATCGACGCCGGGGAGCGCATCGCGCTCATCGGGCGTAACGGCTCGGGCAAATCCAGCCTGCTGAAGGTCATGGCCGGCGAAGTGCCCCCCGACGCCGGGTCGATCTGGCGGGCTCCCGGGCGTTCGCGTGTCGAGGCTGGACCAGGACGTCCCGCTCACCGGCACGCGGTCGGTGTTCGAGGAAGTCTCTTCCGGCCTCGGCGAACTCGGCACGCTGGTCTCGAGATACCACGAGGCGCGCCGTCGAGGTGGCCGAGACCACGGGCCCGACGCACGACCGCGCGCTCGAACGGCTCGGGGAGCTCCAGCATCAGCTCGAGGAGCGCGACGGCTGGAGCCTCGAGCAGAAAGTCGAACTGGTGATCTCGCGGCTGTCGCTGCCGGCCGACCGCACGGTCGGGGAGCTCTCGGGCGGATGGCGGCGCCGCGCGCTGCTCGGGAAGGCGCTGGTCTCGCAACCCGATCTGTTGCTGCTCGACGAGCCCACCAACCATCTCGACATCGAGGCGATCCGCTGGCTCGAGGAATACCTCTCCGACCTTCACCGGCGCGCTCCTCTTTGTCACCCACGATCGCGCCTTCCTCTCGAACCTCGCCACCCGCATCATCGAGCTCGATCGCGGCACGCTGACGTCGTGGCCGGGCAGCTATGGCACGTACCTGGAGAAGAAAGCGGCCGCGCTCGAGAACGAGGCACGCGACCTCGCCCGCCTCGACAAGAAACTGGCGCAGGAGGAGGCGTGGCTTCGCCAGGGCGTCAAGGCGCGGCGCACGCGCAACGAAGGGCGCGTCAAGGCGCTGTTCGACCTGCGCGCCGCGCCGCGCCGCGCACCGCGAGCAGTCCGGCAACGTTCGCATGGCGATCGACGCCGCCGACAGTTCCGGCAAGCTGGTCTTCGAGGCCAAGGGCGTCAGCAAGAGCCTTGGCGGCGTGCCGATCATCCGCGACTTCTCGCAGCGCATCGTCCGCGGCGACCGCATCGGCCTGATCGGCCCGAACGGCTCGGGCAAGACGACGCTGCTGCGGCTGCTGGTCGGCGAGCTGGAGCCCGACGACGGCACGGTCAAGCAGGCGCCCGCCTCCAGATCGCCTACTACGACCAGCAGCGCGAGCAGCTCGATCCCGATCGCACCGTCGCCGACAGCGTGAACGACGGCAACACGACGGTGTCGCCGAACGGCCAGCCGCGCCACATCATCGGCTACCTCGCCGATTTCCTGTTTCCGCGCGAGCGCGCGATGTCGCCGGTGAAGTCGCTGTCGGGCGGCGAACGAAATCGCTTGCTGCTGGCGCGCCTGTTTGCCAAGCCGGCCAACGTGCTCGTGCTCGACGAGCCCACCAACGATCTCGACATCGAGACGCTCGAACTGCTGGAGGAGTTGATCGGCGACTTCGACGGCACCGTCCTGCTCGTCAGCCACGACCGCGCCTTCCTCGACAACATCGTCACCAGCACGCTGGCGTTCGAAGGGGAGGGGCGGGTCGTGGATACGTGGGCGGCTACGAGGACTACGTGCGGCAGACTCGGCGGCCTTCGGTCGCTCGCCGCTCGTTGCCAAAGACCAAACTCCAGACCCAAAAGCACACGGCGGGCGAGGAGCGCGGACGAAAGAAGCTTTCGTACAACGAGTCGCGGGAGCTCGAGGCGCTCCCGGCGCGGATCGAAGCGCTCGAGACCGAAATCGCAGCGCTGCGCGCGGAGTCCGAGTCGGCGGACTTCTACAAGGCTGGCGCGGAACACATCCGCGAGTGTGCTGGCGCGCATCGAAGGCCGCCGGCAAAGAGCTCGAAACCCTCTCGCACGCTGGATGGAACTCGAAGAGCGCGCGTAAGTGCGATGTCAGCAGAGGCGCCAGTCGAAAGAACGTGATCCGGCGGCCGCATCCTGGTCCTCCGCAATTACCGGGACGGCGGGGTCTCGTGCCAGGCGCTCGAAGGCGTACTGGTAAGCGGAGCGGCTTCCCGGCACTTCATGAATGACGAGGACCGTTGCGCCCGCCCGTTGAAGATAGCGGATTGAATTTCCGTCGGGGAACGAGCGCATCTGGTCCAGCAGTCCATATACGAATTCGGGTACTTCCCGCTGTAGCCGTTGAAGAACGGCCGCCAGTGTGAGGTTGAACGATGCATGTACAAGACGTCGATCATCTCGGTGAGCCGGCTCGGATGACTGACCGGCCACTCGAAGACGACGGCGTCGTCCATTTGTGCCAGCGTCGAGTACCACGGTGAGGCTTGCGGATCGACTTCACGGAGCGAAGGCCGCGAGAAGTATTCCACCGATGTCATCACGATCGCGGCAATGGCCACGGCCGTTCGCGCCGCCATTCCCAGACGGGTTCGTATGGGGGCGAGGCCGAGACCCGCGAGCACCGCTAGGCTCAGCAGGACGAGCATCGTGGCGCGGGCCGGCACCCGCAACCCGCGATAGGGAAGCAACCATTCGAAGAGGATCGGGTAGACAAACGCGTTGAACCCCAGCGCGAGCAGCACACCGAATGCGAGATGGCCGGCGTGAATGCGGCGGACCCGATCCGCCATCGGCCACAGCCCAATGACCGCCAACGCCGTGGCGGTGACACCCGGGAACAGATGCCGTTCGGATGACCGCGAGCGAATCCGTCCAGCCGTAGAGCACGTTTGCGTTCGGGGCGCTCAGGAAATCGCCGGGCCGGCGCTCCACTCGACGACGTCTTTCAGGGATCGTTCCCCAACCTGTTGGCGATTCGCGAGGTAAGGGAGTGAATAGATCCCGAGGACCAATACCGGAACCGCCAGCGTCGATGTCAGGCGCGCCGCCGCGATCCGCGGTTGCCGCCACGACACGGCCAACGTCAGGACGCCCAGCGATGTCAAGAGAAAACGCCGTAATACACGCAACTGAGAACCTGGCACGCCGCCAGAACAGACGCGAGGAGGAATTGCCGCAGTCTTCCGGTTTCGAGTCCACGGTGCCACGCCAGGAACGCCAGCGGCATCCAGAACGACAACTGCATTTCGAGATGATCGAAGTGGTCGAACCGGAACGGCGCAAAGGCGAAGACGAGGCCGCCGAAGAAGCCGGCGGCTGTCGACCCGCTCAGATGCCGCACCAGCGCCAAGCGCCGACGCCGTTCAGGACAAACGCGTGAGCAGGAGCCAGTTGTAGGCGGCCAGCGGCGAGATGCCCATCCAATGCAGCGGCGCCCAGACCAGGCCCGGCAGGAGCATCGCATCCGAATACGCGAGTGTCCGCGCCTCGGGGTAGAAGATGTTCGCGTCGAAGAGGCGCAGCGGGTCCGCGCGCACTTGGTGCGCGATCCACGCCAGTCGCCAGACGGAGAACATCGCATCGCCATGGGAGCCGATGAGCGTGCCGGGATGCAGGATCAGCGGGTAGGTGAAGGCGGCCGCGGCAAACACGAAGAAGGCAGCGATCCACGTCGGTGTGAGCCATCGTTGGACCGCCAGCCTTCCACGGAGTCACTCGAAGGACTTGGTGAACAGGTCTTCGATCGCGCGCTTGCCGTTGTCCTGGATGTTGCGCGTGCCGGTGCCGGTGAAGTGCGGGTGCGTGATGCGCGGCGTGTCGTTCAGCGGCCTTCCAGTCGCGCTGCGTCCATTCGAACCAGCCGTTCTTCTCCTGGTCGAAGACGTAGAGCGGCTTGTTACACAACTTGGCGAACTCGGCGCCCCAGCCCGTGCCGCCGCGCACGTGGCCGTCGTCGAGGATCACGCCGACGACGTAGATCTCCTGGCCGTTGTTGACCTGGTACCACAGCGTCTGCAGGATCCTCCGCAGCGTCGGACTGTCGGTGTAGCGGCGGTTCATCAGCTTCGACACGTATTCGAGGCTCACGTCGCCGGCCTGCAGCTCCTCGTGGTTCAGCACGCGGATGCCGCGCTTGGCGCGCGTCGTTGTGGCCGTCGAAGGTGAAGTTCACTTCCTCGATGCCGTGGCGTTCGGCGCACGCCCCGAACTCCGCTTCGGCGCCCGCCGCCGCCGCCGCTGAACAGAATGAAATCCTCTCGCTTCATCGCTTCGTGCTCGTTTTCTTTTTCGCTCTCCGTTCCGCGCGGCTGGGCCTTTCTTGCCCGGTCCTGCTTTTGCCGCCGGTTTGGCCTTGTCCGCCGCCCGGCCTGCCTTGAGCGCCGCGGCGCGGTCGATGATCTTCGCGAGCATCGCACCCGCGTCGCCACCCTTGGCCGGTCGATTCGATTGCCAGATGGCGGGATTGTCGGCGGCCAGGATGTCCTCGAAATCCCCCTCGCTCTTCACGCTCTTCGGTGCGAATTCGGTGATGTCGACATCGCCCGCCCAGTCGTCGCGGTGCTTGATCAGCAGCCAGCTGCGTCCGCCGCCGCCACCCCAGCCGCCCGTCCGCACGAGCACCCAGGAGCCTTTCAGCTTGTAGCCGTCGAGCGTGAACTTCAAGTCTCCCTTTTTCAGCGACGCGTCGACATCGGGTGATTCCGGTTTCCACGTGCCCTGGTCCCAGAGCATGACGATGCCGGCGCCGTAGCCTGAAGGAATGACGCCTTCGAAGGTTCCGTACTCGATCGGGTGATCCTCGACGTGCATCGCGAGCCGCTTGGTCTTCGGGTCGAGCGACGGGCCCTTCGGCACCGCCCACGACAACAACACCCCTTGGTATTCCAGGCGGAAGTCGTAATGCAGGTGACTGGCGAGGTGTTTCTGCACGCAGAAGAACAGGCCGTCTTCTGGCTTCTGCTTCGCGCGCGTCGATGCGAGCTTCTCGTCCCCCGCCGGCTCCGGCGAGGACGAGAAGTTCCGCATCTTTTTGTATTTCTCGAGCACCATCAGTGCACTTCGCCCATCAGTCGTTTGATGGTGCGCGACATCGACAGCAGGATCAGTCCGGCGACGACGCCGACGATGGCGATCGTCATGAACAGGTTGGGCAGCGGCATTTCCTGGTAGAACCCGGAGACGCGGCCCGACATGAAGTTGCCGACCGACGCGGCGAGGAACCAGACGCCCATCATCAGGCCGGCGATGCGCACGGGCGCCAGCTTGGTCATGGCGCTGAGGCCCACCGGGCTGAGACACAGCTCGCCGAATGTGTGGAGCAGGTAAACGCCGGTCAGCCACAGCGGACTCACCTGGCCCGCCTGCGCGAACATCGCCCCCCACATCAGCAGCAAGAACCCGGCGCCGACCAGAATGAGACCCAATGAGAACTTAATCGGCGTGGATGGCTCGCTGCCACGGCGTCCGAGAGTCAGCCACAGCCACGCAAACACCGGCGCGAACGTCCAGACGAAAAACGAATTCATCGACTGGAACCAGCTCTTGGGATAGACCCAGCCGAGGATCGCTTCCTGCGTGTCGCGATCGGCGAACAACGTCAGCGTCGAACCGGCCTGCTCGAAGAGGGACCAGAAGACCGCTGCTCCGATGAACAGCACGCCGATGACATAAAGACGATGACGTTCCTGCGGTGTCCATTGCGGGCTGAGGAACAGCCACCCGAAGAAAACCACCGTGACGATCAGAAGGCCGTACCCAGCCGCGTCGGCGATCTGGTTCGGCGTGATCGGTAACGCGCCGGTATAGGTGCCGATGCCGACCACCAGCGCCACCGCCAGGAGCGTGAGCGCCACCATCGTGCCTATGCGCCAGTTCTTCGCCGCTTCCGCGGGAGTGGCGACCGCCGGACGCGAGGCCTCCCTGGCCCAGGAACTTGCCGCCCAACACGTACTGAATCAAGCCGGCCACCATACCGACGCCGGCGGCCGCGAACCCGTAGTGCCAGTTGATGTTTTCGCCCAGGTATCCGCAGATCAGGGGCGCGATGAACGCGCCCAGGTTGATCCCCATGTAGTAGATGGAGAAACCGGCGTCGCGGCGTTTGTCTTCGGCCCCGTAGAGCGTGCCGACGAGGACGCTGATGTTCCCCTTGAGAAGGCCGGTGCCGATGACGATGAGGAAGAGGCCGAGATAAAACGTCGCGAGCATGGGGAATGCCATGCTGAAGTGGCCGCTCGCGATCAGGATGCCGCCATAGAGGACCGCCCGGCGTTGGCCGATCAGCCGGTCCGCGACCCAGCCGCCGGGCAGCGTCGCCATGTACACCATCGAGGTGTACAGACCGTAGATCGCTCCCGCGGATCGATCGTCGAACCCAAGGCCTCCCTTGTCGACCGACGCGACCATGAAGAGCATCAGGAGCGCTCGCATCCCGTAGTAGCTGAAGCGCTCCCACATCTCGGTGAAGAACAGCGTCATCAGGCCGCGCGGATGTCCGAAGAACCACCGGTCGTCCTTCGGCGCGCCGAGGGCGCCTGCAATCGGATCAGTCATGGCCTGTAAGGATACCCGACTCTGTCGCTCGCTTCGCTCGCGAGAACGCTGAACCCTGAACCCTGAACCTCGAGCGCCGCGAAGCGGCGCGAGTTAAAGTGAGGTGTGGCGAAGGCGCTCCTGATTTCGACCTACGACCTCGGGCGCCAGCCCTTTGGCCTGGCATCCCCGGCGGCATGGCTTCGCGAAGCCGGCGTCGATGTCACGTGCGCCGATCTCGCGAAGGAGCGTCTGCCACAGGACGACGTCCGGAGCGCGTCGCTGGTCGGCTTCTTCCTGCCCATGCACACCGCGACGCGGCTCGCGCTGCCGGTCATCGATCGCGTCCGCAAGCTGAATCCTTCCGCCACGCTGGTCGCCTACGGACTCTACGCACCGCTGAATGAAGCGCTGCTGCGAGAGCGCGGGATTCACGTCGTGCTCGGCGGGGAATTCGAAGAGGAGTTAGTACAGGCGGCCCTGAAGGGCCTTAGGACTACGACTCGGGACTCGACGGATGGCATTCCGAGACTTCGCTTTCGGGTCCCTCTGCGAGACGGGCTGCTGCCGCTCGAGAACTACGCATCGCTCCAGTTCGGCGACGAGCGGCGAGTCGCGGGATACACCGAAGCCAGCCGCGGCTGCAAGCATCGCTGTCGTCACTGCCCGATCGTGCCGGTCTACGACGGCCGCTTCCGCGTCGTCCAGCCCGATGTCGTGCTCGCGGACGCGCGCGCGCAGGTGGCGGCAGGCGCGCGTCACATCACCTTCGGGGATCCCGACTTCTTCAACGGCATCCGACACGCCCGCGAGATCGTCGAGCGCTTGGCGCGGGAGTGTCCGGGCGTCAGCTACGACGTCACGATCAAGGTCGAGCATCTCCTGAAGCACCGCGATGTGTTGCCGCTGCTTCGTGAGACCGGCTGCGCGCTCGTGACCAGCGCCGTGGAGTCACTCGACGACGCGGTGCTTGCGCGGCTCGAGAAAGGACATACCCGCGCCGACTTCGAGCGTGCCGTGGAGTTGTGCCGCGAGGCGGGCCTGGTGTTGTCGCCGACGTTTGTGGCCTTTACGCCCTGGACGACGATCGAGAGCTTTCTCGACCTGCTGCACGAGATCGATCGGCTGGAGCTGGTGAACCATGTGGCCCCGATCCAGTACGCCATCAGGCTGCTGGTGCCCCAGGGATCGCGGATGTTGGAACTCCCCGACATGCGCGAGGTCACGGGAGCTTTCGATCCCGTGTCGCTCACGTATCCGTGGCGCCACGCTGATCCACGGGTGGATGCGTTGCAGGACCGGCTCGGTCGCCTGGTCGGGGTACGTCTAAACGCGCCCCGGCGTGAGGTATTCGAGCGTGTGTGGGCCGAGACCCACGCCGCTGCCGGCCAACTGGCGCCTGAACGGTCGCACCCCGCCGTGGATCGTTCAACGGTGCCCTATCTCAACGAACCTTGGTACTGTTGAGCGGAACCAAACGCAGAGCAGGTTGCTCTGATCTAGAGACGGATACGTGAGAATTCTTCTTCTATCGACGACTACCGGCTACCAACTGCGTTCATTCGGCGACGCGGCGGAACGATTGGGCGTGGACCTGATGCTCGGCAGCGACCGCTGTCATCGGCTCGACGACCCGTGGCGGGACGGCGCGATCGCCGTCCGATTTCATGAAGAAGAGGCGTCGCTGACGGCCGTCCTCGACGCCGCCAAGGACCGCCCGCTGTCGGGTGTGTTGGCGGTCGGCGATCGGCCAACGCCGTTGGCCGCGCGGGTCTGCGAAGCGCTACGCCTGCCGGGCAATCCTCCGCACGCGGCGGAAGCCAGTCGCAATAAGAGATTGATGCGGCAGCGGTTTGCCAGTGCGGGATTGGCGATCCCCTGGTTCGTCGAGGTGCCGCACGGCGCCGACCTGCACACGGTGGCCGCTCGCGTCCGGTATCCCTGTGTGGTCAAGCCGATCGGGCTGTCCGGGAGCCGGGGCGTGATTCGAGCCGACAACCCCGGACAGTTCGAATATGCGGCGGAGCGAGTGCGTACGCTCCTGGCTCGCCCTGACGTGCGGGCGCAGCGCAGTGAGCTGAACGACGCGCTGCTCGTGGAGCGATTCATCGACGGGCGGGAACTTGCCATCGAAGGGATCCTGACGCGAGGCGCGCTCTCCGTGCTCGCGATCTTCGACAAACCGGATCCGCTCGACGGGCCGTACTTCGAAGAGACGATCTACGTCACGCCGGCCGCACTGTCGGCCAACACCGAGCGCGCGATCCTGGAGACGCTCCAACGCGCCACTGCGGCGCTCGGGCTCGTGCATGGCCCCGTCCACGCGGAGTGCCGTGTCACGCCCACGGGTGTCGTTATGTTGGAAGTGGCGGCCCGGCCGATCGGCGGGCTGTGTTCGAAAGCGCTGCGGTTCCAGCAGCCTGGCGCCAACGACACCGTGCCGCTCGAAGAGCTCCTGCTGCGTCACGCGACCGGTCAGGACGTGTCGAAGTTCACGCGCGAGACGCAGGCGGCAGGCGTGATGATGATTCCGATTCCGCAGCGGGGGATCTTGCGACGGGTCACCGGGGAGGATCGGGCACGGGAGGTGCCGAACCTGGAAGATCTGCGCATTACCGCGAAGCAGGATCAACTGCTCGAGCCGCTGCCGGAAGGGGATAGCTATCTGGGGTTCATCTTCGCGCGCGCGCAGGCGGCCGACGACGTGGTGGCTGCGCTACGAGAAGGACATCGCCGCCTCGATTTTCACATCGACCCCGAGATCCGCGTCAATTCCCTTCGCTCCTGACGCGCGTCAACTCCAAACTTCAAATCTCAAACTCCAACTCCAAAGGTGCTCTTTGATGTTTGGAGTTTGGAGTTTGGGATTTGGCGTTTATTTGCTCTGTTGGGGAACGTAGCCGGGTGGGAGCGCGGCGCCCTCGCCGAAGAAAAAGTCTTCCATGTGTTTCTTCACGAGTTCCTGTGCCTCTTTTTGCCAGGGCATCAGCCGATACTCGTTGAGAATCATCTTCATTCGCTCTTCCCAGAGTTTCCAGGCGTCGACCGAGATGTTCTCGTAGATGCGCTGACCGAGTTCGCCGGGCCAGGGAGCGGCGTCGAGACCGGGCAGCTCTTTCTGGAACTTTTGACAGAAGACAGTGCGGCCGCTGGTGTTCCCAGACGGGGTCGGTGCCGGGGGGCCTCCGCATACGCTCATATATTGCCCATGTTAGCAGAGCCCCACTTCGGCCGTCGGAATGGAGTTATCGGGTAATCCCGGGTGTAGCGAATTGCTCCAACTGTGCAGACCGTACGGACGCTTTTCCGCCAATCCCAAGAAAAACCAGCACTTTAGGCCCTGACTCGACTGTGATTCGTGCCCCTCTCCGTGGCACAGCGTTTGTAACCACAGCCCGACGGTAGAGTGGCGTCAAGTTCGTGGTGGCGCGTTTTTAAGGAAAAGATGCACGAGTCCGAGTCGCCGCCTCGCCCGGAGGAACGGGAACGCCCCGACAAGGCCCCCGAGACTCCGACGAACGAACCGAAACCAGCGCCCGTTCAGGATCCGCCGGCGGAGCCGAATCAAGTACCGTATGTGGTGCGCGGACGACAGGCGGGCCAGTTCAGAGAGAGCCGAATCATGAATGAAGCTGCCAAGCAACCAGGAGAACGGAAAGAACGCCGCGGCTTTGCGTCGATGTCGCCTGAGAAGCAGCGCGAGATCGCCAGCAAGGGAGGGCGTGCCGCCCACCAGAAGGGGACGGCTCACGAGTGGACCTCCGAGGAAGCCCGCTCGGCGGGTCGCAAGGGGGGCCAGATCAGCCGCGGCGGCCGTGGCCGGCTCGCCGATTCGGTCAATCCGGTACCACAACCTGCCCCGGATTCACCCATTCCAGACGGGCAGTAGTACGCGATAGTAGGAGACGGAGGCGGTGCGTATGTTGAAACGGGTATCGATGGCGGTGGTCGTGACGCTGCTCGGCGTCGCGGCAGCGTCGGCCCAGACTCCCCCAGCCGGTAAGCCGGCGCCGGCTGCACAGCCCGCGACCACGGTGGACGTGACGGAGGGAGACAGGCGGCCAGCGACCACCACCCACAATGGGGACACAGGTCTCTGGTTTGTGCCGACCGGCGAAATCCTGCCGCGCGGCAAGTGGTCCTTCAGCGCGTATCGCGTGAACTTCGACTACAACGAAGGGTTCACCGACGTGTCCAACTTCCCGGTGACGTTCGGCGTCGGCCTCGGCGATCGCGCCGAGTTGTTCGGCGCCTGGCACGTCGTCCGGCGCATCGACCGTGACGTGCGGCCCATCTTCACGGCCACCGCCGGCGGCGGGCAGGCCAACGACTATCCCTTCGTTCGCCAGGGATGGTCCGACAACCAGATGGGTGACCTCTGGATCGGCGCGAAGATCAACTTCACCTCACAGTGGAAGCAGCAGCCGGCCGCCTTTGCGTTGCGCGGCATGATCAAAGTCCCGACCGCGAAGGAAGACGAAGAAGGCGTCGGCACCGGGAAGATGGACTGGGAAATCGATGCCATCGTCAGCAAGGAGATCAACCAACGCGTCGAGCTCTCCGGCTTTGCTGGCTACATCGGTCGCGGCAGTCCGGACGGCCTGGAGTTGAGCAACGGGTTCAAGTGGGGCTTTGGCGCCGGCTTCCCGACTCGCAAGAACCTGCAGGTGACCGCCGAACTCCACGGGGAGTCGTATCTCGACGACACGCTCGTCAACTCGCTGACCCTCGTGGCGGAGGATCAATCGGTCGCGCCGGCATCGACCGCTCTCGACTCGCCGATCAACGCGTCGCTCGGGTTGACGTGGACCGGCAAGAAGTGGTTCGCGGGTGCGGGTCTCAACTACCGCCTGGCCATGGACGGCCGCAGCGACTCCGGTGAATACGAAGATGAAACCGGCGACGCGCTCGGGTTCCAGTTGCGCCTCGGGTTCCACCCCGGGGTTCGCATCTACACCCCGCCGCCACCGCCACCACCGCCCACCGTGGCGCCGCCACCGGCGCCGGTGCACGAGCTGAGCGTCAAGGCGCAGTGCAACCCCTGCACGGTGCAGGTCGGCCAGACGTCCACCGTCACGGCATTCCCGCAATCGTCGATCGGCTGCAGCGTGACCTACGCGTGGTCCTCGCCGAGCGGACGCTTGACGGATCAGAAAGCCAAGGAAACGGTCTGGACCGCGCCGATGCAGCCGGGCACCGTTCCGGTGACGGTGACGGTGACCTGTCCGCAGGACGGCAAGACGGCGCAGGATACGGTGAACATCCAGGTCGTCGCGCCGCCGAAGGTGCAGATCACCTTCGAGGACGTGCACTTCGACTTCGACCGCTACTCGCTGCGGCCGGAAGCGACGCGCGCGCTCGACGAAGCGGTGAAGGCGCTGCAGACCGACCCCGAGCTCAATATCGAGATCGAAGGTCACACCTGCAACATCGGCACGGCGGAATACAACCTGGCGCTCGGCGAGCGCCGCGCGCACGCCGTCCGCGACTACCTCACCAGCCGCGGCATCGGAGCCAACCGGTTCCGCACCCTGAGCTACGGTGAAGAGCGTCCGAAACACGACAACGCGCGCGAAGAGACGCGGAGACTGAACCGCCGCGCCGCGCTGGTTGTGAGAGTCGCAAAATAACGTGCGAGGTGCGACGTGCGGACGTGCAACGTCCGCACGTCGCACGTGCCGCGTGCAGACGTTCGAACATGCACGTGCGCACGTAGCACATAGCACGTGCTTGGGGGGCCCATGCGATTTGTGCACATCTACTTGATCGGATACTTCCTGCTGGTGCTCGGCGCCGTCGGTGCGTTGTGGTACGGCGGGGTGCTCCGGCAGATCTCGCCGATGTGGGTCATCATCGGTCTCGTGATCGCCTTCGGTCTCGGGATCATGTTGGCGGTATCAGCGGGCAAACCGGAGATCACCCGGGAAGGGTAAGCGGGTCTCGTCCCGAGATCCTTCGAGGGCGCAGCAGCGACTGGGATCGTTGTTGCGCCTTTCGTGTTTCTGGCGCACGCTAGCTCCTATCTCCTAGCTACCAGCTCCTAGCTCCTAGCTCCTCGTCTGGCATGTCTCGTGAGTACAGCTGCCCTGCTATATGGTCCGGCTATCAGTTCGCGCCTTGTTGATCGTGGTTCTCCTTGCCGGCGTTGCCGCGTGCAAGGAGGACACGGGGGTCAAGGTGAGCCGCTTCACGATTAAGGGCAACCACGCGGTCACGAGCGGGCAATTGAAGGCGGTGCTCGCCACCGCTGCGAGCTCGAAGATCCCGTGGGGGCCGAAACGGTATTTCTCCCGGGAGCAGTTCGAAGCCGATCTCAAGCGGATCGTGGCCTTCTATACCGATCGCGGATATCCGGACGCCAGGATCACGTCGTTTGACGCCAAGTTGAACGACGCCCAGGACTCGGTCGCGATCACGATCAATGTCTCCGAGGGGCAGCCGATCACCGTGGAGCGGATCGAACTGGAAGGGTTCGAGGCGCTACCCGAGAACCACCGGAAGACGCTGGACACCCAACTTCCGTTGAAGGTCGGTTCTCCCCTCGATCGGGCGCTCCTTCAGGCGAGCCGCGAGGCGGTCCTCGACGAACTTCGCGATCACGGCTATCCGTATGCCTCGGTCCGCCTCAGCGAGTCGCCGGGGAGCGGCGAGCGGCAACGCGTGATCGCGTTCCGCGCGTGAGTCGGGGCCGGTGGCTCACGTCGGCGACATCGAGATCTCCGGCAACGCGACCGTCAGTCAGAACGTCATCCGCCGGCAGCTGACGTTCAAGCCCGGGGACTTGTTTCGTCAGAGCCGATTGCAGGAAAGCCAGCGGAAGCTGTACAGCCAGGAGCTCTTCGAGTTCGCGAACATCGAGCCGATCGGCACCGAGGCGAAACCCGCTCACCGTTCCGGTGCGCGTGACGGTGACCAAGAGCGATCACAAGAAGGTGAACTTCGGGGTGGGCTACGGCAGCGAGGAAAAGGCGCGTACCGAGATCGACTGGCGGCACGTGAACATCTTCAGCGGCGCGCAGACGCTCGGATTCTTGGGGCGCTACTCGAGCCTCGACCGCGGCGTTCGACTCACGTATAAGGAGCCGTACATCTTCAGCCCGCGCTGGTCGCTGGGCGTGAACGGCCAATGGTGGCAGACCCGCGAGCCTGCCTACGATCTCGATACGACCGGTGGCCGCGTCACCATTACCCGCACGCTCGCGCGGGGCGGCGGCCCGGTGCTCGGCGGACGGCCCGCGATGGCGCTGTCGTTCACGTATGCCAACGAATGGGAGAGCTACACGGTCGACCAAGAGATCCTGGACGATCCGTCGATGCACGACGATCTGATCTCGCTCGGCCTGGATCCGACCCAGAGTGGCACGACTACAGGGCAGCAGGTCGGCGCTCAGCTTTGACGTGAGCCGCAACAGCACCGACAACCTGCTCGACGCGAAGCGCGGGTATGTCGCATCGCTCCATCTCGAACAGGCCGCGCGCTACCTCGGGGGCACCTACGATTACTTCGAGGTCACGACCGAAGGCCGGGTCTACCAGAAGCTCGGCACCATCGCCGTGCTGGCAGTGCAGGCGCGCGCGGGCAGTATCGCGCCGCACGGCGACCCGAACACCCGCGTGCCGTTCTTCAAGCGGTATTTCCTCGGCGGTTCGACGAACGTTCGCGGCTGGGGACGTTTCGAGGTGGCGCCGCTGAGCGACGAGGGGCAGCCGGTCGGAGGCACGCGCTTCGCGAATGCGTCCGTGGAGCTCCGCGCGCCGATCTGGGGCAAGCTCAGTGGCGTCGCGTTCTTCGACGGGGGCAACGTCTGGGCCGACCCGGATGACATCAACCGCCAGGACGTCGGTTGGCGCTATGACGTCGGTCCCGGGATCCGCTACCAGACGCCGATCGGTCCGCTCCGGATCGACGTCGGCTATCAGCTCAATCCGATCGAGAACTTGTTCGTCGAGGGAAAGAAGCGCCGATTTCGCTTCCATTTCAGCATCGGGCAGGCGTTCTGAGTCCAGAGAGACGGAAACTCACCGTTATGCAGTTCCTCCGACGGCTGCTCCAGGCGCTCGCGATCACCGGCACGTTGATTGTCGGCGTGCTGGCCGTGGCGCTCATCGTGTCCCAGACGCCGTGGTTCAAGGACTGGCTGCGGCGCTACATCATCCGCGAGTCGAAACAGTACCTGAACGGGGACCTCACGATCGGCGGCCTCGGCGGGAACCTGTTTTTCGGCGTGCACCTGAGCGACGTCTTCGTGGACGTCTCAGGCCAGCGTGTTGTCGCAGTTAAGGGGCTCGAGATCGACTACAGCGTCTTCAATTTCATCTCGAAGGGCATCGTGCTCGACGAGTTGAAGCTGAATCAGCCCACGCTCGTGCTCGTGCGTGAACGTGACGGCTGGAATCTCGCGCGGCTGGTGAAGCGGCAGCAGAAGGAGGCCGATCGCGAAGGTCCCGGGCGCTCGGTCACGATGCCGTCGATCGAGATCACCGACGCCCGTGTGTCGGTCCGCGATGTCGTCGGCACGACGGGTATCACGGTGCCGAAAGAGATCGGCGATCTCGACATCAAGGCCTCGTTTGAATACGAACCCGTGCACTACTCGCTGGAGCTCGAACATCTCAGCTTCCAGTCCTCGCAGATCGGGCTGAACCAGGCGACCGGGAAGATCTCGGTGCGCGAGGACAACGTCTACCTGGACAAGGTCGCGATCTCGACCCGCGAGAGCTCGCTTCGAATCGACGGCGTGATCGAGCAGTACCTGCGGACGCCGGTCGTGAAGGTCACGGCCTCCGGCACGCTGTCGCTTCCGGAGATCGGGCGGATCGTGCCCTCGGTCGCGCCGTATTCGCTACATCCGCAACTCTCGATCAAAGCGAACGGGCCGGCGGAGCGCATGGCGCTCGACCTCGACGTGCGATCGGAGGCCGGCAATGTTCGCGGACAGCTGACGGCCGACTTGAAGTCGCCGGCCTTCGGGGCGGAAGGGGACGTGCACGTCGAGCACCTGAATCTCGCGCCGCTCGTTCGCAACCAGCAGCGCAGCGACATCACCGGCCGCGCGCAGCTCGATCTCGAGGTCGCTCCCTCGCCAGCCGGCGCGCCAATCAACGAGCGCCTGCGCGGCCGGTTCACGTTTGCCGGTCCCCACGTCGTTGCCGCCGGCTACGAGGCACGGAACGTCCGCGTGACCGGTACCCTCGCCGGCCGCCGCATCCAATTGGACGGGCGAGCGAACGCCTACGGCGGCACCGCCACCGCGAAGGGGTTCGTCGTCACCCCTTCCGGCCGCGTGCCCGTTTCGTACGACCTCGCCGGAAGTGCCAATGGCGTCAACCTCCGCAACCTTCCCGCGAGGATTGGCGCTCCCCGCGTGACCACGAACCTGTCGCTGGCGCAGTACCGAGTGCGTGGAGAAGGGTCACGCGTGGACGGCACGGCCACGCTGAATCAGTCCACCGTCGAGGGAGCGACGATCGTCGGGGGAACCGTCGCCGAGTTCGCCGTGCGCCCGGGGATCATCACGTACTCCTCGCGTGGCAGCGTGGCCGACCTGGACCTCGAGCGCGTCGGTCGCGCCTTCAACATGGCGGCGATCGCCAAGCCGGAATATGCCAGCCGGCTGTCGGGCACGTTCGACGTCACCGGCTCGGTCCCACGCCGGCCGGCAGGCCGACGCGAGGCCGACTCCACGATCGCGCAACTGACGCTCGACGCCAGCGGCATGCTGAAGAACTCCGAGATTCTGGGCGGCACGCTCCCCGAACTCGGATTCGAAGCGCACCTGGCTGGCGGCGCGCTCAAGGGGCGCGCGGACGGACGCTTCGAGCATTTCGATCCCGCGCGGCTGTTGTCGCGACCGCAGGTCGCCGGCGATGTCACGGGCACCGTCAATGCCGAATTCACGATTGCGAACCTCGATGGGCCCGTGACTCCCGAATCGGTCACGGCCAGCGGTCAGCTCACGCTCACGCCGTCGACCGTCGGCGGCCTGAAGATCGACAGCGCTGCGGTCGATGGCAGCTATGCGAATCAAGTGGGTGACATCAAGCAGTTCACGCTCACGGGTCCGGACGTGAAGGCGGAAGCCTCGGGCCGCGTGGCGCTTGATACCTCGTCGGCCTCGAACCTGAAGTACCACGTCGAGGCGATCAACATCCCGGAGCTCGCGAAGCTCGCCGGGCAGGAAAACATCGGCGGCAGCGCGATCCTGGACGGGACCATCACCGGCAACCGCACGGCGCTCATCACCGCTGGCACGCTCGACGGCAGCAACCTCTCGTACCGCAGCAACAACGCCCTCGACCTCGATAGCCAGTACACGGTCACCGTGCCCGATCTCACCTTCGCCCGCGCGCGCGTCGAGGCGACAACGACAGGCACGCTCATCAAGGCTGGCGCCTTCGAGATCAGCGAGCTGACGGCCAAGACGACCTACGAGAATCAGCGAATCGCGTTCACGACGAACATCAAGGAGAAGACCCGCGAACTCGACGCCGCCGGCGAACTCATCCTTCACACGGATCACCAGGAGCTGCACCTGCCGTCGCTCGCCGTGCGCACGGTCGGCGTGGAATGGAAGACCGTGCCGGGCAGCGAAGCCACGATCAAGTACGGACAGGATCGCGTGGATCTTCAGAACGTGCGACTGGTGAGCGGCGATCAGTCGCTCGACGTATCCGGCACCATCGCGCTCGCGGGTGATACTCCGTCAGGGGAACTCGACGTCAAGGCCAACAACGTGGACATCCAGCAGATCGAGACACTGCTGCTGCAGAACCGGGGCTTCACGGGCAAGCTCTCAGCGAATGCGAAGCTCACCGGCACCACCCAGAACCCGACGGTGGACGGCCACATCGAAGTTCGCAATGGCACCTTCCAGGCCTACAAGTACGAGTCGCTGGTGGCCGACGTGGATTACACCGGCCGACGCGCAACGATCGACGCGACGCTGACCCAGACGCCGACCGAGAAAATCACGGCGAAGGGGTCCGTGCCGATGTCGCTGTTCGCCAAGGGCACCGGCACGCACACGCCGGCGGCCGCTGGCGAGGCGGTTGACCTGCATGTCACGTCCACGGCGATCAACCTCGGCCTGGTCCAGGGCTTCACCGACGTCGTCGCCAACGTCACGGGCACACTGCAACTGGATGTCAAAGTGACGGGATCGGGCGCCGATCCCCACTTCAACGGGTTCATCGACATCCGCAAAGGTGCCTTCGGCCTGCCGCTGGGCGGCGTGTCGTACACGGGTCTCGACACGAGGATCGAATTAACGGACGACCTGGTCCGGCTGCAGGAGTTCCTCATACACGACGAGCACGGCCAGCCGCTGCGCGTCTCGGGACAACTCGCCGTTCACGAGAGGGAGGTGGGGGCGGTCGATATCAGTCTGACGTCCGACAACTTCGAGATCGTGGACAACCAGCTCGGGGACGTGGGCGTTGATGCCAACCTCAAGATCACCGGCGAGCTGCGGCGTCCGCGTATCGTGGGAGACGTCAAGATCGAAGCGGGCCGCCTTGAAGTCGACCGGATCGTGCAGCTTTTCTACGACCCTTACGCCACCGAGGCGATTCCGGAGGTCGTTTCGGCTGAACGGGCGGTCGAAGGCAGCGGAAGCGCCGCGGAAGCGACCAAGGCCGCCCTCAAGAAAGCGGAAGTCTCCGCCGCTCCCCCCGGGGCGGAGCGTCCCCCCGAGCCTCTGCCGGCGCCGACTGGCATCTTCGCCGCCATCGCGATGGATGTCCGCCTGTCGATTCCCGACAACCTCGTGCTTCGCGGCAGGGACCTGCGGCCGAGCGGTCCGACCGGTGCTGCGCTCGGGGACATGAACGTCACGGTCGGCGGTGACCTGGAGGTCCGCAAGAACCCGGGCGCTCCGATTACGTTCGTCGGCAACGTCGTCCCCGTTCGCGGCACGTATCAATTCCAGGGACGACGCTTCGATTTGGTGCGCGGCGGGTTCGTGCGCTTCGTCGGCGAGCAGACGATCAATCCGATCCTCGACATTTCGGCGACGCGGCTGATTCCGAATACCGGCGTCGAGGCCAAGGTCCGCGTGACCGGCACGATGAGGCAACCCGAACTGCAACTGTCGAGCACCCCGCCGCTCGAGGAGAGCGACATCCTGGCGCTGATCGTGTTCAACCGCCCCGTCAACGAGCTGGGCACCGGCGAGCGTTCGTCGCTGGCCGCCACCGCCGGAGGCATTGCGACCGGCTTCATCGCCGCCCCGCTCGGAGAATCCCTCGCCCGCGCCCTGGATCTCGATCTGTTCGAGATCACGACGACGACCGATGAAGGGGACCTCGGGGCGGGCGTGACGCTCGGTCAGCAGGTCGGGGACAAGGCGTTCCTGAAGCTGCGCCAGCAGTTCGGGGAGCGAACGACCACCGAGTTCCTGCTCGAGTACCAGCTCTCCCGCTTCCTGCGCCTGGAGGCCTCGGCGTCCCCCGAAGTGAGCGGCTCCGCCAACCGCCTCAATCAGCGCCGCATCGAACGCGGCGGCATCGACCTGATTTTCTTTTTCAGTTACTGAACGTGCTACGTGCTACGTCGCGCACGTGCGACGTGCGGACGTGCGCATGTGCCACGTGCTGACGTCCGCACGTGCACGTGCGCACGTGGGCACGCCGCACGTTGGCACGTCCGCACGTGGCACGTCAGCACGTAGCACGTAGCACGTGTTTTAGTGTTTGCCCAGCGATGCCACCTGCACCCTGGCGTCGTTGAAGCAGGCGCCGCCGCCGAGGTCGGTGAGCGAGTCAGGGACGAGGCTGTTGGACGTGAAGCCGTTGTAGGTGCTCTTGCGCCACAGCCCCTTCGGCAGCGAGACCGTCCCGGGCAGGATCTCCGGATTCACGGCAAGCGGGCAGTGCACTTCTCCCTGCGCATTGAACACGCGCACGGGATCGCTGGTAGAGAGGCCACGCGCCTCGGCGTCGGAGGGATGCATCTGCAGCATCGCGGCGCGCTCGCGCAGTTCGCCCAGGGTCGAGGAGACCGTCTTCTCGCTCGCGGGCGAGATCAGGGCCAGCGGGAACTCCGCCGTCGCCGGATCCGGCTGATACCCGTAGAGACCGGCGGGTGCGGTCGTGTCGAGGGCCTCGGAGAACAGGTGGACCTTGCGATCCGGCGTGAGAGGAAACACGTCGACGAATTGCACCGGCACCCCGCCGTGAGGCGGAGTCGCGATCCCATGTTCGAGAAGCTCTCCTCCGGGCGGCCCCAGCTTGCCGGCAATCCGCATGAGCGTATCGGTCTCTTCTTCCGCCGTACCGACCCCGAGACGATCTGCCAGTTCCGAAAAGACCTCGGCATTGGGGCGCGCTTCACCCACCGGTTGGATAACGGGTCGAACGAGTTGCAGGGTGATCGGCCCGTACCCCTTGGCGATGTCGTAGTTCTCGACGAACGTCGTTGCTGGAAGGATGACGTCCGCGTACCGGCACGTGTCGGTGAACACCTGCTCGTAGACCACGGTGAATAGATCGTCCCGCTGCAGTCCCTGCAGCACCCGCCCCTGGTCAGGCATCGTTGCCAGCGGATTGCAGTTGTAGACGAACAACATCTGCACCGGCGGTGTGTCGTACTCGAGGAGCGCACGCCCCAGGTGATTCATGTTCACCAGGCGTGTGGCGGGCTCCGGCGTCTCGTTCATCCAGGTCGCGGCCTTGATTCCCCACGCCGCGGAGTTGCTCATCGAGAACCCGCCGCCGCGCACGCCGAACTTTCCGGCGACCGCCGCGAGGGCGAGCACCGCCGCCGCGGCGCTGCCACCGTTGCGGTTGCGTTCGAGCCCCCAGCCGCAGCGCACGAGCGCGGGGCTCGCCGCGGCGTACATCTCCGCGAGCTGCTGAATCGTCGCGGCCGGTACACCCGTGACCGTGGCGGCACGCTCGAACGTCCATTCGGCCGCCCGGGCGCGCAACCGGTCTGCCCCGATGGCGTGCTCCGCGAGGAAGCGCTCGTCGGCGAGACCGTTCTCGAAGAGATGACGATGAATGGCGAGGGCGAGCGGGAGATCGGTACCCGGCCGTGGCGCCACGTGCAGGTCGGCCTGCCGCGCAAGGCTGGTGGCGCGCGGATCGATCACGACCATCTTCGCGCCCGCCTCACGGGCCTGTTTCAGGTAGGGAACGAGATGGATCCCCGAAGCGCTCGGGTTGACTCCCCAGAGAATGATGAGCCGCGCGTGCACGTAGTCCTGGTACGACACGCCGGGCATCTTTCCGTACATCATCTGGTTCGCGGCGCCGGTCGGCGCCGCACACACCGTTCGCGCCAGCCGCGATGTGCCGAAGCCGCGAAACAGGACGGCGTCGTTCGCGTCTTGCGTGAGGAGGCCGTTGGACCCGCCATAGCAGAAAGGCAGGATCGCTTCCGCGGTATACCGCTCGCGGATCTCCAGCATGCGGGAGGCGATCAGGTCGAGGGCTTCGTCCCACGGAACGCGGGTAAAGGTCCCGCTGCCCTTGGCGCCTTTGCGAACCGCCGGGTAGAGGAGCCGGTCCTCACCGTACACCCGCTCGGCGAAGCGTCGTACCTTGGCGCAGATGTACCCGTGTGTCACCGGATTGTCGTCGCCGCCGTCGATTTTGACGATGCGGCCTTTTTCAACCGTGATGTCGAGCGTGCAGGAGTCGGGACAGTCGAGCGGGCAGGCGGTGCGGACGGTGGAATGTCCCCACGATTCATTCTTCGGTGTTTTTTGTGCCCGCGCCATGCGGCGTAATTATCTCACGCGCCCTCGGTGAGGACGATCAGCGCTCCGGTGGAACGATCCAATCTCGCCGCGTGACGAACATGGACGAACTCCGGCGCCGATCCCAGGGCGATGAGCGCCGCAGCGCCGCAGACACCCGAGGGGCCCACCTCGACGCGGAACGGCAGCTCGACGTCGACGGCCAACGCGTGCATGGCTTCGAGAGCTTGCGGATCCGAGATGGTGATGAAGGCGTCAACGCCGCCGAGGATCGTGGACCACGCAACCGGTGACGGCGTCGCGCATCGCAGTCCGGCCATGATGGTGTCGAGATCACCAGGCACGGTCGAGGCGCGACCGGCGCGTGCCGACTCCAGGAGGCAGGCCGCGCCGTCCGGCTCGCACGAGATCAGGTAGGGACGCCGTTCGCCGTACTTCCACGCAAACCAGCTCGCGGCTGCGCAGACCAGCCCGCCCACCCCAGCCTGGACGATCACCAGTTGGGGCGGCGTTTCCCACTGCGCACTGGCTTCATCGAACACCCGCGTATAGCCAGCCATGATCCAGCGGGGGATCTCTTCGTAGCCGTCCCACGACGTGTCCGAGAGCACCGTCGCGCCGCTGGCACGGCCGTGCGCCGCCGCCCGTGCGACGGCCTCTTCGTACGTCACCGTCGACTTCCTCGACGTTCGCGCCGTCCGCGCGCATGGCGGCAACTCGCCCGGCACGCGTGCGGGCTTCAGCCGGACGAAGCTCGCGGGCCGGCGCTGGAACGAACACCGTGCACGGCACACCCATTTGGCGAGCGACGTGCGCGACCGCTCGACCGTGATTGCCGGCCGTCGCACACGTGAATCCTCGCGCGGCGGCCGTGGGGCCGAGCTTGTGCGCCGCGTAGGAGACGCCGACGATCTTGAAGGCGTTCAGACCGAAGCGCTGGGTTTCGTCTTTCGCGTCAACGTGGCGAATGCGAGCAGCGGTCGCGAGGTGGGGAAGCGAGCGGAGCGGGGACGGCCGCAGATGGGGCCGCCCCCCGAAAAACGCGCGGACCTCCGAATACTCGTCGTCGCTGAAGAGCCCGCGAAATCCGTCATCGCGTTGAACCGAGACATTGATGAGCGCGCGCAACTGTCGCGAGGTCCAAAGGCGCGAACATAGCAACACAAGTGCCATGCGGCCGCTGGAACACCTCGGTGCAATCGGGGTCTAATGGGCAGCCATGCCGGGCTTACTGATCGCGTATCTGGTTGTGTTGGCGCTCGCAGGTTTTCGCCAGGAGATCGATCCTGGACTCAAAACCGCCGTGGATCGGTTTTTCGCGGCGCAGGTCGCCGAGGACGCCGACGCCTACCTGGCCTTGTGGAGCAAGACCGCGAAACGCCCCGAAGCGGCGCAGCTCAAGTACATCTTCGATTCCGGCGACGACAGATTCCTGGACCTCGAGATTACCCGCGCGTCCGTCACCGGCGAGACGGCGCGTGTCCGCGGATCGATCACTCGTGTGCGAACGGCGCTCAACGCCAAGAACCCGGACGGATCGCCGCGCTTGTTCTCGACGCGGATGACCTTCGCGCTCTCCTACGTGAAAGAAGACGGCGAGTGGAAACTCGTGCGCGAGGGCTCGCCGATGGACGACCTGGCGGGTGCCCTCGTCGCCGCGCCCGACGCCAACACTCGCACCGCCCTGCTGCAGGCCGATCCCGAGCTGGTGACGAGCCGTCTCCTCGACGCGATCGGCCGCCAGGCGGACGTCTTCGCGCGCGCCAGCCAGTTCAAAGACGCGATCGCCATCTACGAGCGCGGGCTCGAGGTGGCGGTCTTCATGAAAGACCGCAAAGGCGAAGGGCAGATGCTGCAGAACATCGCCAACAGCCGCTACTTCCTGCGCGACTTTTCCGGTGCCGTGGCCGCCTACGAAAGACGCCTGGCGCTCGAACGTGAGGTGGCGAACGATGAGGGTATCGCGAGCGCACTGACCGGCATTGCGACGGTTCGCTACGCCTCGTTCGAATACTCAGAGGCGCTGAAGCTCTATCGCGAGGCACTCGTCATCCAGGAGCGGCTCAACGACGAAGCCCTGGTGGCGACCACCCTCATCAGCACGGGCAACGTCCAGTATCTGCAGGGGGATTACGATGCCGCCATTGCCGACTACCGGCGCGCCGAGATCCTCAAGCGGAAGTACCACGATCTGAGCGGCGCCGCGATGGCGCTCGAGGGTCTCGGCCGGACCTACGTGGCCCAGGGCGATTACGCCGCCGCGTTCGGGGCCTTTGCCAGCCTGCTCGAGGAGGCGACTCGACGCAGAGACGTCGGACGCCAGGCCTCCGCGTACTACAACATCGGCGACGCACACACGCGGCTCGCGAATCTCGACGCCGCGCGGACCGCGTACGACGAAAGCCGCAAGGCGTACGAAGCGGCCAAGGAGCCGGCGAATGCCGGGCGCGCCCTGCACGGCACCGGTCTCGTCGAACTGATGGCTGGGCGCGTCCCACAGGCCGAGGCGGCGTACGAAAAGAGCCACGCCTACTGCGCTGCCGCCGCGCCGAAAGACAGCGAATGCGTCGCGCGGGCACTCGTGGGGCTGGGGTTCGCACAATCGTCGCAGGAGCGGTGGGATCCGGCGATTGCGTCGTATCGAAAGGGTGTCGAGGCCTTCATGCAGCTCAACGCGGCCGAGGCCACCGGACGCGCCCGCATCGGCCTCGCAGAAGCGCTGATCGGCAAGGGGGAGTTCGTCGAGGCCATGAAGGAAGCCGGCGAGGCCCGGCATGTGGCGATGGGACTCGGCGTGGACGACTTGTTCTGGCGCGCGCTGGTGTCGCAGTCACGTGCTCAGCGGAAGCTGAAACGCCCCGAGGACGCGCTCGGCGCGGCCAAGGCGGCCGTGAGGACCGTGCGAAAAATGGCGGAGTCGGCCCTGCGCCGCCCGGGTTTCGCGATTCCCCGCGACGCGTCGGTCGCCTATGCCACCGTAGCGATCCAACAGGCGGAAGCCGGCAACGCCGCCGCCGCCTGGGACGTCGTCGAGGAAATGCGCGCGCTGACGCTGCGCAACGCGCTGGCATCGAACGAACGTGAAATCTCACGGGGCATGACCGACGATGAGCGCGCCACCGAACGGACGCTCGCCGCTGAATTGACGGCGCTCCACGTGCAGCGCGATCGCGAGAAGACGATGGCGAAGCCGGATGCCGAGCGCCTGAAGCGGCTGGAGGCCGCGATCGGGCCCGCCACCGAAAAGCGTGAGGCCTTCCAGCAACAGCTGTTCGCACGCCTGCCGGATCTTTCAACGTGGAGAGGCCTCGCGCCCGCCGCCACCACCACCGACCTGACGCCGGCTCTCCTTGACGATGGGCAGATGGCCGTGCAGTTCGTGGTGGACGATCACGAACTGCTGGTGCTCACCGCGCGCCGCAACGGAGAAACGATAGAGACCGCCGCTCACCTGGTGCCGGTGAAGCGTCAGCTGCTGGCTGAACGCGTGGCCAGGGCCATGGAAGTGATCGTGCTCGCCGATCCCGAGCCCTGGCGCAAGGCGGCGCTCGAGATCGTCAAGTCGCTCCCAGCGGACGTGTTCGATCAGATCACCGCGGCCAAGAGAGTTCTCGTCATCCCCGACGACCTGTTGTGGCGCGTGCCGTTCGAAGCGTTGCCTGTGGGCGCCGGGTATCTTGCCGATCGATCCCGTGTGCTCTATGCCCCCTCGATCACATCGATCGTCCGCGCTCGGCCCGAGACAGCAGTGGCGCCCGCGTTTCGCGTGGCGATCGTGGTGGCTCCCGAGGTCCAGCCTGCCGTTGTCGAATCGCTGAAGGCGACGGCACCGACCTGGACGCTACGGAATGCGGAGGCGGCGCGGGCGCAGGCTGCTCGCATCGAAACGGCTGCCGGCGCTGAGCAGGTCGTCATGGTGACAGCCACTGCGGCGACTGAAGACGCCGTTCGGTCGGCCGCGGCCGCCGCGTCCGCCTTGCACATCGAAGGGCCGTTCCGGGTCAACGCGTCGAGCCCGCTGTTCTCGTCTGTGCTGCTTGCGGCCCCAGAAGCGTCGGCAGTTCCTGCGCCTGCGGCACAAAATGGTGTGCTCGAGGCGCGCGAGATCCCGGCCGCAGGATTCACGAACCGCGTCGTGGTCTTCGCGGATCCGGCGTCGCTGTCGATGCGTGATTCGGCGGCGGCGCTGCCCGCGTTGCAGTGGGTGTGGCGCGCCGGAGGTACCGAAGCGCTGGTCGTTCGCCGTTGGGCGAGTGACGACACAGTATCGGCCGAACTGATGGGAGCGTTCTACGAGGCCCTGAAGGGGGGCGCCGGCGCGGCCGACGCCCTCGAGGCGGCGCGGTCCGCCGTGCGCAAGCCCGGCGCGGCCTTACCGCCGGCCGCGTGGGCGGGCTGGATGGTCGTTAGCGCGCGTTGACGGGGCCTGGGCGACGGTCGGGGAAGAAGTCGCGGCCGCGCATCATCTCGATGACGTTCTTGACCGCGCCCACGACCGGCATCGCGTTCAGCCCCGTATCCAATGAGCCGCTGATGACTCCCTTGCGGCGGACGGTCGCGACCACTGTCGCAACGGCGATCGCCGTCCCGATGATCGGCACCGATCTCCGCAGTCGCTTGGAGAGTCTCATCCCACCGTAACGTGCCAGCCTGTTCGACATAGTCATGGCGTGCTCGACTGCAAAATCAGTTCCCCAATGAACGGCTGTGGTAGGTTGATTTGATTGTGGCGGAACCGCATGTCGTCATCATCGGTGGGGGATTCGGGGGGTTATACGCGGCGCGGGCCCTGAAGCGAGCGCCTGTTCAGGTCACGGTCATCGACCGGAGGAACCATCATGTGTTCCAACCCCTTCTCTATCAGGTCGCGATGGCGGCGCTGTCGCCGGGCGACATTGCGTCGCCGATCCGCTGGGTCCTTCGGCGACAGCGCAACATCGAGGTCCTTCTCGCGGACGCGCGTGCCATCGACCCGGCGCGGCGACGAGTCGTCCTGGCTGACGACGAGATCACGTACGACTACTTGATCGTCGCGAGCGGCGCGACCCACGCCTACTTCGGACACGACGAGTGGCGCTCGGTGGCGCCCGCGCTGAAGACGCTCGAGGACGCGCTCGAGATCCGCCGCCGCATGCTGCTGGCGTTCGAGCGCGCCGAGCGTGAGCGCGACGCCGCTCGCCGCGGGCGCCTTCTCACCTTCGTGGTCATCGGCGGAGGTCCGACAGGCGTGGAACTCGCGGGCGCTCTGGCGGAAATCTCGCGGCAGTCGCTGGCGCGCGACTTCCGTCACTTCGATCCCAGTTCCGCGCGCATCATCCTGGTCGAGGGAGGTCCGACGCTTCTCTCGTCGTTCCCTGAGCCGCTGCGGCGGGCCGCCCTGGCGGACCTGCAGCGACTGGGCGTCGAAGTGCGGATCAACTCGGTCGTGACCAACGTTGTCGACGGACGCGTCACGATGGGAACGGATTATCTCGACGCCCATACCGTGCTGTGGGCCGCCGGCGTCGCGGCGTCCCCTCTGGGCGCGACGCTCGGCGTGCCCGTCGATCGTGCCGGGCGTGTGCGGATCGAACCGGATCTCACCATCCCGGGCTATCCCAACGTCTTCGTCATCGGCGACCTGGCGACGCTGCCCGACGAGCGTGGCAAGCCGCTCCCCGGCGTCGCGCAGGTCGCGATCCAGATGGGGCAGCACGCCGTGCGCAATATCCTCCGTTCCATCGAGGGGCAGCCGATGCGCGCGTTCCATTACAAGGATCTCGGGAACATGGCGACGATCGGCCGCAATTCGGCGATTGCCGACTTCGGCACCTTCACGTTGAAGGGGTATCCCGCGTGGCTCGCCTGGCTGTTCGTCCACCTCGTGAACCTGATCGGCTTTCGCAACCGCCTCGTGGTGCTCGTGCAGTGGGCCTGGGCGTACTTCAGCTATCAGCGCGCCATCCGGCTGATCACCGGCGGTCACCCAGCCGACGGGCCCCCGGCGTGACGCGGAGAACCACGCCACACGGCATCGGCACTGCCGTCGCGCTGATCGGCGTTGCCGCGCTTGCGGCCATCGCTCCCATTCCAGCCACTGCGGTCGAGCGCATCTACTCGACTCGTGTCTACCCGGCGATTCAGCGCGTGCTGACGCCGGCGTCGAACCTCGTGCCCATCGCCCTGCTAGATGTTGCCGTCGTCATGCTCATCGGGCTGCTGGTCGTGCGATACCTTCGCGCCGGCGGACGGAAACCGGGTGCGCGCGCCGTCGGCATCACGCTGCTGAAAGCGGTGGCGGTCGTCTACCTGCTGTTTCTGGCGTTCTGGGGGATGAACTACCGCCGCGTGCCGCTCGAAGAGAAGTTGGACTTCGATCGCTCGCGCGTGACGCGCGAACGGGCGTTCGCGCTGGCGTCCGAGAGCGTCAAGCGACTCAACGCGTTGCACGGTGCGGCGCATCAGATCGTCGCGAACCACGGCGGGACCAACCGCGAGATGCTCGAGTCCGCGTTTTCCGACGCGTTGCGCGTGCTCGATGGCAGGAGCTATCCGCGGACCGGGCGGCCGAAGCGCTCATTGCTCGGCGTGTACTTCCGGTATGCCGCGATCGACGGCATGACGAACCCGATCTTCCTCGAAGTGATTCTGAATCCCGATCTGCTCGCGATCGAGCAGCCCGACGTGCTGACCCACGAGTGGGCGCACCTGGCGGGTTACGCGGATGAATCCGAGGCGAACTTCGTGGCATGGCTCTCATGCCTGCGTGGCAACGCGCTGGCCCAGTACAGCGGATGGCTCTCGGCCTACGGCCGGGCCGCGTCGGTGCTGCCGCGCGACACACGCGCAACGCTTCCGGCACTCGCCGATGGGCCCCGGCGGGACCTGAACGCAATCGCCGTGCGCTACGGCCGGTCGTCGCCAGTTCTGCGCAAGGCTGCACGCGATGTCTACGACTCGTATTTGAAGGCGAACCGGATCGAAGAGGGTATCGCCAATTACGATTCTGTTCTCCAGCTGATGCTGGGAACGACGCTGGGCGGGGATTGGGGCCAGAAGTAAGGGTGGACGCGGTTTTGCTATGCCGGTTTTGCTAGGCCGATGCCTGAAGCTCACAAACCGCGCCGTCATCCCAGCTCGCCCACCGCGACCGCGGCCCAGTCCGCCCGCGCGGCCGGACTGAGCTACACGACCGATTGCCGGCCGGGTATCCGGCGCGTGCGGCACGGCTCGACGTTCCGCTACTTCACCGCGGCCGGACGCCGGGTCACGAATCGGCAGGAGCTGGACCGTATCCGGGCGCTGGTGATTCCGCCAGCGTGGGAAGACGTGTGGATCTGCTCCGACGCGCGCGGCCATCTGCAGGCGACAGGGCGCGACGCGCGCGGACGCAAGCAGTACCGCTACCACCCGAACTGGCGCAAGGTGCGCGACGAGGCGAAGTACGACCGGATGATCGGCTTCGCGCAGGCGCTGCCGAAGATCCGTCGTCGCACCACGGCCGATTTGCGGCGCACCAGCCTCACGCGGGAGAAGGTGATCGCGCTGATCGTCCAGTTGCTCGAGAAGACCCTGATCCGAGTCGGCAACGACGAGTACGCGAAACAGAATCGGTCGTTCGGGCTCACCACGCTGCGCGACGGCCACGTGGACGTGAAGGGCGGTCGCTTGACCTTCACCTTCCGCGGCAAGAGCGGTGTCGAGCACGAGATCGAGCTCGACGACCCGCGCCTGGCGCGCGTCGTCCAGGCGTGCCGCGAAATTCCCGGCTACAACGTCTTCCAGTATTACGACGAGAACGGCGTGCGGCGGGCGGTGGGTTCCGGTGACGTCAACGCGTACTTGAAGGGGATCACGGGCCAGGACTACACGTCGAAGGACTTCCGCACGTGGGCCGGTACCGTGCTCGCCGCACAGTTACTGCGCGGCTTCGAACCTTCTCGCTCGCAAACCGAAGCCAAGCGGAACATCGTGCGAGCGATCGAGGACGTCTCGAAGCGGTTGGGCAATACCAAAGCCGTCTGCCGAAAGAGCTACGTCCATCCGGACGTGCTCGATGCGCTACTTCGACGGATCGCTGCTGAGGGTGACCGAAAAGGATCCCGAGGTAGCGGTCCTGGCGCTGCTGCGCCGCCGCGCTGCGCGCGAGGTCAGGAAGCGGGCCAGCTAATAAGGCCGGCTGCCCGACGATCCACATCGCGCGGGACGCGTTCCGCGGGTTCGAATGGCGTACCGTCCGGCTCCGCGAAAACTCCCACAACGGAAAACCCAACCTGTTCGAAGGCGGCGCGCAACTCATCGACCCGGTATAGCCGCTGGCGCCGCTCGTAGTTTCCCTGCCCGCGACTCCCGCTGACGCTGATTCTCTGCGTCAGACGAGGCGGATCGAACGCCAGCGTGTTAGAAATCACGGCTACAACGCCGTCTCGTTCTTCTCGCTCCGCCTCCCGGAAGTCATCGAGCACCAGACCACCGTTGACGACCTTCAGGGCGAGCCGCCCACCGTGCTTTACGACCCTGGCGGCCTCCCGCAAGACCGCTTCGTTCTCTTCCTCCGCGTCGAAGAATCCGAAGGCATCCATGACGATGGCCGCGTCGGCGCATGAGGATCGCACTGGCAGCCGACGCATGTCGCCACGGATCCAACGGACCTGGATACGGAGGTCGGCTGCGAGCTGTTGTGCGCGGTTCAGGAGGGGAGCGGAGAAGTCGAGACCAATGACGTCCGCCCCACGTTCCGCAAGGGGCAGCGCATGTTTGCCGTGGCCACAACCGATATCAATGATGCGGCTGCCCGGTGAGAGCTGGAGCAAGGTCGCCAGACCGGTGGCCTCCAGGCGCACCCGATCTGACGGCGGCAGCAATCCCCACCGTTGCCCGTAGCCCCGCTCGAAATACTCGCGCGCCCAGTCCGGCACGGTCACGCGTCGCTACACCCCGGCGGGTTCTGCCATGACACGGCGTCGCATCGGCTGCGCGCTACCGTAGGTCAGAGAGCGCCAAATCCACTCGCAGGGCCCGAACCGGTACCGGGCGAGCCACCATCGAGAGAAGAGCACCTCGGTGGCGAACAGCGCCGCGGCTGCGAGCACGCCGACGGCGGGACGGAGGCGCAGTGAGAGTCCGTACCCGGACACGATGAAGTCGAGCGCCGCGGCCTGCAGCATGTAGTTCGTGAGAGCCATCCGGCCTGCTGTCCCGACCCAGTCCAGGCGTGACCGCCACGCCGGACGGAAGGCGAGCAACAGGAGCATCCCGCCGATGAACGTGAAACAGAGCCATTGCTCGGTCACGATGCCGAATCCGTATCGCACCTGCCAGTCGATGGGCGCGAACCGTCGCTCGGGGACCTGAAAGAGCACGCCCCAGTAGAGCGCCCACGACACGAAGCCGAATGCCATCCACGAGCCGATGAGGCGCACGTGTCGGCGCGGATCGTCGATCAGGCCGCTGCGAAGCGCGAGTAGTCCGAGCACGAACAGCACGAAGGTGGCACCGGGGATGAACGTCGGCAGAGCGAGGTACTTCACCTGCATGAAGTCGAAACGTGCCGTCAGCAGCTGCAGGAAGCTCCCTTCACGACCCGCCGCCTGCATGGCGATCCACACTTGCCTGCCCGCCTGGCCGGGCGTCGGCAACGCTGGCCACCAATGAAGGGCAACGCCCTGCGCTGATCACTGGATTAGCGGCCGCCGCCACCAGCGCCGTCAGCAAGAGCCAACGCGTGGGCAGGCGATACAGGAGGAGCAGCGGCACACCCCAGATCGCGTAATCCAGGAGGACATGGAAACCGAACACCGCTTCAGCGACGATCCCAAAGAGGCCAAGGACGAGGAGGCGCCGGAGGTAGAACGCCGCGGCCGGAACCTGGCGCGACTCCAACCGGCGCATCAGCACGGCGAAACCCACGCCGAAGAGAAACGCGAACGTCGCCCAGGACTTGGCTTCGATGCCGACCCAGGTGACCCAGCCGATGAGCCCTTCGAGTCCTGCGGCCTCGGTGTTCACCCGCTGGTGGAAGTGCACCACGATCATGCCCCACAGCGCGAAGCCGCGGAGGATGTCCAGCGCATGAATCCGGTCGTCGCCTCCGACGGGTGCGGCCGTTTCAAGTGTCTTCAAGGATGGCCTCCGGTCCAGCTCAGCTGTGCGGAAGCCTACTCTGTTTTCTCCTGGTTGGCGGACAAACTAAAGGCCAAGGCGATTTAGGCGCAGGGCCGCGGCGCGGCCGCTACTGCCCGTCGGCGACCTCGGCCGTCTTGACAACCGCCTCCATCGCTCGGGTGATGAGCTCGAGAGCCCGCTGGCGATGCCGTCGAACTGGTGTTGCACCTGTGGCGGGGCGCCGCCCGTCTGCGAGGCCTCCACCAGCGCGTACGCCTTCTGGAGCGCCTGGAACGCTTCGTCGAGCCGCGGATCGTGCGCCTGCGCGATTCCGACGAGATACCCAAACGCCATCGCAGCCGATAGGGTGAGAGCCGCGACCGCGCGGGAAGCGCGCCGGGGCACTGCGGACGACAAGGAGTTGTTCATGGTCGATCCTCCATCTGCGGTGTTAGCGTGGTTTCTTTCCCTTCTCGAACGACAGCCGCTGCATGAAGTTGATGATGTCGTCTCTGTCCGCTCTGCTCAGGCACTCAGTCGCCTTGGGCTGACAACCGACATGAGCCGCCAGGTCCGGAATAAGGCGGAAGAGAAAGTTGTACTGGACCAGCACGGCCTCGAGATCCTTGGCCGAGTTGTCGTGGAAGTACGGCGCCGTGTCAGGCGTGCCCCAGAGTGTGGGGATCTTGAATACGGGACCGGCAAGCGCCGCCACGGTCTCGTTAGGCATGAACTGGATTTCTCCCGTGGGGGTCGCTCGGAACTCGCTGACGCCAGCGACGACAGCATGGCCCGGATCAGACACCGGGTGCTTGAACGGTTCACGGCTGCCGGTTGGTCCAGGCACGATCGTGTTGGTCTCGAGATCGACGTAGCACCATCGGTACTTCGGGTTTGGATTGCCAGGCTCGATCCCCACGCCAGACGACTCGAAGCCCTGCACCCACGACGAATTCGTGTTTCTCGCTCGTGCGATTGAGCATCGGACCGGAGTGGCAGACGCCGCATTGTCGCTTCGGCTCGAAGAACGCGCGGCCGCGTTTCTCCGACGCCGTGTTGCCGTCGGGCAGCGTGGGTGCCGTCCCCTTCCGGAGGAAGGCTTTGATGGCCTCGTGGCTGAACAGCGACCGTTGGAACGCCGCGATGGCCGCCACTTCTTCAGTCGTGAGCGCACGCGCCGGCTGGTTGTGCGTCTTGACGGCGTTGGCGGCCTGCGTCTCGAGACTGGCGCCCTTCACGCCCGTCGTGCATGATGTGCATTTCGAGCGCCATGTTGAACACGCTCGGGTTGCCGCGATTGACGACGAGCGAGGTGTTGGCCGGATCGTCGCACCGTCGAATGCCTCGCCCGCTTGCGGTGCGAGTCGGCAGCTCGATCGGGATACGGATCGTCGCATGCTCCATCAGCCGCTTGTAAGACGTGCCGAGCCCGTCGTCGCTGTCGATCGGTCGAAAGAGCGGACCGGACGGATCCTTCGCGAACGACTGCTGCACGAATTGGGGAGTGATCGTGCCGAACTGCTCCAGCTCGTGGCAGGTGCTGCACACGCGGCCGTTGCCGCCAAACGTCTCTTTCGTGAAGAGCGCTTCGCCACGCTGCTCCGGGCTGAGTTGCGGCCCAGCGTCCTTCTGCGACGCACAACTTCCTGCCGCGACGGCTCCGATCGCGAAGAGAGCCAGCCCACAGCGCAAACGACGACGTCGGCCTTGACGCATGTCGCACCAACCTACGGATAGGTGCGGGCATCCTGACACGAGTGCTCGTCAGCTGGCCCCCCCTGTATAGGTAGGTTTCCACCTACGCCTGAGCTTGAAGCTCCTCCTTCAGCGTCCGTTTAACAACCCCACGATTCACGGTAACCTGCAGCCGGTCGGTAGCGGCGCTATGCGGACGCGAGGGACTGATGGCCCTCTCTGCTGTCCCTCGTGAACCAGGATCGCCTGCGCGGCGTTCGGCCTGTTTCTCGTTCTGACTTCACTCGCGGACCTTCACGCCGAGCGGCTCGCGACGACGAAGTACACGACAGCCCACGGCCTCGCGCATCCCGACGTCAGGAGCATCGTTGCTGATTCGCGTGGCTTCGTCTGGTTCGCCACGCGGCTCGGGCTCAGCCGCTTCGACGGACAGCGATTCCTCACCTACGGCATCGCCGAAGGCCTGCCGATTTCGTCGGTCAATCATCTTCTGGAAACCTCACGTGGAGCGTACTGGGTTGCGACCAACGGCGGCGGCGCGTGCCGCCTGAGCACGTCGACGTCGGGAAAAACGACGAGCAGTAATAGCTCCCGCTTTTCCACCTGTGCGGCTGGTGAGACGCCCGAGGTGAGTCGGGTGAACGTTCTCTACGAAGATCGCACCGGGCAGATCTGGGCCGGCACCGATGGAGGTCTGTGTCGCCTCTCCGAGGCAAACGGCAAGGCGCTCTTGGAGCCGGTCGCGCTTGGCGTCCCATCGCGCCCCGATCGCGCATTGGCGATCTGGGCACTTGCGGAAGATTCGAGTGGCTCGCTGTGGATGGGTACGTCGTGGGGACTGGTGAGGCGCCGAAACGATGGGCGAACGACCCATTACGGCATCCAGCCGCTGCGCGGCTTCGACCACGTGCGGACCGTGCAGCCGGATGGCCAGAACCGTCTCTGGATCGGTCACGACACGGGCTTGATCGTCTTCCGTCCCGACGATAGTGAATCGAGCCGCCTCGATTCGGCGATCCGATTCACGACCGCAGATGGACTCTCCGCGGAACGTCTTGGCCCTGCACCTCTCAGCTGAAGGAGACATGTGGATAGGCACTTCGCACGGTCTGACTCACTTCGACGGTGCGCGCCTCACACCCGACGTCGCGGCGGCTTGCAGCATTCCGGTCGTGCGATTGCAAAGGATCGTGCCGGACACGTCTGGATCAGCGGGGAGGACGGGGCGGTCAAGCTGGCCGCAACCGGGTTTGTCAGATACACGGCCGCCGACGGCATTGCCGAGTCTCCGATTCTCTCCGTGTTCGAGAGACACGGCCGGTGAACTTCGGGTCGCGCTGCCGCGTCAACGTCGTCCATGGGTTCGATGGAACGCGATTCACATCTGTTCAACCCAATCTCTCCGCGGATCGCTTGGATGTGGACGGTCTCGGCCCGGCGATCGAGGATCGTGACGGTGAGTGGTGGGTGCCGGGCGCCGCGGGGCTGTATCGCTTTCCGGCGGTTGCTTCGCTGGACAAGCTGTCTCGCACTCGCCCGAAGGCGATTTACACCTCGAGAGATGGACTGGCCGGTGAAGATTTCTTTCGACTCCTGGAAGACTCCCGCGGAGACATCTGGATCGCCAGACGAGTCCCATCAGGCAGCCCCTTACGCGATGGGAGCGGTCGACAGCCACGTTCCATCGATACTCTGAAAGCGATGGTTTGCCCGCGTTCCGACGGGCGATCACCATTGCCGAGGACCGTTCGGGCAGCATCTGGGTGGGATTCTGGGGCGGTGGCCTCGCGCGGTACCGGAACGGCCGTTTTACGGTATTCACCGAATCCGACGGCGTGCCGCCAAACATTGGGTCAATCCATGTCGATCGCGCCGGCCGACTTTGGATCGGAGGCGGGGATGGCCTGAGCCGTGTCGACGCTCCCAAATCCGACCGTCCTTCGTTCGTCCGCTACACCACGGCCGAGGGACTCGCCAGCAATACGGTGTACTCGATCACCGACGACCTCGAAGGACGCGTATATCTCGGAATGACGTCAGGTGTCGACCGGCTCGATCCCGTCACCGGCGCCGTCAAACACGTCGCGCTGCCGGACGGGCTGGCGGGACGTGAGGTCGAGGTGGCCTTCTGCGATCGCCAGGGCACGCTCTGGTTCGGGACGTCCCAGGGCCTGGTGAGTCTCGTCCCACTGCCGGATCGCCCCGGTTCCCCGCCGGCGGTATTCATCGGTGGCCTGCGCATCTCGGGGGTGCAGCGCTCGATTTCTGAACTCGGGGAAACCCACGTGCCGGCACTCGAGCTCGGCCCGAACCAGAACCAGGTGCAGATCGATTTCTTCGGCATCAGCACCGCAGGGCCCGTCGTTCGCTACCAGCACAAACTCGAGAACGCGGACGAGAAGTGGAGCGAGCCGACAGACCAGCGCAGCGTCAATTTCGCAAGCCTGTCTCCCGGACGCTATCGCTTCCTGGTCCGGGCGATCTCCGCCGATGGGCTCGTCAGTCCTGTACCCGCCAGCCTCGACTTCCGCATTGCGCCGCCCATCTGGCGGCGGTGGTGGTCTCTGAGCGCCGTGGCGCTGCTGTTGTCGATGACGATCTACGCGCTGCACCAGATGAGGGTCGCCCGGCTGCTGGAGCTCGAGCGGGTGCGCACGCGTATCGCCACCGATCTGCACGATGACATCGGCTCGAGCCTCACGCAGATCGCGATTCTCAGCGAAGTCGCGGAACGCCGGATGACGCAACCGGATCCTGCCGTGGTTCAACCCATTTCACGCGTGTCCACTATTTCGCGGAGCTCGTCGATTCGATGAGCGACATTGTCTGGGCGATCGACCCCAAGCACGATCGGCTGCTGGATCTGGCGGCACGCATGCGGCGGTTCGCCGCGGACATGTTGGCGACCCGCCGGATCGCGTTCCAATTCCGCTCACCAGACGAGTGGCACGATGTGCCCATCGATACCGACCAGCGCCGTCAGATGTTCCTCGTGTTCAAGGAAGCCATGCACAACGCCGTGCGCCACTCCCGGTGCACCGAGGTCCAGATCGACTTCGGACTGGAAGCGCAGCATCTCGTGCTGCGGGTCGGAGATAACGGCACAGGCTTCGATGCAGGAGGAGCGACCGAGGGCCACGGCCTGGCGAGCATGCACGCGCGCACGCGAGCGATCGGTGGCGCCCTTCACGTGACGTCAGCAGCCGGGTCACGGGACGATCGTTCGGTTCGAGATGCCGTTGGCCAGCACGACCGGACTCCGAAAGGCTCGATAGTGCAGCGCCCCGACGATCCTGTCAGTCCTGATGGGGTCGGTCCCTCGGACTTGAGTATCTGCCGGCTCGAGAGCGCGCGCGCATGCCCCTTCTCAAGATTGCCATCGTCGAGGATCAACAGGAGATTCGCGAGGGCCTGGCTTCGCTGATTGACAGCACCGAGGGTTACCGCTGCACAGGAAGTTTTCGCTCGATGGAGGAGGCGCTCGCCCGGATTGGGCGGGACCTCCCGGATGTGGCGTTGATCGACATCGGGTTGCCCGGCATGTCCGGAATCGAAGGCACGAAGCTGCTGAAGCAACGGTATCCGACTCTGCTGCTGCTGATCCTCACTGTCTATGACGACGACGATCGCGTCTTCGAGGCGCTGTGCGCGGGCGCGTGCGGGTATCTGTTGAAGAAGACGCCGCCGGCGCGGCTGGTCGAAAGCCTCAGGGAAGCGATGAACGGAGGCGCGCCGATGTCGCCGGAGGTCGCCCGCCGTGCGATCGGACTGTTTCAGCGATTCCGGCCGCCGCAGCACGCGGACTACCAACTGACCCCTCACGAAGTGCGTCTGCTGAAGATGCTCGTGCAGGGCCACAACTACACGACCGCCGCCGCTGAACTCGGCGTGAGCTTCAACACCGTGGCCTTTCACATGCAGAACATCTATCAGAAGCTGCAAGTGCACTCGAAGTCCGAGGCGGTGGCGAAAGCACTCCTCGACGGCCTCGTCTGAAGAACCCTCAACACTGAGGGGCACGTTCCCCCCAACGATGATGGTGACCCCGATTGACCGGGCCTCGTAGAGTGGGCCCCCGACCAATGTGGCGAGCTGGACCAGGGGGGGACCTCACGATGCGAAGAACAGATTGCGAGTTCCGCACAGTTGTGCCAAGTCCGACACGGCGAACGTTTGGGATCACGGGTACCTAGCGGCGATCGGCGGTGTCTTATCAGTCCGGACAGCGGAGGCCTTTCCTGAAGGATCGCTCAGGCTGTTCGCCCTTGCTACGCAGATCTTGAGGCGTTTTGGTCTGAGCGTAAGCGGCGCCTCCGAAGAGGGACACGATGCCCTCACGGTCAGTGCGCTGCCCGAGCCGGAGATCCAGTCCGACTTCGTTCTCAATGAGGCAGACGCATTCGGCGGAATCCAGCCGTGCACCCAGACGTCCTTCTTCGAAGATGTCACCGAGTTCACACACTTCGACATGAATGCCGCTGGCGGTGTCGTTCCGTGCGTCAAGACCACGGTTGATGAGCCTTTGACGACGTTCGAGCTCTTTGGTGCAGGAGCGGTGAGTGGCATCCAACCGTGTGTGCACGTCGGTGCAGAACGGCTGGCCGATGGAGAACTAGGACTGATCGAAGTCTCAGTCAACGAACCGGAACTGCGCTTCGTGGTCGTTATCGGTTCACGAACGTACCGTCTTGTGAGCGGACAGCTTGTAGAGGACATCCCCGGCTGAATCCGGGTGGCAGGGAGCCAAGCTGCTGGCCGGCGCCACGCTCATCCGGCGCGTGATGGAAGGGGAGAGAAGGAGATAGGGGGTACATCATGAAGAACCGGGCAGTTGTTGTGAAGGGCGTGTTGGTCGCGGTGCTGCTGGTGATCGCCGGTGTCTGGGCGGCCCGACGCGCGGACGCGATCATCATCGTCAACAGCCGCGGCGTGGACACAGGCATGTTCGGGATCACCGCTGCTCAAACGGCCCGCGTCCACGTGCTGAATGCCTCCGGGTTCGCGGCCGACGATCCGCCGTGCGTTGCGGAGGTACGCTTCTTCGATAGCGGGGGCGCCCTGCTGAACTCGAGGCAAATCAAGCTCGTGCCAGGACGGGCCGACTTCGTCGATCACGCGGACCCAGCCCTCCGCACCGGCGAGCGCAAGCACATTCGTGCGGTGGTCGTGCAGGCGCTCCTGCCCGAGTTCGATCAACCGACGCCGGTGTGCATCGCGACCGCGGAAGTGTTCGACACGCGGACCGGCCAGGCGGGAATCATCATCGTCAACAGCCATCCTGTTCGGTGACCTCACCCGTCAGCGCCGTACAAACGAAGAGGTCGTCCGTCTCCGCGAAACGACCTCTCCTTTTGAATAGCCGGGGACATTCTTAACAACGCAGACCGGCGACATGCTTTCCCTCGGTCAGCAGTTAGCAGCGCTCGACGGACCCGGCGGGTCGGATCCGCCCCGCGCGTTCGTCGAGCGTGCCCAGACGCACCGGTCCAAAGTACACCGCCCAGACCGCATCGGCGATCTCTTCTAAGCCGACCGGCTCTCCGACGAGCACGGTCGTCACGACAATCTCCCGGTTGCGCCACTTCACACAGCCGTTCGGCTTGACGCGTCGCCACTCAAAGTAGCCCGGATAGGTGATCTCCGGGAGGTGTGCGGGCATCCGCCGCGCCGAGGGGATATAGAGCATCGTCGGCGTGAGGCCATCGAGCGCGGCGTGCGGACGCTCGTCGTTGTATTCCGACTGGAATTGGGCAAACCGACGCTGCTGCGCGGCGCGCGTGCTCGCCGGCGGACGCGCCGTGTACTGCTTCAGCGTGCGGTGCATTCGCTCATGGCGCCCGTTCTGCGCGGGACAGCCGGGTTCAATGAGCTCGGGCGCGATTCCCAGGCGAATAAACCAGACCGACAGCCGCGAGGGCGCGCGAGCGTGGTGGGCCCGGCGAAGGGCACGCCGTTATCGCTGCGAATCCGGTCCGGCAATCCGTAGTCGAGAAACAGCCGCTCGAGCACCGCGCGGGTCGGCTCGCTGCGCGGCGCCGCCAAGGCGCGACACGCCAACAAGTAGCGACTAAACCGGTCCATAACGGTAAGGGGGTAACACACGACTCCGTCCCGCGTCGGGAACTGGCCTTTGAAATCGATCGACCACTCGGCGTTCGGCGCCTCGACTGGCACCGGCCCGCGGGGCGCCACTGGGATAGGCCGCTGCCGTCGGCGGGGCTTAATCAGGCCGCGGGCTTTGACCAGAGCGCCGACCGTACTGGCGGCCGGCCACGCCACGTCTGGCGCTCGCCGCCACAATCGATCGAGCAACGTCCGCGGCCCCCAGTGCGGATGCCGCTCGCGCAACTGGGTGATGTCGCGGACGATGGCGGACGGCGTGGCTTGTGGATGGGTCAAGGGGCGGCGCGAGCGCGGCGCGAGGCCTTTCTCGCCCTCGGCCTCGTAGCGCTTCACCAGCTGATGCCCCGTCGGACGACTCATCCCGTACCGCCGACACAGCGCTGTCATCGTGAAGCCGCCGGTCAAGTAGTCGGCGACAAACTGCACGCGCTCGTCCATGGATGATCGCTCCTGCCAGGGCACTCCACACCTCCGTGAGCAGTGTCGTGGCCTTGTCAACCATGTCGCCGGTCAGTTTTGTAAAGGATGTCGCCGGTCTATACCTTTTTCCCTTCTCCCTTATCCCTTCTCCCTTTTCCCTTCTCCCTTTTCCCTTGAGACCCCGCATCAGCGAGAGCTGATGCGAATCCCTCCGTTGGTGCCTTCCAGTTGAATCCTCGGTCCGCCGCCATTCAACTGACCATCGAGCCGCCGCTTCGAGCTTTCCCCGATCGTGTCGATCGTGAGGCCATCGGTGTCGATGCCGCCGTTGGTGATGCGCGCCGAGATGGAAGCCTTGGCCGAGGAGGGCAGCCGCAGCCTGATGCCGCCATTGGTGGTCTCGAGCTTGACGCCTGCATCGGCCACCTTCGCGAGTTCCACGTCCACGCCGCCGTTGGTGGTGGTCCCCTCGAACGCGCCGCCGATCTCGCGTCCGCGGACGCCGCCGTTGGTGCATTCGGCGACCACGCGCCCGTTCGCTCCGGTGACGTCGACGCCGCCGTTCACGGTCGAGACGTGCACTTCGAGGTTGGCCGGCACGCGCACCGTGTAGCGCACCTGGAGGTTCCCGCCGCCAAACAATCCACTCTGGCCGCGCTCGATCTTGGTCTCGATCTTTACGAGCGTTGGCGAGGCCTCGTCCTTGATATCGATGCGCCCGAGCGCTTCACGCGCGGCTTCCTTCGTCGGGCCGTGACCGATCTTTTCAGCGACGACTTCCACGGTGTTGCCTGTCCCGGCCTGGACGTCGATCTTGCCGTTCACGTTGCCGAGCTCGAGACGTCCCCCGGGTTGCAGCTCGTACGTCTTGCGCCACTCGGCCGTCTCTTTTTCCTTGTGGTCGGCCATCGCGATGTCGCAGGCCGCCGACGCGAGAACCAGGGGCAGCATCAGCGCGGCCAGACGAATAGTCGATTTCCTCATCGCTCGTATCTCCTGCAGCGTTATACGCTTCCAGCCCGACAGCCGTTCCGGAAAGGCTATTATGGCCTCCAGCCGCATGGACCGCTACGTCCCCCTGCCGCCGCTGCCCGCCCGTATCAGCCGGTTGAACGAACTGGCGTACGACCTCTGGTGGAGCTGGAACCCGAAGGCGCGAGAAGTCTTCCGCAGCCTCGACTATCCCCTCTGGCGATTCACCGACCACAACCCTGTTCTCCTGCTGCACCTCGTCGAAGTCGAGCGGCTCGACTACGCCGCGACCGACGGCGAATTCCTCCAGCTGTACGACGAAGCGGTCGCAGCGCTCGACATCGTCCGCGCCGGCGACGGCACGTGGTGGGCGAGTCGAGGGGTGCCGGCGGCGCCGGTGGCGTGGATCGCACGGCAATTCGCCCTGCACCAGTCGCTGCCGATCTACACCACGTCCGAAGGCGTCCTCTCGGGAGACTTCTGCAAGGAGGCCAGCGACCTCGGCGTGCCGTTTGTTGGCGTCGGGTTGATGTTTCCGCGCGCCTATTCGCACCAGCGGTTATCGGAAGATGGTTGGCAGCACGATCGCGTGGAATACATCGACTGGTCGGATGCGCCCGTCAGTCCTGCACTGCGTCCCGACGGTTCCCCGTACCGCGTCGTTGTAAAGATCGGCACCACCGAGGTGCATGCGTCCGTGTGGCAGGTGAGGGCGGGACGCGCCACGGTCTATTTGCTCGACACCGACGTGGATCCCAACGCCGAGTGGGATCGCGACCTCTCGACGCGCCGCTGCGCCGATGATCCCGACGTCGCGCTCCGGCAATCGGTGTTGCTCGGGGCCGGGGCCGTGGGCGTGTTCGACCAGTTGGGCATCGAACCGTCGACCTGGCATCTTTCCGAGGGGCACGCCACAACCGTCGTGCTCGAGCGCCTCAGCCGGTTGGTTGCCGCTGGACGATCGTTCGACGACGCGATGCTGACCGTTCGCGCATCGACGATGTTCAGTTCCATGAGCGACGCTCCCAGTGATGGGGATGCCTTCAGCTTTGCGGCGCTCGAACAGCACCTCGCGTCGGCCTGGCCGTCGTTGGTGCCGCACCGCGGCGCGGTTCTGGGGTTCGGCCGCCACCAGACGGATCGCGGCGAGACGTTCAACTCGGGAGTGCTCGGGGCGCGCACCGCGGCGTCCGTGCACATTGCCGAGTCCGCTGACGCGCGACCCCGTCCGTGGACCACGATATCGGGGACCGGCGCCGACCTGGAGCCGCCCGCGACGAGCGGCGAAGGCGTACATCTGTCATCCTGGATTTCTGCCGATCTCGCGCGTGTCTTCGATCAGTGGCTGGGCGAGGATTGGCGCGAGCGGCAGGACGAAGACGCGACCTGGCGGAAGCTGTCGGCCGTTCCGGACGATCAGTTATGGACCGTTCGTCAGACCCTGCGCGGCTACCTGGTGGGTTTCATGCGCGAGCGCGCGCGGCGGCGGTGGTCGAGGGACCGCGCGAGCGGAAGCTGGCTGGTCGCCCTGGGAACGCTCCTCGATGGCTCCTCCCTCACGATTGGATGCGCGCCGCGGTTCGACGGCAGCATGCACGCGGAACTGCTGTTCCACGACATCGAGCGCCTGGCGCGCATCGTGACCGAAGCGCGTCAGCCGGTGCAGATCGTCTTTGCCGGCCGGGCGGAGTCAGGACACGACAGTGCCAAGCACCACATCCAGCGGGTCTTCCGCCAGATCGTGGACCCCGTGTTCGGCGGTCGCCTCGCGTTCCTCGAGGACTACGATCTGCACGTCGCGCACTTGATGCTGCAGGGGTGCGACGCCTGGCTCAGCGTCCCCCCGTACCGCGGCGGCCCGTCGCTCGGCGCGATCAAGGCGGCCGTCAACGGTGTGCCGCATCTCGGGCCGGCCTCGGCGTGGGTGGCGGGGGCATTCACCGGCGGCAACGGCTGGCTGCTCGAGCCACGAGGGCGTGACGACGGGGCGCAGGCGCGGGCGGTGTACTCGGCCATCGAGGAGCGGCTGGTGCCGGATTTCTATTCGCGAGACAAAGCTAACGTTGGAGTGGCGTGGGCGGGTATTATGCGGCGCACCATCATGTCGGCGCTGCCGCGCTTTTCGGCGCGGCGCGCGGTAAAAGTCTGGTCGGCGGGCCCACCCCTGGTCGGTTCCGCAGGGTAACTATGTCCGATCGCAAGTATCGTCAGCGCGGCTACCAGGATGAACCGCGGGAGCCCCGGAGAGAGCAGCGCCCGCAGGCCAAGAAGGAATACGCTCCGCGCGGCCAGCCTCCGATCTCCCCGAAGACCTTCAACATGCCGGGCTTTCGCGAGATCGTGCGCTGCTCCCGCTGCGGGAACGAATTGACCGTGGCGACCGCGTGGAGCGCCGACGGGACCTGCGCCAAATGCGGCAGCGCGCTGCACGCCTGCGCGCAATGCGTGAGCTTCGACACCGGCTCGGCCCTCGAATGCAGCAAGCCGATTCGCGTCCGCATCTCGCCGAAAGATACGCGGAACGAATGTACCGAGTTCGAGCCGCGCACGACGGTCGAGCGTGAGACGAAGTCGTCGGGGCCGACCGGCACGGGCACCTCGAGCGCGCGGCAGGCGTTCGACGACCTCTTCAAATAACGCGTTCGTTCGCCGGCTGTCGTATCCTGAACGTATGTCTAGGCGAGGTGTCGTTATCGCTGCGTCATGCGTCGTCGCCACCGCCATCGCGCCGGCAGCTCAGCGCCGGCAGCCAGCCACTGCACCCGTGAGCCGGTTATCAAATCGTCAAGATCTACCCGCACGACCGCGAGGCCTTTACGCAGGGACTGGTATTCGCTCGACGGCATCTTCTACGAGGGAACCGGACTGAAGGGGAAGTCCTCGATCCGGAGAGTGAAGCCGGAGACGGGCGAGGTGCTGCAGATCGCAGAAGATCGAGGACCAGTACTTCGGCGAAGGGATCGCGGTGGTGGGCGACCGCATCATCCAGCTCACCTGGCAGTCGGGCGTCGGATTCGTCTACGACAAGAAGACTTTCCAGCGTCAGCGGACGTTCAACTACGCGGGCGAGGGCTGGGGCCTCACCTACGACGGCACGCGGTTGATCATGAGCGACGGCACGCCGACGCTCCGGTTCCTCGACCCGCAGACGCTGAAAGAGACCGGCCGTCTCGGTTGTGAAGGACGGCCAAATGCCGGTTGACGAGATCAACGAGCTCGAGATGGTGAAGGGAGAGCTCTTCGCCAACGTCTGGCCTACGGACCGCATCGCGCGCATCAATCCTAAGACCGGCCAGGTCACCGGTTGGCTCGACCTCGCGGGCATCCTCGACCCCCGCGACCGCGTGAATGTCGACGTGCTGAACGGCATCGCGTACGACGCCGCCGGCGATCGTCTGTTCGTCACCGGGAAGCAGTGGCCGAAGCTGTTCGAGATCCGCATCAAGTAATCTCTTCGACCGACAGCCACTCACTGCTGTCTACGGGCCGGACGGCTCGCCTCCGGACGTCGGCACGGAGCCGCGAAGACACGAAGACACGAAGCATTTGGGTTTATTAGATGTTTGTCTCGTAGGCATCTCCTCGACGCGGCAGGACTAAAGTCCTGCGCTACGGGAAACACCAACGAGAAACCTTCGTGGCTTCGCGTCTTCGTGTCTTCGCGCCGGCTCGGAGGCCAACCGTGACGAGCGTTGATGGGCCGAGTGGCAGTCGCCAGAATTCAGCGCGGTGTTCAGCGCACGAGGAACTTGCGCAGGCTCTTGAGTGTGCCCTCGAGCGATTCCTCGGCGATGCCCTCGACGAGGCCGGAGATGAACGGACGGGCCAGCAGCGGGACGCTGCGGCTAAGCGACACCGACTCGCACTCGATCACGACGCCATCGCCCAGCTGTTCGAAGCGCCAGTAGGCGTTCAGGCGCCACAGGAAGCCGGTATCGGTGCCCGCGGGTTTCTCGCGTTCGTTCGGCGTGCCGGGATTGGCGAGCTCGGCCATCTTGGTGGACACCGAACGGCTCGAGGCGCGGTTGGAACCGAGGCGGCGGTATTCCACCGCGTGCTCGGAGTTGAACGTCGCATCCATGCCGTAGGCGCCGCGGTACAGCCGCATGAACACCCTCACCCGATCGCCGTCACGCGCGAGCAGCTTCGAGGCCTTCACTTCCTGGTAGAACTCCGACTCGCGGCCCGCGTAGTCCTGCATCCGCTTCACGACGGCATCGACGGTGGTCTTCGGGATGTAGATCCCCCCCGCCCAGTGGTGCAGCTTGCCGTCGGAGATCGACGGCGGATCGATCTCGATCATCGGCACCTCGCCGTTCATCGCGCGCTGGCGCCAGTTCTTCACGCCCTCTGGCGTCGAGGGCGAAAAATGACTTCTGCGCATCGTTGTAGCGGGCGTCGATGGAGGCGACGTACTTGTCCCACGCGGCGAGCGTGTGCGGGCTTCGGTCCGTCCGCGACTGTCAGCGCGTAGTCGTCCGACGCGACGAGCGGCGCCGACGGCGCGAGCGACGGCCAGCATCAGCGCCGCGGTCCCGGCACGAAAGACGAGGCGGTCGCTGGCGAAGAAGTTGACGGTCGAGCAGGTCAGGATCGCCACGGCATTCGCGGGCAGCGGATCAAGGCCGACGCGGACGAGTGCCGTGGTGATCGCGAGGTTACCGACGAGCGACACCGTTCCATTGAGGGCATGGAAGCGGAGCAGCCGCTGGAGCAGCTCGCGCGAATCAGCGGCCGGCCGGTTCCTCCACGTCCACCGCTGATGCCAGGCGAAGTTGTGCAGGATCGCGGCTTCCACAGCGAGAAGGGTCGCGAGCGCGACCGGCAGGTCGGCGACTCGCGTGAGCAACGCCAGCGTTATCAGCTGGACGGCCACGCCGATCGCACCGACCCCGTTGAACCTGACCCAGCGTAGTGACAGGAATTTGGTCATCCTCGTATCCAAAGGCGCTATCGGCGGGAAGAACGGCTCACCACACCAGCGAACCCATAATCGTTGACGGCGTAGTCTATTTTGTAGAACATTCCCCTCATGGCCGGAAAGATGACCTATCCGGGCGAGTTCGAACAGGTCGTGCTGCTCGCTGTCGTCCACCTCGGACGCGACGCGTACGGCGCCAGCATACGACGCGAGATCGAGCAGCGCGGCGCGCGCAGCGTCACGATCGGCGCGACCTACGCCACGCTTGACCGGCTCGTGGACAAGGGTACCTCCATACCCGCGAGGCTGAGGCCGGCGATCGTGGAGGTCAGCCGCGGCGTTTCTTCTCGATCACCGCCGCCGGCGTGGCCGCGCTCGAGGAGGCGCGAGCTCTGCAATCGCGGATGTGGCAGGGCATCGACCTGCCGAAGGGACGCAAGGCATGAAACCCGGCCCTGACGCAGTCGAAGGGCCGGCCCTGAGCGTAGTCGAAGGGCGCCACGTCTGGCTCGGTGGATCCTGCAGCGCGCGCTGCCGGCTCGCGATCGCCATGCCGTGCTCGGGGACCTCGACGAAGAGTTCGGCGAACGTCAGCGGGTCGGGCGCGCCGCGATCGCGTGGTACTGGCGCCAGGCCATCTTCTCGGTGCCGCATGCGCTTCGCCGCCGCCTGCCGCGCGCGGCGTGGGTCGCGGCGGACGTTCGCTTCACGCTGCGGCTCTGGCGCCGCCAGCCAACCTTCGCCGTCGCGGCGATTTCCACCCAGGCGGTCGGGATCGCCATCACGACGGCGGTGATTGCCGTCGCGTATCCAGTGCTCGTACGTCCGTTGCCGTACCGCGAGCCCGACCGTGTGTTCCATCTGTTCGAAGGCACCGGCCGCGCCGGCCAATTGTCGTTCCAGGACTTCCTGGACGTCAGGCGCGCAAGTCGAACGCTGGAATCAGTGGGCGCCTACTCAGGCGGGAGCCGCACTCTCACGCTGCCCGGCCAGTCGCCGGAACGGCTGCCGATGCTCGAGGTCAGCGACGGGTTCTTCGAAGCGCTCGGCGTTGAGCCTGTGTTGGGGCGGCCCTTCTCAGCCGCCGACATGAATCGCGGCGCGCCAATCGTCGTGATGCTTTCGCACGAGTCGTGGACACGTCGATTCGGCGCCCAGCCGGGAATCATCGGCAGCCCCATCTCGCTGAACGGAACGCCGCACGAAGTCATCGGCGTCCTACCCAGGTCTTTCGCGTTTCCGTTGCGCGGGCGACCCGAGTTATGGCTCCCGATGCGGCCGTCCCGCGTCCAGGAGGAACGCGGCTACATGCACTGGATGGGCGCGATCGCGCGGCCGCGCAGCGGCGTGAGCGTTGCGCACGTCCAGGCGGATCTCGAATCGGTGGCGCAGCTCTACGCGGTGCGCGATCCGAAGAACCACACGGGCACGCGGCTGCGCGCCATCCCGCTGAAGGACATGATCGTCGCAGGCGTCCGGCCGACGATCCAGGCGCTGCTGGCGGGCGTCGCCCTGGTGATGCTCGTGACGTGCGCCACCGCCGCCACGCTCCTGCTCTCACGGGCCACTCCCCGTCGCCGCGAGTTGACCGTGCGCTCGGCGTTGGGAGCCACGCGCGGACGGATCGTCCTGCAGCTGCTGACCGAAAACCTGATGCTGGCGATCGCTGGCGGAGTGACGGGCATCGTGTGTGGCCACTGGCTCTTGAAGGCGTTCGTCAGTGGCATGCCACTCTCTCAGCGCCTTGTCCTCCCACACTTCGAGGACCCGGGTGTCGGGCTGGTCGTCGGCCTCGCCGCGCTGGGGCTGTCGATCCTCACAGGGCTCGCCTTTGGGATGTTCCCGGCGTTGCGCGCTGCCCGCCTGAAAGATGGTGAGTCCCTCAAGACCGTTCGCATGACGGCGGGGAGCGCCGAGCGGAAGCTCCGCGCCTCCCTCGTGACCGTGCAGGTAGCGATCGCCTTAGTGCTCCTGGCGTGCGCCGCCCTTCTTGCGACCAGCGTCCACCGACTCCTGGACGTTCCTCTCGTCGCCGATCCTGGGAACCTCGTGACGTTCCGGTTGAACCTGCCGCCCAAGTACAGCTCGCGCGAAGCGGTGCAAATCTTCAACGAGCGGCTCGTCGAAGAACTGCAGGCGGCGCCGGGTATCGAGGCTGCTGCACTGATCGATCAGCCGCCGCTTGCGGGATCGGGCAACAACGGCACGCTCCACGTCGCAGGTAGGCCAGATCCCATCGGGCCGGATGTGCCCGTCGTCCTGGTCCGCACGATCAGCACGGGCTACTTCTCGGCGATGCGCGTGCCCCTCGTCCGCGGGCGCAGCTTCGGGTTGACCGACACCGCGTCGTCGCCGCAGGTTGTCGTGATCAACCGCCTGCTCGCCGAAACGCAGTTCGCCGGGACCAATCCACTGGGACAGCGCATCTCATTCCAGTTCGCGCCTGGCGAGTGGGAGGTCGTCGGCGTCGTCGACAACGAGCGGTTCGACGATGTGGATCGGCCCTTGTTGCCGGCGGTGTATTTCGCGACGTCACAGGATGCGACCGGCTCGTACACCGTCATGATGCGCGCCTCCGACACGGGTGCTGCCGTGACCACGGCTCGGCAGGTCGTCACCAGGCTCGACGCCGAGCTGCCGATGTTCGCCGTGCGGACGATCGAACAGATGGCCGGTGAGTCATCGGCCGTCTTCCTGCGGCGAGCGACGCTCTGGATGCTGTCGATGTTCGCCGCCGCGAGCCTGCTGCTCGCGGCGATGGGACTCTACGGCGTGCTGGCACAGACGGTCGCCGATCGGACCCGCGAGATCGGGGTGCGCATGGCGCTCGGGGCGACCCGCGAGCGGATCACGCGCCTGATCCTGGGCGCCGGCCTTTCCTCAGTCGCGATTGGCGCTGCGCTTGGCGTCGTCGGCACGTTGGCCGCATCGCGGTATCTCTCGTCGCTGCTGTTCGGCGTCAGCCCCAGAGATCCGTTCGTCATCGGCGCCGCGACATTGATCCTCGTTCTCGTTGGACTCGTCGCCTGCATCGTGCCGACCCGCCGCGCCCTCGCGGTCGATCCTGCCACCGCCGTCCGGGTAGATTGACGCGCCTTCCTCAATCAACGACAGGTACACAAAAACCCTTCACCGCAGAGACACAGAGAAAAGACACAGAGGTTGCTCTGTGGTGAAGGTTTTTCAGCGGCTGTCGCTGATTGATTACTCGATCGCGAGGAGATGCCCCGCGGTTCGGAAGTACCAGCGCCCGTCGACGAGCGCCGGCGACGCGAGCGTCTGTTCGCCGAGCTGATTGACGTGCAGCAGTTTGAACTCGCGGCCCGCCTGCAGCACGAACGTCTCCCCATCGTCATTGGTGAAGAAGATCTTGCCGTTGTGCGCGATCGGGGAGGCCGAGAACCCTTCCTTCTTCGCTTCGCCGAGCCGTCCCTGGTAGAGCACCTCGCCGGTCTTGACGTCGTGGGCGGTGAGGACGCTCTGGATGTCGTTCACCATGTAGAGAATGCCCGTCGACGACGACGCCGGAGGGGACGAAGGGGGAGCCCTTGGGTGAGGTCCAGGCGACGTGCGTCTGCGTGACGTCGCCGCTGCCGCCGGGGCGGATCGCGATGGTGGGGCCCTGGCGGCCGGACGAGCAGATCACCAGGCCCTCGGCGACGACGGGGGTCGGAATCACTTCAACCGTGAGGCCCGAGACCGTCCACAGCTCCTTGCCGGTGTCAGGGTTGTAGCCGTACACCTTGCGCATGCTGCTGACCACGAGCTCGTCGTGGTCGCCGACGCGGATGACGACCGGCGTGCCCCAGCCGGTCATCTCGGTGCGATCGGTCTTCCAGAGCTGTTTGCCGGTGTTCTTGTCGTACGCGGCGATAAAGGGCTTCGTGGTTTCGCTGCCCTTGTGGTCCTGATAGATGAAGAGACGATCCTTGTAGAGGATCGGCGACCCGGCGCTGCCGTGGTAGTTGTTCAACTTGCCGACCGGCGTATGCCACACCAGCTTGCCGTTGAAGTCGAACGCGGCGAGGCCGTGCGTGCCGAAGGAGCCGTATATGAGCTTCCCGTCGGTGGCTGCCGTCGCCGACGCGCGGCTGTTCTTGGGATACACGTGCTCGACCCCATCGGTCGGCACGAACGTTTCCCACAGTTGCTTGCCGGTTGACCGGCTGAACGCGAGCATCGACAGCTTCGCGCCATCCTCCCGCTCGGTGGTCAGGAAGATGCGATCCCCCCAGATGATGGGGGACGAATGCCCGCGGCCCGGCACCGGGGTCTTCCACTTCACGCCTTCGGTGGGGGACCACTTGTCGGTGTACTTGCCCGACTTCACGATCCCCTGGCCGGATGGCCCGCGCCACCGCGTCCAATACTTGGCCCCTTCCCCCTCGACCTCGATCATCGAGACCTCGGCGGCATACACGGAAAGCGCCGCGGCCGCGGCGACGGACAGGGCGCAGATCAGCTGTTTCATGCGCAGTACCTTTCCTCAAGCCGGCTCCCCGAGTCAATCGCCTTGGGATAAGCTTCGGGACCCATGAGTGTTGTGGCCGTGATCATCGGCAAGGAGCGGCGTATGGTGGGGCAGTTTGTGGCCGCCGGCGCGACCTCCAAGGAGCACGCGAAGACCCTCGAGGAGGTCGGCCTGCACGGCGGTCTCATCCTCCATCGCCTGCGGGACCGGGCCGTCGTCCGTGAGGCAGGGTCGGGACGCTATTACGTGGACATGGAGAGCTGGGAAGCGGTGCGCCGCATGCGCCGCCGCGCCGCCAGCGTCCTCGGGATCATTGCGCTCATCCTGATATTCCTCATCGTTTTCTTCTCGAAGCGGACCGCTGCGCAAGCGCCGAACCCCGCGATCGACGCGATCTTTGCCACCTGGAACACGAAGGATTCTCCGGGCTGCGCGGTCGCTGTCTTCCAGAACGGGAAGATCACCTACGAACGCGGCTACGGGATGGCGGACCTCGAGAACGACATTCCCATCACGCCGGCGTCCGTCTTCTACGTCGGCTCGGTCTCGAAGCAATTCACGGCGATGGCGGCGGCACTCGCGATTCAACAGGGCCATCTCTCGGCCGACGACTCGATCCGCAAGTACCTGCCGGAGCTGCCCCCGTATGCGGACGCCATTACCGTGCGACACCTCGTGCACCACACCAGCGGGCTTCGCGACTACAACACGCTGCTGAGCATTGCGGGTCGCCGCGGCGACGAGGCGTACGACAACCCGACGGTGCTGCGCATGACGGCGAGGCAGAAGGCGCTGAACTTCGAGCCCGGGACGGAATACCTCTACTCCAATACCGGCTACACGCTGCTCGCGACCGTCGTCGAGCGGGCGACGAAAACGCCTTTCGCCGCGTATGCCGATCAGCAAATCTTCAAGCCGCTCGGCATGACGATTTCGCACTTCCACACCGACGCGTCACGACTCGTCAAAGGACGGGCAAATGCTTACGCCGTCGGCTCCAACGGTCTTCGCCTCGATACGCCGTCGAACGAGCGCGCCGGCGCCGGCGGCGTGTTCACGTCGGTTCGCGACCTGCTGCACTGGGACGAGAACTTCTACACCGGGAAGGTCGGCGGCAAGGCGCTGATCGAGCAGGTGCAGACGCCGGGCGCGTTGAAGAACGGCAAGCCCCTCACCTACGCGTGGGGACTGCAGGTGGGCAACTACCGCGGCGCCAGGATCGTCGAGCACAGCGGCTCGCTCGGCGGATACCGCGCGCACATCACGCGATATCCGGAACATCACACGTCGTTCGCGGCGCTCTGCAACCTTGCGATCAATCCCGGCGCCTTACTGCGCCAGGTCGCCGACGTCGTCCTCGCCGACAAGCTGAAGGAGCCGGCACGCACGACCGACGCCGCCGCCGGCCGCCCGCGCAGGGTGTAACCGGCTCGTCGGGCTCCGCCGTCGACGCCAAGGCGCTCAGCGCCTACGCGGGTCGGTATGTGAGCGATGAGATCGACTCGACGTTCACGATCGTTGCAGGCGAGCAAGGACTGTCGCTGCGCCGCGACACCGACACCGGCCCATGGCCGCTCACGCCGAGCGGCGCGGACACCTTCCGCGCACGAGGCTTCACGATCCGCTTCGAGAAGACGGGAGACCGCGTGACCTCGCTGGTCGTCGATGCCGGCCGCGTGCGTGATATCCGCTTCACGCGCACCCAGTAGCGCCCGACCTTCAGGACGGGCAGTGACGCGAAGGCTTAGCCGCCGGTCGGATTCTCGAAGATCGGAGACCAGTAGCTACTGAATCATCTCAGTCGAGTCTCAGCTGGTGAGGTCCCTGCCACGCTCGAGCCTGAGTGGCTGTCGCTGACCTACTCACTCCGCAACGACACCGCCGGATCGATCTTTGCGGCGCGCAGCGCGGGGACGAGGGCGGCGACGCAGCCGGTGAGCGCGAGAAGGGCCGCGACCGCCGCGAGTGTGACCGGGTCGTTCGGCGCGGTCTGGAACAGGAAGCTCTCGATCGTTCGCGTGGCGAGCAGCGCGGCGCCGACGCCCACCGCCACGCCGATCAGGATCGGCAGCGCCGAATCGCGCACGATGGTCCGCACGACCTGGTCGGGACGCGCTCCGAACGCCATGCGCACGCCGATCTCGGAGGTGCGCCGCGCCACCGCGTAGCCCGTCATCCCGAAGACCCCGACGAGCGCCAGCGTCAGGCCGAGCGCGCCGAGCAGCCCGAGCAGCACCGTGCGCCGCTTCGGCGTGAGCACGCGGTCGGCGAAGAGATCGTTGGCGCTGCGGATTCGCTCGACGAGCACGCGCGGACCGATCGACAGCGCGGTGCGCCGCAGCTGGTCGGCCAGTCCGGGCGTCTCGCCTGACGTCCGGATCACCACGACCATCGCCTCCGTGGTTCCTTCGCTGGGAGCCAGCGGGAAGAAGGCCTGAAGCTTTTCCTGCTCGTCGGGCCGACCGAGGGGACCGCCGTGCCTCAGGTCGCCGACGACGCCGATTACCGTCCACGGCTCGTCCTGTCCCATCCGCGTGAGCGTCCGGCCCACGGCGCCGCCTTCCGGAAAGAAGGCCTTCGCCGCGGACTCATTGAGGACCACGCCGCGGAACCCGGCGGCGAATTCAGCGTCGGTCGGGAAGCGCCCTTGCTTCAGCGTGCCGCCAATCGTTTCGAAGTATCCCGGGAGCACCTCGAAGACCGACATGAAGTGGTTCTTGCCCTCGGACGAAAGGCTCGTGAACGAGGTGCCACCGCCGAGTGCGAAGTTGTCGACGACGCCGACCGACGTGACGCCGGGGACGGTCCGCAGTCGCTGAGCAGCTGCACGTAGTACTCCCTGTGCGCCGCCGCGCTCCGCTCGAGCGGCAACACCTCCATCGTCATCAACCCGTCCGTGTTGAAGCCGAGATCGACGGCGCTAGATGCGCGCGAAGCTGCGGATCATCAGCGCCGCGCCGGCCACGAGCACGACGGCGAGCGCGACTTCGGCGGCGATGAGCAGCTGTCCGCCGCGGTTGGAGAGCGAGGCGCCGACCTGGCGGCTACCGCGCGCCAGCACGGACCCGATCTTTACGCGCGACAGCCGGATGGCCGGCGACAAGGCCAAAGAAGATCGTCGTCGGTACCAACAGCGCCACGGTCAGCGCGAGCACCTTTGTGTTGAGCCTGACCGGCGAATTGGAGGGGAGCGAGAGCGGGATGTTGGCGACGAGCGTGTCGAGAGAGATCCAGGCGAGCAGGACGCCCAGCACCGCGGCTGGTACAGCGAGCACCACACTCTCAGTGAGCAACTGGCGGATCAACCGCCAGCGCCCGGCGCCCATCGACGCGCGCACGGCCAGTTCCGAGCGGCGTGCGGCCCCGCGCGCCAGCAGCAGGCCGGCGACGTTCACGCAGGCGATCAGCAGGATGAGCGTCACAGCCCCGGCGAGCACGTTGACCGTGGTTCGATACTGCCTGAGCGCCGAGTCGAGCCTCGACGTCACGTAGGCGCGTGCTTCGCGTTCGACGCCGTCGCGGCCCGACATCTGCGCGGTCCGGGCAGAGAGCCGCTCGCGCGCCTGGTCGATGCTGACGCCCGGACGCAGCCGCGCATAGACCGACACGCTGCCCGGTGCCCCGGCGCGAGAAGGAATTCGGCTGGATCTGCAGCGGCGTGGACAGCGGGGTCGTCGCATTGAACGACGCGGGCAGGACGCCGACGATCGTCGCGATGTCGTCTTCGAGGCGGATCGTCTGCCCGATGACGTCGGTCTTCCCACCGAAGCGGCTCTGCCAGTAGCCGTAGCCGAGAAGTGCGACCAGCGGCGCGCCGTATTCGGTGTCTTCACGCGTGAACCCGCGGCCGAGGATCGGCGTCACGCCGTGCATGGGCAGGTAGTCCTCGGTGAAGTGCGCGACGCGGATACGTTCTGGCTCCGGGCCCTCCGCGATGCGGCCGCGGAACGCGCTGCCCCAGCCGGCGACCTGCGAGACGACGTCGGTCGCCTGCTGCCAGTCGCGCATGTCCTGCATCGACGCCGTCGGGCGGCCCCACTGTCCGTTGGGCCGTAGCTCTTCGACGCCCACGCTGACCAGCTGCTCGGGATCCGGATAGGGGAGCGGCCGCAGCATCGTCGCGTCGATCACCGAGAGGATCGCCGTCGACACCCCGATGCCGAGCGCCAGCGTGACGATCGCGACGAGCGACGAGCCGCGCTGCCGGAACAACTGACGCACGCCGTAATCGAACGTCCTGGATCATTGCGTCCATCGTCATCACCTCGTCGGTTCGTCCGTGGTGATTCCACCACGCCCGACCTGAAGGTCGGGCCTACTCCCGCCGCAGCGCCACCAGCGGGTCGAGCCGCGCGGCCTTGCGTGCCGGGAGGAAGCCGGCGGTAACCGCGACGAGGAACAATATACCGGCGCCGAGGGCGATGCTCCAGGGATCGGCGGGCCCGATGCCGTAGAGCTGGGCGCGGGCGATCCTGGCGGCGGCGGTGGCGACGGGGATGCCGATCAGGAGGCCGCCGACCGCGAGCACGACGACCTGGCGAAGGATCATCCACAACACGTCGCGGCGCTGCGCGCCGAGTGCGACGCGGATGCCGATCTCGCTGGTGCGGCGCGTGACCGCGTAGGACGTCACGCCGTGGAGGCCAATGCAGGCGAGCAGCAGGGCGAAGATGCCGAAGAACACCAGCAGCATCATCAGGGCGCGCTCGCTGCCGATGGTTTCGTCGATCTGCTGTTGCTGCGATTTCAGGTCGGTGACAGGCACGTCGCGGTCGACTTCGGCGACGGCTCGGCGAATCGCCTTCCACGATGCCTGGCTGTGACGCGTCTTCAGCGCCACGTGCATGGCGCCGAGGCCCGTCGCTCTGGAAGTAGGGAAGATAGATGATCCCCTGCGGTCTTTCCGACTTCAGGCTGTTGTACTTGCTGTCCCGCGCCACGCCGACGATCTCGATCGGCGCTGCGGTTCCGAGTCCCCATCGACCACGCTGTTGCCCGAGCGGATTCGCGTTCCCGAAGAGCGTCCGGGCCGCCGTTTCGTTCACGACCGCGACGCGCGGCGCAGTGGCGTGATCCTGCACGCCGAGTCCGCGGCCCGAGACGATGCGGCAGGCTCGACGGTTTCGAAGAACCCCGGGCCCACGCGGTTCATCAGCATGCTCTTCGGCTCGCCTGCCGCCCGGGACCTCGAAGCGCGTGTTCGACACCCAGCCGCTGACCAGCGAGTTCTCGACCAGGGTCGCGCTGCGACGCCCGGCACGCGTCTGCAACCGCTGCAGCACACGGTCGAAGAGCTGCTTCGAGCGCGCCTGGTCGTAGCCGATTGAGCGTCGGGTCCATGCGGAACACGATCAGCCCGCGCGGCTCGAATCCGAGTTCCACGCTCGCGAGGTTGTAGATCGTTCGCAGAAACAGCGCGGCGCCGACGATGAGCGGGACGGAAATCGCGACCTGGACGAGGACGAGCGCGCGACCGACGCGCAGCCGCGGGGCGGCCGCGCCGGCGCCGCTCTGGCGCATCAGGTCGGCGGACTGCCGCGACGTGAGCCGCAGCGCCGGCAGCAAGCCGAACGCCAGCGCCGCGATCGTGCGAGACCACCGAGGGCGATCAGCATCGAGCGTGACGTCGGGGCGGACGTCGATGGCGTGCGGCGACGACCCGGAGCGTCGCGACCATCACGCGCGACCCCCAGAGCGCCAGCAGGACGCCGAGGGCGCCCCCGGCCGCCGCCAGTACCAGGCTCTCGACCAGCGCCTGCCGCACCAGACGCGCGCGCCCGGCGCCGAGCGCGAGCCGGACCCAGAACTCCCGCTGCCGCGCGACGCCGCGGGCCAGCACCAGCCCGGCGATGTTCACGCAGGCGAGCAGAAAGACGAGCGCCGCGACTCCCCCGAGCATCAGCAGCGGCGTCTCGAATGCGCCGCATCGATTCCAGTCCGCGCGCGCCGTCCACGAGCGTGACGGCCGGCATTTCCTCCGCCGGAAAGCCTTGCCCTCGGTGGCGGAGAGATGCTGCGCGTACGCGGTCGACAGCGCCGCCTGCACCGCCGCGCGGTCGGCGCCGTCCCAGCCGCGCCATGACCCGAGCCAGACACGTTCGGGACGCTGAACATCGTGTGCCGTCCTTCATGGACACCGGCCCCACTGCGCCACCCGATCGGCTGTGCGGCGAGCGGGACGGTGACGTCGGTGGCGGAGGAAAAAACCGCCGTTCGACACGCCGAAGTAACCGCGCGCCGTCACGCCGACCAGCGTGAACGGCTGGCCGTTCACGCGGACGGGCTTCCCGAGCACGCCCGGGTCGCCGCCGAACGCCCGCTGCCAGAGGCCGTAGCCGATCACCGCCGCCGGCTCCGCGTCTGGACGATCGTCCCGCTCGTCGAGACCACGCCCGAGGTACATGCGGCACGCCCATCGCGGCGAAGTAATTGCCGGACGCGAGCATGCCGCCGCCCACCGCCGACTGCCCGCCCAGCGAGACGTTCGCTTGTCGGAGGAACGTGAACGCGAAGACGTCCGCTCGGTCCCCCACGGCTCGGCGCAATGCGGTGTAGGCCGGATAAGTGAAGTTGCTGCCCAGCGAACGGCCGGTGGCGTGGTCCTTCATGCCCGCCGGAGTCCGATTTGCATCAGCCCGTTGACCGTGTCGCCGCGCCAGTTGTAGGCGACGACCAGCGCACCCGGATCGCTGACGTTCAGCGGCTGGAACAACACCGCGCGTCCCACCGCCAGCACAGCCGTGTTGACGCCAATCCCCAGCGCCAGCGACAACACCGCGACGAGCGTAAACCCCGGCGCCTTCGCAAGGGTGCGGATGGAATACCGGAGTTCCTGCAGCCATTCGCTCATGTGGGCGTTAGACGAACGAACTCCTCGCGGCGTTGGTGACGGACATCGCCTCAGCCGATCAGACGCGATGAGCGCGAACTGGGCTGCGGAGCTATACTTCGCCCCATGCGCATCCCAGTTTTTGCCCTGTCGCTGACCCTCGTCGCGGCCGCGCTGCCCCTGAAAGCAGATAGAAGCTCGAGTCAGCAACCATCGAGTACCGAAAACCGAACACCGAGTCCCGAGTCCCGAGCCCCGAGCCCCGATCCCCGCTGGCAGGACCTCCGCTGGCGCAACGTCGGGCCCACGCGCGGAGGGCGCGTCACCGCGATCGCCGGCGTGCGGTCGCAACCCTGCACCTTCTACATGGGGCCGACCGGCGGCGGCATGTTCAAGACCGAGAACTGCGGCGACACCTGGGTGCCGATCAGTGACGGGCAGATCTCAACGGGATCCATCGGATCCATCGACGTCTCCGAATCCAACCCGAACATCGTCTACGTCGGCACCGGCAGCGCGGCGATCCGCAGCAACGTGATCATCGGCCGCGGCGCCTACAAGTCCACCGATGCCGGACGCACCTGGCAGTTCATCGGACTCGAGAACGCCGGGCAGATCGGGTCGATCCTCGTCCACCCGAAGAACCCGGATGTCGTGTGGGCGGCGGCGCTCGGATCTCCCTTCGGGCCCAACGCCGACCGCGGCGTCTTCAAGAGCACCGATGGCGGGAAGACCTGGAAGAAGACGCTCTTCGTCGACGAGGAGCACGGCGCTCGCGTGGTCGCGCTCAACATGTCGAACCCGAACGAGCTCTACGCCGGGATGTACCGCGGCTTCCGCAAAGGCTGGGACATCATCAGCGGTGGGCCCGCCACGAAGGGGGGCATCTACAAGTCAACCGACGGCGGCGAGACGTGGACGAAACTTTCGAGCGGTCTGCCGCAGCCGCTGATCGGCAAGATCGACATCGACATCGCGCGCAGCCAACCCAGCATCGTCTACGCGATGATCGAGGCGCCCGGCGACCAGGGCGGGCTCTATCGCTCCGACGACAGCGGCGCCACCTGGCGCATCGTCAACAGCGCCGGGAACCTGCGCTCGCGTCCGTTCTACTTCAACTACGTGGACGTGAACCCCAAGAATCCCGACGAGGTCTGGGTGAACGCTCTCGGGATGTACAAGTCCACCAACGGCGGCAAGACGTTCACGACCGTCGGCACGCCGCATGGCGACAACCACGGTATCTGGTTCAACCCTGACGATCCGCTGACCGCGATCCAGTGCAACGACGGCGGCGCCAACGTGACGCGCGACGGCGGGCGCACGTGGTCGAGCATCCTCAACCAGGCGACCGGCGAGTTCTACATGGTCAGCGTGGACCAGCAGTATCCGTATTTGCTCTACGGTCCGCAGCAGGACAACTCGACGATCGTCCTCCCGAGCATCCCGCCGGTCTCGTTCGGGTTCGATCATCCCGCGCAGGCGTGGACGCAGGCCTCCGGCTGCGAGACCGGAGGCATCGTGCCGACGCCCGACGGGAAGGTGATCTGGGGCGCGTGCAAGGGAGAGGTCGAGCGCTTCAGCGTCGAGACGGGGCAGTCGCAAGGCCGCTGGATCTATCCGCAGAACCGCTACGGCCACCATCCGAAAGACATCAAGTACCGCTTCCCGCGTCAGACGGTGATCGTCGTGTCTTCTCACGATCCGAAGACCGTCTACCAGGCGTCGCACGTCATTCATCGCACGCGCGACGAAGGGGTGACCTGGGACGTGATCAGCCCGGATCTGACGTGGAACGATCCGAAGTATCAGATCGTCCCCGGCAATCCGATCACGCGCGACGTCACCGGCGAAGAGGTCTACTCGTCGATCTACTCGATGGCGGAGTCGCCGCGCGACCGTAACGTCCTCTGGGTGGGCGCCAACGACGGCCCCGTGCACGTGACCCGCGACGGCGGCAAGACGTGGAAGAACGTCACGCCGAAGGACCTGCCGCCGGGCGGCCGCGTGCAGAACATCGACGCGTCGGCGCACGACACCGGCACCGCCTACATTGCCGTCTACCGGTATCCTCTTCGAGCACGACCTGAAGCCGTACATCTACGCGACGCAGCGACTACGGCGCGACGTGGCGGAAGCTCACCAGCGGCACGAACGGCATCCCGAACGACCACCCGACGCGCGTCGTCCGCGAAGATCCCGAGCAGCCGGGGCTGCTCTACGCCGGCACCGAATTCGGTTTCTTCGTCTCGCTGAACAACGGCGCCGACTGGCATGCCGCTGCAGCAGAACCTGCCGGCGACCCCGGTCACCGACCTGCGCATCCAGCGCGGCGACCTCGTGATCTCGACGATGGGGCGCGCGTTCTGGATCATGGATGACGTGTCGCCGCTGCGGCAGCTGGCGGGTTCCCGCATGACGACGCGTCGCCTGGTCCGCGCGGCACGCCGGTAGTCGGCGCGGCCAGCGGCCGCGCGGCGGGTGCGGGCGTCACGATTCCGCTCGGCGGCCAGGCGGCGATGGATCTCTCGAAGCCGGTATGCTGCAGCCTCGGCACGCATCCGCTACCGCGCGGCCGGCGGTGGCGGACGACGCGGTGGCGGCGGGCCGGAGTATCCGCCGGTCGCGCTGCCGATCGATTACTTCCTGCCCGCGAGGCTTCAAGGGGGACGTCACGCTGGAGATCAGCGACTGCGAAGGGTCGTGTCGTTCGCAGCGTGCGTCCGGCGGCGCCCGGGCGAGGAGGCGCGGTGGTGGACGTGAAGGTGGCGGCGATCCGGACGATCCCGACATGCGCGGCGGCGGCCGTGGCCGCGGCGGTGCGCCGGCGGGTCTGACGACCAAGCCGGGGCACAACCGGTTCATGTGGGATTACCGCTGGGCGAACGGCGGACCGCTCGCGGCGCCGGGCACGTATACCGCGAAGCTGACGGCAGGCGAGAGCACGCAGTCGCGCACCTTCGAGGTCAAGGTGGATCCCGGCGTGATCAAGGACGGCACGACCGTGGCGGATCTCGTCGAGCAGCAGAACTTCCTGCTGCAACTCCGCGAGACGATCACCCAGGCCACCGCGCTGCGGACGAAGCTTCAGCAGGCGATGCAGCAGAGGAACGTGCAGCCTGCGGCGTCGCCCGGCCCCGGGGAGAGCACGACGCAGATGATCGAGAAGATGAAGTTCTCGAGTAATCCGAACACCGCGCTCCAGAGCCTCTGGGCGCGCCTCGTCACGGCCCCCGGCACCTACGAGCAGCCGATGCTGCTCGACCAGTTGAACAGCATCAACCGCGTCGAGAGCGCCGCGGATCAGAAGATCGGGATGGAATCGCGGCGGCGTTATGACGACCTGGTGAAGGAGCTGAAGGACATCGAGGCGACGCTCGCGGCCGTCACTAAGTAGGAGCGGCTCTTTCAAGGGAAAAGGGAAAAGGGAGAAAGGGAAAAGGGAGAAGGGTCTTTAGACGCGGAAGAGTGCAATGGCCAAAGCAACGAACAAGACACAGCAGACCAAGGCGAGCGTCGCCGGCTTCCTGAAGTCGGTGGCCGACCCGCAGCGCCGCGACGACTGTAAGACCGTCGCGGCGATGATGGAAGCCGCGACGAAAGCGAAGGCCGCGATGTGGGGTACGAGCATCGTCGGCTTTGGCAAGCATCACTACAAGTCCGCGTCTGGCCGCGAGGGAGACTGGTTCGCTGCGGGATTCTCCCCACGCAAGGACAACCTCACGCTCTACCTGATCGGAGGCTTCCGCAAGCATGCCGACCTTATGGACAAGCTGGGGAAGTACAAGGCCGGCGGCGGATGTCTCTACATCAAGCGCCTCGACGACGTGGACGAGAAGGTGCTGAAGCAACTGATCGCGCGCAGCGTCAAGTCCGCCAAGAGCGGCGATTGGTCGTCCTGACTCCCGAGCCCCAGTCCCGGACCTCGGACAACGGACCTCAGGCAACGGACAGCGGCACGCGAAGTACTAGGGTGCAAATCTGCACAAATCGCGTATGATGCGCTTCGGTCCGCCTACGCCCTCCGGGCTACGGCGGGACAGCCTAGCCCTTGCGCGCGACGCCCTTCGGGCGACGGCGCGGCGAGGACCGGGGTGAGTGCCCCGACACCGACGATAGACAAGGAGCAGACGAGAGCATGGCGAAGAAGACCGCAGCACGAGGCGCGAAGAAGTCGGCAAGCAAGGCCAAGAGCCGCTCCGCCAAGACGGCCAAGAAGAAGAAGGGCGGCGGCCGTCGGCCGAACGCAGCCTTCATGGCACCCGTGACGCCGAGCGCCACGTTGGCGGAAATCGTCGGCTCCAAGCCGCTCCCGCGGACGGAGCTCACGAAGAAACTGTGGGTGTACATCAAGAAGAACGGCCTGCAGGACGCCAAGAATCGCCGGATGATCAATGCCGACGACAAGCTGCGCCCGATCTTTGGCAAGGCGCAGGTCAGCATGTTCGACATGACCAAGCTGGTGAACAAGCAGGTCAAGTCCTAAACGACGCCGACTGCCGGGCGTAGCTGCCGGGTCTGAAGACCCGGCCTACACCCGGCACTTTCATGCGGCCACTCGACAACCTCTTTCAGAACAACCGCGCGTGGGCCGAGCGGCGGGTCGCCGAGCGTCCCGACTTCTTCGAGCGCCTCTCGTCCCAGCAGAACCCCCACTACCTGTGGATCGGCTGTTCCGATAGCCGTGTTCCCGCCAACGAAATCGTCGGTCTCCTGCCCGGCGAGCTCTTCGTCCATCGCAACGTCGCCAACGTCGTCGTGCACACCGACCTGAATTGCCTGTCGGTGATCCAGTACGCCGTGGAGGTGCTCAAGGTGGACCACATCATCATCTCCGGGCACTACGGCTGCGGCGGCGTGCGGGCGGCGTTCGACAACCAGAAGTTAGGGTTGATCGACAACTGGCTGCGGCACGTGCAGGACGTGCGCATGCGCCATGCCGCGAGCATCGACGCGCTCCCCGACGCCGAGGCCAGGGCTCGCCGCCTCTGTGAGTTGAACGTGATCGAGCAGGCGCTGCACGTGTGCGAGACGACCGTCGTGCAGGATGCGTGGGCGCGCGGGCAGCAGCTCACCGTGCATGGATGGATCTACGACCTCCACGACGGGTTACTGCGTGACTTGCGGTTCAGTGTGGATGGCGCGGACGATCCCGCGGCGGCCTGCGTGGCTGCCGCGAGCGCCCTTCAGTGATACGCGTAGCGGGACTGGATCTGCGCCTCGACCGCGGGGGGCGGCGCCGGCGTCACCATCGGATCGCCCCCCACTAGCTCCTCGAACCCGTCCACCACCTGGTCGAACAATGCGCGGTCGTACGACGAGCGCGTGGACCACACGAGCACCTGGTGATACGCGCGGCGTCCCTCGATCGTGCTGTGCAGGTAGACGAGGCGTACGCCCTGGTGAAATCCCTCGACTTCGAACTGCAACACGCGACACCCGTTGACCGTGCGTTCGGTGGGCCCGTTGATCGCGACAAGCCGCAGCGAGTCGGCGAGTTGGGAGAGCGTGCGGCCGGCGTGATCCGAGAGGTCGATCGTCACATCGAAGTCTTCACGCGGCTCGCTGATCACGACCGCGAAGCGCTGTCGGACGGGGTCGGTGGCCTGCAACACCGCCTGGTCGTTGAGCTTTGACGCGGCTCGCCAGCGGATCGGGAGGTTGAGCGCCGCCAGGCCAAGCTCCGTATCGCGCATGACACGGGTCGCCCGCTGGCGTTGCCTGACTTCCGTCTCCTGCACCCGTGTGCGCAGCGGACGGATCAGCAATGCCGCGACGTAAAGTGTAATCAGCGGGACAAGAAGCTCCATAAAAACCGGCTCGTTTCTGGAAGTTGCCGGTCACTATGCGAGGCTCATGCCCGGACTGGCTGAGCGTCCATTGTAGGAGCCAGGAGCTAGAAGCTGGATTGAGCTTGCTCAAGCTCCTAAAAGTGCACGCGGAACAGGACCGCCGGCTTCAGCATCAGGACCATCTCCGCCTGCAGCGGCGGCTCGGAGTCGTTGTGGATCGCGTGGAGCTGGATCTCGAAGGCCAGCCCCGAACGTTCGCCGACCCCAAACTCGACGCCGGCCAGACCCATCAGCCCCCCGTTGCGCGCCCGCCGGCCGCCGTAGTCGAACTGGTAAAGGCCCCCGCCCGCCCCCAGGTATCCGCACAGCATTCCGGGAGGGCTTATGGCGTGCACGATCGCCCCGGTGAGGTGGCGCGTGGTGACCTCTCCTTGCGTGTGCTGTCGAGGACGGAATAGGGAGGCGTCGTTGCCGTGAGCTCGCGTTCGACGGCGAGCTGGCCGCGGCCGTAGTCGAGGCGGGCCCCCCATCCGGGCATGATCGGCACCGAGAACTCGGCCGACACTTCTTTCCCGCTCCTCGTTCCCGACTGGCTCCACAGGCCCTCGCCTGGGCTTCCGAAGTCGATGTCCGCTTCCGCCCCGACAATTCCAACCGAGCCGCCCACGGCGCCGCTGCCGATGCGCAGCTCGCAGGGGGACTGCGCCGCCGCTTCACCACGTGCCAGAAGTACGAGGACGCACGCCGCCGCGGCGGCCACGCGATGACGGGAAGGCATCAGACTCATCTCTCACCTCCGGTGTGATCGTCCACCGGCGCGCCCTCACAAGTCCTGAGCGCAGCCTTCAAAAGCCGTGAAAAAGCGTGAGCGTGATAGCATCCAATTTTTTGGCCCTCGCGAGGATTTCCTGAATGAATACGCGCCGGTATATGCCGGCGCTGCTGCTGCTCTTCGTGGGCAGCGGCTGCGCCGCGCTGATCTACGAGATCGTCTGGTTTCAACTCCTGCAACTGGTCATCGGGTCCTCAGCCATTTCGCTGGGCGTGCTGCTCGGCACCTTCATGGGAGGCATGTGCCTCGGCAGCCTCCTGTTGCCGCGTTACATCGGCACAGAGCAGCATCCGCTGCGCGTTTACGCGTACCTCGAGATCGGCATCGGCATTTTCGGCCTTCTGATCCTCTGGGGGATGCCGCTGCTCGCGAGCGCCTACACCTCGATCGGCACCACCGGGGTCGTGGGGCTGGTGCTCCGCGGCGTCGCTGCCGCCATCTGCCTGCTGCCCCCGACCCTCCTGATGGGCGCGACACTTCCCGCGATCTCGCGCTGGGTGAAGTCCACGCCTGAAGGCATGTCGTGGATGGGCTTCTTCTACGGCGGCAACATCGCCGGCGGTGTCACCGGCTGCCTGCTCGCCGGCTTCTACTTGCTGCGCGTCTACGACATGGCGATCGCGACCTACGTCGCCGTCGTGATCAACCTCATCGTCGCCGGTCTCGGGTTGATGCTCGCCGGTTCGACGCCCTACGAGGTCGAAGCCGAAGCCTCGCCGGTGAAGGGGAAGGCCGCGAAGGCCGCCGCGGAGCCGGTGAAGCTCCCGGGCTCGTGGGCCATTTATTCGGCGATCGGGTTGTCGGGATTCACGGCGCTCGGATCGGAAGTGCTCTGGACGCGCACGCTCTCACTGCTCTTTGGCGCCACGACCTATACCTTCTCGCTGATCCTCGCGGTGTTCCTCTTCGGCCTGGGCATCGGCAGCAGCATCGGCGCGGCGCTCGCGGGACGCCTGGAACGGCCGCGGCTGGCGCTCGGCTGGTGCCAGATGCTGCTCTGCGCCGCCATGGCGTGGACGTCGTACATGTTGACCGAGTCGCTGCCGTTCTGGCCGATCAACCCCTCCATCAACACGACGACGGCCGGCATCTGGTACACGTTCCAGTTGGACTTCGTCCGCGCGATGTGGGCGATGCTGCCCGCCGCGATTCTCTGGGGCGCCAGCTTCCCGCTGGCGCTCGCCTCGGTCGCCGGCCGCGGCCAGGACCCCGGGCGCGTCGTTGGCAGCGTCTACTCGGCCAACACGCTCGGCGCCATCGCCGGCGCGGTCGGCGGAAGCCTCCTCCTCACCATCTGGCTCGGCTCGCAGCGCTCGCAGCAGCTCATGATCGTCGTGTCGGCGATCTCGGCTTTGCTCACCCTCGACGCGGCGCTCGTGGAGTCCGATCAGAAGAAACGCCGCTTTCAGTTCGCCGGCACGTTGCTGCTGGCCGCCGCCATGGCCGGCGCCGTCCTGCTCGCCCGCACGGTCAGCGGTGTGCCGCCGATCCTCGTCGCGTACGGCCGCTACGCCGCGACGCGCGTGGGGGAGGCCAACATCATCTACATGGGTGAGGGCTGGAACGCCTCGGTTGCCGTCACCGAACTCTCCAACGGGGTGCGCAACTACCACAACGCCGGCAAGGTGCAGGCGTCGAGCGAACCCCAGGACATGCGCCTGCAGCGCATGCTCGGCCACCTGACGACGCTGGTCAATACGCCGAAGAGCGCGCTCGTCATCGGTTGCGGCGCTGGGGTAACCGCCGGTGCGGTGTCGATCGATCCTCGATTGGAGAAGCTGACCATCGCGGAAATCGAGCCGCTCGTGCCCAAGGTCGTCTCGACCTACTTCGGCAAAGAGAACTTCGACGTCGTGAAGAACCCGAAGACCCGCATCCATATCGACGATGCCCGGCATTACCTGATGACGACCGACGAGAAGTTCGACTCCATCACGTCGGACCCGCTCGACCCGTGGGTCAAAGGGGCGGCGATGCTCTACTCGCGGGAGTTCTTCGAGATCGTCAAGAAGCGTCTGAACCCCGGCGGCGTCGTGACGTTGTTCGTGCAGCTGTATGAAAGCAGCCCCGAGGCCGTGAAGAGCGAAGTGGCCACGTTCCTCGAGGCCTTCCCGAACGGCATGGTCTTCGGCAATACGAACAACGGCCAGGGCTACGACATGGTGCTGTTCGGTCAGGTTGAGAACAGCCGCATCAACCTCGACGAGATCCAGGCGAAGCTCCAGCTTCCCGAATACGCGCCGGTGGCGCAGTCGCTGAGCGAAATCGGGATGAACAACGTCGTGGATCTGTTCTCGACGTTCGCCGGCAACAAGCAGATGCTGCAGCCGTGGCTCGCGGACGGGATCATCAACCGTGACCGCAACCTGAAGCTCCAGTACCTCGCAGGCCTCGGCGTCCACCTGTATCAGAGCGACGTCATCTACTCGCAGATGTTGCGCACCGCCGACTACCCGCAGGGCCTCTTCGTCGGCTCGGACGGCATGCTGAGCGCCCTGCAACAGTCCATGCGCCAACAGCACGGGCGCTGATACCCGGTTGCCAGCCGCCGGGCGCGATCGGCCGTGGGGTGGCTCGGGCGACTAGAAAACTTAGAACTCCGAACTCCGAACTTCGAACTGAAGATCGCGAGGGCCGCCAGGCCCGAGCGGTTCTACGAAATCGTTCTTAGTTCTAAGTTCTGAGTTCTTAGTTTTAGAGTCGCTCGAGTCACCCCATTGCTAGAATCAGCACCAGCGATGCGAATCACGTCGTCGTGCATACTGCTTCTCGCGATCCTCTTGCCCCAAAAACTCCAATACCCGGCTGCCCGCACCGTTGACGTCGTGGACGACTACCACGGCACGAAGGTGGCGGATCCCTATCGGTGGATGGAGGACCTGAATGCGCCGGATCTCAAGACGTGGATCGCGCAGCAGAATGCGCTCACCGAGTCGTACCTGAAGACGGTGCCGATGCGCGCGCACTTCCAACGGCGCATTTCGCGGCTGTGGGATTTCCGGAAGACGAACCTGCCGGCCGTCGAGGCGGGGCGACTGTTCTACCGCATGAACACCGGCATGCAGCAGCAGTCGCCGCTCTACATGCGCGAGGGGCTCGACGGGCCGGCCACGTTGCTGATCGATCCCAACATCCTCTGGCCGGACGCGACGACCTCGTTGGCTGAGTTCTCACCCTCGCCCGATGCGCGGCTGCTCGCCTACACGATCGCCCCGGGGGGCGCCGACTGGCAGACGGTGCGGCTTCGCAACCTGTCCACCGGGCAGGATCTTCCCGACGAAGTCCACTGGGTGAGGTTCTCCAACCTGTCGTGGACGAAGGACGCGAAGGGCTTCTTCTACTCGCGGTATCCCGAGCCGGCGCGCGGCAAGGCGCTCTCCGCGGAACTCGTGGGGCACGCGCTCTACTACCACGTCGTAGGCACGCCGCAGACGCAAGACCGCCTGGTGTTCGAATATCCCGAGCATCCGCGATGGTTCGTGACCGGCGGTCTCACCGAAGACGGCCGCTACCTGCTCGTCTCGACCTCGAAGGGGGCCGACAACGCCAACCGGCTGTACGTCGTCGACCTTCGCGACCCACGCAAGCCTGACCTCGCCGCGAAGGTGAAACCGTTAACCACCGAAGACGGCGTCGAGTTCCTGGTCCTCGGGAACGACGGACCGATGCTCTTCCTGCGCAGCGACCTCGACGCGCCCAATCGCAAAGTGATCGCGCTGGATCTCCGGCGTCCCGACCGATCCTCCTGGAAGACGATCGTGCCGGAATCAAAACACGCGATCGAGAATGTGTCGCTGCTGGGCGGGCGGCTGGTCGTCGAGTACCTGGAAGACGTCAAAAGCCGCCTCGCGACGTTCGATCTCACCGGCAAGCCGCAGGCGGACGCGACGCTGCCGGGAACCGGCTCGCTCTCGGGGTTCACCGGCCGGGAAGACTCGCCGCTCATGTTCTACGCCTTCACCTCGCCGCTCTTTCCGACGACGGTGTTTGCGCATGACCTGTCGAGCGGACGCAGCACGCCGTTCGAAGCGGGGCGCGCACCCGTCGACGCGGCGCGCTACGAAACGCTGCAGTTGTTTGCGACGTCGAAAGACGGCACGCGGGTGCCTTTCTTCGTGACGATGAGGAAGGACCTGCCGCGCGACGGCAACAATCCCACCGTGATCTACGGGTACGGCGGGTTCGCGGTGACCAACGTGCCCGGTTACCGGCCCGATGTTCCCGCGTGGCTGGAACTCGGCGGCGTGTGGGTGACGGCCGCCCTGCGCGGCGGCGCCGAATACGGAGAGGCCTGGCACAAGGCCGGGATGCTCGAGAAGAAGCAGAACGTCTTCGACGACCTGATCGCCATCGCCGAGCACCTGGTGAAGGAGCGCTATACGTCGCCGGCCAAGCTCGCCATCTCGGGAGGATCGAACGGTGGCCTGCTGGTCGCGGCGGTGATGGAGCAGCGGCCCGACCTCTTCGCCGTTTCGCTGCCCGCGGTCGGCGTGCTCGACATGTTGCGCTACGACCGCTTCACGGGCGGGAAGGCCTGGGTCACCGAGTACGGCTCCGCGAGTGACCCCCGGCAGTTCCCGTTCATCTTCAAGTATTCGCCGCTGCACAACCTGAAGCCCGGCACGTGCTATCCCGCCACGATGATCACGACCGCCGACCACGACGATCGTGTGGTGCCGAGCCACTCCTACAAATTCACGGCCGCGCTGCAGGCCGCGCAAGGCTGCGACAAGCCCGTGTTGATCCGCGTCGAGTCGAGCGGCTCGCACAACTACCGCCCCACCGACAAACGTGTCGCTGAGCTCGCCGACCTCTGGGCCTTTACTGCCCAGCAGCTCGGCGTCACGCCGGTCAAGTAGTAAGGCCCTTTAGGGCCGCCCACCCTCCGTGGCGCGGTTTTGGCACTGGCTGTCGCAGAGGTGTACGTCATGCGCAGCAAACTCATCCTTCTCGCCATCCTCGCGGTCATCGCCAGCGCGTGCGCCACGCTCGAGCAGCTCCGAGGGCTCGTTCAGGCGCCGAAGTTCGAGCAGGAGCCGGGGCGCCAGGCGGAGATCCGCGTGCTGGGGCCGAGCCTGTCACTGCCGGCCGGCGGCGCCGGGGTTCGGCTGTGGACGCGCGTCACGAATCCGAATCCGTTTTCGATGACGCTTGGCACGCTGCGCGGAACATTGCATCTCGAAGACTCACGCGCCGCGGACGTGGACTTTCCCCTTGGACTCCCGCTGCGCGCCGGCTCCGAGGCCACGGTTCCCATCGATCTCTCGATCAGCTTTTCGGACCTGCCGGGCCTGGCCAATGTCGTTCGTCGGGCGGCCTCACGACAGCCGCTCGCGTACCGCCTGGAGGGGACAGTCGGCGTCGACGCTGGACAGCTCGGCCAGCCGACCTTCGGACCGATGACGCTGCTGACCGGTGAATTCCGAGGCATACAATGAGAGCCGAATGAGATTCCTGACTCGCGGTCCTCGGCATTGGCAGTCGTTCACACAGTCACGGTAGCCTCTCGACGGAAGAGAAAGCGCTCACGGCCTTTATCGACAAAGACAACGCGCAGGCGCTGGCGCTGCTCGAGCGCGTGGTCAACATCAACAGCGGCACGCAGAACTTCAAGGGCGTGCAGGAAGTCGGCAAGATCTTCCTGCAGGAGTTCGACGCGCTCGGGTTCAAGACGCGCTGGGTTGACGGTGCACCCTTCAAGCGCGCCGGGCACCTGGTCGCGGAGCACCCGGGCCCGGGACCCAAGATCCTCCTCATCGGCCATCTCGACACGGTCTTCGAAGCCGACAGCCCGTTCCAGAAGGTGGAGCGCCTCGGCGACAAGGAAGCTCGCGGCCCTGGCATCATCGACATGAAGGGCGGCAACGTCATCATCGTGCAGGCGCTCAAGGCGCTCGCCGCGCACGGGACGTTGAAGTCGATGAACGTGACGGTGGTCATGACCGGCGACGAAGAAGACGCCGGCGAGCCGCTCGACAAGGCGCGCGAGGCGTTGGTCCAGGCGGCGAAAGGGTCGGTCTACGCGATCGGCTTCGAAGATGGCCCCGGCGACCCGAAGACAGCGGTCATCTCTCGCCGCGGCACCACGTCGTGGACGCTGCGCGTCAAGGGCAAGCCCGCGCACTCGTCGCAGATCTTCCGTGCAGACATCGGCTACGGCGCGATCTTCGAGGCCGCACGCATCCTCAATGCCTTCCGCGAGAAGCTGGCGGGGGAGCCCTACCTGACGTTCAACCCCGGCGCCATCGTCGGCGGCACCGCGGCGGATTTCGACACCGTGCAGGCCCGCGGCACCGCCTTCGGCAAAACCAACGTCATCGCCGAACACGTCATCGTCGCCGGCGACATGCGCACCCTGTCGGCCGAACAACTCGCCAAGGCGAAGCAGACGATGGAGACCATCGTGAAGGCGTCGCTGCCGCACGCGCAGGCGACGATCACGTTCGAAGACGGCTATCCGCCGCTGGCACCGACCGACGGCAACCGCAAGCTGCTGGCGATGTACGACCAGGCGAGCCGAGATGTCGGCGCCGGCCCCGTCGCTGCCGTCGATCCCATGCGCGCCGGCGCCGCCGACGTCGCCTTCATCGCCGGTATCGTCCCCAACATCATGGACGGCGCCGGCCTGATGGGCCACGACGACCACACCGTCAACGAAACCGCGGACCTGGCGACGCTCCCCTCCCAAACCAAGCGCGCCGCCGTACTGCTATACCGGCTGCATACACACCCACGCTAAACGGCACCACGGGTTGCGCTCCGCGCTGACACGAAGACACGAAGACGCGAAGCCACGAAGTGTTTTTGGTTTTTTCTAAAACACAAAAGTCTTCGTGCCTTCGAGTCTTCGCGTCTTCGCGCCAGCGCGGAGCGCCAACCGTGGGAGTGGCTGTCGCTCGACTGAGTAGAGCGTCGCTGGTCACGCGGCTGGCCCCGGCGTGCTACGCTCTTGCCTCATGCTTCAGGCTGTGATCTTGGCTCTGGTGGTGGCGCAAGCTGCGCCTGTCGTCCGCAATACATGGGCGGCGCAATATCAAAAGGGCTCCGCGGAAAGCTTTGCGACGCAGTTCGAAGAGCCCTCGCGCGAGATCTACCGCTATCGCGCCGCGATCGTGAATCTCATGCAGTTGAAGCCGGGCATGACCGCCGCGGAAGTGGGGGCGGGCTCAGGCTTCCTGGCGAGATTCATGGTGACCAAGGTGGGCGCGAACGGGCGGGTGATCGCCAACGAGCTCGAACCGAAGATGATCGCGCACATGAAAGCGGTCGCGGCGAAGGAAGGCCTCACGAATTTCACCGTGGTGCAGGGGCAGCCGAAGGCGACCGGCTTCGAGCCGGCCAGCATCGACGCCGTGGCCGTCGTGCAGACCTTCAGCTTCTTCGATCATCCGGCCGACATGCTCAAGTCGCTCAGCGAATCGCTGAAGCCGAATGGGCTGCTGCTGATCGTGGATTCGCCGCGAGAAGGCGCGCCGCCGGCCGCCCCCGGCATGGACGCCGAGGAAGTCATCCCGATGGCGGAAGCCGCCGGCTTCACGCGCGTCGGCGAAAATGGCATTGTCCCCGGCCACTACGCGCTCATTTTCAGAAAGAAGTAGGCCGGGTCTTTAGACCCGGCGGCGGAAATATGACCATGCTCAAGTCGATCCCCCTCTTCGCTACGCTCGCGATCGCGCTCACGACATCTCCTGCGGCTCCCGCGCCGGAGCTCACCTGGCCTGGATTCCGCGGCCACGAGATGCGGGGAGTCGCGCCCAGCGCGAAGGTGCCGGACCAGTGGACGACGAAACAGAACGTCAAGTGGGTGGTGCCGGTGCCGGGCAACGGCTGGTCGTCGCCGATCGTGTGGGGCGACACCGTCTACGTGACGTCGGCGATCGGCAAGAAGCCGTTCAAGCAGCCGACGTCCGGTCTTTACGGCAACGACTACATCGCGGAGCTCACGGCGCAGGGCCTCAGCCAGCAAGAGGTCATGAAGAAGGCGCAGGAGCGCGACAACGAGATGCCGTCGGAGTCCGACGAGCTGCGCTACACGCTCTATGCGTTCGACGCGAAGACCGGCAAGATCAAGTGGCTGCGCGAGGCGGTGAAGATGGTGCCGACCGACGGCCGGCATCGCAAGAACACCTACGCCTCCGAGACGCCGTTCACCGACGGCGAGCGGATCTACGCGTCGTTCGGCCAGAACGTCGGCCTCTTCGTGTACTCGATGGATGGCACGCACCTGTGGTCGAAGCAATGGCCGCCGCAGCCGATCTACCTGAACTTCGGAACCGCGTCCTCGCCGATCGTCCACGACGGCCGCGTCTACCTCGTGCACGACAACGAAAAGGCGTCGATCATCACGGCGCTCGACGCGAAGACAGGCGCGGAGATCTGGACGACGCCGCGCACCATCGGCGGCCAGCGCGGGTCATCCTGGATGACACCGTTTGTCTGGAGTCATCCGCTGCGCACCGAGATCGTCACGACGGCGATGGGCGCCGCGATCTCGTATGGGCTCGACGGGAAGGAGCTGTGGCGCATCACCGGGATGCCGATGCCGACCGCGTCCGCGTCCTCCGCTGACGGCATCCTGTACGTAGGGAGCGGGTCGCAGGGGGACTCGAATCGTCCGTTGCTGGCGATCAAGCCCGGCGCGAGCGGGGACATCACGCTGAAACCGGGCACGACGAGCAACGAGTTCATCACCTGGATGCAGCCGCGTGTTTCTGGTTACACGCCGTCGGCGCTCGTGCACGCGGGGAAGGTGTACGCCGTCCACGACACCGGGATCCTCAACGTCCTGGACGCGAAGACCGGGAAGCTCGTCTACCGCGCCCGCGTCGGCGGCGGTGGGCATACGTTTTCCGCGTCCCCGGTCGGGTTTGGCACCCGGGTATTACTGTTGACCGAAGAAGGTGTCAGTTTTGTCCTGGACACCGGCGATGCCTATAAGGAGATCGCAAAGAACGATCTTGGCGAAATGTCGCTCGCCTCGCCAGCAATCGCCGGAAATGCCCTGTATATCCGCACCCAATCCAAGCTCTACAAGATCGCCCAATAACGGCACGATTTCCGCAATACCCAGCCGTCGTAAGCGGGTGTAGGCCGGGTCTTTAGACCCGGCAATTGAGGTATGGAAATCATGAAACGTCAATCCACGGCCGCGGTTGTCGCCCTGCTGGTTACAAGCCTGTCGCTCGTCGACGCGCAGACGAGGGTCACCGCGCCTTCCAACAAGTACTCTCCGGCGGACGACGTGAAGCTGGGCCGCGAGGCGGCCGCTGAAGTCCAGAAGCAGATGCCGATGCTCAACGACGACCGCGTTGACGACTACGTCGAGCGGATCGGCGAGCGGCTGGTCGCGCAACATTCCGGCGGAGTTCCAGCACAACGAGTTCCGCTACACCTTCGACGTCGTCAACCTGCGCGAGATCAACGCCTTCGCGCTGCCGGGCGGCCCGATGTACGCGCATCGCGGGATGATCGAGAAGGCCGGCACCGAGGCGGAGGTCGCGGGTGTGCTGGCGCACGAGATCAGCCACGTGGCGCTGCGCCACGGCACCGCGCAAGCCAGCAAGGCAGGCAAGTACCAGATGGGACAGGTTGGCGCGGCGATCCTCGGGGCCATCATCGGCGGCCGCGCTGGTGAAGCGGTGTCCACCGTGGGCCAGTTCGGTTTCGGCGCCGCGTTCCTGCGCTACTCGCGGGAGTACGAGAAGGCCGCCGACATCCTCGGCGCGCAGATCATGGCGCGCAGCGGCTACGACCCGCGCGCCATGGCGACGATGTTCCAGCGGATCGAGAAGGAGAGCGGTGGCCGCGCTCCCGAGTGGCTGAGCAACCACCCGAATCCCGGCAATCGCGCCGCCTACATCACCCAGGAAGCGCGATCGCTTCGCGTCGAGAATCCGATCAGCGATACGCGCGACTTCCAAACCGTGCAGGCGCGGCTCGGCCAGATGGCGCCGGCGCCGACCGCCGAAGAAGTCGGCGCGCCGCGGCAACACCGGCAATCCGCGATCGACCGGCACGAACGGCGCGCGGCCGACCGGCCGCGTGGACGCGCCGTCCACGCGCTACAACACCTACGACGAGGGTGGGATCTTCCGGATCAGCGTCCCCTCGAACTGGCGCGAGATGCCGAGTGAGAGCCAGGTGACCTTCGCCCCAGACGGCGGCCACGGCACCATCGACAACACGAGCGTCTTCACGCACGGCATCCAGATCGGCATGGCACGCAACGAACAGCACGACCTGCAGCAAGCGACCGAGGAGCTGCTGGCCGGCCTCGCGCAGTCGAACCGCGGCATGAGCCGCCCCTCGAACTTCGTCCGCGGGACGATCGGCGGCCGCCCGGCGCTGCGCACGGTGGTGGCCAACAACGCCGACACCACCGGCCGTGAGCGGCTCGCGATCTACACCACGCAGATGTCCGACGGCTCGCTGTTCTACGTGATCGGCGTCGCGCCCGAGAACGAGTACAGCGAGTACGCCAACGTGTTCCAGCGCGTCGTCAGCTCCATCCGCTTTACACGATAGCGGCGACAGCCGCTCAAAGACCTTTAACACAGAGCGTCAAGGGGGCGGGTCGCAAGCTGCCCGCCCCCATTCCCAACTCCCAACTCCCAACTCCAACCGAGATCTCCGAGCCCCGAGTCCCGAGCCGCGGTGGCACAGAGAACACAGAGAAACGCTGGGTTGGGACCGGGTTATGAGGACGCCGGGTTTTTCCCGAGCGTTCGTCACACCCCGAACCTACCAAAGGGTTCTCTGTGTTCTCTGCTGCCTCTGTGGTGAAGGGTTTTTGATTGGCTGTCGTGTCGACCGAGATGTCTGTGCGCTATGATGCCGGGCCATGAAGCGCATTTTCTTCGTACTCTTGCTGTGCCTCGCGTGTGCCATCCTCGCGGGCGCGTCGCAGGCGCCCGGCGTCTCCGAATCCCAGGTCGACGCGATCTTCTCGCGCTGGACGAACGACTCGCCCGGCTGTGCGGTCGGCGTCTCGAAGGCGGGGCAGCCGGTGCTGCAGAAGGCGTACGGGATGGCGGATCTCGAGCACGACATCCCGAATAAATCAGACACGATCTTCGAAGCGGGGTCCGTGTCGAAGCAGTTCACGGCGGCGGCCGTGCTGCTGCTTGCGGCCGAAGGAAAACTGTCGCTCGACGATCCTGTGCGCAAGTATGTGCCGGAGCTGCCGGACTACGGTGCGCCGCTGACTGTCCGCCACATGCTGCAGCACACCAGCGGCCTGCGCGACTGGGGAGAGGTGGCGTCGATCACCGGCTGGCCGCGGACGTCGCGCGTCCACACCCACGCCCACGTCCTCGACATCGTCTCGCGCCAGAAGGCGCTCAACTTCCCGTCCGGCACGCAGTACCTCCTACAGCAACACCGGCTACAACCTGGCCGCGGTGATCGTGTCGCGCGTCAGCGGCAAGTCGTTCGCCGAGTTCTCGAAGGAGCGCGTCTTCGGGCCGACGGGCATGACGCACACCCAGTGGCGCGACGACTACACGCGCATCGTCAAAGGCCGGGCGATCGCCTACTCGCAGGCGCCGGTCGGATGGCGGCAGAACATGCCGTTCGAGAACGTGCACGGCAACGGCGGACTGCTGACGACCGTGGGGGACCTGCTCAAGTGGAACGAGAACTTCACGTCGCCGAAGATCGGCGACCAGGCGTTCGTCAAGCTGCAGCAGGAACCGGGGAAGTTCAACGACGGCAAGCCGCACAGCTACGCGATGGGGCTGATGGTCGGCACCTACAAGGGAGTGCCAGAGGTGGCCCACAGCGGCTCGACCGCCGGCTATCGCGCGCACCTGACCCGCTATCCGCAGCAGCAGGTGTCGGTCGCCGTCCTCTGTAATGGCGCCAGCGCGAACGCGACCCAGTTCGCCGAGCGCGTCGCGGATCTGTATCTCGCAGGATCGATCAAGGATGAACCGGCGCAGCCTGCGCGCCCGCGTCCGCAGCCGGCGCCGTTCACCGCCGACAAGAAGGACCTCGACGTCGTACGTCGGCCGCTACCACAGCGACGAAGCGGAAGTGACCTACGAGGTGGCGCTCGACGGGGACACGCTGGTCGTCAAGCGCCGCCCCGACACCGTCGTCCGCCTGCGCGCTACGGAGAAGGACCACTTCGACGGCGGCGTGGGGCGCTTTGTGTTCATCCGGGACGCGAGCGGCGCGGTGAAGGAACTGAGCTTCCGCGGCTCGCGCGTCTTCGACCTACGCTTCGCGCGCGCGCGCTGACGCGCGCGTTCGCTTCGCTCGCGGCTCGGGAAGCGTCGCTTCGCTCGCGCTGGCTTCAGGTTCTGGACTTGAGCGGCTGTCGCTCGGCCGGGGGTGCACCGCCACTGCGACCGAACCGCCGCGCACGACGCGAGTCCAGCTGCGTATCTTCAAGGCATGACACTCGCGGGCCGACCAGACGTTATGCCTTCGGAGCGTCGGTGCTGTTGGGCCTGGTAGCGACCCTCCTGGCGATGGCGCTCATTGCGGCACTGGTCGGAGACCCGGACCAAGTGGTCGATTGCCATGAGCGATGCCGACTTCGGCGCGTTCTGCCGCGTCGTCTTTGACCGGTTCCTCGCCGCCAGCCCGAGCCGTCCTAAGCCTGCTCTGAACCGCCGAACCCCCGACCCCGAGCCCCGAGCCCCGAGCCCCGAGTCCCGAGCCCGAGCGCGAGCGAAGCGAGCGCCAGTCCCGAAGCCCGAAGCCCGAAGCGCCGCGTCAGCGGCGCGTACCCGAAGCCGGCGCGAGCGGAGCGAGCGCCGGCGGGCGGCGATGGCGAGTTGCCTGTTCGTAGCTGTAGGCGAGCCTGATGAGCGTCGCCTCGGCCCAGGCGCGGCCGAAGAACGTGATCCCTGCCGGCAGCGTGTTGTTCAGCGTGTAGCCCATCGGCACGTTGATCGCCGGGAAGCCGGTCGTGGGGGAGAACACCTGGCTGTTGTCGCCGTGCGGCGTGTTCAGGTCGCCGATGAGCCGGGGTGGGTTGCTCCAGGTCGGGTAGACGAAGGCGTCGAGCGAATGGGCCTCCATCGTCTTCAGGACCGCAGCGCGGAACTTCTCCCGGTACTCCGCTTCTGCCTTGCACGCCGGCGAGTCGTAGCCGTTTTCTGATCCCTCCTGCGAGCGCGTCAGGCGGAGCTCCGTGGAAGGATGGAATTGACGCGAGCGGATGATGGCCTCGAGGTTCTTCACCGGCACCTTCTCGCCGAGCGACGCGAGGTACTTGTTGATGTCGTGCTTGAATCCTGCGCACGACCCGCCACCCTGCGCGCGGCGAACGTCTCCCAGTTCGACGGCGGCGGGATCGACGATGATGGCGCCCGCTTTCTTCAGGTCGTCGACGGCGGCCATGAAGACCTTGACGATTTCTGGCGACGTCGACTCGCGCTCGTACGCCTGGCGCAACACGCCGATGCGCGCTCCCTTGAGGCCATCCTTGACGAGCGCCGCGCGATAGTCGGGAACCGTGGCCGGCTTCCCGGACGGACGCAAGCCCGCAGGCTCGAAGTCCTTCGCGAGCGTGACCGGATCGGCCGGGTCTTCTCCGACGATCACCTGGAACACGGCGACGGCATCTTCGAGCGTGCGCGTCATCGGGCCCGCGATGTCGGCCAGCAGGCTGAGCGGGACGACGCCGCCGCGGCTGGTGAGGCCCATCGTCGAACGGATCCCGGCCAGCGCCTGGTGGGATGATGGGCCGCGGATCGAATTGCCGGTGTCGCTCCCGAGGCCAACGGCGCCGAAATTGGCCGCGACGGCGGCGGCAGTCCCGCCGCTCGATCCGGCGGTCACGCGATTGAGCGCGTAGGGATTCCGCGTGTAGCCGGGCAGCAGCGAGTTGACCGTCTCGTAGGGGCTGAAGGCCCACTCGGCCATGTTCGACTTGGCGAGCACGATCGCGCCCGCCTCCTTGATCTTCTTCACCTGGAAGGCGTCGCGTCCGGGGTTGAAGTCCTTGAGCGCCAACGAGCCGGCGGCGCTTTGGAGCCCGATGGTCTCGAAGTTGTCTTTGACGATCGTCGGAATGCAGTGGAGCGGCCCGACGGGTCCGGAGGCCTTCATCCGGCTGTCGAGTTCCGCCGCCAGCTTGCGCGCGTTGGGATTGACGACGGTGATGGCATTCAGCGCCGCCCCTTGCTTGTCGTGCGCCTCGATGCGGGCGAGGTACTGGTCCACGAGCGCCGCGCAGGTCAGGCGTCCGGCCTTCATCGCCGCGTGGATCTGCGCGATGGTCGTTTCCTCGAGGCGGAACGCACCGGAGCGCTGTTGAGGGACGAGCAGGGTGACGGCAACAGAGAGCAGAAGCAGGTGTTTCACGAGGCGTATCTTATATACTTCGGTCGCTTCGCCGTCGCGTGCCGGGTCTAAAGACCCGGCCTACAGAAGTGAGAAGTAGGGCGGGTCTTCAGACCCGCCAGGAGACACGATGACTTATTACGGTGCGAAAGAATTGGCGGAGTCGTTCCGCACGGTCCGCAAGAACACGATCGCCATTGCCGAGGAAATCCCGGCTGAAAAATACGACTTCATGCCGGTTCCGGGCGTGCGCAGCGTTGGCGCACAGCTCGCCCACATCACGGTGAGCCCGCGCTGGCAGATCGACGCGCACGGGCAGGGGATCGACTTCATCGACTTCGCGTTCTTCGGGCAGCGGCTCGCGGAGGTGGCCGCTGGGGAGCAGGCGCTTCGCACGAAAGACCAGATCGTCGACGCGCTCAAGAGCGACGGGGAGAAGTTAGCGAACTTCATCGACTCGCTGAGTGAATCGAAACTGTCGGAGATCGTCGTGTTCCCGCCGCAGGTACTGCCCTCGAGGCGGTCGCGATTCGAGATGCTGCTCGCGGTCAAAGAGCACGAGATGCATCACCGCGCACAGCTCATGCTCATTCAGCGGCTCCTCGGCATCGTCCCGCACCTCACGCGGCAGCGCGAAGCCTCGATGGCCGCGGCGGCGGTCGGAAAGGGGTAATCATGCTCGCAGCACTCGTTTTCGCAGTGTTCGTCGTCCAGGCCCAACCTGAGGTTCAGCCCATCAGGGCGTTCCTCCAGGTGACGCCGGAGTTCTGCACCGGTGGACAGCCGCGCGTGGAGCACTTCGAGATGCTCAAGTCCAAGGGGGTGAAGACCGTGCTGAACCTCCGGCAGCCGACGGAGCATCGCGCTGACGAAGAAAAGCAGACCGTCGAGCAGCTGGGGATGAAGTACTTCAACATCCCGGTGAACTACCAGAATCCGGCGCCCGAAAACGTCGACGAGTTCCTGAAGATTACCGACGATAAGGCAAACCGACCGATGTTCGTGCACTGCACGGCGGCGATCCGCGTCGGCGCGTTCTGGACGATCCGGCGTGTGCTTCGGGACGGGATGACCTGGGAGGCCGCGCTGGAAGAGGGGCGGAAGGTCGGCTTCGTGAACGCGCCGCACCTCGAGGAGTTCGCGAAGAAGTACATCGAGTCGCACAAGAAGTAGGCCGGGTCTTTAGACCCGGCCCATCCTCTTGCCAGCTAATCTTCCCGAGGTTCGACAACTTCTTGACGAATCAATACTAATGAATTAGTACTAGGGACCATGCTGTACACCGTCCTCGTCGCTCTGCTGTGGATTCAGGGGCAACCGGCCGGTCCGGCGGACGCACGGGCGACGGCGATGATCGTCGGGCGCGTGATCGACGCCGCATCCGGCGCGCCGGTACCGGGTGTCACCGTGAGTCTTTTCGGAGGACACCTTCGCGGCGCGGAGCCGCCGAAAGTGATGACCGATCCGCAGGGACGGTTCATCTACCGGAACCTTCCGCCGGGCTCCTACGAGCTGATGACCACGAAGCCCGGTTATATCGATGGAGCGTACGGCCGCAGACGTCACGACGGCCGGGCCGGCCGGTGCAGCTTTCCCAGGGAGAGCGAGCGACCGACATCACGATCCTTGTGTGGCGACCGGGCACGATCACCGGCACGATCGTGGATGAGGCGGGCGAGCCCATGGTGGGCGCGCCGGTGCGCGCGTTCCGGCGGACAGTCGTCAACGGAAGTTCCGTGCTTGAATCGAACGGTCCTGCTCAGGGGACGGACGATCGCGGCATCTATCGTCTCGCCAATCTCGTGCCCGGCGAGTATGTCGTGGCCGTCCCTACGGCCGGCGGCTCCGCGCCGACCAGCCTCGTCGAGGCCTATCGTGCCGGCGGTTCCACGAACGATCCAGCCCGCCGCGAGCTCACCTCGGCCATCTCCGCGACGGGTGTTTCTTCGGCCTCGGGGGCCAACGTGACGCATGTCGGCGGACGGGTCGTCGCCTTGCCTCGCGGCCTGGCGCCGCCCACCGGCGACGGCCTGCCTGCGGTCGTCTATCCGACGACCTACTACCCCGGGGCGCCGAACGCGCGGGAAGCGACGATGATCACCCTGCGCACCGGAGAGGAGAAGGCGGGCATCGATATCCCGATGCGGCCGGTGCCGGCCGTCAAAGTGTCGGGTACGGTCGTTCGTCCCGACGGCCCCGCGGCGCACTTCGTCGTGCAGCTCGAAGCACCCGAGCATCCGGCGAGTTCGTTCGCGTCCAGGGACATCGCGCCCGTCACTGCAACCGATCCGACCGGTGCGTTTCTCTTTCCCGCCGTGCCGCCAGGCAACTACACGCTCCCGGGTAAGCAGAATGCCAGCCGCTCCGGCTCATCGATCGAGCTCCATTACCACCGTCGTGCAGGGAGGGGGCACGATGGTGTCGACGGTCGTCGGTTCCAGCGCCTTCACGACGACAACGCCGTTGCCCACGGATCCGACGTGGTGGGCCGTGCTGCCGCTGCAGGTTGGTCGCCGCGACATCACGGGTCTTCAGGTCCCGCTGCAGGAAGGGGTGCGCTTCTCCGGCCACATGGAATTCGACGGCACACAGCCGCCCCCCGACGAAGAGCGAGTGCGGCGGACGAGCATCGTGGTCATGCCAGCCGACGGTTCGTATATGTCCGGTAACCGCGGGGCCTATGTCGAACCAGACGGACGGTTCAAGACGATCGGTGTACCGGGCGGCCGCTACTTCCTGCGGGTCAACGACCAGTTCAGCGGCTGGACCTTCAAGTCGGCTATGTACCAAGGGCGCGATCTCTCCGGCGGCCTCATCGAGATCTCGTCGGGCGACCTGCAGGGCATCGTCCTGACGTTCACCGATCGTCCCGCCTCACTCGCTGGCACGGTTCGTGGTGCCGCCGGCCCTGACCCGGATGCGTCGGTCGTCCTCTTTGCCGCCGATCCCGCACTGTGGAAGCCAGCGCGGCCCGCGCCGCCCGCGCATCGTCCGCGTAACCCGGGACGGAGCCTTCACCTTCACCGAACTTCCACCGGGGACGTATCAGGTCCTCGCCATCCCCGATGAGATTGCGTCCGACTGGAACGATCCGCGATTCCTCGAAGCGTATGCCCGCGACGCGACGCGTGTCGATCTCGACGAGGGAAGCAAAAAGACGCAAGACCTCCGGACCGTCTCGCCGAGGAGGACGCCGTGACCCCCGCGGCATTGCTCCACGCTGGCATCTTCGTCAGCGCACTCGTCGCGCAGCCACAACCGATTCGGGATGTACAAGCACCGGCGCGCTCGGCACCGCCATCGTCAGCGGCATCGTCACCAGCACCACGGATCCCGCCGTGCCGCTTCGCCGCGCCCGTGTCACGCTCGCCAGCGCGGAACTCAACGTGAACCGAACGATCGTCACCGACGAAACCGGGACCTACGCCTTCGCAGGGGTGCCCGCCGGACGTTTCACGCTGGCGGCCGTCAAGGAAGGCTTCGTGGACATGGCGTACGCGCGCGACAGCCAGGGCGTCCCGGTACATCCCTGACCGTCGCGGAAGGCGCGCGCCTCGACGAACTCGCCATCCGCCTGCCGCGCGGTGGGGTCATTACCGGAGTCGGAACGACCCGATCGGCCACCCGATGCCCAATGTGCAGGTCAGCGCGTTGCAGTATGGCTACGTCAACGGTGAACGGAGGCGCACGCAGCGGGGTTCGGCCAGCAGCGACGATCGCGGCATCTATCGGATCTTCGGCCTGCGGCCGGGGCAGTACCTCGTGCAGGCCTCTATCTCGCGGATGATGACGATGAGTGGAGCGGACGTGCTGCTGGCGTCGGCGGCCGACATCGATCGCGCGCTGCAGGGTCAGCGTACGGGTCGACGGCAGTCGCGCAAAAGAGCGCCGGCAACTCGATGGAGTGGCCGCCCGACCGCCATCGCTACGGTTTATTACCCCGGAGGCCCGTCGCCGAACCAGGCCGCGCTCATCGACGTGGCCGCCGCCAGGAACGCAGCGGTATCGATTTGCAGCTGTTGCTCGTGCCGAGCGGACGAGTCGAGGAACCGTGTCATGGCCGGGCGGCGCCCTGCCGCCGGTCGTCCAGGTGACCCTGGTGGGGTCGGTGATGGACCGCATCGGTGACTTCAAGATCGGGCAGTCGTCGACGGCAAATTCCAGTTCGCATCGCTCTCGCCCGGGACTACGCTGTGGCCGTACGCGCAAACGAGCCGGGCGAGCCGGGTGCGGCGCTGTGGGCGACGGGGAACGTGCGCATGGAGGGGACTGAGGTTGTGGCGCTCGCCCTCGACCTGCGACCTGGCTTCGAGGTGTCGGGCCGCATTCAATTTCAGGCCGACGGTACCCACCCGGTAACGTGCGCGGATGGCGCGTTAACCTCGCCTCCGCGACAGGACCCGGACAGGTGACGGTTGGCCCCTCCCCGGCAGACGTACAGCCGGATGGCACGTTCACAATTCGAGGGGTGACGCCCGGGCAGTATTCGTTCGTCTCGACGTCGCCGTCGCCGCGGTCGACAACTGGATGGTACGGACGACCACGTTGCCAGCCGCGACCTGGGCGAGCAGCCGCTCGCGATACACGGCGACGTGGACGGCGTGGTCGTGACGTTCAGCGATCGCGTGTCGCAGATCGCCGGACGCCTACAGGATCCGTCCGTCGCCGTCGTCCGACTACTACATCATCGTCTTCCCTGCCGATCGCGCGCTCTGGACCTCGCGGACCACGTCGCGCATCCAGGCCGTCCGGCCGTCGCTCGACGGCCGCTACATCGTGCGGCGGCTGCCGCCGGGCGATTACCTGATGGTTGCGATGCTCGACGTGGAGACGGGGGAATGGAGCACTCGTCGTTTCTTCAGCGTATCGCGGCGTCCGGCGTGCGCGTTACGCTCAGCGACGCAGAGCACAGGAACTTCGCGTGTCGAAATAACCCCAACTCCCAACTCCCGTTTTGCGGGAGTTGGGAGTTGACGAGTTGATATCTACCTGCCGACCCATCAGGCGATCCCAGCCGTCACGGACCGCATCCTTGATCTGCTCCCACGTGCTGATCCCGCGGTGTTCGTACCTGTCCCAGCCGGTGCGCAGATCGTTCTCCACGTCGTTCCAATTCTTGCCCTGGTACCGCTGAGCCGATTCCCAGCCGTAACGGTAGCCCGGCTGCCAGATGTCGTAGTTCGAGCCAGCTAGCGTACGGCCGAGTCTCGTAGTTGGTTCGCCAATACTCGTCTTCTGCCGTCCAGTCGAGTGTCGTTGAACGTCCAGTTTTATCCATGTGCGTGACGTCCTCCCAGAGAATAGTTGCGTTGAACCGACTACAAGAGATTGCAATCGCAGTTACCCGTGCGGGCGAGCTCGAGAGCCGCTACACTGACTGCATGCCAACGCCGCCGAGAGGGTTCTCATGCGCATGGGCCCGTTCCGCGTCGCCGGTTCTCTGTTCCGCCTGCGGGCTGTGATCGCGGCTGCTGCGCAGGAGAAGCAGCCGCCAGCCGCCACAGCAACAGCCCACGTTCCGCACGGGCGTCAACCTCGTGCGCGTGGACGCCTATCCCGTCGCGTGACGGCAAGATCGTCGAAGGCCTGGCCGCTACCGACTTCGAGGTGCTCGAGGACGGCGTCCCGCAGAAGATCGAATCCTTCCAGTTCGTCCAGTTCGAGCAGAACGCCCCGCTCGAGGAGCGCCGCGATCCCAACTCGCAGCGTGAGGCGTTCGAGCTCGCGGCAGATCCCGCGCGGCGCGTGTTCGTGCTCTACCTGGACAACCTGCACGTCAACTTCACCGACTCCCACCGCTCGCGCGTGCCGCTGACGACGTTCATGAACCGCGTGCTCAACCCGCGCGACCTCTTCGGCGTCATGACGACGAAGCAGAGTCCGCAGGACTTGATGCTCGGGTCCCAGTCGCGCTTCATCGAAGAACAGCTCGACAAGTACTGGGATTGGGGCGTCGGCGCGCGCGTGCTGGAGGACGAAGAAGACATGATGCTGCAGGTGTGCTATCCCCCCGGCACACCGAACCACACCTCCTTGGCGAAGTGATCCGGCGCCGCCGGATCGATGCGGTGTTCGAAGACCTCGAGGGGCTGGCGCACCTGCTCGCGGGCATTCGCGAGGAGCGAAAGAACATCCTGCTGGTGTCCAACGGGTGGGTCATGGGTAAACCGGACCCGCGGCTGAACGCGCTCTACAAGCCCTCGAAGCCGGAGATCGGAGTGACCTCGCCACGCGGCCCGGGCGGCACCGGTGTCGGACGCATCACCCTGGGGGCGCGTAACGCGGACGAAGTGAACATGTCGTGGTGCGAAGAGACGCTGCAGCGGCTGCTCGGCATGGACTTCGACGCCAGGTTCCGGGAGTTCATCGACCTGGCGCGGCGCTCGAACGTGACGTTCTACGCCATGAAGCCGGCCGGCCTCGAGGCGCCGTTCGCGAACGCCGCCGCCCCGGTGGACTGCCAAACGCAACGCCGAGCTGAACGCGATCAACAACCGCACCGACAACCTGATGACGCTGGCCAACAACACCGACGGCATCGCCATCGTCAACACCAACGACCTGACCGGTGGCGCGCGCCGCATCGCGGACGACCTCTCGGCGGCCTACATCCTCGGCTACTACCCGACCAACGCGAAGTCGGACGGCCGCCTGCGGAAGATCACCGTCCGGGTGAAGGGGATCAGCGGCAACGTCCGCGCGCGGCGCGAGTATCGCGCCCTGACTGAGGCGGAGATGGCGACGATGCGCGCGGCGCGCGAGCCGGCGCCGCCGGTCACGCCGTCCGACGATGCGCTGGCGGAGTTGAAGCGGCTGCGGCCGGGCGCGGTGATCCACACGCGCGGCACGGTGATCGGCGACACGCTGACGCTCGTCACCGAGCTGACCGCGCCAGAAGTCGAGGCCGGTCGCTGGAAGGACGGAGCGGACCTGCAGGTCGTCGTGACCGCGGCGTCGGGAGAAACGGTCGCGATGACGAAGGGACGGATCGACGCCGGCGCGCGCGCCGCGTGAGTCGAAGATCCCGGTGGGCAAGGCGGCCGGCCCCTTCTCGGCAACGATCCGCATGCGCAGCGCCGGCGCAGGGCAACGTGGACGACAGCTTGACGATCGCGCGTCGCACGACGCGCGTTCGGCGATCCGCTGGTCTTCCGCCTCGCGACGCCCACGCAGCCACGTCCGGCGGGTTCGGTCTACTTCCGCCGCACCGAGCGCATGCAGGTGCGCTGGCCCGTGACAGCGGCGATCACGCAACCCACGGCTCGCGTCCTCGGCCGCGACGGCGTGCCGCTCGAACTCGCGGTCACCGTTTCCGAAAAGGAGGAGGAAGGCACCCGATGGATCGTCGCCGACCTGAACCTCGCGCCGTTGACGCAGGCGGAGTACATCCTCGAAGTGCAGGGCGCCGCGGCAGGACGGGGCCACGGCGTCCGCTCGGCTTGCGTTCCGAGTCTTTCGCTGAGCCGAGCAGGGTGCTGGGTGCTGGGTGCTGGGTGCTTGGTGCGGCGGATGAGGTGCATGTTAACGCTCACGGGGTTTCTGATTCTCGCAACTGCTCTTCTTGGCCAGACTCCGACGCCGCAGCAACCGGCGCGCGACGCGGCGGCATCCGCTCCCGGCACGGCGGTCGTCCGCGGCCGCATCGTCACCGCGGCGAACGGGCAACCTCTCCACCGCGTCCGCGTGACGCTCAATGGCGCCGCGCAGAATCCACCCACCGGTGTAACCGACATGCGCGGAGAGTTCGAGATCACTGGCGTCTCGGCTGGAACGTACACCCTCACCGCGACTCGCGCCGGGTACCTCACAACGCAGTACGGCCAGCGCCGTCGAGGCGAAGTGGGACGGCCGATCGTCGTCCGCACCGGCGAGAACATGGAGAAGCTCGACATGGCGCTGCAGCGTGGTGGGGTCCTTGCCGGGCGCGTGTTCGATGACACCGGAGAGGCGTTTGCTGGCGTCAGAGTTGAAGCCGTAGAAACGCGCTTTGTTCGCGGACGGCGGGTGCCGGTCGCGGCGCGGATTACCGTGACCAACGACGTCGGCGAGTTCCGTCTGAGCGGCCTGGAACCCGGCGCGTATCAGCTCCGCGCCGCCTCGCGTGACGCGTGGGAGTCGGACGACGGCAAAGCGACTCTCGTGTATGCGACGACGTTTTTTCCGGGCGTGACAGGCTCTGACCAGGCGCAGAATCTCACGGTGGCTGCGGGACAGGAGATCGGCGGTCTCGACATTCGCCTCGTGCCGGGACGCGAGGCGCGCGTGACCGGAGTCGTACAGGATGCCTCGGGCGCGCCGGTGCCAGGGCTGGTGGTGAATTTTGGCGACATCACGCGCACCGTCGGTGGCGCACTCCAGTCGCAGGGCAGCGTCGGGTCGGCGCGTACCAACGAACGCGGCGAGTTCGCTTTCGAGAACCTGGCGCCCGGCGAATACATGGCCTATGGTGGCGGACCCAACAACACGACGAACGCCACCGTCGTGCTCAACGCCGGCGAGACGAAGCACGTCGTGCTCACGCCGGCGAGGACACCCGCTGTCGCCGGTACGGTCGTGAGCGACGACGGGACCCGGCTGCCGTTTGCCGCCGCGCGCGTGACGGTGACGCCCGTGGACGCGGATCCCGACAACGTGTTCGTGCCGTGGGCCGGCCCGAACGCCCAGTCGCCGCGCCCCGACTGGACCTTCCGGATCGTCAACATGAGCGGGCAGTACCTGTTCCGTGTGACCGGGCTGCCCGACGACTGGCGGCTCGGTGCCGTCCTGCTTGGCGGGCGCGACATCATCGACACGCCGCTGCCGTTCTCGCGCGGCAATGCCGACGTCGAGGGACTGCAACTGGTGCTCACCACGAAGGTGGCGCGCCTCGAAGGCCGGGTGCTGGACCGCACCGGCGCCGCGACAACCGAGGCTTCGGTCATTGTGTTTGCGGAAGGTCGCGCAGCCTGGGGCATCGGATCGCGGTTCGTGAGGGCGACGCGCCCCGATCGGGACGGCGGGTTTACCATCGCCGCTCTTCCACCCGGCATCTACCGTGTGATCGCTCGTGACTTTGTCGCCGAGGGGCAGTGGGAGGATCCGGAGTTCTTGCAGTCGCTGCTGCGAGACGCCACGCGCGTCGAGTTGAAGGACGGTGTGAGTGAATCGTTGACACTGACGGTGGTGGAGGCGCGATGACACTCCGGCTCGCCGCATCAACCATCGCCCTGCTCGGGATCCTCAGCGCCGCGGGATCGGCCCAGGCGCCGGCGCAGGCGCCCGCCAAACCAGGGACGATCGCCGGCACCATCACCGCCGCCGACACCGGTAAGCCGCTCCGCGGGGCGCGCGTCAGCTTCAGACCAGTGGCCGGTGGCGGCGGCCCCCTGTCATCGGCTTACACAAACTCGCGCGGGCAATACCAGTTGAAGGATGTCGAGCCCGGCTCGTACTACGTTTCCGCGAATCGCTCGGGCTATATCGGTGTCCAGCACGGGCAGCGTCACGCCAGCGAGAGCGGACTTGCCGTCCAGGTGAAACCGGGCGCCGTCGTCACTCGCATCGACGTCGCGCTGCCGCGCGGATCGGTGATCGCCGGTCGCATCACCGACGATGTGGGCGATCCGTACCCGGGCGTGCGCGTGGATGTGCTCGGGTTCCGCTACAACCTCGGAACGAGGGTGCCGTTTCCCGTTAACGGTGCGACGACCGACGATCTCGGGCAATTCAGGGTGTCGGGTCTGGTGCCGGGGAACTACTACGTCATGGCGACCTCGAGCGAGACGTGGCGCACGGCGCAGAAGGAGACCTTCGGCTTCGGGTCGACCTATTACCCGGGAGTCCCGATGGGGCAGGCGCAGGCGGTCACGTTGGGCGTCGGCGAGGTCAAGACCGACGTCAGCTTCAACGTGCGCTCTGGTCGCGCCGCTCGCATCCGCGGCCGCGTCGTCCGGGAGACAGGAGAGCCGGTTGCGAACGCCTTCGTCGGCCTCTCGATCAGTTTCGGCGTCGCGGTCGCGTCCGGCGGCCGCAGCACGCGTTCGGCGGCCGACGGGTCTTTCGAGTTCAGGGAAGTGCCGACAGGAACCTATCTCGTCGGCGACGAGGAAATCGCGGTGGACGGCGCTGATATCGACGATGTGGTCATGGTCGTGAAGACAGGCAGCACCGTGACAGGTACCGTGGTCTCGGCGGACGGCACGCCACTACCGTTCGCGCCCTCTGGCGTCCGCATTCTCAACCAAGCCTGGTCCAGAAAGGTGCTCCCGCGCGTCGCGGTCGTGGACGTCGACACCAAGTGGGCCTTCAAAATGACGAACCTGGGTGGCGAGTTCCTGTTCCGCGTCATCGGCCTACCAGAAAGCTGGATGCTGGACGCCGTGCTCCTCGGCGACAAAGACATTACCGACGTGCCGTGGGAGGTTCCAACCGGAGGCAAGGAGTTCGACAACCTGAAGATCGTCGTGACGCCACGCCAGGGAACGATCGCCGGCGTCGTGCTCGACGCCAAGGGACAACCGACGACCGGCGCGAGCGTGATCGTGTTCTCTGAAAACGCGCAGCATTGGACGCCGTATTCACGCCTGGTGCGCATTGTCCGGCCGGGAGCGGAGGGGCAGTTTTCGATCGCCGCCTTGCCGGCGGGCACGTATCGCGCCGTCGCGCTCGACTATATCGAGCCCGGACAGCACGAAGACAAGGCGTTTCTCGAATCCATTCGCGACGAGGGAGTGCGCATCGTACTGGGCGAGGGAGCGTCGGAGTCGGTGACGTTGCGGGTACGGTAGCGTCGAGGTGCACTGTGCGGGAGTGCACCCTGCAGCTGGGCACTTAGCACCCGGACTTAGCACCTTGAGTTAGCTCTCTTCGTACCACGCGTCATGCGGCGACCAGACGTGGCAGCGGAGGCAGGCGGTCTGGGTCCAGTGTTTCGAACACCCCGGGCACAAACCGCGAGTCTCGAACGTATTCCACACGTGATAGCAGCCGGGGTCGCAGCACCAGGTGTCGCGAGGTGCCGGTTGCCACTGACACTGCGGGCAGCGGATGCGGCCGCCGCGAAGGTCGAGCTTGTCGAGGACCTTCTTGTCCGGTGCGATGATAAAGGCCAGGAAGGACATGCTTCGGATAGGGTAGCGCGTACTCTAGTCCACGTCACTAACTCCATCGAGGAACGATCATGTCGAATGTGCGCACCGTTCTCGTCGTTGGCTTTGTCGCGCTCGTGGCTGGCGCCGCGGCCTCGGGCCAGTCCGGATCTCCGCCGGTCGATCCCACCGTCGCTGAACTGCGGGCGATGCGGGCCGACCTCAACGAGCGCCTCGAGGCCAACATCCGGGTGCAGCTGCTGTTGGGACGCCTGCAGCTCCAGGAGCAGCGCACCAACACGGTCGTTCGCCAACTCTCCGAGGTACAGGAGAAAATGCGCGTGCACGACCAGACGAAGACACAGGTCGAGGCCGGACTGAAGATGTTCGGCGATCTGAAAGTGGACGATCCGGGAGACCCCGATGACGTGCCGTTCTTCCTGGCGCCGCCTGAAGGCACAGATCGAGCAGCTCGCCAAGACCGACGCCGAGCTGAAGCTGCAGCAGTCGGAGTTGACGACGGCGCTCGGCCAGGAGCAGGCGCGGTGGGCGGCATTCAACACGAAGCTCGAGGAGCTCGAGCGATTGTTCGAAAGGCGGAAGTAGCCGTGGGACTCTTCGGGAATTCCGAACCGATCACGATCGAGGTGCTGGGGAAGCCGCTTCGATGCGAGATCTGCAAGCACGACCAGTTCTGGCGGCGCGAGGCGCAGCTGAACACGGCGGTCGCGAGCTTCTTCAATTTCGACTGGGCGAACGCTTCAGCGGTCTGTATCGTTTGCGATGCCTGTGGGTACATCCACTGGTTCGTGCCCAAGTGATGAGCGGGAGGACATGACCGAGTCCCTCGAGCAGAAGATCGCACGGGTGCTGCGGGACGACATCAGCCTGGCGCCGTACGATCCGGCGTGGCCGGCGGCGTTTCGGCGCGAGCGCGACCACCTGCTCGAGTGTCTCCCGAACGAGCTGCTGGGGCGGATCGAGCATTTCGGGAGCACCGCGGTGCCCGGGCTTACGGCGAAGCCCGTCGTCGACATGCTCGTCGAAGTCACCGACCTCGAAGCGGTGAAGGCGCGCGTCGTCCCGCTGCTCGAGGCACAGGGTTACGATTACTTCTGGCGCGCGACGATCGGAGAGGATGGCCCGCCGTTCTATGCGTGGTTCATCAAGCGGGATCCCGACACCAGCCGCCGCACGCACCACATCCACATGGTCGAACGTCATTTTCCACACTGGGACAGCCTGCGCTTCCGCGATCGCCTGATCGCGCGGCCCGACCTCGCGCGCGAGTACGAGGCGCTCAAGCGGCGGCTGGCCGACGAGCACGCGCGCGACCGCATCGCCTACACGCGCGGCAAGGCGGAGTTCATCGAGCGTGTGACCGCCGACGCGGCGCGCGACTGAGGTGGCATGACCGACATTCACCTCACGCCCATCGGATTCGTCAGGAGCGCATTCACCAATCCCGCCGACATCCCCAAGGGGCTCGGCGCCCAACATGAGGCCGAAGGAATCCTCGACATCCGTCCGGAGCTCGAGGCCGGCCTCGCCGATATCGAAGGCTTCTCTCACCTTTATGTGATCTGGATCTTCGATCGCTCGGACGGTCCGGAACTTATCGCCTACCCGCCGAGCGACGACCGCCCGCACGGCGTCTTCGCGACGCGTTCCCCGCAGCGTCCGAACCCCATCGGCCTGACCGTCGTCCGCCTCCTCGGCCGCGACGGCCCGTCGCCTGCGCGTGAAGGGGATCGACATGCTCGACGGCACGCCGATCGTCGACATCAAGCCGTACCTGTCCAGCGTCCCTTCTGAGGAGTTACGCCGTGGCTGGCTCGACGAGGCTGAGCGTCGCCGCGGATCTCGCGGATGACGACGGATCTTCGCGGATAGAGCGAGCCGCGGATTTCGCGGATGTTGCGGATCCGCACAGATCCTCCAGCCGCTATCTGCCACGCTGTCGGGGGTTGACGGAGAGAGAATCACAAAACACAAGCCGCTTCAGTGTTCGGTCATGCGGCTTGCGTTTTGTGATTCTCTCTCCGTCACGCCGCGCGAAGCGCGGCGCCGGCCTGCGGCCGGCCCCGACAGCGTTGCACGAGCGGCGTCGGCGGTGCTGCTCTTATCGGCGTAAATCCGCGTTGAATCCGCGTTATCCGCGGCTAAGCTTTCCCGCCCCTCGCAATATCTCCCGCACGCTCTCTAGAGTGTCCGCATCCTCGGGCTTCTTGTCCTTGCGCCAGCGCAGCATCCGCGGGAAGCGGACGGCGATGCCGGACCGGTGGCGCGACGACTCGGCGATCCCCTCGAAGCCGAGCTCGAAGACCTGCACCGGCTCGACGTGACGCACCGGACCGAACCGCTCGCGTGTGTGCCGGCGGATCCAGCGGTCCATCTCCGCGATCTCTTCGTTCGACAGTCCTGAATACGCCTTGGCGATCGGCACCAGCTCCCCCTCGTGCCAGACGCCGAAGGTGTAGTCGGTGAGCAGGCTCGCGCGCTTGCCGCTGCCGGGCTGGGCGTAGATCAGGACGGCGTCGATCGTGTACGGCTCGATCTTCCACTTCCACCAGTCCCCCTTCTTGCGGCCAACGCCGTAGGTGGACGTGCGCCGCTTGATCATCAACCCTTCGACGCTCAGGGCGCGGGAGTTGGCACGCTGTGCCGCGAGGCCCGCCCATCCGGCGGGATCGTCAACGGTGGGGGACACGCGCAATACGCCGGATGCGGGAAGGAGAGACGCGAGGAGCGCGCGGCGTTCGTGCAGCGGGCGTTGCCGGACGTCCACGCCTTGGTGTTCGAGGATGTCGTAGGTCATGAAGACGACCGGAATCGCGCGTGACATCTGCGCGACCTGTTTCTGCCGGCCGATCCGCTGTTGCAACGCAGAGAAGGGCAGCGGACGCTCATCGCGGAACGCCAGCACCTCACCATCGAGCACCGTCCCGTCAGGCAGGTGCGTGGCGGCGGTCGTGATTTCCGGGAAGCGGTGCGTGATCAGCTCCTCGCCGCGCGACCAGAGATGGATGTTTCCGCCGCGCGTGATCAACTGCGCGCGGATGCCGTCCCACTTCCATTCGACCTGCCAGTCATGAAGATCGCCGAGCGCCTCGACGTCCCCCTCCAGGGGCGACGCGAGGCTGAAGGGATACGGCCTCGAGCGGTCGTCGTCGGTATGCTCCGGTGAGAGCACTCGTTCGAACCAGTCCGCGGTCGGCGTCCACTCACCCATGAGCCGCGCGGCCACGATCGCCGGTTCGAGTTGCGCCGCCTGCGCAAGCGCGCGGACCACGAGCGTCTGGGACACACCGACGCGGAACTCGCCGGTCAGCAGCTTGAAGAGGATGAAGCGTTCGATCCGGTCCAGCGTCGCGCACCACTCGAGCACGCGCCGCCGCTGTTCGTCTGGATCCATGTCGCGCAGCGGGAGGATGCGCTGCTCCACCCATTCCGCGAGCGGCAGCGACTCGCCGGCCGCCACGCGCGACCTGGTCCATCAACAGCGCCGCCGTTTCGGCCCCGTCCCCGACCACGGCGTAGCACTCTCCGAGCAACCACTCCTCGATCCCCGTCGCCGCCATCGTCCAGTGGGCGATCGACATGTGGGGAACGAGCCGCTTCAGGCGGCGTCCGGTGAGAAAAAACACCGCCCACGCGGCATCGCCGCGCGGGGTTGCGGCGAAGTAGCGCGCCATCGCCGCCACCTTTGCGTTGGTCGAGGTCGTGCTATCGATCTCGTCGTAGAGTCGAGCGAATCGGCGCATCAGTCTCCCGAGGGCTCGCCCTCCCACGCCGTGCGGATGATGCCGCTTTCGAGGCCGAGCGTGGCGAGGTGGCGGGCGAGGGCTTCGGCATGGCCGTGAGTCGCGAGGACGCGAGTGGCGCCGGTTTCGGCGATCGTGTCCAGCAGCGCCGGCCAGTCGGCGTGGTCGGAGATCACGAAGCCCTTGTCGTAGGCACGTTGGCGGCGCACGCCCCGCACGCGCATCAGGCCCGACGCAAAGGCATCCGAGTGGGTGCCGAGCCGCCGCATCCACGGAGTGCCACGCGCGGACAGCGGCGCGAGCACCAGCTCTCCGGCGAGCGATGTCTTCTGCGCGCGCGCTGCCCGCCCGAGCGCGGGCTCGATGACCGGCTTCACCTCAGGCAGCGTCACGCCGGCTTCGCGATAGGCGTCGATCATCCCGAGCAGCATGCCGTGCACGAACACCGGCCGTTCCGTCACGCGCCCCAGCTCCGCGAGCAGCCGCTGCGCCTTGCCGACGGTGTAGCAGAAGATGACCGACGTACGCGACGCCTCGCGATTCGCGTTCCACCACGCGAGGATGTCGGCGATGACGACGGCCGTGTCGTCCCAGCGGTAGATCGGGAGGCCGAAGGTGGACTCGGTGATGAAGGTATCGCACCGCACGGGCTCGAACGGCGCGCACGTCGGATCCGCGGCGCGCTTGTAGTCGCCCGCCACCACCCACACACCGTCGCCACCCTCGATCCGCACCTGGGCCGACCCGAGCACGTGTCCCGCCGGATGAAAGCTGACGCGCACCTCGCCGATCGTCAGCGGTTGGCCATACGGGAGCGTCTCGAGGACCGCGTCTGGACCAAACCGCCGCTTCAACAGCACGGCCGTCTCCGGCGTGCAGAGATACGCCGCACTCCCCGGCCGCGCATGGTCCCCGTGCGCGTGCGTAATCACCGCGCGCTCGACCGGCGCCCAGGGATCAATGTGAAAGCCTCCCGCACTACAGAAAAGACCGCTTGGAGTTTCTTGCAGCATCGCTATATCGCCATGTCGATGGCTGATCGTACATCGCGGCTGCTCACAAACCTTTCACCACAGAGAGACTATGAGCGGGTCGTGCGATCTAAGCTTCCCAAGGTTCCTAGGCCAAAAGGAGGCTTGTGATGACCGCAACGACCCGCCCGGAATCGAGTGTACGTGAAGCGACGTTGTACGTCGCTTTTGAATTGAGTAAGAAGACCTGGAAGCTCGCGATGAGCCGCGGGTTCGGTGCTGAGCCGTGGCTGCGTACGGTACCCGCGCGTGACCTCGGAGCCGTAGGACGGGCGATCGCGGAGGGACGCCAGCGCTTCGGGCTCTCGCCGATGGCTTCGGTGATCAGTTGCTATGAAGCGGGACGCGATGGGTTTTGGATTCACCGCGCGCTGACGCAACTGGGGGTCGGCAATCGCGTGGTGGATTCGGCGAGCATCGAAGTGAATCGGCGGGCCCGCCGGGCCAAGACGGATCGACTCGACGCGCTGAAACTGCTGCGGATGCTCGTGCGGGTGTGTCACGGCGAGAAGGGCGTGTGGAGTGAAGTGCGCGTCCCGACGGTGACGCAAGAAGCCGCGCGCCACGTCAGTCGCGAGCGGACCGCGCTGGTGGCGGACCAGACCCGATTGATGAATCAGCTGCAAGGGCTCGTCGCGACGTACGGGGGCGTCTGGCCGACGCGGCGGGGGCCGCGGTGGTGGGCGGACCTACGGGCGTGGGACGGTGCGGTCCTGCCGGCGACCGTGCAGGCGCGGTTGGCGCGGGCGGAGGCGCGGCTGGCCCAGGTGCAGGCGCAGATCGCCGCGCTCGAGGCCGAGCAGGAGGCGAGCGTGCAGGCGGCCGTGGCGAGTGAGGATCCGCGCGTCCGGCTGACGACGCTGCGTGGGATCGGGGTCACCGGAGCGTCGGTGTTGGTGGATGAAGGCTTAGTGTGGCGGGCCTTCAAGAACCGCCGGGAGATTGGGGGCCTGTTGGGCTTTGCCCCGACGCCGTACAACAGCGGCGAGGCCGAGCGCGACCAAGGGATCAGTGGCGCCGGCAATCGCCGGTTACAAGCGGTGAGCATTCAACTGGCGTGGAACTGGGTGCGTTGGCAACCGGGCAGTGCCCTCACCCGGTGGTATGGCGCGCGGTTTGGGACGGGCAAACGCGTGCGCCGCATCGGTATCGTCGCGCTGGCGCGGAAGCTGCTGATCGCGCTGTGGCGCTACGCGACGCAAGGGGTGCTGCCGACGGGAGCGGTGCTGAGCGCGACGGCGTAACGGAGGACGTCGGGGGTTTGAGCGTTGCACGCGCGCGGCGCGTACGGTCTGTAGCGGGTCCTCACACGACCGACACAGAGAGGGTACCGCCGCCCCGTGCCTGGTCTTGAGACTGCACCGGTCTCTGGGGGCTGCACACACTGTGCACGTCCGGATAGAAGGCGAGCGCTGAGCCAGGACTCACCGCTCACGACCAGGCTCGCGTGCGACCAACGAACTTAGGATTGACGGAGCAACAAATCTGGGGACTTGACCGCACGACCGAACATAGAAGGAACAGAGAAACAGAGAGAACAGAGATTGTTGGGGTTAAGGTCCGTGCTTATCGCGTTCGATCGGGTTGAATTCGTCAACGAGCGTGTGTGCGGGGTTTACCAGCCGCTTGATACCGCCGTCGCGCAGGACGGGCACGTTGAAATTGATCAATAAGCCCACCGGGGCATTCGTGAGCTTCAGGTACGTCAGCACCTGTGCCTCGTGGACTGGCGCGAGTTCCTGCACCGCCTTGATTTCGACAACCACCAGATTCTCAACTAACAGGTCGAGCTCGAAGGCGTTGTCGATTTGCCGTCCTTTGTAGCTCAGTGGAAGCAGTTCATGAGTCACAAACGTGAGTCCACGGTCCTGGAGTTCCCATTCCATGCAGTGGTGATACACGGATTCGAAGAGGCCTGGCCCAAAGCGCCGGTGAATTGCGATCGCGCCGCCGTTGATCTTGTATGTGAGATTGTTGATACGAGTGAGAGAGAACAGCCCCATGCGCTCGACGGCTGCAACGAACCCTCCGACGTAATGCAGCCCAGTTTCGGGCGCAAACACCGAACTCTATTGTTCGACGTCGAATTTCTTGCCCTCCCAGATCTGCACTAACGTCGCAGTTTTTGCCATGTCGCCGCTCGAAGCACGGTAACCACTTCAACGCTCTGTTCTCTCTGTTTCTCTGTTCCTCTGTGGTGAAAGGTTTTTGAGCAGCGACGATGTACGATAAGCGCATCGACATGACGATGACGACGGCTGCCGCCCGACTGAGCGAGGTGCTGGAGCGGTATTGGGGATACGCCTCTTTCCGCCCGTTGCAGCAAGAGGCGATGGACGCGATCCTCTCGGGGCGGGACTCGATCGTCGTGCTGCCGACCGGGGGCGGAAAGTCGCTCTGCTTTCAGGCGCCGGCGCTCGTTCGTGATGGGCTCGCCGTTGTGGTCTCGCCGCTCATCTCGCTGATGAAAGATCAAGTCGACACGCTGGTGGGCAACGGCGTGCCGGCCGCGTACTTGAACAGCACGTTGTCGGCGGACGAGCGAGGGAACATCACGGCCGGGGTGCGCGAAGGGCGCTATCGCCTCCTCTACGTCTCGCCAGAGCGGCTGGTAGGCGAGGGGGGGGAATCGTTCCAGTCGTGGCTCTCGCGCTGCGACGTCAGCTTTATCGCGGTTGACGAAGCGCACTGCATCAGCCAGTGGGGACACGACTTTCGTCCCGAGTACCGGCAGCTGGGCGATCTGCGCGCGCGGTTTCCCGGGGTCAACCTGCACGCCTACACGGCGACCGCGACGGGACGCGTACGCCGCGATATCGCGAGCCAGCTGGGGCTGCAGGATCCTCTCGAGCTCGTCGGCTCCTTCGACCGCCCAAATCTCGTCTATCGCGTGATCCCGCGCGCCAGCCTCAAGCGGCAGTTGCAGGACATCCTCGCGCGGCACCGCGGCGAAGGGGGCATCGTCTATTGCACGTCGCGGCGGGAGGTCGAGGCGCTGGCGACGTGGCTCAGCGAGTCCGGCGTGCGCGCACGTCCGTACCACGCGGGATTGGACGACCGGGAGCGTCACCGGAACCAGGACGCGTTTCTCGATGAGGAGATCGACGTCATCGTCGCCACGGTGGCATTCGGCATGGGCATCGATCGTTCGGATGTCCGGTTCGTCGTCCATGCCGGGGCGCCGCAGTCGCTGGAACACTACCAGCAGGAGTCCGGCCGCGCCGGACGCGACGGCCTCGAGGCGGAGTGCGCGCTCATCTACTCATCGGCCGACTTCATGAAGTGGCGGCTGATGCTCGAGAAGAACGGCGAGCTCACCGACAGCGCCCGACGGCTGCTGCGGGATATCGAGCGCTACGCCGCCAGTGTCGGGTGCCGGCACAAGCACCTGGTCGGGTATTTCGGCGAGCGGTACGAACGCGCGGACTGCGGCGCCTGTGACTTCTGTCTCGGCGAGCTCGAGCCGGCGGCCGAACCGGTTGACGTGGCCCGCAAGATTCTCTCGTGCGTCGCGAGGGTCGGCCAGCGGTTCGGCGCCGCGCATGTGGCCAACGTTCTGTGCGGGAGCCAGAACGAACAAGTGCTGTCGCGCCGCCACAACGATCTGACGACGTTCGGGTTGCTGCGCGAGGCGTCCACCAACGAGATCCGTGCCTACATCGAACAACTCGTCGCACAGGGCCTGCTGCGGCAGACCGACGATGCGTTTCCGGTGGTGATGTTGACGCCGGAGGGTGTGGCGCTGCTGAAGGATCCGTCGGCCGTTCCCGGCCTGGTGTTGTCGCGTCAACGCCGTCCGGTCCGCGAGAAGGAGCAGAAGCGCTCCCGCGTGGAAGCCGAGGCCTGGGAAGGGGTGGACCGCGAGCTGTTCGAAGAACTGCGCGGCGTGCGCCTGCAGATCGCCCGCGCGCGGGGCGTTCCGCCCTACGTTATCTTTCACGACACGACCCTCAGGGAACTGGCGCGCGTCAAGCCGCAGTCGATGGCCGAGCTCCGCACGATCTACGGCGTCGGCGCGCGCAAGGCGGAAGACCTCGGCGAGCAGTTCCTGGCTGTCTTACGCACGACAATAGGAACCTCATGCCCGCATACGTCATCGCCCACATCGACGTGAAAGACCCCACGCGCTACGAGGACTACAAGCGCATGTCGCCGATCAGCATCGAGAAGTTCGGCGGACGCTTCATCGCCCGCGGCGGCAAGACGGAATCGCTCGAAGGCACGTGGCAACCCAAGCGGATCGTGCTGATCGAGTTTCCCTCGGTCGATCGTGCCCGCGAGTGGTGGGCGTCCGAGGACTACGCGCCGGCGAAGGCGCTGCGGCAGGCCACTTCCACGGGCGACCTCGTCGTCGTCGAGGGACTCTGACGGACGCCCCGTTCCTGGCGGCCGTGTTTGCGATCGGCGTGTTGTCGGGGGCGACCGCAGCCGTCGTCGGCTTTGGCATCGGCAGCCTGATGACGCCGCTCCTCCTGACACGCTTCACCGTCTCCACCGCGGTCGGGCTCGTCGCGCTCCCACACTTGATCGCCACCGCCGTGCGGTTCGTGCGTCACCGGCACGCGATCGACCGCACGGTTCTCATGCGGTTTGGGATCCCCAGCGCCATCGGCGGCGCCGCGGGCGGCCTTCTTCACGGCCAACTGCGAAGCGACACGCTCGTCGCCGTTCTCGCGGTCCTTCTCATCCTCACCGGCATTCGCCAACCTCACCAACGGGTTCGGACGGTGGCAACCCGCACGCGGCGTCGCTGCTGGCGTTGGCTTGCTGTCGGGTATCTTCGGCGGTCTGGTTGGGAACCAGGGTGGTCTTCGGGCGGCCGGGCTGAGCGCGTTCGACCTGACACCGCGGGTGTTCCTGGCGACGGGGACTGCCGTGGCCCTGCTGATCGACGTCGCGCGCACGCCGTTCTACCTCGCGAAAGGGAGTGAAGCAGTTGCTGGCGCTGTGGATACCGATTGCGGTCGCGACCGTGGGCTGCGTAGCCGGCACATCGCAGGCGAACGAGTGTTCCTCCGAATGTCGCCCCACGTCTATCGCCGGGTCATCGGTTCGGCCGTGTTGATGCTTGGTGTCTGGCTCGTCATCGCATGACGCGCACGCGCTGGGAGCGTTTCCGCCGGGTGTGGGCGATCACCGGTTCAACCGTCGGCGTCATCTTCATCGGGTGGTCGCTGCTTGCCTATCGTGCGAGCGGCGGTGCCTATGCGGCGCTCGACAGCACGGAAACGGTGACGGTGTCGAGCCGCGACGGGTATTGGCAGTTCGAGCCGAGGGTGTCAGCCGACGTCGGATTGCTGTTCTTTCCGGGAGCGCTCGTCGATCCCGTGGCGTACGCGCCGCTGCTGAAGGCCGTCGCCGAGCGCGGTTACGCCGTCACGCTCATCCAGGTACCGCGACGTGGCGCGATGGGTGGCGCAGAAAGCGCCGAACTGGTCGCGAGGTACATGCGGGCCATGCGCGAGACGGGCACCAGCGGTGAACCGAGACGATGGGTCGTGGCCGGCCACTCACGCGGAGGGGTGATCTCCTCGAACGTGGTCCGGTCGCTGCGCGACGGCATCGCTGGACTCGTGCTCGTCGGCACATCCCATCCGCGCGATTTCAGCCTGGCACACCTGCAGATTCCGGTGACGCAGGTGTTTGGGACGCGCGATACCGTGGCTGATGTCCACAAGGTCGAAGCCGCCCGTCGCAACCTCCCTCCGTCGCTTCAGACCGTACGCATCGACGGCGGGAATCACTCGCAATTCGGATCGTATGGATTTCAGCCGGGAGACTGGCCGGCGACGATCACGCGAGAGGAGCAGCGGCGCCTCACGGTCGAGGCGATCGTCACCGCTCTGGCTCGCGCTTCGGCAGTCGCGCTGAGCGTTACTTACGGCGCAGCACGATCTTCATCGGCGGCTGTTCCTTGCCGTTCAGGATCTCGGCGATGTTGTGGTACAGCTTACCGTCGCTTCCCAGCCAGAACGTCAGCTTCGCCCGTCGCCGCTCGCCGGTTGGCAGGTGCAGGGTCTCGTCGATGACCACCTGCCGGCCCACCAGTTTGGCCGTCCCCAAAATCACGATGCTGCCCATCGGCGTCGGCATCACGCTGCGGCTCTCGACGCCATCCAGGGTGTAGGTCATCTGGTGTCCGACGAGGTCGTGCCCGCGCGTGAAGGTCTTCTCATCCTGTTCGATGCGCTGTTCCTTGCCGGCGAGGTTGTGCGGCATCTGCACGATCCAGGCTCCCGACATGTTGCCGTCCTGAGCGATGAGGGGGGTCGCCAGGAGGGCGAGCAGGGCTGTCGCGGCTAGCGTGGCTAGACGTTTCATCGAGTTCGCTCCTGTGCCGGGGATGCATTCAAGGATACACCCAGGAGGAACACATGCGCGTCGAGGCCGGGGTTCTGGTAGGCGGTGTAGTTGTTGGATAAGTGATGGAACTTATAGCCAAAGCGGAGTGACGTGCGCGGACCGCGCCGCCAGAGCAGTCCGCCGCCATATTCGAGCGTGTAGTTGAACGAGCGGGAGTAGGGCACCGGCACCTCGCGGCTGAACCAGACGCAGCCCACGGCCAGCGCCCCGAAAGCGCGCCAGCGGTTGCCGAGACGCCGTTGCGCTTCCGCGCCGAACGGCGAGACCGCGAAGCCGGCTACAGGACCGGGATCGCCTAGCATCAACCCGGATCCGGTTTCGTCCGTGAACCTGACGAGGCGTGGAGTGTCGGACACGATGAGCAGGGGCACGACTTCGGGCGCGTAAGCGAGTGTCCAACGTTCGCGCCTCACGACGTTGACATTGGCATGCACGCCGAGAAAGAGGTGGTTGCGGTCCGGAATAATCCCGAGGAACGGGCCGGCGGGGGAATGGACCGCCACACCGACGTAGGGCGTGATCTCCCACCGCGGAGTAGGTGACGGGCTAACCGGGGTGCGGTTGGTTGCGACTTCTTCGCCGCACCAGCGGACATCAGGGCCGCAGCAAGCAAGACAACACCGAGCATGGCGGCAAGTTAGCACGTGCGAGTCGACGTGCGACGTGCGGTGCGACGTGCGGACGACGGTCGAAGCGATCGTCGCTGCGCGGGCCTCAGCGTCGCGCTGACCTACCGCCAATACCCACGCCGGGCGGTGATGTCGCCGCGTCGGTTCTTGAGTTTCACCTCGATGGGATGCCACCCGCCCGGGGGTACGCCACGCGGGGAGTAGGTCAGCAGGTAGCGGCTCTTGAACTCGGCGACGATGCCGGCAAACGCCGGGGCGAGGGGGGCGTTCTCCTGAACGAACAACAGCGACCCTCCGGTGCGGTCGGTCAATTCCGCGACGAACCCATGGGGGAATGGTTCCGGCTCCTGGAGGAAGAGCCGTGCGGCGCTCGCCGCAAGCTGCGCGGCCCTGGACGGCCTCGGATCGTAGAGCGCGTCGGAGGTCGAGACCACGTAAACCACCATGTCGCTGCGAACCGCGGCATCGAGCACCCCCGTCGGCGGGAGCCAGCTGATGGTGTCGATGCCATCGGTGAAGAGCAGCAGCACCACACGCCCCGGGGCTCGTTCGCGGAGGGCGGTCGCCGCGAACACCGCGTCGCGCAACGCGGTGGGGCCGTCGGACCGCATGCTCTCGATCGCCGCCGACAGCGAGGCGCGATCGAGGGTCGGGGCGGCCGGTCGCGACACCTTGTCGGAGAAGGTGATCAGGGCCGCGTGATCGTCGGGACGCAGGGCCGCAAGCGCCGCCTTCGCAGCCGCCTTCAATTGTTGGAGCATCAGCCCCTCTACGCTGCTGCTGGTGTCGAGAGCCAGGAACAGCGTGACGGGCACGTCTTCAATCGAGACCGCCTCGATCGCCTGCGTGACGCCGGTATCGCGCAAGTCGAAGTCCGACGCCTGGAGGCCCGCCAGCGGCCGCCCCTTGTCGGTCACGAGCACGTCGACACGCACCGCGTCGGCAGTCGATCGGAAGCGCACGATGTCTTGTTGGTCTCCTGGCAGCAGTAGTGCCGAGGCGACCGCGAACAGCGCGAGCGTGCGGATCACTGCAACGCCTCCTTACGGAGAGACACGAAGAGGTCCGGCGCCATCCAGTACTGGCCGAAGAAATACGCCCACCATGGGTCCGGACTCCTTTGCATCGTCGTCGCACGCTCAGCGAACTCGGCGGCATCCGAGGCTCGACCCTGCAGCTGAGCGTTGTGGGAGAGCGCGAGCAGCACGCTTTGTGCGGATACGGCCGCCAGCGCTCCTGTGTAGGCACGTTGCGCATCGGGCAGTCGTTTTTGCTCTTCGTACGCGCGGCCGAGGAACAGCCGGGCAAGGTACGAGGTGCGGGCCAGAAGATCTGGACGCGCGACGACCGATTCGAGAATCCTGGTGGCTTCTGCGACATCCGCCGTGCGTAAACACACGTACCCGAGTCGTAGCGGTGCTTCGGTGTCGCCCGGCGCCAGTTCGGCGGCTCGCTCGAAGTACCGCCGCGCCAGGCGCAGGCTTTCCGAGCGCTCCCTCCGCGCGAGGGAGAGTGCCGCTCCGGGTCCCCTCGTCTGGCGGATGGCCAGCGCGGTGTCGTGCGACATGATCGAGTAGCTTTCGTGTGCGATCGCGCAGGTCAGGAGTAACGGCGCGAAAGCGGGCTCCTTCCGGCACACTGGGCTGATGATCTCGGGAGCGAGTTGGAACTTGCCCCGCGCGAGCGCGTCGACGCCGATGGCGGTGAGCCACCGAGCGATGAACTGGTCCTCACGCCCCGTGCGCTCGGTGACATACGCGATCAGCTCACCCGCGACAGCGGTGCGGAGGTTCATCACGTCCGCCCCGATCGTCGTGATCGCCGCGCGCGCTTCTTCGGCGGTGAGTTCCATCAGCAGCGCTGCGGCGGCCCTGACCAGCTTCACGCTTTCCGAATCGGCGGCCGCGGACGCCGGGCGGCGCTTGTGGTTTTCGCGTTCGCGATCGAGCAACGCGCGCGCAGCGATCCGCTGCTCCGAGGCCGAGAGTCCCAACAGTCTGGACCGCGCCCCCTCGACATTCCCCGTGCGGTAGGACGCCACTGCCTGCTCGAAGACCTCGACCAGCGCCAGTTGCCGCTGGTCCCGCTGGGCGGTCATCGTGGGAGACACGAAGAGCCACACTAAAGCGGCGACGAGAACGCTTCGAGCCACGGCGCGCAAGTTAGCACGTGCTACGTGCTTTGCGTTAGAGTCCCACCATGAAATCCGTCTGGAATGCCGCGGACTACCGCGAGCTGTGCACGCGGCTCGAGCGGCTGACGCCTGATGCGAGCCCGCGGTGGGGGAAGTTCAACGCGCCGCAGATGGTCTGTCATCTCGTGGACGCGTTCAAGATGGCGAGCGGCGAGCTGCCGGTCAAAACCAGGAAGATGCCGATCCGCTATCCGCCCTTGAAGCAGTTGATCATCTACTACCTGCCGTTCCCCAAAGGCGCGCCGACCGCGCCGGAGCTCCTCGCTCGCAAGCCGACGGAGTGGCATGGCGAGTTGCAGGCACTGAGGCGCGAATTAGATGCCTTCACGAAGCGCGGCCCGAAAGGTCCCTTCGTCCCACATCCGGCGTTCGGAACCCTGAGCCCCCGCGCCTGGGGCGTGCTGGCCTATCGCCACGCCGACCACCACCTGAAACAGTTCGGCGTGTAACCGTTGTCCGTTGTCCGTTGGTCAGTAAGCCGGGACTGCCGATGAAGGCCCGGAGGCTCAAAAGCCGTTGAGAGAGTGACCGGCGAGCACCACGAGAGGCCAGCACACGAACGCGGCGAGGCCGGCGCCCCGTGGTCGGGGAATGTGGAGCGGTAACACCATCGCGGCGGCGCTGATAACGAATAGCGCGGTGGCCGTGTCGCCTCGCGGGCTGAACAGCAGAGCAGTCGAACAGATCAGCGCCGCGACCGGCACGGGCAGTCCGATGAAGCCGTCGATGTGCTCGTGGGTGACGTTGTAGAACGCCAGCCTGGTGATCGCGCAGGCCGCGTACGCGAAGGCTGCGAGCATCGCTGACGGCGACAGCATTCCTACACAGATCACGGGCGCGATTCCGAACGCGATGGCGTCCGACAGGCTGTCGAGCTGCGCGCCCAGATCGCGCTGCAGCGGAGTGCGGGCGAAGAGCCGCGCGAACGTTCCGTCAAAGGTGTCGAAGATTACCGACAGCGCGATCAAGGCTCCTGCCGCGCCAGCGTTTCCACTCAGCGCAGCTGCGATCGCGCCCATGCCGGCCAGCAACGAGGCATACGTCAACGTGTTGCTCGGATGGAGCGCTGCGAGTGGGGAGGCGGGCGTCATGAGGCGCCTTCCAGTCCGACTTCACGGTACAGATGCCGCCACGTGTTGACGACCCGGGGCAGGAACGACTGCGCTCGCACCCGATGGACCATGCAGTAGATCGCCAGGCGATTGATCAGCACATCGCACAGAGCGCTTCTAAAACCTTGCAGCCACAACTCCCGGTCCAGATCGACACCTGTTCGCACCGACAGCGCGGACCGGTGGAGCTCGATCCACTTTCCCGCATCCGGGATGGTCGCGTCGCTCAGAACAAAGCACAGGAACTCGGCGAGGTCGCGCTGCGGAGCGCCGACGGTCGCGAGCTCCCAGTCGTAGGCGCAGAGCGCTGACTCCGGGCCGCGCAGGCAAATGTTGCGAGGGTTGAAGTCGTTATGGATCAACGTCCTCGGACCGCGGTCGAGCACGCGCCACCAGTCCGCGACGCGATCGACGAGCCGTCGATGAATCCCCGGCAATTCAGGTTCCCCCCATGCCGAGAAGAACGGAGCGGCATGCTGCGCGAGCGTCGCCCATAACTCCGTCATCTCCGCCATCGACCGGGCCGAGTGCACGTGGCCAATCCAGGGTTGCTGCCTGAGCTCCGCCTCCCGATCGAACCAAAGGCTTTGTAGAGTCGCCAGCCCTTCGATCGCCGCCGCGATTTCCGCGCCCCCCCAGCGATCGGGATGACCGGCCGAGTCGAGAAGCGTGGCGTCTTCAATCTGCTCGAGGATCACGATCCACGTGTCGCTCTCCGGGCTTGCCACGCTTGCCAGGACCTTCGGCACATGCTGACGGAAGCGCGCATCCTCTTGTCGATAGATCGCGATCTCGCGCGCATGTGATGCGGCGAACCCGACCTGGTGGCCCCATCGGCGATACGCCGCCCCTACCGCCGGATCGACAACCTCCGCGACCGCCTCTCCAACGGCCATCACGTCGTCATCGACAGCCTTCATCTTCACCATGACATTGCGTCGTCGTCCATCGGCGGTCGTGATCCTTGCGCGAAAGAGTCCGGACGGTCGACGCGATCGCCACGCCGTCAGCTCGCTGACGATGCTGTGGTCTGAACCGCTCGAGAGGATCTCGACGTGGCGGCATGGGATGCCTGAGGTGCGCAAGGTCGTCGCAATGAGATCGGTGAGAGAGGTGCCGGGTGTGCCGGAAGTGCCGGGTCTAAAGACCCGGCCTACAGGGGAGGGGTGGTCAGGGGAGGGGAGGTCGCCGCCGGCGATGAATGCCGAGAAATACGTATCAAGGAGCGACGCATCCAACGGCGGGCGACACACACCCGATGCCTCGAGTGCTGCATCGGTCGCCTTGCAGACGGCAGCCGTGCGGCGGCGTTCTTCGTACTGCTCCGGCAGCGTCAGGCCGCGGCCGCCGGCGGGTCGGTCGGTGAAGAATGACCGGAGGGGACGCAGCGGGTGCTCCGGCGAGAGCCTCGTTTCTCGCTCGAGCTGACGCAGCCACGCGGGATACGAGATGAGCCGCACGTCGTAGCCATACAGCCGCATCCAGAGCACGCACTCGCGCCAATGCCTCGGTTGCTGGTGGGCGATGTGAAAGATTGGCCCCGCATCCTTTGAAAGGGCGACGATGGATCGTGCGACGACGTCCACCGGTTGCGCGTCCAGTTTCCAATCGAGATCCGGCGCGGTGCCCATGGCGACGCAGCCACGCACGAGCGTGGCGATGAGGTCGTCGCGGTTGTAGGCGCCGGTGGAACTGTGGCCCGAGATAAGCGCCGGCCGATAGATCCGCACCCGAAGCCCCCGCTCGCCGGCCTGCCGCACCAGCGCTTCCCCGACAACTTTCGTCTGCGCGTAGCCGAGATGGATGCCTCGGAGATGTGGAAGCGCGTCGAATGTTTCGTCGGCGGTGCGCGGGCCGTCGCTGGCGTAGCAGACCGACAGGCTGGACACGAAGTGAAACGAGGCTCCGGCGCGACAGGCGAGCCGCAGCAACTCGAGCGTGCCGAGCACGTTCGCGTGGCGTAACCCGGCATATGAGAACACCCAGTTGACCGCTGCTCCGCAGTGCAGCACCGCATCCACTTCCGCGGCCAGCCCATCGTAGCGAGCCCGGCTCAGGCCGAGACGTGGGTGAGTGAGGTCTCCCTGGAGCGGTTCAATCCTGTCGCGCCTGCATGCACTCGAAGCTGGCCGGATCTCGAACCAGGCACACGAGCGTGGCGGACGTCTGCTTCAAGCAACTCCTCGATGAGCGCGCCCCCGAGGAACCCCGTGGCACCGGTCACAAGGATCCTGCGCGCCTCGCGAAGATCGGACGAGGCTCGTGATGCATGCAACGGCCGGACGTCTTCCGGCAGCACCGCATCCTCGAACATCTGCTCGTAGGGATCCTCCACGGGACGAATGACCCCCTCTCGAGAGAGCCGCGCCGCCAGCGTGCGGGCGTCGCGGCACTCCGCGAGAAGGTCCGCTGGAAGCTCGCGTCCGAGCTCCGCTTCGAGCGCCGCGGCGAGCTCGATCGTCGCCAGCGAATCGAGACCGAGCAGATCGAAGGGCGTGTCCCTGTCGATCGGCGACCTCCGTGCGAATGCAGCGCGCCGCGACTTCCGTGATCGTGCGTTCGAGCGTGGTCATGATGCGATGGCGTCCATCGCTACCGTCTCGGACCACGACGCCAGCACCTCCAACTCCCTGGCGGCGAGGCCGTCACGGCAGAGAAACCGCTGCAGCTTGCCGCTGGTCGTCTTAGGCAGCGTCCCGGCAGTGATGAGAGAGATCGACAGGGGCGCCACCTGGTGGGCCTCCGCAACCGTCCGGCGTACCGCGAGCATGGCGTGTTCCAACTCCGCGGCGGATACCTCACGCCGTGGCTCGACCTCGGCGACGATGGCGATCCGTTCGTCGTCGGTCTGCTGCACGGCAAACGCCGCACAACCGCCCGGCCGCAGAATTGGATGCGCGCGCTCGACTGTCGCTTCGATGTCTTGTGGGTAGTGCTTGACACCACGGACGATCAGCAGGTCCTTGATGCGTCCGGTCACGAAGAGGCGGCCTTCCACGATGCAGCCGAGATCGCCGGTGCGCAGGTAGGGCCCATCGTGCGTGCCCTCCATATGCGCGTGGAACGTCGTGGCGCTCTCGCGTGGCCGATTCCAGTAGCCACGTGCCACGCTGTCGCTCGAGACCCAGATCTCGCCGACGGCCCCCTCGTGCATCGCGGTCAGGGTCGCAGGATCGACGATCCTGATACGCGGCGTACAGTTCACGACGCCACAGGAGACAAGCGAACGCCCGGGCTCGATGTCGATGAACGACGGCGCCTCGCCAGGCCTGCTGCTCGTGACGAGTAGCGTGGACTCCGCCAGCCCGTAAGCCGGCCGAAACGCCTCCCACCGGAACCCGCACGGCGCGAACCGGCGATGGAACCCTTCCATCGTCGATCGCCTGATCGGCTCTGACCCGTTGAAAGCGATGCGCCACGTGCTCAGGTCGAGTGCGTCCCGCTCGTCGTCTGCAATCCGCCGCGCGCAGAGGTCGTACGCGAAGTTGGGGCCGCCGCTGTGCGTGGCGCCGTATCGCGAAATGGCCTGCAGCCAGCGCGACGGCCGTTGGAGGAACGCCGCCGGCGCCATCAGGTAGGCGGTGAACCCGCTGTAGACAGGCTGCAGCACGCCGTCGATGAGTCCCATGTCGTGATTCACCGGCAGCCACGAAACGGACACGCTGTGGTGGTCGTGACGGGCGAGCGCGGCACTGTGAGCGAGGTTGTGCAGCAGATTGCCGTGGCTCACCATCACGCCGCGCGGTGCCGCCGTGGAGCCTGACGTGTACTGCAGCAGCGCGAGCGTGTCGCTGTGGACGCTGGGAATCCTCCAGGCTTCCGCGAGGTCCTCGGCAATCGCATCTACCGCGATCCATGGCAACCCCGCGAGCTCCGGCACCAGCGCCTCGAGCGCTGCCTTACGGGCACGCACGGCGCCGCACGAGACGACGAGCGAGATCCCGGCGTCCGCGATCATGCCGCGAAGCCTCGCGCTGGTTCGATCGGCTCTCGCCCCCGCTGGCGGATAGGTCGGTATCGCGATCGCACCGGCGTAGAGCACGCCGAAGAATGCGGGTACGAACTCCACGCACGGTGGCAGCATGACGAGCACGCGATCGCCGGACCGAACGCGCGATTGGACCGCGGCCGCGATCGCGCGGCTTCGCAGATCGACATCCGCCCAGGTCAGCGACGCGCCTTCCTGCTCACCGGCCTCGAGAAACGTGAAAGCGGTCGAATCGGGCTGCGCGGCGGCACGGTCGCGCAGCAGGTCGATCAGGTTCACGCGCATCGGAGCTCCTCATGGGTGCGCACGAACAGCGCGCGCACGCGTTCCTTGTTGTCCACGACGTCTGACTCGTTCCACGTCGTTGTGTCGATCGCCGGCAGAACGTGGACGTGCACGGTGCCGGGCTTCGCGGCGTAGCCGCGGCCGGGATCCATGTCTGGTGGGATGCGGAAGTACATCGGCACGATCGGCGCGCCGAGCACGGTGGCCAGGTGGAACGCCCCTTTGTTGAAGTGCCCGATGTCGCCGCTCGTGATGCGCCCGCCTTCGGGGCTTAGATAGACCGATTCCCGCGTCCGGCGCAGCTCCTCGCCGGCGCGCTTGAAGATCCGGCGGCGCTGTTCCGGGAACGCCTGCGGGACGGTGAAGAAGGTCCCCATCATCCAGGCGATGACGCCAAGCGGGACGACCTTGCGGAGGAAGCCGCTCAGGAAAAAGCGCGTGTTCGGCAGACCGAGCGCGACCAGCACGAAAAGATCGAGCGATGACGTGTGGTTCGAAACGTAGACGGTCTGCGTGCGAGGGAACGGCCCGCCGATCACGTTTACCTTCACGCCATAGAGCGCGAGAATCATTCGGCTGAGTACCTTCGCCATCGCTGCATAGAGGCGTCGAGCACGGAAGAGCGTCACGATGCCGATCGGGAGCATCGCGGTAGCCGCGACAGTGATCAGCACAACACTCGCCAGGGCGCGCGCTTTACTCACGACGCCCTCCGGCAGACGACCGTCTGCATCGCGAGATTCAGCCGGCGCTCGAAGAGCAGAACCGGCAGCGTCAGCACCTGGCCCAGGAAGTAGGGGAGGATCGCCTTGTCGAGATTCAGCCCGCGTCCCTTGAGCAGGCGGAACGCCGCTCCGGTGAAGAGATAGAAGTAGGCGGGGAAGGCGCCGTAGGGCAGGTAATCGACGACCTCGAGCCCGGCCTTCCGCACCGCGCGCAGCAGGCTGTCGCGATCGAAGAGCACGGTGTGCTGCGGCGCCTGAAGACCGGGCCAGCGATCGCCGAACCACCTGAATGTCCGGCTGTCGAGCCGAGGCACTTCGATGACGACACGCCCTTCGGGCTTCAGCACTCGCCTGGCCGTCTCCAGGCTGCGGAGTGGATCGTAATCGTGCTCAAGGAAATGCCACATCGTCACCAGATCGAACCGATCGTGGGTCAGAGCGGCCTCATAGAACAGACCGCAATGGAACTCGACGTCCTGCATCGAGGGTGCGGAGCTGAGGTCCTTGAAATCGACTCCCGTGACGCGCGCGCCATACTGGCGACGCAGCCGTTGGAGGAACGTCCCCACGGCGCAGCCGACGTCGAGCACCTGGCTCTGGTCATCCAGCGTGAGGTAGCGCGACACCATGTCGTCCTTGTCGGCATCGAGCTTGTTCATCGCACGCTCGAAGAGCGGCGTGAGCGGGCCCCAGTCGCGCTTCTTGCGATGGGCGATGTAGGTGTCGTCGTAGAAGGCCCCGATGTGCTCGATCGCGAGACGGGGGTTCTGGTAGGCCAGGTCGCACCGCAGGCAGCGCACGAAGCGGTACGTGCCGGGCGTGCCGCCCAGATCGTCCTGCGCGGTCACGAAGTCGCTGTGGTCCGTCGATCCGCACAGGTAGCACGAGACACGCTCGAACATCAGTGGCCTCCTGTTGAAAGACTGCGGGCGAGCGGGCTTTTCGGGTCGTGCCATGCCTCGTAGGCGCAGACAACGACGTACAAGCAGAAGGGCGGCGCTCATGATCTGCATGGGGCTCGACACCAGTCGGGCGCCGGCGACGGTAAGGAGGATTGCGGGGTACTTGGCCAGGAACGCGAGCACGCGGGCCGAGTCTTCAGATGCGGCCAGATGGTGCGAGCGTGAGAGATACCCGGCACCCAGTGCGAGGTTCAGCAGCGCGAGCACGCTGACGGCGAGGCCGGACGCGTCGCGCCAGACCGCGAGGCAGATGTTCAGGACGGCCACGCGATCCACAGAATGCGATGACGGGTGTCACCGCCGGTGCACGGACCAGAACTCGGTCCGGGTGCGTGACCGCGTCACGCGAGCGGTCGGCGAGGTCGTCCCAGACGCGAAACTGCACGAGGAGCAGCAGGGCGTACCCGGCATCGAGCGCCAGCGTTTCCCATTCCTGGCCAGCGCTCGCGGTCGCGAGACCGATGAACAGCGCCAGCGGCAGGAAGAGCCGCAGGGTGAACCGCTCACGCAGGTAGGCGGCGATCATCCTGCCTCTCCAACGGCGAGGCAGACGATCCCCTGGTTGCCGTCCACGGTGATGCGCGAGCCGTGCGCGATGCGGCGCGTGGCATCCTTCACGCCGACGACCGAGGGGATGCCGAACTCGCGCGCGATGATGGCGCCGTGCGACAACATCCCGCCGCGCTCGATGACGAGCCCAGAGATGAGCGGGAAAATCGGTCCCCAGCCGGGGTCTGTTTGGCGGGTGACAAGGATGTTGCCGGCGGTCAGCTTGTGCGATTCGGTGACGTCCATCAGGATCGCGGCGGCGGCGGTGCTCGTGCCGCCGCAGGCGGCGATTCCGGTGCAGGTGTGACCGCCCCTGAAGGGGTTCACGACGGGTATCGCGCCCCTGAAGGGGCTTACTACGAGTGAGGTACTCACCCTCGGGCAGTTCGAACGAATCTGGCGGGACGACGGCGCTCACCTCGGCGTGCGACTGGCGGCGCAGCGCGACAAGCGACTTCACGCTGCCAGGGGAACATCTCGCTGCCCGAGGCGAGCGAATCCACTTCGTCGGCCGTCAACATGAAGATGTCGGTGCGCGTGTTCCATGCGCCCGGCTTCGACCAATCGATCGCCCATCGCCAATGCCACACGTCGCAGGCGGCTGTAGAGCAAGGCTTGCTTCAGTCGCGCCCGCTCGCGCAGTTGAATCGACCGCTGCGTCCACGCCAACACCGTGCGCGTGACGAGCCACAGCCAGACCGAACGGCCACGAAGCGTTCGCAGGACGACCCGCGTCTGGCTCTCGCGTTCGGCCGCCTGGCGCTCCAGCAGTTGCGCGGGAGACTCGCCGTCCATGGCGGCATAGCCCTTGAGCAGCTCGAGGACGCGGGCCGGTTCCTCCTGGAAGCTCGGCGCGGTGAGCATCAATTCCGATGAACAGCGGAAGCCCCACGACTCGAGAAACTCCTCGAACGCGTTGCGAAACGCCCAGAACTGCGGATTGGTGCGCACCTGGTCGAGCACGACCGCCGCGGAGGCATGTTCCACCAGGATCCACAGGTCGCGATCCGCGCGGATCATGCGGGACAGGTCCCACAACTTCAGCGGCGGCATGCCGCTCACGAGATCCGGTAGCGCCTTCAGCAGCGTGTTGTGGAGCGCCTGCTGATCGCGACCCGGAAACGCGCGCGCGAGCAGGCGCTGCAGCAGGCCGTAACACACCATCGAGCCCGCGTCGGCGAGTGATGCATTCGTCCAGCGACGGTATCGGATGTCGAGGAACGATCGAAGGTCGGCCAGCAGGCCGCCGAGCGATCTGTCACGCAGGCGGTCGGGATGCGTGGCGGCCGCGTATTCGTCGACGGTTCGTTCGAACCGCTGCACGCGCCGCGTGACGAAGGCGTATTGCCACGTCACCTTCACCGCGATTCCGACAACCTCGAGAGCCTGGCGCAGACGTGATGCGGTGCTTACTGGTTTCGCGCTGGTGTCTTCCGCGCCGACGAACTGATTGAACGACGCGGCGAGCAGGTCGCCGAACGGCGCCGAACGCAGCACGGAATGAATGCTGGTCAGGTTGTAGTACATCCGCGCGCCATGGACCCCGATGATCTGGCGCAGCGCCGGCTCCATCACGTCCAGCCGGCCGCGCGAGATCCCGAACGCGACGCCCAGGTTGCGGAAGTAGTGGTAGTACCCGACCCGCGCGATCGAATAGAGCAGCGGCGAAATCGGGTCCGGGAAGTTCTCGTTGACGTTCGCATTCGACCAGACCTGCGCGCCGCTGTTCGCTGTTCGCGGTTCGCTGTTCGGGGTTCGGGGTTCGGGGTTCACGAAGGTGAGTGATGGGGCGCGACTGGACGATCCAGAGGTGTTCCGGAGTGATCGAGCGTCCATTCGATGTCTTGCGGGCGGCCGAAGAGCTGCTTCGATCCGCAGCGCCATCGACCGAAGGGCCGCGACATGGTCGCCATTCAGCACCGCACCGTCATCCTCGGGGGCGGCGAGCTGCGTCCAGCGTCTCGCTAGCGCGTGAGATGGTGATCCTGCCCGGGTTGATTTCCCCCTGCACGAGCGCCTCGCCGAGACCGGCGCAGTACTCGAGCAGCATCTCCCCTGTGTCTACCGGCGAAACAGTGAACAGAACGCCAGAGACCGCGGCTTCGACCTGGCGCTGGATGAGGATGGCCATCCCGGCGAGGGGCTTGTCGCGCAGGCGCTGGTAGGCGACCACGCGTTGGGAGCGTTGCGAGGCCCATACGCGGGCGATGGCGTTGCGGAGGTCGGTTTCGGTTCTGACGTTCGGCACCGAGTCCAGCTGCCCGGCAAACGAGGCGTCCTCGGAGTCTTCGCCGATCGCCGAACTGCGGACGATCAGCGTCGCTTCCCTCATCTGCGCCAGGACCAAACCGATGTCGAGGTCGCCGCGCTCCAGCATGTCAGCGGTGAGCACGTACCCTTCCGGCACCGGCACGCCCACCGCCATCAGCCGTGCCAGGTTGGCCGCCTTGCCCCCACAGGACGACAATTCGATGGCGCGGGCGAGGGGGAGAGCTGGGCTGAGAGTAGTCGTCATGCGGGACGCGCCTTCAGGCCAAGTCGAAACATGACGAGGCTGAACGTCCAGTGGATGGCGGGTCCAACCAGCAGCACGACCGCCCAGGTCGTCCACGGCGTCGGAACCGCGAGACTCACGACGACGAGCATGCCGATGCCGGAGTCGAGGCGATCGACCAGGAATTGAAGGATCGACGCGGCATGTCCGCGAGAGGCGGTGCCAGGAGCGATGTCGATCTGCCGCTTCACGAACGAGTTCGGCAGCTCGCCCGCCATGAACCCGAATCCGGCCAGCGCTCCAAGCGCGGCGTACGCCAGCGGCGACAGATCCCACAGGCCCGCGAATCCGGGCGCCGCGCTTCCGAGCAGCGCAAAGGCCGCCGCGCAGGCCGGCACCATCACGACGAAACCGCGGAACGTCTTGTTTGCGCCAAACAGGCGCCGGCCGCGCCAGTGCAGCCCGCCGTCCAGCGGATACCCGAACCGTCGAGACGCCGGCATCGTGAACCACGCGGTCTGCGCCGCGCCGGCGAGCGTGAACGCCACCAGCAGGAACACGCCGCAGGCGACGGGATCGGTGCTCACAGGTCCCATCCCGTGTCGAGACGGTTCTGGAAGAGCAGCACATCGCCCGGCAGCCGCTTGGCGTGCGACACCCAGTGCCACCAGCCGATCTCGTTCTGCGGCGAATACGGAATGCGCCGCAGGTGATAGCCGGGCACGAACGGATACATGTGATGCAGCTCGTGCGCGTCGAAGTGCAGCACGAACGCCGACGCCGCGCGCGGCAGCCGCAGCGAGCGCGTGAACGGCTCCTGCTCCATCGCCGGGAATGGCTTCACCGACTCGCCGTGGCTGACGTTGCTCGGCACGTGCGTGTGCTGGCTGAGGAGCAACAAGTCCTCGAGCATCAGGCTGAGGATCGTCGCCAGCACCGTCGCCTTCGCCATGGTTGCGGGCGCCAACCCAAAGGGTGAGGCCGGCATAGAACGTCACCAGCAGCACCACGTCCTGGACCATCGCGCGCCGGTCTGAGGCTTTCGGGAACATCCGGAAGAGCCGCCGCAGGTGCCAGTAGTTGGACACGCGGTAGAGGACCGAGAACAGCGGGATCCAGAGCCGCCAGCAGGTGTTCACGATGGCGCGCTCGGCGCGGCCGAGCGGCCGCGGGACGAGCGATTCGGTCGTCGGATCGAGGTCCTGCCACCCGGTCCACTTGTGGTGGCGTCCGTGCACCCGGGTCCAGCAGTGATAGGGAATCAGCGAAAAGACCGCCGCCACGCGCCCCGCGACCGCGTGATACCGCCGGGTGCGAAAGAGCGTGTCGTGGCCGCACTCGTGGAGGATCACGAACCACTGCACGAGCATGAACGCCAGCAGGATCTGCCCGGCGATCCACATACCCAGGCCGCCCGCGAACGACATGAACAACCCCAGCGTCGTCCCGCCAAGAGCCAGGCCGAGCACGCGAACCCCCGCGCCGTCAGTCGGCCTGAGATGGGTGAGATGGGCTGGGAATGGAGCCGCTTCGGTTCGCGCCATGCGAAGCACGATAGGGCGCGACCGGCGGTGGTGTCGTGACTGCGCTCCTGAAGAACTGTGAAAAGTTGTTGCTCGGGTCAGCAGTGGGGGGATTCGATCGACTCTAAAACTACGAACTACGAACTTAGAACTAAGAACGGCGGATGCCGGGTCTGAAGACCCGGCACTACACCGCAGCGTACTCGTAGGCCGGGTCTTTAGACCCGGCATCGGCGTTCTGAGTTCGTAGTTCTTAGTTCTTAGTTTTTCTAGCCCTCCACGCCACCCCACTCTTCGCAGCAGCAAGCTGCCTCGAAGGGCAGAATCGTCAGGACTTGCGCCGCTTTTCCATCTCGTCGAGGGTCTTGGGCCAGTCCTGCCGCAGGAGCCGCGAGAGTGCGCGGTCGGAGAGCAGGCGCCCCTCGGTTTGGCAGCGCGCGCAGTAGTTGCACTCGTTCTGGGCGTAGACGATGCGCTGGACGGGGGAGGCGCAGGTGGGGCAGGGCTGGCCGTAGCGGCCGTGGACGGCCATGCCTTCGCGGAACGCGGTGACCTTCTCTGGGAAGCGGTCGCCGATCTCGTCTCGGGTGCGCTGGATCCACGCGTCGAGCGTCCGTTGCGTGGCCTCGAAGAGGCGCGCGATCTCCGCGTCCGAGAGCGCGGACGTGAGCTTCATCGGCGACAGCTTCGCGGCGTGCAGGATCTCGTCCGAGTAGGCGTTGCCGATGCCGCTGAAGATGTGGGGATCGGTGAGCGTGCGCTTGAGCGTGTGGTTCTCGCGCGTCAGGCGCTCCGCGAACGCTGGCAGGTCCGCCTCGAGCACCTCGAGGCCGCCACGCTCGAACTCCGCCAGACCGTCGCTCCCGCGCACCAGGTGAATCGAGGCCTGCCGTTTCGAGCCGGCCTCGGTGAAGAGCAGGGTCCCCGTCGGGAAATCGAACGCCGCGAGGCCAACCTTGCCCGGAATGGCGGCGCCCGTGTCTCTCCACCTGAACCGCCCGGCGATCATCAGGTGGATCACCATGAACAGATCGGCTTCGAAGACGAAGACGATCCGCTTACCCATGCGCCGCAACCCCGTCACGCGTCGCCCGATGAAATCCGAGGACGGCGGCTCGATGGTCCGGATGATGAAGGGATTTCCAATCCGCAGCCGCTCGAGCGGCTGCCCGACGACGCGGGGCGTCAAGGCTTCGATGTAGACGACGACGTCGGGGAGCTCAGGCACGACAGCAGTTTATGCTTCGAGGCGGCTTGCTGCTTCGAACAGTGGGGTTGATCGGACGGCTAGAAAACTACGAACTCCGAACTCCGAACTACGAACGATCTTGTGGAAGGGCTCGACGCTACCGCGTCGAGCCCTCTTTAATGGAAGTTCGAAGTTCGGAGTTCGTAGTTCGAAGTTTTCTAGCCGCTCGAATAACCCCACTGCCCACTCAGGCTAAACTCGCGGATAGTGTGATCGACGATCTTTGGTACAAGAACGCCATCCTCTACTGCATGGACGTCGAGAAATACCTCGATGGCAATGGCGATGGCATTGGCGACTTCGACGGGCTGACGCGCAAGCTCGATTACCTCGCCGGTCTCGGCGTCACCTGCATCTGGCTGCAGCCGTTCTATCCCTCGCCGAATCTCGACAACGGGTACGACGTCGCCGAGTTCTACGGCGTGCATCCGAAGTACGGCACGCTCGGCGAGTACGTCGAGTTCATGAACCACGCCGAGCAACTGGGTATCCGCGTCATCGTCGACCTCGTCGTCAATCACACCTCGATCCGGCATCCGTGGTTCCAGGCGGCGCGACGCGATCCCCACTCGCCGTACCGCGACTGGTACGTCTGGTCGAAGAAACGGCCGAAGGACTACAACAAGGGCATGGTGTTCCCCGGCGTCCAGAAGACGACGTGGACGTGGGACCCGGTGGCGCGGGAGTACTACTTCCATCGCTTCTACGAGCACCAGGCGGACCTGAACACGATGAACCCGGCGGTGCGCAAGGAGATCATGCGCATCATGGGGTTCTGGCTGCAGCTCGGCGTGTCGGGCTTCCGCATGGACGCCGTCCCCTTCCTGATTTCACCCGAAGGGGGTGGACGCGCCGCATCGGAAGGACTACGAGTTCCTGCACGAGATGCGCGACTTCCTGCAGTGGCGGAAGCGCGACGCGATCATGCTGGCGGAGGCGAACGTGCCGCCGGGCGAGAGCCTCGAGTACTTCGGCGACCTCGGCGACCGGCTGCAGATGATGCTGAACTTCCCGGTCAACCAGCGGCTGTTCTACGGGCTGGCGACCGGCGACATCCGTCCGCTGGTGAAGGCGCTCGAGGACACCTACCGGCGGCCCCATGCGGCGCAGTGGGTGAACTTCCTGCGCAGCCACGACGAGCTCGACCTCGGACGGCTGACGAAGGCGCAGCGGCAGAAGGTCTTCGACGCCATGGGCCCCGATAAGTCGATGCAGCTCTACGATCGCGGGATTCGCCGCCGCATCGCGCCGATGCTCGACAACGACCGCGCGAAGATGGAGCTCGCCTTCTCGTTGCTCTTCACCCTGCCCGGGACGCCGATGCTGCAGTACGGCGACGAGATCGGGATGGGGGACAACCTGGCGCTGCCCGAGCGCGAATGCGCCCGCACGCCGATGCAATGGTCCGGCGAGAAACACGGCGGCTTCTCACTCGGGCGACGCACCGTCCGGCCGGTGATCAAGGATCCGATCTACGGCTACAAGCGGGTCAACGTCGAGGCGCAGCGCCGCGACCCGCACTCGTTTCTCAACTGGGTGGAACGCAAGATCCGCATGCGCCGGGAGTGCCCCGAGATCAGCTGGGGAGACTGGAAGATCCTGAAGACGACGGAGCCAGGCGTGCTGATCATGCGCTACGAATGGCACGACCACTCGCTGTTGATCCTGCACAATTTCACACCCAAGCCGAAAGCCCCAAGAATCAGCTGCGCGAACGCCGGCCACCACATCCTGATCGACCTGCTGGCGAAGAACGACAGCCGGGTGGAGCCGAGCGGATCGCACGTGATCAACCTGCCGCCATATGCCTATCGTTGGTATCGCGCGGGTGGCATCGACCGTAACGTCGCTCGGTGATCGGTGATCGGTGTTCGGTGATACGGTGTTCGGTATTCGGTGTTCGGTGTTCGGTATCGGTGTTCGGTACTCGGTGCGGTAGCATTGATTCCTGCGGCTCGCCCTGCGATCGGGAGTACCTGTGTCCGATGATCTGGTTTCGACGCTGATCCCTTATTTTGGCTGTGTGATCCATCGGTCCGCTGATGGGATTCAGCTCACTGGCGCAGGCCGCAATCACATGAATGCGGCAGCGATTACGCCGCGCACGTTCCGCGCGCCGTTTACGCTGCGCACCGTCGCCAAGACCGATTCGACGAACCTGCGGCTCTACTGGCACCTCGGCGAGATCATCCTGAATTGGGAGGGCTCGGTGCGGCAGCTGCGGGTGCACGATCCAGGAACGGGCGCTCAACAGGGGCTCGAGAACCGTGGGTTCATCGAAGCCGGAGCGTGGCACGAGATTCTGTGGGAAATCGACGGGCGCGCCATGCGCGTCGTCGTGGACGGCGAGGATCGCTTCGTCGGCACGGGTAACTATGCGGATATCGAGGCACCGCTCGGCATCGGCCCCTGCTTCGGAAGCACCGTGGTGGTACGCGAATTCAGCGTGACCGCGGGTGGATCTGCCGACCAGTAAGCAGCTTTTACGCACACGTCGTAACGACTGTTACGCGCGTTCCGCGACTACCGACGCGAACACCGAACACCGAACACCGAACACCGAATACCGAACTACCGAACACCGAAACTACCGAATACCGGAGGTTTATGCGCACTCGTCTTCTTCTCGTTCCGTTCCTCCTCACCGCGCTGCTATCCGCCAACCCCCACGCACAGCGCGGCGCCAACGCCATCACCGAATCCGACCTCAAGACCTGGCTGACCTACCTCGCCTCCGACGAGTTGCAGGGTCGCCGCACCTACACCGAGGGGTTGGGCATCGCCGCCGGATACATCACCAGCCACTTGCAACAATGGGGCGTGAAGCCGGCGGGCGACGATGGCACCTACCTGCAGGTGGTCAAGGTGCAGGGCGTCAAGGTGAACAGCAAGGCCTCCATCACCGTGGACGTGAACGGGCAGACGCGCACCTTCAAGGACGGCGAGGGCATCACCTTCCCGCGCCAGATGGGTGGTAAGCAGACGGTCACCGGCGACCAGATCGTGTTTGTCGGGTACGGCCTGCAGATCCCCGACGCCAAGATCGACGATTATGCCGAGATCGACCCGAAGGGGAAGGTCGTCATCTACCTCGGCCAGCAGGGTCCGTCGAACATTCCGGCAGGGTCGAACCGGCTGCTCGGCGCACGCGGCCGCGACTGCCATCGAGAAGGGGGCCGTGGCGGTCATCTCGCAGACGAACCCAGCCTTTGCCGGTCGCGGTCAAGCCGCGCCGCCGCCTCCCGCCGGGGGCCAGGGCGGCCGCGGTGGGACGCCGATCGCCACCGACTTCACCACGGTGCAGCGCTACGACAACATCATCACGCCGCAGATCTCCGCGCAGGAGGAGTTCCTCGATTTTCTCTTCAGCGGATCCGAGACGAAGTATGCGGAGCTGAAGGACGCCGCGGCCAAGCGTGACCCGCTGCCGCGGTTCGCGCTGAAGGGCGTGAAGATGACGATCAACGTGGACGCCGACTACCAGGTCGTTCGCACCCAGCGCACCAACAACGTCGTCGGCATCATCGAAGGCAGCGATCCGAAGCTGAAGGACACCTACGTGGCGTTCGGCGCGCACTACGACCACGTTGGCTACGGTGAAGGCGCCGCGCCGACCGGAGGACAGGCAAATCCTGGCGGCTGCACCGGACAGACACGTCCCGAACCGCGTCCTGGCGACACGATCAACAACGGCGCGGATGACGATGGGTCGGGGACGGTGGCACTGATGGCGCTGGCAAAGGCGTTCGCGACGGGCCAGCGGCCGAAGCGCTCGCTGCTGTTCGTGTGGCACGCAGGAGAGGAAAGCGGCCTGCTCGGCTCGCGGTTCAACGCGGACTATCCGGTGGTGCCGCTCGACAAGATCGTCGCGCAGCTCAACATCGACATGATCGGCCGCAACGCCTGCGACGATCCGGAAAAGGCCAACCACGTCTACGTCGTCGGATCAGATCGCATCAGCACCGAGTTGCACAACCTGAACGAGGAGGCCAACGCCTCGCTGTCGAAACCGCTGTCTCTCGATTACGAGCTGAACGATCCTGCTGATCCCCAATCGATCTATACGCGCAGCGACCACTACAGCTACGCGTCGAAGGGCATCCCGATCATTTTCTACTTCACCGGCCTTCACAAGGACTACCACTTCGTCACCGACGAAGTCTCCAAGATCGAATTCCCCAAGCTCGCCCGCGTCACGCAACTCGTTCACGCCACCGCCCAGAGAGTCGCGAATCTCGATCACGCTCCCGCGAGCGATAACAAAGGTCCGCGGGCGGGGAAAGGCTTCAGCGGAAAGCTGCCGCCGGGGAGTGGGGGGAAGTGAGCGACTAGATCAAGGGAGAAGGGAAAAGGGAGAAGGGAAAAAACGTGCCTTCTCCCTTCTCCGAACAGCGAACAGCGAACAGCGATTAGCGAACAGCGGTTACTGGATAACGAGCGGCCCGCGCACTGCGCCGCCGCCGTTCAACGCCGTGTGGACGTTGAAGTAGTAGCCATTCGGATTCACCATCAGCTGCTGGATGTGCGTCGCGAAGTCGGCGCGCTGGTTGGCGGTAAGCGTAGCGCTCGGGCCGAAGCCGATCCCCGTGAACCGCTGGTTGGACACGCGTGCCGTTGGTGATCGGGATCGACGTCGCCGAGGTTCAGGCCGGTATCGACGCGCACGCCACCGGCGACGCCCGGGGGGCCTTCGTGAATGTGCGCCAGCGTCCAGGTGCTGCCGGCGGGGAAGCTGTTCAGGTTCACGACGAAGTCGAAAGTCGCGCCGGTGATGTTGTTCGAGCCGTCGCGCTGCACGCGCATGGTGATCAAGACGTCGCCGCGCGCACCGGATTCGGCGTTGGTGATGGCGGGCACTTCGTTGGCCGCGCTCAGTTGCGCTGCGAAGACGACGACGTTGGGGTCGGCCGGTTCGGTGGGGTTGTCGTTGTCGCACCCCGCCAGGCCCAGCGCCAGTAACAAGACGAGCGATCCGCGTTTCAGCATGTGCCCTCCCCTCTTCAGAATTTCCTGGTGATGTTGAATCCGAGATAGACCGCGCCGGGCGTTCCGCCGCGGGCGATTTGTCCTGGTGTGGTGGCGTACGAGTTGGTCAGCGTCAGTGCCAGCGTGTGGCCGCGTGTCGACTTCTCGATCCCGACAGCCCACATCTCGTCGCCCGGGTCGTGGCCGCTGACGCGCGGCGAGAATTCGCCGACCACGAAGACGCTGGGGCGTACACGAATACGGGCGCCGAGCCCAAAGAAGAACGTTCCCTCCCCCTCGTGTTCTACGTGTTCGTCTCCCTCATGGCCGCCGATCGGCGGGGTGAGCGGCTCGACGTGATCGTGGCCGTGATCTTCTTCGCCGAGCTCCGCGGCCACCTGCTCGGCGTCGAAGGTGCCCCACACGTAGATCGGCGAGGCATAGAGGGCGACGGCACGTCCGAAGGTTTTCGACAGCACAGCCCCTACCCCCGGTTGATATCCATCCTGGAGGTTGTCGAGACCTTCGAACGTGCCAAGGGCGGAGATACCGAACGGCGAATCCTCTCCCTGCCGAACCGCATCCCAACGTCCGAACACCTGCAGAGTCTTGTGCAAGGTCGAGCGGTGCAGACCGGCATGAATACCTGGGGCGACACCGATGCGGTACTCGAGGCCGAGCAGCGCCCCGTTGTCGAACGCGAACAGATCCTTTGCGAGGTCGGAAAACTCCCCTAGGGTCAGGTCTCGATTGAACCGGTGAGTCAGCCGGAAGTAGCTCTGCTTCGGCCGCAACGACTGTGTCGTCGGCAGCGTCATCAGGTTGAGCTCGATCTGAGGATCAGGCGCCTGCGCAAAAGCCGGGGTGCAGAAAACAGAGAGAAGCGAAGGCGGTTCCGACCAGACGCAGAACGGACGGGAGGATCAAGGTAGCCCCTCAGAGGCAAGAGCCGTTCCCCTGCCTTATTCGTGCAAATCCTTGTACCGCCGTCGGTTAGGTCCGAAGCCCGCTTTCCGTTTCTGTAACGGGTTACGCCGCCGGTAAGCCCTGTGTCGCTCGGGTAATCGCCGCGGCAACACGCGCACCCGACTGCAGGGCGCCCTCCATGTAGCCAACGAACGCGTAGCAGGTGTGTTCGCCCGCCAGGTGCAGGCGGTCGTGGATTGGCTGCGTCGTAGCGCTGCCGATTCGTGTGATTTGTCCGGGTGAGGGGAAGGAATACGAGGCCTTCACCCACTGGTCCGAGGGCCAATCCATGAAACGGCTCGTGACCAGCGAGGCGCTCAGTGTGGGGTAGAAGGGGCGTAACGCGTCGAGATATCGGCGCGCACGATCGCCTGCGGGCCAGGCGCGAACCTCGTCAGCCGCCGCCGCGCCCGAAAACGCCACCATGCCGGCGCCGGTGATTTTCTGCTGCTGCGTCGCTTCCCACGTCATGTTCACCGGACCGTCGGAGAGGATGTCGGCCGTCTTCCTCCACACCTGACGTCCCTTGAGCGACATCAGGAACTTCACGTTGGTGCCCATCTGCGGCACGAGCTCTGGCGGCAGCAGCGGTGTGATCGCGATCCGGTTCCAGACCGGCGGGGGAACGGCGAGGACGACGTGGTCAGCCTCGATGACGCGCGTGCCGGCGGCGATGCGGACGCCCGTGGGCAGAATGTCGATCGCCGAGACGACGGTGCTCAAGTGAATGCGATCGTTCCCGACCTCGCGCGCCAGCGCCACGGCGAGCTGCTGGTTGCCCGCGGCGCAGCGGAACACCTCCGTGTCGGTCCAGAACTTTTCCAGTCCGCCGCCTTTGATCATCGCCAGGTTCCCGAGATAACTCTGCCAGGCGGTGCGTACGCCGTTGTCGGTGGCCATCTGCGTTTCGATCCCGGCGCGACAGAGCGGCGAGCCGTCAACGGTGTCGATCCAGCTTCGCAGCGACCTGGCGTCGAACGCAGCGGCGTCCGGCGCCGTCCATGGCGCGAACGGATCGGGAATGCGTGCGGCGTCGGCGTTCAGTTTCAGGAGCGCCGCGGTCATTTCTATCCACAGCGCCTCGGCTTCTTTCGCGGTCACGTGGCGCCCCTCCAGCAGGATGGGGTAGTCGCCGTCGGTTTCGGTGACGTCCAGCATCGGCAGTTTGAAGCGGTCCCGGTAGCGCATCCAGATCGGATGGTTCGATCCGATCAGTTCTGCGCCTCCCTCGACGTGCCCGCCGGGCACGAAGTCACGCAGCGTGTGCACGCGGCCGCCAATCCGGTTGCGCGACTCGAAGACGGTGACGTCCGCGCCGGCGTGCGCGAGCTCGAACGCCGCCGCCAGCCCCGCGAATCCGGCGCCGACAATGACGACGCGAGCGCCGGAGGCTCGTTGAGCGAGCGGAAGCCGATCGGTGAGCAGCACGCCGGCGGCAGCGGCGAGCGAGCGCCGGATCATTTCGCGCCGGCTGATCCCGTCGTCGTCACCGGCAAACCGATCGTTGAGACGCGCGTAGAGTGAACGCATGGCAGTGCGCTAGAGGTTAGCAGAAGAGGAGTTCGTCATAATGCAGCTATGAAGCGGGTGGCTCACAAGGGAGTGACGTATGTCTGGAAGCACATTACGTCGCGCGATCGCGAAGAACTGAAGCTGATCCTCGCCGCGATCCTGCTCGTCGGCATTACGGTGTCGCTGTTGATGCTGGTTGGCAATGTGCTCGAGGGAGATACGCAGCACTTCGACGAGCAGATCCTGAGGTCCCTGCGCAAGGACGACAATCCGGCGCAGCCGATCGGGCCCGTGTGGCTGAAGATCATAGCGGACGACATTACGGCGCTCGGCAGCGCCACGGTGCTGGGTCTTGCGGTCATCGCGGTGGTGGGGTTCCTCTGGCTCCAGGGCATGCACAAGAACGCGCTGTTCGTGCTGCTCGCGAGTCTCGGCGGCTGGTTCCTCAACGACCTCTTGAAGTGGATGTTCGCGCGGCCGCGACCGTCGGTCGTTCCCCACCTCCGCGAGGTGTGGAGTCTCAGCTTTCCCAGCGGTCACGCGTTGACGTCGGCGGTCGTGTATCTGACACTCGGCGTCCTGTTGATGCGGGTTGCCGAACGCCCGATCGTGAAGTGGTACTGCATCACCATCGCGATGTCGGCGACGGCGCTGGTGGGGTTGAGCCGGATCTACCTCGGGGTCCACTATCCGACCGACGTCCTCGGAGGGTGGCTCATTGGGCTCTCCTGGGCCCTCGTCTTCTGGCTCATCGAGCGCTCGCTCGAACGCCGCGCCGGCCTCAAGAAAGAGCGAAACGAAGCGCAATAGCCTCTACTGAAGGCGGGCTTTGTCGCGCGGCTGGGGAGAGTGGTATCTTCACCGAACAATGCGCCCCACGGTTCTTGTTGGGCTCGTATGCCTGTGGCTGGCGGTGCCGCGGGCGGAGCAGGAGATGTCGAATGCCCCCTTTCTTCTGGGGGTGTTGAATCGCGACGGGCTTGCGATCCCGTTTGCGGCGTACACCGGCAAGCGGTGGGTGTCCCCCTGGCCGCAGGACCAGCGTGGTGTGATGCCGATCTCGCTCGGCGATGTGGACAGCGACTGGTGGGGGATCGGCGCGCGGCCGGAACACATGTCGGTCTGGTCGAACGGACAGAAGACCGGCGAGGTTTCGTTCACCGCGCTGTCGCAGGTGAAGGCGCTGTGCTCGGCGCGGCTGGGATTGCGCACCGACTACAAGCCACGCGAGCTTGCGCCGCCGCGGCTGAAGCAGCCGTATCCGAAGGACGGCCTCCTCGTCTCAGGCGACGTGACGGTCGGTCGCATCGAGTTCGTCGAACGGAACTCGACGGAGTGGCAACGCGCGCTGACGCTCATCAGGGACGAGTTCGACAAGATGGAGAAGCGCGCCATCCGCTCGTTCGACGCATGGGAGCACCCGTTCGACGAGGCGGCGCGCAAGAAGACGCCGATCACGATGGAAGCGATGTACCGCGTGTCCAGCGACGCCGCCGGCTGGATCACCTACTTCGTCGAGTCCGTTCGCCAGTACCCCGCGCGCCTTCGCGACTCCGGCTGCGGCCTGGCGACCACGGGCCAGGGGTGGGTGCACGTGGGGCCGAGCGGCAAGACCCACGTCGAGCTCGCGTCGCGCGTGACCTACTGCGATCGCAAGGGTGTCGGTTTCATGCTGCCGTTCGGAACCGTGCGCGCCAGCGGTCGAACCTACTGGGTCTATCAATACTCCGGCTATGACGATGAGTTCTACCAGGTCGTGCGGCCGGAGCCCGACGACGTGAAGGTGGTGGCGGGATACCACGCGGGCTCCTGTCCCGAGTGATGGCGCGCCTGGCAGCGCTCGTGGCGCTGTCGCTGGTCGTACCCTTCGGGGTGAAGCTGCTCGACGCGCGTTACGGCGACCGCACGACACCAGCCTCGTACCTGCCCGCCCTCGAGGGACCGCGCGCGCGGACGCCATTCGACCGTTTTCCGTTCGACCGCATCGCGCACCAGCGCCCCGAACTCGTCGTGATCGGCGACTCGATGGCCGGCACACGCGTCGATCCCGCGTTTCTCGAACAGGTGTCGGGCCGGCGCGTGTTCGCGATCCTCCACGCCGGGTCGGGCCCGGCGTTCTGGTATCTCGCGCTCAAGAACTGGGTCATCGCCAGCGGCGCGCGCCCGAAGTACGTCTTCATCTTCTTCCGCGACACCAACCTCACCGACATCATGTTCCGCATGGATACCTGGAACGTGGACCGCGTGGCGCTCGACGAGGAGCATGAACTCAACGACGTGATCGCCTCGCGGATCGGGGAGTGGCGGCTCCAGGCGACGGGGCGCGCCGAACAGGCCTACGGGGCGGACCGCGCGCGCCTGTGGATGACGCCCGCTCTGGGGAGCGCCGCGGCGCGTCTCGTGGCGCCGGGCGACGGCGGCGGAGCGGCACTCGTCACCGCCATGAACGAGCGCTTCGACTTTCAACACATGCGCCCGGTGGAAGCGGCAGACATCGGGTCGCAGGACACCGAGGCGGATTTCGACCGCTACGTCGATCGTTCCGTGCTCCCGCTGATGCTCCGTGAGGCGCGAGCGGCCGGGATCGCGCTCTACTTCGTTCGCGTGCAGCGGCGTCCGGTTGGCGGCCGGCCGCCGTATCAGTCCCCGGTGTTGCGCGCCTACACCGCGAAGCTGGCGACCTACATTCGCTCCCAGGGCGGGTTGTGGCACGACGAGACCGGTGACCGAGCGCTGGGGCTCGAGATGTACGGCGACGGCGATCACCTGGCGCGCGACGCGCGCGAGCGCTACACCTCGATTTTCTGGAACCGCGTCGGTCCGCACGTCAATTGATCTTCCACAGCCTCGACTTCGTCGCCTTCTTCCTCGTCATCACGGCGATCTACTGGTGCCTGCCGCACCGCGGCCAGAATCTCCTGCTGCTGGTGGCGAGCTACGTCTTCTACGGTTACGTGCACCACTGGTTCCTGGTGCTGATCGCCACGTCCACGATCATCGACTACGCAGCGGCGCGCGGGATCGAGGCGCGGCCCGCCTCGAAGAAGCCACTGCTGTGGGCGAGCATGCTCGCCAACCTCGGCATGCTGGCGTTCTTCAAGTACTTCAACTTCTTCGTCGAAAACGTCCACGGCGTGCTCGCGTCCGCGGGGTGGAGCGTGAACCCGCCGATGCTGCGGATTCTTCTGCCCGCCGGGATCTCGTTCTACACGTTCCAGGCGATGAGCTACACCATCGACGTATACCGCGGGCACACCCACGCGCGCCGGAGCCTGCTCGACGTGGCGTCGTTCGTGTCGTTCTTTCCGCACCTCGTCGCCGGCCCGATCATGCGTGCGGGCACGCTCCTCACGCAGGTCGAGCGCCCGCGCCGGTTCGACGTGAGCGCGGCGTACTCCGGGTTCATCAAGATCTGCTGGGGGTTCTTCAAGAAACTCGTGATCGCCGACAACGTCGGCATCGTCGCCAACAAGGTCTTCGCGGCGTCGGATCCGTCGTTTCCGATCCTGTGGGTCGGCGTCTTCGCGTTTGCGATGCAGATCTACGCGGATTTCTCGGCCTATATCGACATCGCGCGCGGCACCGCGCGGTGGCTGGGCTTCGAGTTGACCGAGAACTTCGACCACCCCTACATGGCGACGAGCCCGACGGACTTCTGGCGCCGCTGGAACATCACGCTCTCGACCTGGTTCCGCGACTACGTCTACATCCCGCTCGGCGGGTCGCAAACGACGCCGCTGAAGTGGGCGAGGAACGTCCTCGTGACGTTCCTGCTGTCGGGCCTGTGGCACGGTGCGAGCTGGAACTACGTGTTATGGGGGCTGTACCACGGGCTATTGCTCCTTGCAGCGCGCGCCACTCCGTCGCTCCCGTCGAACGGGGTCGCTCGCGTGGCCCGGATCGCCGGGATGTTCGTGCTGACCTGCATCGGATGGCTGCTGTTCCGAGAGACCGAGCTCTCGATGCTCGTGCGCCATCTGGCGCTCTCGCCGTTCGCCGCCAGCGCGCTCGATCGTCAGATCGCGCTTTATCTGTTCCTGCTGACGCTCGCGTATTCGTGGCCGCTGTGGGTGAACGACGTTTGGATTGAGATGCGCGGGAAGACGTCTCGACGACGCAAGTCTCTCGTCTCGTGGCCGCGGGTCGCGTTGCAGGGCGTGGGCTGCGGGCTCGCCGTGGCCGCCATCCTCGTGCTTCGCAGCCGCACGTCGCTCGACTTTATCTATTTTCAATTCTGACGACCAACGTTCAATTGATGAAATGATGCATAGCGTGTCGATCGTCGTTCAGAAGTACGGCGGCAGCAGCGTGGCGGATGCGCAGAAGATCCGCGCGGTCGCCGAGCGGGTGATGCGGACGAAACAGGCCGGCCACGACGTGGTGGTTGTGGTGTCGGCGATGGGGGACACGACCGACGACCTGCTGTCGCTCGCCAAGAAGGTCTCGCCGAATCCCGACCGCCGCGAGCTCGACATGCTGCTCTCGGCCGGCGAGCGCATCTCGATGGCGCTGCTGTCGATGGCGATCCGCGAGCTGGGCGGCGATGCCATCAGCTTTACCGGCAGCCAGTCGGGCATCATCACCAACGACCGCCACATCGACGCCCGGATCATTGAAGTGCGTCCCTTCCGCGTGCAGGACGAGCTCGCCCGCGGGCGGGTCGTCGTCATTGCCGGCTACCAGGGGGTGTCGTATCGCCGCGAGGTGACGACACTCGGGCGCGGCGGGAGCGATACGACAGCGGTCGCCATGGCGGCGGCGCTCGACGCGGAGTACTGCGAGATTTGCTCGGACGTGGACGGCGTGTACACCGCCGACCCGCGCGTGGTGAAGGATGCGCGGCGCATCGGCACGCTGTCGTACGAAGAGACCCAGGAGCTGGCAGAATCCGGCGCGAAGGTGTTGAACGCGCAGGCGATCGAGTTCGCCAAGGCCGCCGGGATTGCGATCTATGCCCGGGCCACCGCCTCGGCCCTTCCGGGCACCGATCCCGCGTCGGACGGCACCGTCGTCCGCAAAGCCGCGCCGCGCACACCGGGCTCGGTGGTCGGTGTCGCCAGCGAGCGCGACGTGTTCGTGCTACAGGCCGTGGGGGACGGCATGCGACTCGTCGACCTGCTCGACTCCAGGGGCGTAGTGGGCAAGCAGCTCCAATGGACCGATTTCGGATCTGCCGGCGACGGCGTGACCGTCGTCGTATCGCGCGAAAACCTTCACGACGAGGACCACCTGCGCCGCGATGTCAGCGCGAAGTTTGGCGACAACGCCCGCCTGATCGACACCCTCGGCGCCGTCAGCGTCGTCGGCGCCGGCATCAACGCGACTTACCAGAACCTTCGGCGCGGGACCGCGTGCCTGGAAGACGCCGGCGTAGCCGTGAAGGGTGTGTCGACCTCATCGTTTCGCATTACCTGGCTCGTCCCGCGCAGTGCCCTCGAGGATTCGGTTCGATGTCTCCACGCTACGTTGCTCCGTGTCGATAGTCCGCTTGTCCCGTGAGGCATGATGGCAGAACCACTCGATACTGACCTCGAACACCTGAAACTGCTTTCGATCTTTCACTACGTGGTCGGAGGGTTCGCCGGGTTGTTCTCGCTGTTCCCGGTAGTGCACCTGTTCTTCGGCATCGCTCTCATCAGGGGCGGCTTTGACGGCGGGGAACCCGGGGGGCGCGCGATGGGTTGGTTCTTCGTCGCCATGGCGCTGCTGGTTATCCTGACCGGCTTGGCCTTCGCCGGTCTCATCATCGCGGCGGGCCGCTTTCTGTCGCGGCATATCAACTACACCTTCTGCCTGGTGATCGCCGCCATCGAGTGCGCCTTCGTCCCCTTTGGCACCGTCCTCGGCGTCTTCACGATCATCGTCTTGCAACGCCCCTCCGTGAAGCAGCTCTTCGGCAGCCAAGTCCCAAACTCCCAACTCCAAACTCCGCAACAACCCCTAACCGCGGACAACGAACAACGAACAACGAACAACGGGAGGCGAGCCGAGATGTCATAAGCAGCCGGTCCTCGCGTTATACCTATGACGGCGATGCCCAGCACAGGCGCAACGAATAGGACACGCGAGCTCTTCAGCGAGCACGGGACAGCGGTCTACCGGTTCGCGGCGGCGCTCATGCGGCATCGGCAGGACGCCGAGGACGTCGTCCAGGAGACGTTTCTCAAGCTCTTGCAGCACCTCGAAGCGGGGGGCGATACCGGCAACCTGCGGGGGTGGCTGTTTACCGTGGCGGCGAATGCGGCGCGGGACCGGCAGCGGCGGGGCATGCGGTGGCTGCCGTGGACGACGGGCCACGACGTGGCGGTTGATCCGCCGATGCTGCCGGACGAAGACGGTCGTCACCGGGCGCTGCGGGCATCGATGCGTCACTTACCAGAACGGGATCGGTTGCTGCTGGCGCTTCGCGCGCAAGGGTTGTCCTACCGCGAGATGGCGTCGGCGGCCGGCGTGAACGAAGCGTCCGTGGGACAGTTTCTCGCGCGCGCCATCGAGCGATGGACGCGGGCGTTCGAACAGGAACGAGGAGAAGGTCATGAAGTGTCTTTCCAGCGCGCAGGTTCAGGCCGTCGCTGACGGCGAAGCGCGGCCGGCGGAGCAGCAGCACGCAAGGACGTGCGATGCGTGCGGGCGCCGGGTCGGTGAGCGGCAGGCGCAGATCGCGGAGCTCGGCGCCGGCACGGCAGTAGAGATGCCGGCGTCGCTCGCACAGCGCATCGAGGCGGCTTTGGCGGCAGGACCCAGCGCCCCGGGCGCGACCCGGCTCCGCGAGCCGCAGCCGTCGCCCACATGGTGGCGGGCCGCGTGGGGCACCGCTGCGGTGGCCGCCGCGACGCTCATCGCTGTGCTCTTCGTGGCGCCGCTGCTGAAAGAAGACCGCGGCGCGGTATCGGCTGCGGAAGTGCTTGCCGCATCAGCGACCAGGCTGTCGGAGGCGATCACCAGCGGTGTCGAGACCCTCGAGTACGAGCTGGTGCTCGACGGCGTGCCGAAGGACCTGATGCCCGACCATGCGAACGGCACCTACCGCGTGCGACAGGTGATCGACCACGGCACGCCCGGCCGCTTCCGGTTCGCGAGCTACGCGCCCGACGGCACCCCCTTTTCGTCGATCGCGCAGGATCCGGTCAGCGGCCAGCGCGTGATGATGTTCACCGTCGAGGGGCAGCCGTATCGATTCGAGCTGACGATCCCGTCGAATGTGGGGCCGTCGATCGTCGAGATGGAGCGCCTCCACATGCAGGCCACCATCGCGATGATCCAGGCGAGCGGCGACCAACTCCTCGAGACCGTCGAGACCGCGGATGGACGTCAGTACCGCATCAACGTCCCCAAGGTGCAGACGCCGATCGTCAACCCGGTGTGGGACCTCAGCGAAGCGCGCGTGTTGATCCACGCGACCGACTACCGGGTCACCGAACTTGACGTGAAGGGCACCTTCCTGAAGCAGCCGTACAGCGTCCACTACCGGCTGACGAACCGCGACATCGTCGCCAGCGTCGAACCCGGGACCTTCGACGTACCGTCGGTGCCGAACGAGATCCTGATCACGGGGCAGGGCTCGGTTCTCCCCGCGCGAGACGCGATGGTCCTGGCGCTCCGCGAACTGGCACGCGTGAAACAGGGGAGGTAATGGCCGAACCCGCGATCCGCATCGACGGCCTCGGCAAGTACTTCGGGCCGGTGATTGCGATCGACGACGTCACGCTGCGGGTCGAGCGAGGTGAGGTCTTCGGGTTTCTCGGCGCCAACGGCGCCGGAAAAACGACGACCATCCGTCTGCTGCTCGATCTGCTGCGTCCGTCGAAGGGAAGGGCGGCGGTGCTCGGGTTCGACTGCCAGCGCGACAGCTTGAAGGCGCGCGCGCAGATCGGCTACCTCCCTGGGGAACTTCCGGTCTACCCGGATCTCAGCGCGCGTGGCTATCTCGACTATCTCGCGAAGATCGACGGGCGGCCCGTTCAGGGTGCATACCTCAGGCTGCTCTTGCGCCGCTTCGACGTCAGCGACGTGGACCTGGGCCGGCGCCTGCGCGACCAGTCGCACGGGATGAAGCAGAAGATCGGCATCATCCAGGCCCTGATGGCACGCCCGGCCGTCGTCATTCTCGACGAGCCGACCGCAGGGCTCGATCCCTTCATGGTGCACGCCTTTCGTGAAGTGATCGAGGACGTGCGCCGCAGCGGCGACGCGACGGTGTTCCTGTCCTCTCACGTGCTCACAGAGGTGGAGACGACTTGCGATCGTGTCGGCATCATCCGCGCCGGCCGCATCGTAATGGTCAGCTCGCTCGAGGATCTCGAGCGTGACGCCCCGCGCCGAGTCCGCGTGCAGTTCACCCATCCGGTGCCGTTACCAATGACCGTCGGCGTTGCGGTGAGGGCGTTAAGCGCGACCGAGTGGGAAGCGGAGGTCGTGGGGCCTCTCGGCCCTTTTCTGCGCTCGCTCGAGTCGTTACCGGTTCATGACCTGCAGGTGGAGACCTTTAGTCTCGAACAGCACCTGTTGCGTCTCTATGCGTCACCTACCGAGGCGGAGCCAGCAGCATGCGCGTGATCGCGCTCGTCCAGCGATCGGCGGCGCAGTCGCGCCTCATCCTTCTCGGAGCGATGGCGATCTTCTTCGTGTTCCAGGTGATGCTGATCGCGCATGCCGCCGAGATCGAGCGCTCGCAGGCGTTCGGGCGCGTCGCGGAATTGATGCCAGGGTTCCTGCAACGCGGCCTCGGCGCGCAGGCGATGGCGCTGGCGACGTTCAAGGGGTCGGTGGCCTTCGGCTACTTCCACCCCATCATCGTGTGCGCGGTATCGCTGATCGGTGTCTACATCGCCACCGAGCCGGCACACGAGGTCGAGGCGGGATTGGTTGACGTGGTGCTCGCGCGCTCGGTCCCAAGACACCACGTACTGACGCGCTCACTCCTGCTCGCCATGGGAGCCACCGCCGGGCTCACGATGCTGATGGTGGGTGGAACCTACGTGGGATTGCGCGCGCTGGCGCCGGAACTGACGGGGCCGTCGTTGGGCCTGCTGTTGCTGCTCGCGCTCCACCTGATCGCCGTCGCGTGGTGCTGCGCGTCGATCGGTCTCCTCGTCGCCGCGTCCGTCACGCGCTGGACCACCGCGTTCACGATCGGCGCCGCTGTGGTGGTCGTCGGCTACCTGATCGACTTCGTGGCGATCGGTTGGCCCCCCGCGCGCATAATCGCGTGGGCGTTCCCGTTCAACTACTACCCGGCGCTGTTGATCATCGGCGGCACGGCCAAGCCCGCCGTCGACCTCTCGATCCTCTTCGGTGCGACGGCCATGTTCGCGTTCCTCGCGTACTGGCAATTCGAGCGACGCGATCTTTAATCAAGCAGGACTAAACTGCGCTACAGAACCCCGAATCCACGGCCCGAGCACGCGTGCGCGTCAGCGCACGCTGATCCTCGCCCAGTCCCAGCCTTCGAGGCCCTTCGCGTTCACCGCCTTCACGGAGATTACGGAACCGGCGGCCACCTTCGGCACAGTAGCGGACGGCTGTGTGACGCGCAGTGTCTGGGCTTCGGGATTCGTCGGCGGACCGTAGGCAACGATGTAACCGGTGATGCCCTTTTCCGGACTCGGCGTCCACGAAATCTTTGCCGTCCCGCCGGTGAAGGTGTCGACCTTCAGGTCCGTCAGCCGCGAGGGACTCGAGGCGAGCAGCATCAGCGTTGCGGCCGTGGTCTTGGCCACCTCGGTGACGAGCTGATGGTTGATGGTGTCGAGCAGGTCGTGTGACTGGTGGTAATGCGGGTTGCCGAGCACCGGGTAGGAGCCGATGCCGCCGACGATGTCACCGTAGGCCTCGTAGTAGGCGGCGGCGTCGGTGCTTTTGTAGTAGAGCGCGTCGTAGGTGACCATGTTGCTGAACTGCATGGCCGCCGAGTGCTGGATGTCTCGGATGCCGGCGTTCGAATAGCGGATCGTGTTGTCGAGCCGGTGATCGTTCGCCCAGCCCACCATGTCGTTGTTGAGCGCGCCCACGAGCTTCAGCTTGTCGGTCACCGCACGACGCACGTATTCACGGCTTCCGAGCAGCCCTGCCTCTTCGCCCGTAAACGACGCGAAAACGATCGTCGCCGGCTGTGGGCTGTTCGCCATGATCCTCGCCGCTTCGAGGAGCGCCGCGGTGCCGGACGTGTCGTCGTCCGCGCCAGGACCGACCGCGACCGAGTCGTAGTGGCTGCTGACGACGTAGATCAGTTCAGGGTTGACGGTGCCTTTGAGGGTGGCGATGACGTTGGCGGTCTGGCCGCCGAGAGCGCCGCGGCCGGCGAACCATTGGTACTCGGGCTCGTAGCCGAAGGACTTGTACTTGTTGAACAGGTATTCGCTCGCCAGCTTGTTGCCAGGCCGCGTGATGTGTTTCGAGTCGAAGTCGAACAGCGCCTTCTCGTACCCGTAGACGCGGTCCACGGACGCCTGCTCGGTGACTTTCTTGACGTTGGCCGCGATGGGGGCATAGAGCCGACGGCCCTTGGCGCGGAGCGCCTCTTCCGCCGCCAGGTTGGCCGCGACGCGCGCACGAAGGGCCTCGCGCGTGATCTTGCGTTCGAGATCCACGAGATAGACACCGCGTTCGACCGACACGGTATCGCCGTCCCGCTCGGACACGATCAGCACCCGCTTCCCGTCGGCAGCTCGGGCACCCACGTGTATTCCGGCGCGATCGTGCGGACGGTGTTGTTGTGGAACAGCCGCGCGCGCGTTGACCACGGTGTCGGCGAGCTGAGGTCGTAGACGTGCGACCGGCGATGCCGGGCCTCGCCCATCGTGGCGAGCAGCCGGTTCGAGTCGAGGAAACGGGGTAGCAGGTCGTGCTGGATCTCGCGTGTGACTCGCGTCTCTTCCTTGCCGTCGCGCGTGACGGTGAAGAGCTCCCAGTCTTCCTTCGGCATCATCTGGAAGGCGACGCGGCTGCCGTCCGGGGAGAGCGCAGGCGCATCGATGCGTTCTGATCCCTTGCGCGCGACCGACACGCGGGACGGGTCCTTCACGTCCGCCACCACCAGGCGGTACTCGGTGCCTTCGCGCGCGACATAGGTCAGCGAGTTGCCGTCGGCTGAGAACGATGGGGCCGTGCCGCTGATGACGCTGGCTCGCGCCGTTCGGCAGGGCCACGAGTCCGAAAGAGCCACCGCCTCCCTGTCCACCGCCACCACCGCGTCCGCCGCCGGCGCCGGGCGCACGGATGCTGTAGAGCAGGGCGGTGCCGGTCGAGTTCACCGCAGTTGGCGCCTTCTCTCCCGTGCCATTCGTCTGCAGCACGGTTGCGCCTGAGGCGGTCGCGATGTAGATCTGCGTCGGCTCCTCGGCGGACGCCCCGGCGAACACGACGGCGCCGCCTGTCGCAAAGGCCAGTGCGGACTTCCGCAGGTCGCCGACATCGATTCGTGTTTCAGCGCCGGTCGCGAGGTCGCGCACGACGACCTGGGACTCGCGCGCGATGGCGCGCGTCACGGCGGCCTGCCGCTGCTGCCGCTCGGCCTGCGGGGCGCGGTCGACCGTCGCCTGGGCTTCGAGCAAGGACGGCGACGGCGTCACCTTCAGGTACGCGACCTTCGTCCCGTCGGGAGAGAAGGCGGCGCTCGATCCCTGCACTTCCGCCGCGGGCTTTCCCGGATTCGCGGTCTGATGCAGACGCGTCATCCTGGTCAGACCCGTGCCGGTTTCGTAGGCGAAATACTTCCCGTCGGGTGAGAAGACTGGCGTCGCGCCGTCAGTCGTCAGCTCCGTCGTCTGAAACAGCTCGCCGGTCTGCAGCGCAATCGTTTCGAGTGCGGCCGCCGCATCGGGAGAGTCGAGCACCTTGAGATAGGTCTGCAGTGCCGTGACGTAATCGCCACGGTCCCAGGCGAGGGCGGCGATGTCGAGCGGGGAATCGCTGCGGCCGGCGAGAGGAATCCAACCCGCCGCAGCGACGGCCACGGCGAGGATCAGCGTGCGAGGAAGACTTTTCATGGGCGCCGGGCAGCATAGCATGCAGCCCGGCGCTCATCGAGAGTGGGTTACTTCCGCTCGAGCAGCTTGCGGAGTTCCGCGAGATGCGTGCGCAGCATCTCGACCTTGGCCTTGTCGAGTGTGATGCCGCCGCTCTCGTCCTGCGAGCGAAGCATCAGCTCGATGGCGTTCATGTGCTTCATCCAGTCCGCCTGCGCGGGCTGCTCGGTCGCGGCTGTAGTTGGCGCGGGCGTTGTGCCGGTCGTGCCGGTCGGCGCAGGTGTCGTCGGCGCGGTCGGTGTTGGGGGCGCGGTCGGTGTCGGGGGCGTAGTCGGCGTCGGGGGTGTAGTCGGCGTCGCGGGCGTGGACGTCGGCTGGTCTTCGACGTTGGCCGGTGCCGCCGCCGGGGTGCCGCCCGAGGCCTTCTCGAATTCCGCCAGGTGCTTGCGCATCTCGAGAAGCTTTTCGCGAATGGTCGGATCCAGAGTGATGCCGGTGGAGCCCGACGTGCCCACCGCACCCGCGGTGCCAGTGGTCGCGGCCACCGCCGCGGTATCGGCGCCCAGCAGCGCCGTCATGTTGGCGTTCACCTTGGCGTAGGCCTCTTTCCAATTGCTCTGGGTCGTGATCAGCTCGTTGAAGTTCGTGATCAGCTGGGAGATCTGGGCGCGTGCGTCGCCCGCGAGCTGGCCGGCAGCCGGCAGCTGCGTGAGGGCGCTGAGCGAGTTGCGCGCGTCACTGAGATGACGGCGAGCAGTCTCGGCGCCCGCCTGGGGCGCTGGTGCCGCAGACGTCGGCGGCTGCGCGCTGGTCGGCGGCTGCGTGCTGGCCGGCGGCTGCGCGCTGGTTGGCGGCTGCGCGCTGGTGGCGGTCGGCGGCGTCGGTGCGGCGGTCGGGTCGGCGGCGCCGCGGCAGACGGGGCCGGGGCACCCGCCATCGCGGCAGCGTAGGCGGTCAGGTGCGTGCGCACTTCGGTCAGTTTCGCGCGGCTGGTATCGTCCAGGGTCGCGGCAGCCGCGGCTTTGTTCGGAGCTGAGCCTGCGGTACCGGTGGCCGGCGCGTCGGCGAGCAGCGACGTCAGGATCTTGTCCATCGCCGCCACTTCAGTGCCCCAGTTGACGGTCTGCTTCGCGGCTGCGGTCGGCGCCGCGCCGGAGCGCTCGAGCGCGGTCATGCGACGCTTCAGTTCGTTGACCTGCGTCTTCGCGCGAGCGCTCAGATTCTCGATCTGAACGTCATTCAGCGCTGCAGACGCGGCACGCAGATGCTCCTGGGCCGACTCGGTGCCCTGCGGCGCCGGCGGCGTGCTCTGCGGTTGTGCGGGCGGCTGAGCCGTCGCGGGCGGCTGCGGCGGCGGCGTCTGTGCGGCCGCCGGCGCCGCGATCAGCGCCGCTGCCATAACGGTGACTACCCATTTTCCAGTGGAAGACTTCATCGGCTTGCTCCTCCTGAGCATTGCGTGTCGAATCTCTCGTCGAGATTCGCAGGGAGCAAGTGAAGTGCCACGCCACCACGACTGCGATACACGCGCGAAACGCAGCAGAGCTCGTGAGCCGCTATGCAGGAATTACTTGGTTCGCGCGCGGAAGAACTCGACGACCATCGGCAGGATCGAGACGCCGATGATCCCGAGGATCACCAGTTCGAAGTTTTCCTTCACGATGGGAATGTTGCCGAAGAGGTAGCCGGCGCCCACGCACGCGAGCACCCACAACGCCCCGCCGAGGACGTTGTAGAACGCAAACGTGCCGTAGGTCATCGAACCGGCGCCGGCCACGAATGGAATAAAGGTGCGGACGATCGGCACGAAGCGCGCGAGCACGACCGCCTTGCCGCCGTATTTCTCGAAGAACTCGTGCGTGCGTTCGAGATGTTTTGGATTCAGCAGCCGCTCGAGTCGTCCGGTGCGCCCTTCGGCGCGGAACACGCGCGGGCCGATGTAATGCCCGACGCTGTAGTTCACCGCGTCGCCGAGCACCGCGGCGGCAAACAGGAGCAGCATCGTGACCCACAGGTTGAGACCTCCGGTCGCCGCGATGGCGCCGGCGGCGAACAACAGGGAGTCTCCGGGAAGAAAGGGCGCGACGACGAGCCCGGTCTCCGCAAAGATGACCCCGAACAGCAGGCGTAAACGAGTTTTCCGTGCTCAGCGACAAACGCGGTCAGGTGTTCGTCGACGTGGAGGAATAGGTCAATGATTTCGCGCATCGGGTAAACGAAAAGTCTACACGAACGCTAGCGTTCCACCTCGAACGAACGGATGGTGACGTACCCGGTCCGTCGCCGTTCAGGTGGCGCGGACGCAAAGATCCCGACCTTCGCACCGACCCACCGGCCGGGCTTTGCGGTGAACGCCGGACCCCGATCGAACCGGTAAACGCCTCCATTACTGACCGACACGCGTAGCGTGATCACACCCTCAGGAGCGGGCTCGTTCGCCAGCTCCTTTTCTTCGGGGCCGGCCGCGGCGTTCTCCGCGGCGCGGAGCACGAGGCGCCGCGAGCCATTCATTCGCTCGACGCCGATCCAGGCGTAGTCGGCCCCGAACACGATCAACCCGGCGCGCTCTCCGTCTTGCAACCCGCTGGCGTCGAGTCGGACGGTGGCGGTGAATTCTGGCGCCGGGAACTTCTGCATCAGCAGGTGGGCCGCATTCCAGAGATTCGGCGATGACGGCACGGCGGAAAGGCGAAGGCCGACCGACGGGTCGTGGCCCCACCACCACCGCTGCGGATTTGCCTGCCACTGCCACTGGAGTCCGAGCTCTCGAGACAGGAAGCGGTCGCTGGCCGGAGGCACGAGGGGCTTTGAGGCCGGCAACGACGGCTTCTTCCACTGCCGCCGCGGCTCACCTTTCCCGTCGCCGTCACTATCGTCTCCAATTACGGGCCAGTCGTCCTTCCACGCCACTGGCTGCATGTGGACGAGCCGCCCGTACGCGTCGGCGTCCTGAAAGTGCAAGAACCACCAGTCGCCGCCCGGCGTGTCGACGAGCGCACCTTGATGCGGGCCGTTGACGTCGCTCGAACCCTGCGCGAGCACGATGCGATCTTCGTAGGGCCCATCCACCGCGCGCGAGCGAAACACCGATTGCCATCCCTGTTTCACACCACCCGCGGGGGCGAAGACGTAATACCAGCCGTTGCGCTTGTAGAACTTCGGGCCTTCGAGCGTGGTGTAGTTCGGGAGGGTATCCCCGTTGATGACCGTCCGTCCGGCATCGGCGACCCTCATGCCGTCGGGGCTCAGGCGATTGAGATGCAGCACGTTCGCAACGCCCGCACGGCTGCGCGCGAAGGCATGAATGAGGTAGACGCTGCCGTCGTCATCCCAGAGCGGGCAGGGGTCGATCAGGCCTCGCCCTCCCTTGACCAGCACCGGGTCGGACCATCGGCCGCGGGGATCATCGGCCGTCGTCACGTAGATGCCGTAGTCGGGATCCGGGTAGTAGATCCAGTACTTCCCCGCATGGTGGCGGATGGCGGGGGCCCACACGCCGGCGCCATGTCGCGGGGTGCTGAAGACCGACTCCGGGACCAGGCGTGGCAGGGCGTGGTTCACCAGCGCCCAGTTCACCAGGTCGCGCGAGTGCAGGATCGGGAGCCCGGGAACCGCGCTGAAGCTGGACGACACCATGAAGTAGTCGTTTCCCACCCGCACGGCATCGGGATCCGAGTAGTCCGCATGGAGGATGGGGTTCTTGTAGGTGCCGTCGCCGCGATCCGGCGACCACACCGGCGGCGATTGCGCGATTCCCATCCCGGCGGCCAGCAGCAGCGATAAAGTGGTGCGAGTCATATATGCGGCGACTTGCTCATACCACGTTGACAGCCCTCGTGCTACTGCTCCTGCACTCGTCGATGCCGGTCGAAACGTCCGGCCTGCGCGTGCAGCCGCGCCCGCGCACCAAGATCGTGCTCGTCGGCGATTCGACCGTGACGGACCGGTCCGGCTGGGGGCACGGCTTCCGATTGTTCCTGGGCGATGACGTGGAGTGCGTGAATGCCGCCGCCGGCGGCCGCAGTTCGAAGAGCTACATTGACGAGGGACGTTGGAAAGACGCGCTCGCCCTGAAGGGGGACTACTACCTCATTCAGTTCGGACACAACGACCAGCCCGGGAAGGGCCCCGAGCGCGAGACCGATCCGCGAACGACCTACTCGGAATACATGGCGAGATACGTGGACGACATCCGTGCCATGGGGGCGCAGCCGATCCTCGTGACCTCGTTGACGCGGCGGACGTTCGAAGACGGAAGGATCCGCTCCTCGCTGGGCCCGTACGTCGACGCCGTCAAGGCACTCGGCGCGGCGAAGGGAATACCGGTCATCGATCTCCACGCTCGGAGCATCGAGCTCGCCGAACGCCTGGGAGAGCCGGCCTGGGAGCCCCTCAGTCCGCGAGATGCCACCGGCAACGTCGATCGCACCCATCTGAATTCGCAGGGCAGTGTCGTCGTCGCACCCCTGATCGTCGAAGGCCTCCGCTCCGCGGTGCCCGCGCTGGCGCGCCACCTGCGCACAGAGCCGTTGTCGGGCGCGGCGGCGGCTCAGCGCAGCGCCAACGCGACGGTAGCGGCCGACGGAAGCGGCACCTACCGCACCGTGCAGGAGGCCATCAACGCCGCGCCGCAGAACACGAGCGAGGACCGGCCGTGGACGATCTTCATCAAGGCCGGTACCTACCGCGAGGTCGTCTACGTGCAGCGGGAGAAACGCTTCCTGCGGCTGGTGGGTGAGGACCCGTCCTCCACGGTCATCACGTTCAACCTGCACGCCAACCTGGTCGGCCTCGACGGCAAGCCGATCGGCACGTTCCGCACGCCGACGGTGACCGTCGACGCCGACGATTTCTCTGCCGAGAATCTCACCATCGAAAACACCGCCGGGCCGGTCGGGCAGGCGCTCGCCCTGCGCGTGGACGGCGACCGTGTCGTTTTCCGTAATTCGCGCTTTCTTGGCTGGCAGGACACGATCTTTCTCAACCGCGGCCGGCAATTGTTCGAAGATTCGGTGATCACCGGCCACGTGGACTTCATCTTCGGTGGTGCGACGGCGTTCTTCGAGCGCTGCCGGATCCACGTGCTGAGGGACGGCTACATCACGGCGGCGTCCACGCCGGCCGAGCAGCGCTTCGGATTCATCATCGCGAATAGCCGCATCACCGGCGTCGCCGGTGTGAAAACCTACCTCGGCCGGCCGTGGCGCGACTACGCCCACACCGTCTTCGCGGCGAGCGACATGACGGATGTCGTTCGTCCCGAGGGATGGCACAACTGGAACCGGCCGGAGCGCGAAGCCACAACACGCTACAGCGAGGTGAGGAATACCGGTGCTGGCGCCGCGACCGCGCGCCGCGTGTCCTGGATGAAGCCGGTCGTCGAGAGCGACCTCCCGCTCCTCACGCCGGCCAACGTCCTGCGTGGCAACGACGGCTGGGATCCGTCGAGCGTGCCATCCTCCCCCTCCACGCGGAAGGCCCTCGACGTCGCGATCCAGTAGCGCCGACCCGGTAGCGCAGGACTTTAGTCCTGCCTGCTCCCGTGATCCATGCGCGCGCTGCATGGCAGCGATGCGAAAGTTATGCGGCGTGTGAATGGCACGCGGCCCTATCATCGCTGGCATGTTGAACCCGACGCCTGCCTACACGCGCACGCTGACCCTCGTCCTCTCCGAATCCGAATGGCGCGCGCTCCGCGACGTGGAGCCCGATGCCGTCGGTTGGTTGCAGTCGCAGATCCGCTCCCGGCTCTCGGCCGCAGAAGAAACGCCGCGCCCCGCGCCTCGTCCGCCGGTTTACGCCTTCCACGACGACGAGTACTGACGTTTACCGTTGTCGTTGTCCGTTGTCCGTTGGCCGTTGGCCGGAAAGGCGAACGGTTAACGAGGAGGTGCTAGTCGGAGCTTGGGCATCGTGCGGCTTGAGCGCGTCGAAGACGTCCTGCACCATCCGCGGCACGCGCGTGCCGCGGACGTACACCCAGCCGGTCTCGCGCACCATCGTGACGCCCTGGATGCGCTTGATCCGCAGCGTGCCGCTGCGCGCCTCGCGCGCCAGCGATTGGTAGGGCAGCACCGTCAACCCCATCCCGATCATCGTCAACGCCTTCAAAATCTCGACGTTCTCCGTTTCCATCACGATGCGCGGGCGGACGCCGTCGCGCTGCAGCATCTCGTCGATGACGCGGCGCGTGCTCGAACCGCGTTCGAAAAGCACCCAGGGCTGACCGACGAGATCCGCGGGGGTGACCTGGCGCAGCTTCGCCAGTTTGTGGCTCGGGGGCATGACGAGCAGGAGTTCTTCTCGCATGATCGGTACCTGCACGAGATCCGCGCCTTCGACCGGCAGCGTGAGGAGGCCGACATCGATGGCCCCGCTGCGCAGCCGCTCGAGCAGCATCGGCGTGGCGCCGGTCGTCACCTTGATTTCGACCTTCGGATGACGTTTCCGGAATTCCTTGAGCAGAGCGGGGAAGACGTGGAGGCAGACCGTCATCCCACCTCCCAGGTGCAGCGTGCCGGCGAGTTGCTGTTGTTGTTCGACGATGCTGGCGGTGGTGTCGCGGACGTCGGCGAGCACGCGGCGGCTCAAGTCGAGCAGCGCGGCGCCGGCGGACGTGAGGCGGACTTTGCGGCCGAGGCGGAGGAAGAGCGGCTCGCCGAGTTCTTCCTCGAGGAGCAGCACCTGGCGGCTGACCGCGGACTGCGAGACGTTGAGCGCACGCGCGGCAGCCGTGAATGACCCTTTGTCGGTCACCGCACGGAGGATCTCGAGCTGCCGCAGGTCCATTCAGCTCACCGCTGCACTCGCCCCGATGCGTCGCCTCCTGCGAGCCGGTCCACTTCGTCGACCGTGACGCGGTTGAAGTCTCCTGGGATGGTCTGCTTGAGGGCGCTCGCCGCCACGGCGAAGCGCAGGGCCGCCTCGGGGCTGCGGCCGCTGATCAGGCCGTAGATCAGGCCGGCGGCGAAACTGTCGCCTCCGCCGATCCGGTCCACCAGGCGCACGTCGTAGCGCTGGCTGCGATGCATCGTGTTCGTCGACGCATCCCACAACGCGGCGCTCCAGCCGTTGTCGCTCGCCGACGCGCTCTCGCGCAGGGTGATCGCGACCATCGACGGGCCAAACTCGCGGGTCACACGCTCCGCCGCCGAGCGGAAACCGGCGATATCGAGTTGGCCGCTGGTGACGTCGGTGCCTTCGACATGGACGCCGAGGACCGACTGCAGGTCTTCCTCGTTGGCAATCACGACGTCGACGCTCTTCATCATCGGGCCCATGACCTCGCGGGCCTGCGCCTCGGTCCACAGCTTCTTGCGGTAGTTCAGGTCCACGCTGACGCGCACACCGGCCGCGCGCGCCGCGGCCATGGCCTGGCGCGTCGCCTCCGCGCCATTGGCGCCGAGCGCGGGGGTGATCCCGGTGACGTGGAACCAGGCCGCGCCGCTCATCACGGCCGGCCAATTCACGGCGTCCGGCTTCAGGGCGCTGACGGATGAATGGGCCCGATCGTAGATCACCGTCGAGGCGCGCTGGCTGGCGCCCGACTCGGCAAAGTAGATCCCCACGCGGTCGCCGCTGCGCACGATGTGATCGACGCGAACGCCTTCTGCCCGCAACGCCTTCATCGCCGCCTCGCCGACGGCATGTTTTGGCAGGGCGGTGACGTAGTAGCTCTCGAGCCCGAAGTGCGCGAGGCTGACGGCGACGTTGGCCTCGCCGCCGCCGAAGGTGGCCTGCAGCAGCGGCGACTGGAAGAACCGCTCGAATCCCGGCGGGCTGAGCCGCAGCATGATCTCGCCGAAGGTGACGACTTTAGGCATTCGGTCTCTTCGCCTTCTGCACGTCGGCCACGAGCCGCTCGGCGTTCGCGCGTAGCACATCGTACGCCCCGGCCGCGATCGCCTTGGCATCGAGGAGGGCGGTGCCGACGCCGACCGCGACAGCGCCCGCGCGGATCCAGTCGCCGGCATTCTCGAGGGTGACGCCCCCGGTAGGCATCAATTTCACCTGGGGCAAGGGACCCCGCACATCCTTGAAGAAGGTCGGGCCGAGCGCCGTGGCGGGGAACACCTTCACGATGTCGGCCCCGGCGTCCCACGCCGACAGGATCTCGGTCGGGGTGAAGCACCCGGGCATCGCCGCAATATCGCGCGCGTGGCAGGCGGCGATCACCGACGGACGAAAGACCGGGGAGACGACAAACTGCGCGCCTGCGTCGATCACGCGTCCCGCGGTTTCCGCATCGAGCACGGTGCCCGCCCCGAGCACGAATCCCGCTGGTAGCGTCGGCGCCAGTTGCCGAATCAACTCGACGGCTCCCGGGACCGTCATCGTCACTTCGAGCGCGCGCACACCGCCCGCCGCGATCGCGTCGACGACGGCCCGCAGCTTGTCCGCCTCCTTCATGCGGATGACGGCGACGACACCGGCATCTTCAATTTGGCTGACGATCGCGTCCCGTGTATTCATCGGCCCATCCATCCGCCGTCGACGACCAGCACGTGCCCGTGCACGTAGTCGGCCGCGCGCGACGCGAGGAACACGACGGCGCCGGCCAGGTCCCCGGGATCACCCCAGCGGCCGGCCGGGATGCGCGCGGTGATGTCCGCGTTGCGCACGGGATCGTCGCGGAGCGCCTGCGTGTTGTCGGTCACCATGTATCCTGGCGCGATCGCGTTCACGTTGACGCCGCTGCCCGCCCACTCATTGGCGAGGGCCTTGGTCAATTGCGCCACTCCACCTTTCGCAGCGGCGTAGGCCGGCACCCGAATGCCACCCTGGAACGTCAGCAGCGACGCGATGTTGATGATCTTCCCGCTCCGTCGCTGAAGCATGCCGCGCCCCGCCGCGCGGCACAGTCGGAAGACTGAGGACAAATTGACCTCGATCACCTCATCCCATTCCGCGTCGCTGTAGTCAGCCGCCGGCGAACGGCGAATGATACCGGCGTTGTTGACCAGGATGTCGATCGGTCCGAGCGAGGCGGCGGCATCGTTGACGAGGCGCGTCGCCGCGGCAGGCTTCGAGAGATCCGCGGTCACGCACGCGGTGCGGACGCCGCAGTCCTTCGCGATCGCGTCCGCCGCTTCCTGCACGCGTTCGCGGCTGGCGTGCAGCACGACGTTCGCGCCCGCCTCCGCCAGCCCGCGCGCCATCGCGGCGCCTAACCCGCGGGACGCACCGGTCACGAGCGCGGTGCGGCCGTCGAGACGAAACGTGTCGGCGATCGTCACGTTCAGCGCGCGCGACCCTTGTCGAGGCCGGAGCCGCCGGTCGCGAAATCGGGATGCACGTTGACGACGCCGAACTGGCGGTCTTCGAGTTCGCGGTTCGCCGCCATCATCCAGAGAAAGTTGATCGAGTGACCCGGTGCCGCGACATTCGGATGGTAGCCCTGCGGCATCAACACGATGTCTCCCTCGCGCACGATGGTCGCCAGCTCGGGGTTCTGCTCGTCGGCGTAGACGAGCTGCACGCCGAAGGCGGGATGCGGCATGTCGATATAGAGGTATGCCTCCTCGGCGAGCACGGCATGTTCGTGCGGCGGCCAGGAGGTCCAGTTTCCCGGCTGGCTGAAGGTCACCCCCGCCATGATGCGGCCGGCCTGGACGTTCTTTCCCATCAGGATGTTGAGCTCGCGCCGCGAGGCATCAGCACCCGCCGCGAAGTGCAGCCCCGGATCCTTTTGTACGTCCGCGAAGCGCACGAACTGAGTCGGATAACGCTGTTCGACAGGCGCCGCGATTTCGGCGAAATCGCAGCCGCCGGCCCCGGGCCGCACGGTGAACGCTTCGTCCCGCGGAATGTAGAGCGCATCGTACGGCACGAGCTCATGCGCCGTGCCGGCGACCGAAACCGTCGCCGCTCCCTTCAAGCAGATGAGGCCCGTTTCCATCCCCTGCGGCGTGACGGAGAGCGGGGCATCGGACGCCGAAAGGATGATGCGCCCGTAATTCAAATGCTGCGCCGCGGTTTTGCCAGGCTCCACGCTTCGCGTCCGCCCGGTCTTCGCGGCGGTGTTCCGAACGATGCAGGTCTTGGTGTCGATGATAGGAATGGCCATGATGAAAAAGCGCGTGCGCACCTGCACGTCCGCACGTCCGCACGTAGCAGTCAGCACGTTAGCACGCTGGCACGTGCGCACGTAGCACGTAGCACGTTACTTCACGTCGTGAATCCACTTGTGCGCCGGGTCTTCGTGCAGCGCCAGCTTCCGCTGCTCTCCCGCCATGCCCCACAAGTAATAGAGCCGATATCCCGGCGGCGCCGACACCGGATGATAGCCGTAGGGCAGCAGCACGGTGTCGCCGTCCTTGACCGCGTGCGTGACGCATTCGCCGTCGTTGGTGTAGAGCATCTGCTGGCCGAATCCCTGCGGGGGGTCGATGCGGAAGTAGTAGACCTCTTCCAGCGTTGGCTCGCCATCGCGCCCGTCGTGCTTGTGCGGCGGAAAACTGCTCCAGTTGCCGGGCGGGTTGAACGTTTCCCCCACCATGAGCCGTCGCACGTGCCCATCGTCCACGAAGATGTTGTGGACCTCGCGCGTATAGTTGGCGCGCCCGCGCGCCAACGGCTGTACCTGGTCGGGGCCGACAAACGCGGCCGTTCCCCCGTCGGGCGCCGGCGTAGAAAACACAACCGCCTCGAAGTAGGCCGGGTCTTTGTAGGCCGGGTCTTAGACCCGGCAGCCCCGGCGACCACGATTTCAACGGTGTGTCCCGGCGGCAGGTACAACGCACTGGCGCGCTCGGAGAAGACGTCGGCGCGGCGCGCCTGCCACGCCTGCTCACCGACGCGGAGCGTCGCCGTGCCACGCTGCACGACGAGGACGGACTCCTCACCTGGCACGGTGAGCGATTGCGATGTGCCGGCCTCGAGTCGTATCCGGCGCGTCGATAATTCCCGCGCGCCTTTTTCGCCGCGCTGCTGGAGCATCTGGACGCCGGGCTGGCGGGGAATTCTGAATAGGGTGTCGTTCAGCATGGTATGACCACTTTAAGCTGCTAATCATAATGAACAATGGGTGACGATCAAATACTCAATATTCAATGTCTATTGATCATTGAATATTGAACGTCGATCGTTTAAATGATTGGTATGTCCACTATGCGCGAGTTGAGTCGTCGCCGGTTCCTGCAATACGCCGCTACCGCCGCCCCCGCGATCGCGCTGGCGCCCCGCCTGGACGCCTGGCAGGCGCTGGCCGAGGATCCCTGGCGCCGCGCCGACGCCATCGTTCGCTCCATCGTCATTCCGAAGTTCAAGTCGGTGGACTTCGACATCAGAAAATTCGGCGCCGTCGGCGATGGCAAGACGTCCTGCACCGACGCCATACGCAAGGCGATCGCCGCGTGTGGTGCCGCTGGTGGCGGCCGCGTGGTCGTGCCGGACGGCCGGTTCCTGACCGGTGCGGTCCGGCTCGAGAGCGGGGTCAACCTGCACCTCGGTGATCGCGCGACGCTGGCGTTCAGCTCGGATCCGCGCGAGTATCCGATCGTCTTCACGCGCTGGGAAGGCGTCGAGTTGATGAACGTCTCGCCCTTCATCTACGCCTACGACGTCGAGAACATCGCCATCACCGGCGGCGGGACGCTCGACGGCCAGGCTGACGCGGACCACTGGTGGAGCTGGCGCCTGCCCTCGCCGGGGACCACAGGGCGCGACCGTCCGGCGCGCACGCGCCTGATCGAAATGCAGGCGAAGGGCGTGCCGGTGGCCGAGCGTGTGTTCGGCGCCGCCGACTATTTACGCCCGAATTTCATCCAGCCCTATCGCAGCCGCAACATCCTCATCGACGGCGTGACGATCGTGAATTCACCGATGTGGGAGATCCACCCGGTGCTCTGCCGTAGCGTCACGGTGCGGAACGTCAACATCCGGTCGCACGGCCCGAACAACGATGGCTGCAATCCCGAGTCGTGCCGCGACGTGCTGATCGACGGCTGCACCTTCGACACCGGCGACGACTGCATCGCGCTCAAATCGGGCCGGAACGACGACGGGCGACGCCTCAACGTGCCGGTGGAGAACGTCGTCATTCGCAACTGCACGATGAAGGACGGCCACGGCGGCGTGGTCATCGGCAGCGAAATCTCCGGCGGCGCCAGGAACGTGTTCGCGGAGAAATGCCAGATGAACAGCCCGCAGCTCGATCGCGCGCTCCGTATCAAGACGAACTCGGTGCGTGGCGGCCTGATCGAAGGCGTTTACATGCGGGACGTCACCGTGGGCGAGGTCGCGGAGGCGGTGGTCACGATCAACTTCTTCTACGAGGAAGGGGAGGGGGGCAAGTACCTTCCGACGGTCAAAGACATCGACGTCCGAAACGTCACGAGCAAGAAGAGCCAGTACGCCCTGCTGCTGCGAGGATTCAAGAACGCGCCGATCTCTGGCGTCCGCATCGAAGACTGCACGTTCGAGGGAGTGGCCAAAGACGACCTGCTCGAAAACGTGAAGGGCGTCGAGTTGCGCAACGTCCGCGTGAACGGCAAGGTGCGCAACGAAGTGATCAGCCGCTAACGCGCCCGCCAGCGCGGGTAATCCTGCTCGACCAGCTGGCGCGGCCAGGTGCCGTACCAGGCGTATCCGTCCCGGCGCTCCTGCTCGATCTGATCGATGGAGTAGCGAACGATCGCGTCGCGTCCGGCGAAGATCGGGCGATTGGTGCCGATTTCGTAGAAGCGGGCCCAGCGGCCGTCCGGAAGTTCGGTCGCCTTGAACCAGGCGATCGCCCCTTCGATCGCACCAACGATCTCGGGCGTCTTGGACTGTCGCATCAGGACCCGCACGATCCCGACGCTCTCGCTCGAGGCGAGCGACACCGGTTCGAATGTCCGGGCCGCTCGGGGCTCGAAGGTCACCTCATCGTGCTGTCCGCCCCAGGCGGTACGCGTCCCGTTGACCACAATTTGCGTGCGGAGAAGCACCGGGATCGCCCGACGCACCGCGTCGCCCGCGCGCTGCCGGCGTCTCTCGTCCACGAAGTCGAAGGGTGCCGCGCCACCGGCGACCTCCTCGAGCAGCGTCATCACGTTCACCATCGCGTTGTCGTTGAAGGTGATGTGCCGGGAGTAGTCGGTGCGCACCGGGAAAAACTGCGGCCAGCCGCCGTTCGGATACTGCGCGGTGAGGAGGTAGTCGATCCCTCGTGTTGCGGCATCCCGGAACGTCTGCCGGTTGGTGGGCGCCGCTCCGGCGACTTTTGCCAGAAAGCGGATCTGGGTTGTCGTGGCGCCGTTGTCGATCGTCGCGTCGGACTGTGCGGGGGGCGGCGGCGCCGGCACGCCGGCCATGTCGATGTCCTTGGGCCACCCACCGGCTTCCCGCTGATACCGCAGCACGTTGTCGGCGATCGTCCGCGCCTCCTCGCTCGCATACCACGTGTCTTTCTGCCGCAGCACGTCGTCCCACCGCACCCGGTTCGCCGGCTGCGCACAGAGGGTGGCGCCGATCGTTGCGACGAGGATGGCGAGCCGCGCTGCGGGAAATCGTGTGACGCTCAAAGTGGCGATACCAATATCATCGCTCGCTGGTTCCCGGTTCCAGATTCCAGGTTCCCGGTTCGGGGTTCCCGGTTCGGCGAATTGGCCTTAAAGGCCTTACTACGCCGCACAGCTCATGGATTTCTGTGTTGACATCGTGAAATAGGCAAGTGGTATTACCTCTTCCGCTGGACGGCCTTCCCGTCCGGTCGCTCACTGTCAGGAGGCTGCATGTTCGCGCGTAAGGGGCTCGTTGCATTATTGGCGGTCATGGTGGCCATCCTTGGCGCCGTGGTCAACGCCCAGGAATTCCGCGGTTCGGTCCGCGGCACCGTCACCGACTCGACCGGCGCCGTGCTGCCGGGCGTGACCGTGACCGTCACCAACATCGAGACGAAGATCGCCCAGACTGCCGTCACCGACGGCGAAGGGCGCTACCAGCTGCTCTACCTGAACCCCGGCACCTACTCGGTGACCGCGGAACTTTCAGGCTTCAAGAAGTTCGCGCTCGAGCAGCGGGTCGGCGTCGCCGACGCCTTGCGCGTCGACGCCGTGCTGCAGACCGGCGGCATCGAGGAGACCGTGCAGGTCAAGGCGGAATCGACGCTCCTGAACACGAGCAGCGGAATCAGCGGGACGACGGTCGATGCGAAGCAGATCGCGGAATTGCCGCTCGGCGATGGCACCGCGTACATGCTGACGCGCCTGGCGCCCGGCATCATGGATACCTCCGACCTGCATTTCTCGCGGCCGGCCGACAACGGCAACCTGGGCGGCGTGGTGGCCAACGGAGCGCAGGGAGGCAACGAGTTCACCATCGACGGCGCGCCGAACATGTCGAACGCGAAGGGCGTCGGCTTCTCGCCTCCCTCGGGCGCGATTTCGGAATTCAAGGTGCAGACGAGCGCCTTCGACGCGCAATCCGGGCACACGGCGGGCGCCGTGGTCAATCTCGCGCTGAAGAACGGCACGAACTCGTTTCGGGGTGAAGCGGCGTACTTCAACCGCGACGACAAGCGCTCGTCGACGCCGCTGCTGACCGAGCGCCAGAACGGCACCAAGCCGACCCGCGAATACAACCGCGGCACCGGGACCCTCAGCGGCCCGATCGTGCGCAACAAGACGTTCTTCATGGGCTCGTTCGAGCGGCTGCGCGACGTGCAGCCGGAGCCGGCGACCTACACCGTCCCGACCGAGCTGATGCGCGCCGGGAAACTTCACCGAGTTCGCGACCCTGGTGTACGACCCGGCCACCGTGACCTCTGCCGGCGTCCGGAGTCCGTTCCCCGGCAACATCATCGACCCGAGTCGTATCAATCCCATCTCGGCTGCCTATGCGGCGTTGTATCCGCTGCCCAACCGGCCGGGCTTGTCGAGCAACTACTTCACCAACCAGCTGCGCCCCTACGACTACAACGCCGGGATGGGACGCGTCGACCACAACTTCAACTCGGCGAACCGCCTCTATATCACCGGGTACTGGAACAAGCGCGAGGAGGATCGCTACAACTGGGCGCAGGACGCCGCGAATGCTACCGGCGGACGGCATCATCAACGGCATCCCGGTGACCAAGGGCTTCGATTACCGCACCAACCAGGGATTAACCGTCGGGCACACGGCGACGCTTTCCCCGTCGTTGCTCCTCGACGTGCGCGCCAGCGGCGCGCAGTTCGGCGAGTGGCGCGATCCTGCGGCCGCCATCGATCCGGCGACGCTCGGGTTTTCCGGCACGGCGCTCCAACTCATGGGCGGCTATCAGTACCTGCCGCACTTCACGTTCGGCGCTTTCAGCACCAGCAACGAGACTTCGACCATCTCGTCCCTCGGGGCGCGGCGCTCCGACTGGAGCGAAGGGTTCGACCGTCCCATGAAGACCTACTCGATCCAGCCCACCCTGACGAAGATCTGGGGCGCGCACAGCGCGCGGCTTGGCTACGACTTCCGGCAGCAGGACTGGAAGATCACCAACGAGGGCTACCAGGCCGGGCGCTACAGCTTCAACGGGCGCCTACACGCGGGCGAATAACGCCGCCGGAGCGAATGACCGCGCGCAGTCGTGGGCGCAGTTCCTGCTCGGCCTCCCCACGGCAGCGACAGGAACCGTCGCGAATCCCGGCGGCAACATCAGCCAGTTCGACGTCGCGTCCCCGGGTGAGTTCAGCCAGAGGTACCACGGGCTGTTCGTGCAGGACGACTGGCGCGTCAACGACAAGCTCACGATCAACGCCGGGCTGCGGCTCGAGATCAACAACGGCATGAAGGAATCCGAGAATCGGAACCTGGGCGGATTCGATTTCGTGACGTCGAACCCGATCGAGGCGCAGGCGCGCGCCAACTACGCGCAGAATCCGATCGCGCAGATTCCTGCGAGTGACTTCCGGGTGCTCGGCGGCTTGCTCTTCGCCGACGGCGCCGTCAACGAGACGGTCACGAAATTCCTGCCGCGCGCGGCGGCGGCCTACATGCTCGACGAGAAGACCGTGCTCCGCGGCGGCGTCGGGCTGTTCTCGTACGACTACTTCTTCGAGAACATCAACCAGGCGGGCTTCTCGCAGGCGACGCCGGTGCTCGTGACCACCGACAACGGCATCACGTTCACGGGCGCCAACCTCTCGAACCCGGTGCCGAGCGGACAGTTGATTCAGCCGGTCGGATCGGCGAACGGCCTTGCCAGCCAACTCGGACAGGCCCTGGGCACGCTCTACATGCCCGACCGCGAGGCCCCGTACTACACGCGCTGGGAAGCGGCGGTGCAGCGCGATTTTGGCGGGGGCTGGGTCGCGGGCTTTACCTACATGGGCTCGCGCGGCTCGCACCTGCCGGTCCCGCAGGCTGTGAACAACATCCCGATGCAGTACCTCTCGACGTCGCGCTCGCGTGACGCCGCCAACGAGACGCTGCTGACGCAGAACGTGACGAGCCCGTTCACGGGCCTGCTGCCGGGCAGCACCATCAACGGCGCCACCGTGCAGCGGCAACAGTTGCTGCGGCCGTACCCGCACTTCCAGGCGTTTTCGACCGAAGTCTACGAGGGCACGGATAGCTACCACGGCGCGACGGTGCAGCTGCAGAAGCGGTTCAGCAACGGCAACTCGATCTCCACGCAGTACACGCGCTCGTCGACGCGCGACACGCTGAACTACCTCAACCCGCAGAACGGCGAGCTCGAAGACCGCATCTCGCCGAACGACCGGCCGCACCGTTTCTCGATCGGATCGGTCATGCGGATGCCGTTCGGCCGCGGTGAGCGATTCGGCGCGGATTGGAACGCCCTCGTGGACGGGATCCTCGGCGGCTGGCAGATGAGCACGACCTACCAGTACCAGTCGGGTGCGCCGCTGGCGTGGGGCAACCTCTATTACGACTCCGCCTGCGGAGATCCGTTGAACCTCAAGTCGAACATCGGTGCCGACGTCGCGGGCGGCGTCGCCGGCCTCGACGTGCCGGCCTGGGACGTCTCCTGCTTCTACTTCCACGACGCGCTCGTCCAGGCTGGGCGGCGTCGACAACCCGGCACTGCAGCGCGCCGACACAGCGCAACGATCCTCGGAAACAACGTGCGCTACTTCCCCTCGACGCTGCCGGACGTGCGCACCGACAACCTGCACCTGCTCGACGTCGGCCTGTCGAAGAACTTCGCGCTGCCCCGCGGCATGCGCATGCAGGTGCGATTCGAATGGATCAACGCGCTGAACTACACGGTGCTGTGGAACCCGGACTTGAATCCGAGGAATGCGACCTTCGGCTTCATCACCCAGGATCGCAACAACCCGCGGGACCTGCAGATCGGTCTGCGGTTCACGTTCTAGCCGTTACCAGTGCTCCCCTGGCGTATGGCGGCGGCCCTATAATCTGGTCAGACCACTTATGAGCCCCGCCGTTCCCAGGGACAAAGAGGACAGACCTGTTCGAGAGGCTGAAGGCAGCACGGAACAGGTCGTGTCCTACGTTCGCACCCTGATCGAACGAGGAGAGCTTCGGCCGGGAGACCGCCTGCCGGCCGAACGCGACCTCGCGATCCACATCGGCGTCAGCCGGCCGACGGTTCGGGCGGGCCTCCGGGCCCTGGCGGCGATGGGCGTCGTCCAGTCGCGTCACGGCTCCGGCACGTTCATCCCGGCCGGTCCACCCTCACTGGGCACCGAGGCGTTGAGCTTCCTGGCGGCGCTGCACGGCTTCACGCGGGACGAAATGTACGAGGCGCGCCGCATCCTCGAGGTCGGCGCCGCCGGGCTCGCGGCCGAACGCGCCACGTCCGACCAGATTGCGACCCTCGCGGAGGAGGTCGCGGGCATGTTCGCCTCGATGAACGACCCGCGCGTGTTCCTCGTCCACGACATCAGCTTCCACCGCGCGGTGGCGGCGGCATCGGGCAATCCGATCGTGGCGTCGATCGTGGAGATGGTGTCGGCGCTGTATTACGAGCGCCGGCGCGACACCGCGACGCGCGCCAGCGAGCGCGATCTCCGCGACGCGGCGGATATGCATCGGCGGATCTACCAGGCGATTCGCCATCGCGACGCCGACGCCGCGCGGCAGGCGATGCACACCCACCTCGTGCAGGCGAGCGCGCACCAGGCGCAGGAGCCTGCCGAGGCCGACGCGCGCGCGTCGGCACTGGCCGCCGAGCGCCCGCGCGCGAAACGGCGCGCGAACTGATGTCGCTCTTCGATCTGAGCGGACGCACGGCGGTCGTCGCCGGCGGGACGAGTGGCATCGGCCGGGCGCTCGCGCTCGGCCTCGCGGACGCCGGCGCCGACGTCGTCAGCATCGGCCGTCGGGCCGCGCTCGTCGACGAGGTCGCTGCCGCGATCGAAAAACAGGGCCGCCGGACGCTTCGGTTGCCGGCGGACGTCTGCGACCGCGCAGCACTGGAACGCGTGCGCGACGAGGTGCTGCAGGCTTTCGGCCGAATCGACATCCTCGTGTGCGCCGCCGGCATCACCAAGCGGGTGCCGACCCTCGAGATGGAAGACGACGAGTGGCAACGGATCATGGAGACCAACGTCAACGGCACGTTACGCAGCTGCCAGGTGTTCGGCCGCGCGATGGTCGAGCGGCGGAGCGGCCGCATCATCAACATCGCGTCGCTGTCGTCGTTTGTCGGCTTGTTCGAGGTGGCCGCGTATGTGACGAGCAAGTCCGCCGTCGCCGGGCTGACGCGTGCGTTGGCGGTTGAGTGGGCGCCCTACAACGTGACCGTGAATGCGATCGCGCCCGGCGTCTTCCGTACCGACCTCAATTCAGCGCTGCTCGACTCCCCGCGCGGGCAGGAGTTCCTGCAGCGGACGCCGATGAAACGCTTCGGCCAGATTTCAGAGCTCGTCGGGGCCGCGGTATTTCTCGCATCCGACGCCGCGTCATTCGTGACGGGGCATCTGCTCGCGGTGGACGGGGGCTTCCTGGCCAGCGGGGTGAACCAGTGAAAGCGGTGCTCGTGATCAGCGACCGCGACAACGTCGCGACGGCGCTGCAACCGCTGCAGCCCGGCCAGGTTGTGGAGGTCGGCACGGCGACGGTGACCGTCACCGAGGCCATCGCGGCGGGTCACAAGATCGCACTGCGGGCCGATCGCCATCGGCGAGCCGGTGATCAAGTACGGCAGCCCGATCGGGACCGCGTCCGCGCCCATCGTCGCCGGTGAGCACGTCCATACCCACAACGTCGCCAGCAGCCGCGGGCGTGGCGATATCGAGCCTGGCGCGAGCGACCTCCAGCCGCGGTTGGCCGAGCCGGCAGACGACGCGGCCGGCCGCACGAATGGAACCCCGTCCCGTGTCATCAACAAGTAAGGCCTCTCGTCCCGGTTTCTACGGCTACCGTCGTCCTGGCGGGCGCGTCGGCACGCGCAACCATGTGCTGGTCGTGCCGACCGTTATCTGCTCGGCCGTCGTCGCGGAGCGCGTGGCGGCGTCGGCCGCCCCGGTGGCGGTGGCGCTGCCGCATTTGGCGGGCTGCGGACAGTTGGGGCCCGACATGCGCGTGACGCACGACACGCTGGCGGCGTACTGCGCGCATCCGAACGTCGGCGCCGTGCTGGTCATCGCGCTGGGATGCGAACAGGTTGTCGCGCAGCACCTGGCCGATGCGGCGCGCCGGCACGGCAAGCCGACGGAGATCATCGCCATCCAGTCCGAGGGAGGCACCGTTCGCGCCACCGAGAAGGGAAGCCTCATCGCGCAGTCGCTCGCCGGAGCGCTCGCCACGCAGGAGCGCGAGTGGTGCGACATCTCCGAGCTGGTGCTGTCGCTCAAGTGCGGCGGCTCCGACTACACCTCGGGCCTGGCGTCGAACCCGACCCTTGGACGCGTCACCGATCGTCTCGTCGAGCTTGGCGGCAGCGCCGTGCTGGGGGAGATCGCCGAGATCATGGGCGCGGAGCACTTGCTCGCCTCGCGCGCGACGCACGCCGCAGCCGCGACGAAACTGATCCAGATCATCACCAGGGTCGAGACCGAGGCCCGGGCGCTCGGCCTCGACATCCGAGGTACGCAGCCGTCGCCAGGAAACATCCGCGGTGGTTTGACCACGATCGAAGAAAAGTCGCTCGGCGCCACGCACAAGGGAGGTGAGCGAGCCCCTCTCGAAGACGTCGTCCCCTACGCCGCACCGATCGGGCGCAAAGGGCTGACCGTGATGGATACGCCAGGGCTCGACGTGGAATCGGTAACGGGCATGGTCGGCGGTGGCGCGCAGGTCGTGGTATTTACCACCGGTCTCGGAACGCCAACCGGCAATCCGATCGCGCCGGTCATCAAGATCACCGGGAACGCTCGGACCGCGCGACAGATGGCCGACAACATCGATCTCGACGTGAGCGGGATCATGGACGACACCGAAACGCTCGACGGCGCCGCCGACCGCCTGTTCGCGGAAGTGCTCGACGTCGCGTCCGGACGACAGACGAAGGCCGAAACCCTCGGGCACCGCGAGTTCGCGATCCACAGGCGAAACCCGACCATCTGACGGAGTGCATCGATGATCGACCAGTCGGCCGCCAGGCGGTCATCCGCCGCCGCTCAAACTGCCGCCCGGTCTCCAGGGAACTTGCGATGGGTCGTCTGCGCGCTGCTGTTTTTCGCGGCGACGATCAACTACATCGACCGTCAGGTCATCGGGATCCTGAAGCCGACCCTCCAGCAAGAGTTCGGCTGGACGGAACTCGACTACGCCGACATCGTCTTCGCCTTTCAGCTCGCCTACGCCGCAGGATTCCTCGTGGCGGGGCGGATCATGGACCGTCTCGGCGTTCGTACGGGATTCACGATTGCGATTGTCCTGTGGAGCCTGGCGGCGATCGCGCATGCCGAAGCGACCGTCTTCGGTCCCGCGGCGGCCGCGATGCTGTCGCTCCTCGGGCTCACCTACTCGGCATCTGTCGCCGGCTTCATGGTTGCGCGTTTCGCTCTCGGGATCGGCGAAGCGGGGAATTTTCCGGCTGCGATCAAGGCCACAGCGGAATGGTTCCCGAAGCGCGAACGCGCGCTCGCGACAGGGATCTTCAACTCAGGCACCAATGTCGGTGCCCTCGCGACGCCGCTCATCGTCCCCTGGATCACGCTCACCTGGGGCTGGTATTGGGCTTTTATCGCCACCGGTCTGGTGGGATTCGTGTGGCTGGCGTTCTGGCTGCCGCTCTATCACCGTCCGCATGAACACCCGCGGCTGAGCGCTGCGGAACTCGCCCACATCAACAGCGATCCTCCCGATCCGGCGGCACAGATCCCGTGGCGGACCTTGTTGCCGCACCGGCAGACCTGGGCCTTCATGCTCGGAAAGTTCCTCACGGACCCGATCTGGTGGCTGTACCTCTTCTGGATTCCGGATTTCCTCAACCGCAACCACGGAATCGACCTCAAGACCATCGGTCCACCGCTGGTCGCGATCTATCTCGTCGCGGATGTGGGCAGTATTGGCGGCGGCTGGCTGTCCTCGTTCCTGATCCGCCGTGGGTGGTCCGTGAACGCCGGCCGGAAGGTCGCGATGCTTGTCTGCGCGCTCGCGGTCCTGCCGATGGTGTTTGCGTCGGGAGCCAGCCAGTTGTGGGTTGCGGTGGCGCTCATCAGCCTCGCCGCGGCGGCTCACCAGGGCTGGTCGGCGAACCTGTTCACCACGGTGTCAGACATGTTTCCGCGCCAGGCGGTGGGCTCGGTGGTGGGGCTCGGGGGGATGGCCGGGGCGGTGGGCGGCATGCTGATCGCCAAGCTGACCGGCTACCTGCTTGACGCCACCGGCAGCTACTTGCCGGTGTTCCTCATCGCCGCGTTCGTGTACCTCGTCGGTTTGGCGGTCATCCATTTGCTCGTGCCGCGCCTGGAGCCCGTCAAGCTGTAGCGCATTGTAGTGAACCCCTTTAGGGGCGAAGATAGAGTCATGCGGGCGGTGGTCTTCGGCTTGCTCCTCGCCACCGCATGCGGGACCCCGTCCGCCAGTTCGCAGGAGGGTTTCACACGCATGCGTGAGCGTATGGTCGCCGACCAGATGGCGGCGCGCGACATCACGGAACCTCGCGTGCTTGCCGCGATGCGCAAGGTTCCGCGGCATCTCTTTGTCCCCGCCGATCAGCAACGTCTTGCCTACGAGGACCATCCGCTGCCGATCGGCAAAGATCAGACGATCTCTCAGCCGTACATCGTCGTGTACATGTCGCAGGCGCTGGACCTGAAGCCGACCGATAAGGTCCTCGAGATCGGCACCGGCTCGGGCTACCAGGCGGCCGTGCTCGCCGAACTCGGGCGCGAGGTCTACACCATCGAGATCGTGAAGGAACTTGCCGACCGCGCGACCAAGACGCTCGTCGATGCCGGTTACACGAACGTTCATGTTCGGCACGGTGACGGCTATGCCGGCTGGCCGGAGCAGGCGCCTTTCGACGCGATCATGGTGACCGCGGCGCCGGACCACGTGCCGCAGCCCCTCATCGATCAACTCGCGCCGGGGGACGCATGATCATTCCCGTCGGCGACTACTTCCAGGAACTACGGCTGATCCAGCGAACCGAGAAGGGAGTGGTCGAACGCAGTTCCCTCCCGGTCCGCTTCGTGCCGCTCACGCGCAACAAGCGCTGATGCATGAATTCCCGTCTTCGGCCGCATGCTTCGATACGCCGGTGGTGTGCTCGTGGCGTCAGTCGCCGGCATGCTCAGTTGTCTGGTGGGGATGTTCGTTCTCGCTCGATCGCACGGGCCCGCACGCGATCGGCTTCGTCTATGAGCGCTTTGGTTAGCGCCGCGCGGTGGCCGCAGGCTTGCCCGAAGACGCCGACATCGCGGGCGCCAGGCGCGTCGCCAGATGGGCCATGAAGAGAACCAGGATCAGCAAACCGATGGCCGATCCAATCGTACGAGTCACGCAAAACCTCCGAACCATGAACAGGTTGATCGCAATCAAGGAGGCAAAGCGAATACCGGCCCGTGCGTTCGGGGGAAGGCGTTATGCGTCAACCAGTTAGCGGAGATGAAAGGAATGTGCGGGGTGTGCGTCGATTACCGGATTGACGTCCGGATCACGCAAATCGTCGGTACGCTCAGACGAGGAGCGAGCGAAGGCGTGAGCGAAGGCTTGCCGGCCGAAGCTCGCGCTCAGCGTAAGGGAGGCGCGAGCGAAGTGCCGGAGGTGGGAGTCGAACCCACACATCCTTGCGGATACGGGATTTTGAGTCCCGCGCGTCTGCCAGTTTCACCACTCCGGCGTTTTGAATGCTGAATGTCGAATGCTGAATGCTGAAGTAAGGTTCGAATTCAGCATTCAAAATTCAGCATTCAGCATTGTACTCAGTCCGCGGCAGCGGACTGCACAGGTAGGTCGCTCGACCAGATCGTCTTTTCCAGGCGCCAGTTGCCGTTCATGAGGCGTAGCACGCGGAGGTACTTGCCGCGGTCGCGGCCACCGCCGTCGTAAGAAATCGAGTAGGTGCCCGCCACGTAGGCCAGCGGTCCGTGACCCTGGACTTCCTCGGCATCCATCGTCAGTTGTCCGCCGCGCGCCACTTCGGCGCTGTAGTACGACATCAGGGCGTCGCGGCCGCGGAGCAGCGGCTTGTTCGGCGGCATCAGCACCGAGTTGTCGACGTAGAACTCGATCACTTTGTCGAGCTGCTTGCTGTTGAACGCGGCAGTGAACTCGGCGGTGTTCTTCTTGATCGCTTCGGCATCCGCGCGCGTAAATTCCTGCTGCTTGGGGCCGGCACAAGCGCCCACGCCGAGCGTGAGCACGAGGGCCGCGATGGTCACGGCATATCGCATTACTTCTAACCTCGTGATGTTGATGAAGACGAATCTCCATCATCCGATACCGAGTAAAGACTGTCAACGTCGTCGTATGTGATAATCGCGCCCGAATGGGCAAACTGAACGTGGTCGTGCTCTACGACCGATGGGAAGAACCTGAGGATGCCGCCGCGGCACCGACCGACAAGGCGCCGCTCACCCGCACGCTCGACAAAAAAGAAGTCGAAGACGAAGTCGCCGAGACGCTCGGCAAGCTCGGGCACGATGCGACGCTCCACTGCCTCGATGGCTCGGTCAAGAGCCTGAACGCCGTCGCGAAGTTTGAGGCAGATCTGATTTTCAATCTTGCGGAGTCGTTTGCCGGCAACGACACCGCCGATTACTGCATCGCGGCCTATCTCGAGCTGCTCGAGAAGAAATTCACCGGCTGCGGATCGCGCGGCCTGCTGTACTGCCAGGACAAGGGCGTTGCGAAGAAAATCCTGGAGTTCCACGGCATTCACACGCCGGTGTTCGCTCGCTCCTACCGCGGCCGTCTCGATTTCAGCCACGACCTCGAGTTCCCCGTCATCGTCAAGCCGGCGCGCGAAGACGGGTCGATCGGTATCGAGTTCAACGCGGTCGTCTCATCGATCCGCGAGCTGATGGAACGGATCGACTGGCTGCACGCGAACTTCGACTCGCCGGTGCTGATAGAGGAGTATGTCGAGGGGCGCGAGATGTACGTGGGTGTGCTCGGTCACGAGCATCCCGAGGCGCTTCCGGTTGTCGAACTCGACCTGTCCAAACTGCCGGAAGGCACGCCCCGCATCGCCGGCGCCGAAGTGAAGTGGGGCAAGGGGACCAAGGCCTACCGCGACACGAAGTCGGCGATCGCCGAAGACCTTCCCGAAGAAACCACCGCGCTGTTGCAACAGACCGCGATCGCCGTGTATCAGGCGCTGGAGTTGCGGGACTACGCTCGTATCGACATGCGCCTGCGACCAGACGGCCGGGTGGCCGTCATCGAAGCGAACCCGAATCCCTGGCTGGCTTCGAAAGCAGAATTTGCGATGGCCGCCCGAAAGTCAGGTCGCAATTACACGCAGCTGATCGAAGAGATCGTCGATCTCGCTACGGCTCGCTACGCCTAAGAACTCAGTTAGGGCCTCACCTTTCCATCCGCCCGCCACAAGTAGAGGGTGACCATGTCGCCGCGGGCGCTGGTGAAGGTGTCGACTTTGTCGGCGGGCCAGGTGGAGCCCATGCTGAAAGCATGTGAGACGATCCGCGCTCCTGGTTTCAGCTGCCGGGTGAGGATCGGACGCAGCCTGGCGTTGGAGGACGACAGCAAGTAGAGCGTGACGACGGTGGCGGGAGAGACGTCCACGGTCATGGCGTCCTGCAGTCGGAATTCGACGCGATCGGTAACACCGGCGGCCTTCGCGTTCGCGCGCGATTCGGCGATGCGCCTGGGATCGATGTCGATCCCGACCCCGCGGGCGCCGCGCCGGGCGGCCGCGATGGGAATGCGGCCGTCTCCGCACCCCAGGTCGTACACGACATCACCCGCTTTGACGTCGGCCAGCGTGAGCATGCGTTCGACGACATCTTCCGGCGTCGGGACGTAGGGCGCCAGGTCCTGGACCGGAGCCAGCAGCCCCAGGGTGGTCAGAAGGATCGCTGCTCTCAGCATTGAAGGAATGATAGTGCCGGGCTTCGGTCAAACAGCCGCAAACGCTTGCCTCTTAGCTAGTTAACTCGCACAGCACAACGGCAGGTCGGGCTTCGGCCGCCCCAAACGCGCTCGCCTCAGCGGCGCAAAATCCCCCCAAAATGGCCAGTTTCAGGCTATAATCACAGGACTGCTCAGCGGGCCACGCACCCAGCCTACACACCTTTCTCAGTTGGGGGACATGTGACATTTCAGGTCGGTGACAAGGTCATTTACCCGAACCACGGACTCGGGGTCGTTCAAGGCATCGAAACCAAAACCATCCTCGGAACCACCTGCGGCTTTTATCACCTGCGCATGGTCGCCAACGATACGACGGTGCTCGTACCCGTTGACAACGTCGACGGCGTCGGGTTACGCCGGGCGATCGCGGACAATGAAGTCGATCGGCTCTTCAATCTCTTGGGCGACGGCAAGATCGACAACCATCAGAACTGGAAAGGGCGGTTCAAGGACAACTCCGATCGCATGCGGACGGGCTCGATCTACGACGTCGTCGAAGTGCTCAAGAGCCTGACGTTCCTCGCGCGCTCGAAGAACCTCTCGTTCCGCGAGAAGCGCATGCTCGATCGCGCCAAGTTCCTCGTCATCTCGGAAATCTCGGAAGTCTCCCACGAACTGTCAGCCTCCGTCGAAGAGAAAGTGGATCGTGCCCTCGAGCGCTGCTTCATGACGAAGAATCGCTCGATCGCCCGCGCCAAAGCCGCCAAGGTGACCGCGACGACCCGCGTCAGCGCGCGCCGTACCGCCAAGGCCTCCTGATCTGATCGCTACGCTCCGTTCGATCGCCACGTACGTCGCCATCGCGACGTATGTGGCGGTTGTCGGCCCCCCGGTTCTCCTCCTCGCCCTTCTCTTCCGCAAGCTGCCGTGGCTCTTTAACGCCGGCGCGCGGAGGCGTGCGTCTCGGCCTGTTCCTCAGCGGCGTGAAACTCCGCGTCGAAGGGGTGGAACACTTGCAGCACCATCGTGCGTCTATTTATGCAGTGAACCACGCCAGCAACGTGGAGCCCCCGCTGCTCTTCGAGGCGTTGTCCCCGCTCTTTCCGCGGCTGAGCGTGTTGTACAAGGCCGAGCTGAGAAAGCTGCCAATACTGGTGCGTGCCTTCGATCTGGCGGGATTCGTTCCGCTCGAGCGCGGCAACCGCGACCAGAGTCTCCCCGCCATCGATCGCGCGGCTGAGGCGCTCAGGTCGGGCGTGTCGTTCATGATTTTCCCGGAGGGAACGCGCAGCCGGACCGGCGAGTTGCTGCCGTTCAAGAAGGGAGGCTTTATCATGGCGATTAAGGCGCAGGCGCCGGTCGTGCCGACAGCGATCGTCGGGGCCCGTGCCGCGATGCACAAGGGGAGCTTCGTGATCCAGCCGGTGACCGTGAAGGTGAAGTTCAGCGCCCCGGTGGAAACGACGGGTTTGACGCTCGACGATCGCGATCAACTGGCGACGACGGTTCGCAGCACGATCGCATCTTTGCTGGCAGAGAGGTAACCATGGAGATCATCGCCTCGCTCGGCCGGACGATGGGCTTTTCCTTTGCGGCGGGTATCAACCTGTACGCGACCGTTGCGATCCTGGGCCTCGCCAGTCGCTACCAGTGGGTCAAGCTGCCGCCGCAGTTCCAGGCCTTCGACAACGACTGGGTGATCGGCACGGCGATCGTCCTCTACCTCGTCGAATTCGTGGCCGACAAGATCCCGTGGTTCGACTCCGTCTGGGACACGATTCACACGGCCATTCGTCCGGTGGGTGGCGCCGTGATCGCCGTCACGACGCTCGGCGATGCGAGCCCCACCACGGAGACGATGATCGCGCTCTTTGGCGGCGCGCTGGCGGCCGGCACGCACTTCACCAAAGCGGGGACGCGTGCGATGGCCAACACCAGCCCCGAGCCGTTCTCGAACTGGATCCTGAGCCTCGGTGAGGACCTCTTTGTCGTTGGGCTGGGATTCCTGGCGCTGAAGTATCCGGTCGCCGCGGCGATCGTGGTGATCGTCAGCGTGCTGCTGATCGTGACGTTCGCGGCCGTGCTGATCAAGGCGATCAGGCGACGCTGGAACCGTCCAGGGCCCACATCGACCGGAGAGCCGTTGCTATCCGCCCGTGGTGAAAGTTAGCGTCCACGGCTTCACCATCTGACCGTCGAGCGCCAGGATCCCCTCGAGCAGCTCGACCCGGACTTTCTGGAATCGCGCCAGCGGTTGCGCGAACTTCACTTCGATCGCATGGGCCGGGTCGTTGTACCTGACCGTGAAGCCAGGAGGCTTCGGTGCGTCCGGGCCCGCGTCGGGCGGATGGACGTAGGTCACGCGAACGACATTCGCGATCGTCTTCGGATCGATGTCGCGCGAGAACTGGATGCGGACCTGCGTCGTGGGCTCCACGCCGTCGTCGTCCGGGACTGGCGCGCTGAAAATGACCTCGGGCGCGGGCAGTTTCGGGCGTTCCGGCAGCATCACCTCTGCGACCGTTTCGCTCGGCGCTGTGGCTTGCGCCACCGCGGTCGCGTTGATGTAAACGAGGTTGCCGGTCCGCTCGACGGTCCCCTTCACCTCGAGCCAGCGGCCGGTATCGACACGGGCTCCGGGGTCGAGGTCGAATCCATTGCCCTTCGGGCGAACCCCCGTCACCCACAGCGCGCCTTCGGCCGATTGCAGCACGAAGTCCCACTTCGCTTTTCCGAGCGCTTGCGGCAGTTCGCCGTAGAGGTTCCGTCCCTTGAAGCGGCCGACGACTTTGACCTCTCGCCCCTCGTAGGCGTCGGGCGTCAACGCAATGGCGCGCAGCGTCGGCGCCGGTGGCGGCGTTGAGGACGACAGGGAGGCGCCGAGCAGGATGAACACCTGGTCGCGTGCCGGCCAGCGGCCGCGCAAAGTGCTCTCGACGATCTGCAAGAGGTCATATCCGGAAAAACGCGAGTCCCCGGATTCGATTCGTCCCAGGTCCCAGAACTCCCCTCGGATTTCACCGGTGTCGGTGGAGGGACGTTCCTTCCAGAAGACGTAGACCGGCTTCACCGTGCCGGCCAGGCGCGGCACCGACTGGTCGTAGACGACCGCGTGCTGCAGTACCACGGGCTTGCCGTGGTAGAAAACCGCCGAGCCGATTAGCCCCTCGGCCGTGGTGGCGATCCGCGTCGCGGGCTGCATCGCCGCCGCGGAGGAGATCGGGCCGGGGGCCTGGCCACGAGGGCCCCGCACAGCGCGGCCACGATCAGGGATGGCAGTCTCATGGTCAGCGTTCGGGCGATTGTACCAGTGGCCGGATGTAACATCTCTGGGTTGTGAAGCGCGAGCGCAAGCAGAGCGGGCAAACGGATACGCGCGAAAGCGCCGAGTCGGTTTCCGAGCTCACGACGAACCGTCTGTCGGTATACCTACGCTGCCTCAACGTGTTGGACGTGGCCGGCGTGCGCACGGTCTCCTCACAGGCGCTCGCCGAGCAGTTCCACCTCAACGCCGCGCAGATCAGGAAGGATCTCGCGTATTTCGGGGAGTTCGGCGTCCGGGGCGTCGGCTACTACGTCAAGGAACTCCGGCGGCACCTCCGGCAGATCCTCGGGATCGACCGTGGCGTGTGCGTGGCGATCATGGGGGCGGGCAACCTCGGCCTCGCGCTCGCGGATTACCCGGGCTTCCGCGAAGAAGGATTCGAGATCGTCGCGATGTTCGACACGTCGCGCGACAAGGTCGGCCATCGCTCGCGCGCCGGCGTGCCGATCTACGACGTACGGGACCTCCGCAAGATCGTGCGCCGCGAGGGCATTCGCATCGCGGTCGTCGCCGTGCCCACCGGTGCGGCGCAGTCGGTCGTCAACCTGGTCGTGGCGGCCGGCATCAAGGCCGTTTTGAACTTCTCGCCGGGGACCATAAAGGTCCCTGATGACGTGAAGTTGAAAAGCATGGATCTGACGGTGTCGCTCGAGAGTTTGTCCTTTTTTCTCGCGCAGAAAGGTGGGTCGGCTAAGTGACCCTGTAGCGCAGGACTTTAGTCCTGCGCTTTGCTATCGGGGAGACGGGTTTTCGCGGGACTAGATAAGGGAAAAGGGAAAAGGGAAAAGGGAGAAGGCAAAGGTGGAAGGTGGAAGGGAAAAGGCGAAAGGGCAAGGGCAAAGGCGGTGCGTTGTCGCATGTCGGCGCGGATGGGAACGCTCGCATGGTGGACGTGTCGGGCAAAGACGTCACGGCGCGGGAGGCGGTCGCGGGCGGGCCGGATCACCATGTCGGCAGAAGCGGTGCGGATTGCGACGATCGGGAGTGAACAAGCAAGGGCGATCCGGTTCAGACGGCACGGCTGGCGGGCGTGATGGCGGCGAAGCGGACGGCGGAGCTTGATTCCGCTCTGTCATCCGCTGCCGGTGTCGTTTGTCGATGTCGAGATCATCGCCGCGCAAGCGACGGCTTCGACATCACGGCGACGGTGAGGACGACGGCGCAGACGGGGGTCGAGATGGAAGCGCTGACGGCCGTGTCCGTGGCGGCGTTGACGCTCTACGACATGATCAAGGCGGTCGACAAGACGATGGAGATCGGCGAGATCCGTCTGCTGGAGAAGCGCGGCGGCAGGTCAGGAGAGTTCAGGGCGGGCACGTGAACATCCTCGTCGCGATTTACAGCGACGTGGCGTCCTGGAACATTCCCGACGGACACGTCGCGCGGCTCCGGCAGACGTTTCCGCACCACACCTTCGTTCACGCGCGCACCGAAGCGGAGGTGCTGCCGCTCATGACGGACGTCGAGGCGGCGTTTGCGTCCGAGCTCCGCGCCATGCATTTCGAGGCCGGGCCGCGATTGCGGTGGGTGCACAGTCCGGCGGCCGGGGTCGGGGGGATGCTGCTGCCACGGGTGATCGCTTCGCCGATGGTGATCACGAATTCGCGCGCGATGAGCAGCGACACGATTGCGGAACATGTGCTCGCACTCGCGCTCGCCCTGTTCAGGAGGTTCCCTTTCCTGTTGCGGAGCCAGGCGGAACGGCGCTGGGTCCAGAACGAAACAATGGCGCCGCCGCCGCTGCGGTTGATCCGAGATGCTCACGTGCTCGTGATCGGCATGGGAGGCATCGGCACTGCGTCGGCACGCCTCTTCGCCAAGCTCGGCGCGCAGGTCACAGGGATCAGGCGCGCGTCAGACCGCCCGCGACCCAAGGGCGTCTCGGCCATCGAACCGCCAGAACGGCTGCACGACCTCCTCCCGACCGCCGATATCGTCCTGCTCGCGGCGCCGCAGACGATGTCCACTCGGGGGCTGATCGGGAAGCGAGAGCTCCAGCTGATGCGCCGCGACGCGGTGTTGATCAACGTCAGCCGCGGCAAGCTGGTGGACGAGGCGGCGCTGGCGGAGGCGTTGACGCAAGGCACGATCGCGGGGGCCGGCCTCGACGTCTTCGATCACGAACCGCTCGACGCGGCGAGCCCCCTGTGGGCGCTTCCAAACGCCATCATCACGCCGCACGTCGCCGGCTGGCGTCCCGACCACTGGGACGCCGCCACCACGCTCTTCGCGAACAACCTCCGCCGCTTCGATTCGGCGGCTGCCGCTCGTCAATGTGGTCGACAAGGTGACTGGTTATTAGCTTCGGTGCTGTCGCGGGCAGTGGGGTTGATCGGAGGACTCCCAAACTACGAACTAAGAACTCCGAACTAAGAACGATTCAGTTGTGCGCGCGATGCTTCGCATCGCGCATCTTTACTTTGGGCCGGCGCCGCCGGCCCATGGCCCGGCTATGCCGGGCCATACACAAGAGGGCCCGAGCGAAGCAGGGGCCTTCTACAGATCGTTCTTAGTTCGGAGTTCTGTAGTTCGTAGTTTGAGAGTCGCCCGAATCACCCCATTGCTGATTCGGGGCGCCGATTATAATCGCCGCGAATGACCGACACCGACGTCAAGACCATCGCTGATCTGCCGTTCCATGTCATGGGCCGCTTCCCCAAGCAGGTGCTGATGGGGAGGTGCAAGGGTGGCGGCATCGAGGGGCTGTCGAACAAGGAAGTCTTCGATCGCATCCGCGAGCTGTCGCTCGGGTTGGCATCGTTCGGCGTAGGCCCCGGGGATCGCGTGGCGATCGTGTCGGAGAGCCGGCCCGAGTGGGTGATGTGCGACCTCGCGATCCTCGCGCGCGGCGCGGTGACGGTGCCGATCTATCCCACCCTGTCGGCGGCGCAGGCGCGGTACATCCTCGAGGATTGCGGCGCGCGGCTCGCCATCGCTTCAACCAAGCTGCAGGCCGACAAGATCCAGGAACAGCGCCACCTGTTACCGTCGCTCGAGGCGGTCATCGTCATGGAGGAGGCGGCCGCCGCCAAAGCGTCCGTCATGGGACTCGAGGCCCTTCAGCGTCGCGGCCACGACCAGATCAACGCGCAATGGGGCTCGGGCAAAGACTTCCGCGAGACGGCGCGCGCGGTGCAGCCGCAGGACCTGGCCACGATCATCTACACCTCGGGAACGACCGGTGAGCCGAAGGGCGTCATGCTGACGCATGCGAACCTTCTGTCGAACTTGATCGCCGCCACCGAGGTCCTGCCGGTTGGCGTGGACGACACCGCGCTCTCGTTTCTGCCGCTCAGCCACGCGTTCGAGCGGATGGCGGCGTACCTGTATCTCTTCACCGGCGTGACGATGATCTTTGCCGAATCGATCGACACCATCGGTCGTGACATCGCCGTGGTGCGGCCGACGGTGCTCACCGGTGTGCCGCGCGTTTACGAGAAGCTGCAGGCCCGCATCATGGAGAAGGGCTCCACGGGCAGCGCAACGAAGGTGGCCATCTTCCACTGGGCGATCAAGAACGGCGTCGCGCGAGCGCGCGCCACGCTGCGCGGGAAACGCCCCGGACCACTGACCTCGCTGCAAGCCAATATCGCCGACCGTCTCGTCTTCTCGAAGATCCGCGCCGGCGTCGGCGGACGGCTGCGATTCGTCATCTCGGGCAGCGCGCCGCTCCCCGTTAACGTGCTGGAGTTCTTCGTCGGCATCGGCATTCCCGTTCTCGAAGGGTACGGTCTGACGGAAACCTCGCCGATCCTGACCGTGAATCCCGTGAACGCGCCGCGCGCCGGGTGCGTGGGCAAGGCCGTGCGCGACGTCGAGCTGAAGATCGCCGAAGACGGCGAGATCCTCGCGCGCGGCGCCAACGTCATGACGGGCTACTACAACAAGCCGGAGGCGAGCGCCGACGTGCTGCGCGATGGCTGGTTCCACACCGGCGACATCGGCAGCATCGACGCCGACGGCTACCTGGTGATCACCGACCGCAAGAAGGACCTGCTGGTGACCTCCGGCGGCAAGAAGATCGCGCCGCAGCCGATCGAAGCCGTGCTCAAGCGCAGCCCGCTCGTCGCCGAAGCCGTCGTCCTCGGCGACCGCCGCAACTACGCCGCCGCGCTGATCATCCCTGACTTCGCCGCCCTCGAGCGCCGGCTGAAGGACCTCGGCCGCCCCTTCGCCGAGCGCGACGAGCTGGTCAAGCGCGAAGACGTCCTCGCGCTCTACCAGGAAATCGTCGACGGCCTGAACCGCGAGTTCTCGCAGTTCGAGCGCATCAAGAAGATCGCCATCCTCCCGCGGGAGTTCTCGATCGACTCCGGCGAGCTGACGCCGACGCTCAAAGTAAAAAGCAAAGTCGTGGAGGAGAAGTGGGGGACGCTCATCGAAGAGTTGTATCGAGCAGAGGGGTAGCTTGCGCGCTCTAAAACTTAGAACTTAGAACTCCGAACTAAGAACCATTCAGAATGTACGCGCGGTGGGAAGCGGCCACCAGCGGACCTGCACGCGGCCGATGATGTACTTCTTCGGCACTTCGCCCCAGATGCGGCTGTCGGAGCTGCTGTTCCGGTGATCGCCCATCACGAAGTAGTAGCCCTGACGGATGACCGCGGGACCGAAATCTTCATGGCTGCGGTACTCGGGCAACACGAAGCTGTCGTCCATCAGCGCGCCGTTGCGGTAAACCCTGCCGCCGACGATCTTGACCGTATCTCCTTCCGCGGCGACGACGCGCTTCACGAACGTCTTGTTCGGATCATTCGGGTAGAGCAGCATCACGATGTCGCCGATCTTCGGCTCGCCGACCCGATATGCCAGCTTGTTGACGATGAGCCGATCGTGGTCATGGAGTGTCGGCGCCATGCTCTGGCCCTCGACGCGCGCGACCTGCCCCCCGAACGTGACGATCAGCGTCGCGTAAACCGCGGCGGATGCCAGAGTCTTCAGCCACGCGACCAGTTCGTCCGCAATCCGCGCCGCCAGGGCTCGCGGTTCGCACACCCGGGTCTGCCCCGGCGCGTGGCACTTACGCCGGATTCGTTCATGCCCACAGAGTGACGCAGGTTCGTTGTCCCGACAGTGGGGCCAACTGAGCGCTCCTAGAACGTAGACTCAGAACTCCGATACGCGCGAACGATCGGTAGAAGGTCATCGCTGCCAGAGACCTGATACTCTATCGACTTCGAGCGAAGTCGAGCCGAGCAACCCCACTGTTCGAACGCTCACATCTCGGAGGGCGGCGGCTCGATATGGATGATGGCGTCTTTCACTTGCGGGAAGCGTTCGAGGAGGCGGTCTTTCACGACATGTGACAGGCGGTGCGCCTCGCGCAGGCTGGTGGCGCCTGGGAACCAGACGTGGAGGTCGAGGAAGATGTGGTCGGCCGTGCCGCGCGAGCGGATGCGGTGGCACCCGACGGTTTCGGGGACCCCCATCACGACCTCGCGGATCTCTTCCTCGTTGAGCATCACCGTATCCGAGAGCACGCGGGACGCGTCGCGCGCGACGAGCAGGCCGGTGCGTGCGATGAACGCGGCGATCAGGAGGCCGGCGATGGGATCGAGGATGGGATACCCGAGCCTCACCGCGACGAGCGACGCGAGCACCGCGCACGACGTGAGGACGTCGCTCTTGGTGTGCAACGCATCGGCGAGCAGCAGCTCGCTGTTCAATCGCCGGCCCTGGCGCGGACTCGTAGCGGACGACGATCAGGTTGATCCCGAGCGTGACGATCATCACCGCGAAGCTCGGCGTGACCACGGGGGGTGCCACCCGCGAAACGCGCCAGCGCCGCGCGGGCGACTTCGATGACCGCGAGCAGCAGGAAGACGAAGATGCCGGCGGCGGCGAGCGTTTCGTACTTGCGATGGCCGTAGGGGTGGTCTTCGTCAGGCGGCTTTCGCGAGGCGCGTGTGCCGATCAATCCGAAGATGTTCGACGCGGTGTCGGCGAGCGAGTGGAAGCCGTCGGAGATGATGCTGACCGCACCAGTGGCGTAGCCAAACACCAGCTTCGCCCCGGCGACCGCCAGGTTGAGGAGGAGAACGCGGAAGAGAACCCGCGAAATCGCGGCGTTGCGATTCAGAATGTTCGAGCTTCCGGGAGCGGCCACCAGCGCAGTTGCACGCGGCCGATGATGTACTTCTTCGGCACCAGCCGCCAGTGACGGCTGTCAGAGCTGTTGTTCCGATGGTCGCCCATCACGAAGTAGTAACCCTCGGGGATCACTTCCGGTCCCCAGTCGTCGTGGCTCCGGAACTCGGGGGGCACGAACGAGTCATCCATCAGCACTTCGTTGCGATACACCTTGCCGTTCACGATCTTGATCGTCTCCTTCGGCGGCGATCACCCGCTTCACGAACGACTTCTCGGGTTGTTCGGGTAATAGAGCATCACGATGTCGCCGATCTGCGGCTCGCCGATGCGATACGCCAGCTTGTTGACGATCAGGCGATCCTGGTCCTGGAGCGTGGGCGCCATGCTCTGGCCTTCGACTCGCGCGACCTGGAAACCGAACGTGACGATCAGCGTGGCGTAGACCGCCGCCGACGCCAGCGTCTTCAGCCACGCGATCAGCTCGTCGGCGATGCGGGTGGCCAGCGGCGTCATTTCGACGGCGACTCGGCGAGCGGTGCCGCGGCCGCGACGCCACCAGGGGTTCGGAGATGTGCGCCGGCATGTCCGTGGGCGGCGGCTCATAGGCGACCGGCGCCGCCGGGGCAGACAAATCCTGCTGCCGCACGACCGGATCCGGGGGGACACACGGGTTCGACGGGTCGTCGTGAATGGATCCTCTGGTGGTGGCGGCGGAACGTGGAACCGATCGTCTGATTCGCTCATAGCCTGAGGTATTCCCTGAGCCGTTTCGTCTGCGACCGGCTGACGGGGATTTCGGTGCCCTTGGGATCCTTCATCTTCAGCAGGAAATTCCGGCTGAACCAGGGCACTATCTCCTTGATCTTGTTGATGTTGACCAGGTGCGACCGATGCACCCGCCAGAATACCGCGGGATCGAGCCGAGCCTGCAGTTCATCCAGTGTCCGATAGTTAGACGTCCCAGACAAGCTGTTCGTTACAATCGTGATCACGTCATCCTCGACCGAGGCATGCACGATTTCTTCCGACTGCACGAGCAGGAAACGGTCCGACACTTTGAGCGCGACCTGTTCCCGGCGGTCCTGCCCGGCAGGCGCTGGAGTAACCGCTCGAGTTCCGCCGCCTGCGGCGGACGTCGGTGCGCTCGATCCGGGTGGATCCGTTTCCGCACGCGGTCCACGGCCGTCCCCAGGCGATCGACCTCGACCGGCTTCAGCAGGTAATCCACGGCATTCACTTCGAACGCCTCGATCGCGTGGCGGTCGAACGCCGTCACGAAGACCACCTGCGACTCCGCCCCCTATCGAGCAGCCGCCGCGCGACCTCAAACCCGGTCAGCCCCGGCATCTGCACGTCCAGCAGCACCAGGTCCGGATCGAGCTCGCTGATCGCGTCGAGCGCCGCCATCCCGTCTCCGGCCTGTGCCACCACGTCCACGCCACCCAGCCGCCCCAGCAGGTAACACAACTCGTCCCGCGCCAATTGCTCGTCGTCCACGACGACGGTGCGGAGGGCGTCGGAGGTGTCGCCAGCCATCACGCCGTTGCCTTCTGAACGATCATTTCGGGAATGATCACGCGCGCGCACGTGCCTTCACCGGGGACGCTATCGAGTTGCAGTTGATAGTTGGCGCCGTAGATGACCCGCAGGCGCTCGTTCACGTTACGAAGGCCGATGCCGTTGCCTTTCACCTGCGCCGCGTCTGTCGACGTCACGCCGACCCCGTCGTCGATGACGTCGATGATCGCGTGTCCGTCCTGGCGCACGCTCCTGATCACGATGCGGCCGCGGCCGACCTTCGGCTCGAGGCCATGCTTGATCGAGTTCTCGACGATCGGCTGCAGGAGCATGCTGGGCACGACGACGTCGAGGCTGGCGGGGTCGATTTGTTTCTCGATGACCAGTTTCGTCCCGAAGCGCATCTTCTCGATATCGAGGTATTCGTCGATCGCTTCGAGCTCCTCGCGGAGCGTCACGAAGTGTTCCTGGCTGCTGAGGAGCCGGCGGAGCAACCCCGAGAGCTTCACGATCAGCACGCGCGCGGTCTCGGGCTGCGAGCGGATCAACGACGAGGATCGACGTCAGCGTGTTGAAGAGGAAGTGCGGGTTGATCTGGCTCGCGAGCGCCTCGACACGCGCCGCCATCAGCAGCTTTTCCTGTTCCTGGAGCCGGTGCTCGATGCGCGCGCTGTTCCAGATCTTGATCGGAACGGCCACGCACATGACCGTCGCGACGACCATGAGGAGGAGCATCCACGGGTGGTGGCGCGTGGTAGAAGATGCGCGCGCTCGCCGAACCGGTGCCCGAGCGCTTGCAGGATGATCTCGAGCCCAATGGGCGCCGCGAGCAGGATGACGATCCAGTCGATCTCGAAGCGCCGCACCAGCCGCCAGACGTAGCGGTGAAGGTCGGTGAAGAACAGCGGCGAGAAGTGCCAGATCGCTTCCTTCGGGCAGATCTCGCGAAGGCCGCCGCCGGCGAAGCCGCAGCCGATGGCGAAGGGGAGGGCGATCCATTCGCCGCCGGCGAGCGCTGTCATCCCCACCATCGACGCCGACCAGCGCCCCGGCGTAGGGCCGGCGATCAAGCCGGCGAGAAACGCGCCCGGCAGCGTGAGGTCCGCGGGCTGGAATTGAGCAGAAGCCGGACGCCGACGCCGGCCGCGAGCGGGATGCCGAGGCTGAACGGCAAACACGAGCCGCTCCGGCCAGTCGCGCTTTTCGGTCAGCAGGATGCGGCGGAACCACGGAAAGCGCACGAGCATCGTCGACAGCACGGCCGCCACGGCGACCTGGACGATGAGCGTGGTGAGCAGGAGATACTCAGCCGACAGCTCGGTGTTCTGCGGCATTTTACTGCGTAAGTATAACAATTTGATTGCTTTGCCCCATGATTCGTCCGTTCATCGTCGGCTTCTCCACGACGTTCAAGCACATGTTCAAGAAGCCGATCACGGTCAATTATCCCGACGAGAAGATCCCGGTTTTCCCGAAGTGGCGCGGAAAACAGGTGCTGATGCGGGACGAGAACGGCCTCGAGAAGTGCGTCGCCTGCGGCCTGTGCGCGGTGGCGTGCCCGGCCGACGCGATCTATCTCGAGGCGGCGGAAAACGACGGCACCGTGCAGGCCGGGCCCGCGCTACGCGAAGGTCTACCAGATCCACAAGACGCGCTGCATCTTCTGCGGATACTGCGAAGAAGCCTGCCCGGTGTCGGCGATCTTCATGGGCAAGGACTACGAGCTCGCCGTCTACAGCAACAAGGACTTCATCTGGGACAAGACCGACCTGCTCGTGCCGGCCGAGACGTCGAAGACGCTGAGTTGCCGTCTTCGGCGCCCTCGGCGACATCCACGGCGACTTCGCCGCCGCCCGGCGGATCATGGAACGGCACCGCGAGGTGCCGTTCTGGCTTTGTGTGGGCGATGTCGCCGACGCCGAGGGCACTACGAGCCGCTCCCGGCGCCGCTCTACTGGATCAAGGGCAACAACGAGAACTTCGACGCGCATCGCGGCGGGGGCGTTGCCGGCGAACCTCTTCTACCTCCCGAACGGCAGTGTCAGTGACGATCGCCGGGCCTCCGCGTCGCGGGGCTCGGCGGCACCCATCGCGCCGACGATGTACGAAATGCGAGCGGCCGACCTGCCGCATCCGAAGAAGAGCACCGCGAAAGCGACCGAGGCGGCCGACCGGCGGCGGCATTTCGTGCGGGAAGAGGTCGAGGCCTGCAAGGCGTTGAAAGACGTCGACGTCTTCATGTCGCACGAGGCGCCGCGGCCGTTCCGCGTCGGCCGCGGCATCGACGCCGGCAAAACCCCGATCAACGAGGTCCTGGCCGCGATGCAGCCGCGGCTGCACCTCTTCGGGCATCATCATCGGTTCACCGAGCGGCATCTCGCAGGGCGTCCGCTCGATCTGCCTCGATCTGGTTGGGAACTCGTACCTGCTGATTAACGCGAAGACATTGGAATATCAGCAGCTTATGCGTGTAAACTAGAGGCTTGCCCAGGCCCCCATTCCTCGATGCGGTGAACCAGCGCGTGCTCGTCTGCGACGGCGCGATGGGGACGATGCTGTACGCCAAGGGCGATCTTCCTCAACCGGTCGCTTCGACGAGCTGAACCTCACCCAGCCCGACCTCGTGGCCGAGGTGCACCAGGCCTACGTCCGGGCCGGCGCCGACGTGATCGAGACCAACACCTTCGGCGCCAACCGCATCAAGCTCGGGACGTTCGGGCTGGCCGAGCGCGTCCACGCGATCAACCTCCAGGGAGCGCGGATCGCGCGGCACGCGGCCCGGGAGCACGCCTATGTCGCCGGCGCCATCGGCCCGCTGGGCATCCGGATCGAGCCGTGGGGCAAGACCGGCGTCGACGAAGCCGAGGCGTACTTCCGCGAGCAGGCCGAGGCGCTGCTCGAGGGCGGCGTCGACCTTTTCGTCCTCGAGACCTTCCGCGACGTCAACGAGATCAGCGCCGCGATCCGGGCGGTGCGCAGCGTCGCGACCTGCCGATCGTCGCGCAGGTGACGACCGAGGAGGACGGCAACACGCTCGACGGCGCGGCGCCCGAAGCCTTCGTGCCGGCCCTCGAACAGCTCGGCGCCGACGTCGTCGGCGTCAACTGCAGCGTCGGGCCGGCGGCGATGCTCGAGACGATCGAGCGGATGGCGCAGGTCGCGACGGTGAAGCTGTCGGCGCAGCCCAACGCCGGCCGCCCGCGCGAGGTCGAAGGGCGCAACATCTATCTGTGCTCGCCGGAATACATGGCGTCGTACGCGCGCCGCTTCATCAACGCCGGCGTGCGCCTGGTCGGCGGCTGCTGCGGCACGACGCCCGAGCACATCCGGCAGATCAAGACGGCCGTGCGCGCGCTGGCGCCGGCGGATGCGCCGCGCGATCGCAGCGACGTCGACGCGGCGTTCCGGCGCCCGGAAGTGCATCCGGTCCCGCGCGCGCGAGAAGTCGCGGATGGCGGACGGCGCTCGCGCGCGGCAGTTTCGTGGTCGTCGGTCGAGCTGGTGCCGCCGCGGGGCTACGTGCGCGGACGCGCTGATCGAGCAGGCGCGGGAGCTGCAGATCCACGGCGTCGACCTGGTGAACATCCCGGACGGCCCGCGCGCCAGCGCGCGCATGAGCGCGCTGTCGGCGTCGCGTGATCGTGCAGCAGCAGGCCGGGATCGAAACGATCCTTCACTACGCCTGCCGCGACCGCAACCTGCTCGGCATGCAGTCGGACCTGCTCGGCGCGCACTCGATGGGCATCCGCAACGTGCTGCTCGTCACCGGCGATCCGCCGCAGGTCGGCGACTACCCCGACGCGACCGCCGTCTTCGACGTCGATTCGATCGGCCTGACCAACGTCGTCGCGCGGCTCAATCGCGGGCTCGACATCGGCGGCCAGTCGATCGGCCCGCCGACGGCGTTCCACATCGGCGTGGCGGCGAATCCGGGCGCGTTCAATCTCGACGAAGAGATCCGCCGCTTCGAGTACAAGGTCGAGGCGGGCGCGGAGTTCGCGGTCACGCAGCCGGTGTTCGACGTCGGAGGCGCTGCGAGCGGTTCCTCGATCGCACGCGGACCTCCGCATCCCGATCCTCGCGGCGATCGCGCCGCTCGAGAGCCTCCGGCACGCGGAGTTCATGGCGAACGAGGTGCCGGGCGTGCGTCGTGCCGGACGCATCGTCGAGCGCATGCGGGCGGCCGAGGCCGCCGGCCGGGCGGCGGCGGAAGGGATGGCATCGCGCGCGAGATCGCCGCCGAGGTCCGACCGCTGGTGCAAGGCGTCCAGATCTCGCCGGCCGCCGGCGGCTCTGCACAGCAGTTTTGCCGTGATGCGGACGCTGGCGGAGTGTTCACAGCGGTGACCGCCGCACGGCCATCGGTTTGCTTGCTCACCTAGTAGAGAAGGGATATAGTCGCAGACGTTCTTTATGGCCTTATTCGAACGCAAAGCCGAGCACGAGACGAGCTCGTGTCGGGATCCGACGCCGCAACCCGCGCGCTGTCGGTCACGGCCTGTCGAGAACGACTTCGTCGAGGGGGTTTACGACAAGCTCGCCAAGGTCTACGACCTCATCTTCGGGCCGACGCTGCACCCCGGCCGCCTGCAGGCCATCGAGCGGATGGACATCCAGCCCGGCGAGCGCGTGCTCGAGGTCGGCGTCGGCACCGGCATCAACCTGTCGCTGTATCCGCGGAAGCGCAAGTCACCGGCATCGACTTCTCCGCGTCGATGCTCGAGAAGGCGCGCGAGCGCGTGCGCGAAGAAGGACATGCGCAACGTCCGCCTGCTGCAGATGGACGCCGCCGATCTCAAGTTCGCCGACGACTCGTTCGACATCGTCTACGCGCCGTACCTGATCAGCGTCGTGCCCGACCCGGTCAAGGTCGCGCAGGAGATGCGCCGCGTCTGCCGTCCCGGCGGACGCATCATCTTCCTGAACCACTTCCTCAGCCCGAACCCGTCCTGTCGCGGATCGAGCGGGCGATCTCGCCGTTGACGATTCACATCGGCTTCAAGTCGGATCTCGACCTGCCGGCGTTCCTCGCCCAGGCGGAGCTGCAGCCGGTCTCGATCGAAAAGGTGAACTCCCGCGATCTGGTCGCTCGTGACGTGCGTGAAAGACTGAGACGCTGGGCGATCGCGCTCGACGTCCTGGTACTTCTTCTTGCTGCCATTCTCGTGCGGGCCTGGCTGGTGCCGGGCTATCGCATCGCCTTCACTCCTGATCTTCGACTGTCGCTGACCTCCTGGCCGCGCATCGCGCTCTGGCTGGTCGTGTTGCTCGGCATCCGCTACGCGGTCTTCCGCGACGATCCTTTCCACGCGCGCGTCCTCGAGTGGGGCCGGAGAGTCGTTGCGATGGGAACCCCTGCGGGCCGCGTGGGGACCTTTCCTGGTCTCGCGCGTGATGGTGCTCGTCATCGCGTACCTGGCGGTCGTGACCATCGGGTTTGCGACCCCGCCGGCATTTCGTGCAGTGCGGAATGGATTTCTGGATACTCTATGCCCGGTGGGACGCGGGGTGGTACTTCAATATCGCCAGCGTCGGCTATCCCACGGCGTTCGATCCCACCCAACGTAACGCGATAGCCTTCTTTCCTGGACTTCCGCTGCTGATGCGCGCGACCGGCACACTGCTCGACGTCAATTTGTGGGCTGCCGGCGTCATCGCGATCACCGTGGCGTTCCTTTGGGCCCTGACGTACGTGTACCGGCTCGCAAGGCTCGACTTGGCACAGGAGGAGGCGAAGGCGTCCCTGTTGTTCCTTGCGTTCTATCCGTTCGCTATTTGCTACAGCGTGGTGTTGACCGAATCGCTGTTCCTGCTGGCCGCGGCCGCGGCGTTCTTCCACTTTCGACGTAACGAGTTCTGGACCGCCGCAGCGTTCGGCTTTCTCGCTGGTCTGCTTCGTCCAAACGGGTTTCTGTTATCGGTTCCGCTCGGTCTCATCGCCCTCATCGGCGCAACGAAAACAGATCGTGATTGGCGGAGGTTTTTCGCACAAGCCGTCGCCGCCAGCGTGCCCGTCGTGGGGATGCTGGCCTACGCGCTCTACGTCAACTCGCTGGTCGGAAATCCCTTTGCGTGGGTCAGAAGCACAACAAGCGTGGGGGCGCCGGTCGGCGGAGATCCTGGCCATCATCGAGGCCCGGCGGGCGCTCATCGAGGCCACCGACGTAGCCACGTACGTGAGATGGATTCCAGCGGAGGTCATCGAGGGTGTCGTCTCGGTGTTGGCGCTGGCGACGGTCTGGCCGATCGTCCGGCGGTTCGGGATCGCGTACGGACTGATCGTCGCGATGGCGATTCTGCCGCCAGCTGATCTCGCTGGGGCCCGTGTCGCTGGGACGCTATTCGGCCCCGTTGTTTCCGATCTTTCTCTGGCTCGGCGCGGTCGTACCCGCGGCGCACCGTCCCTACTGGATCGCGGTCTTCGGCGGCGGGCAGGCGCTGATGGCCGTGCTGTTCTTCACGTGGCGTCCGCCGGTCCTGACCGGCGAGCCGCCTTGACAAACCCCGACCGCTGTTCAACAGTAGCCCCGCCCGTGCTCCTGTCTGTCATCATTCCCCTTTTCAACGAAGAAGCTGTCCTGCCGTTGCTGGTACCGCGCTTGCGGCGAGACGCTCGGGAGGCTCGACTGCCAGGCCGAGATTCTGCTCGTGGACGACGGCAGCCGTGATCGCACGGCGCAGCTCGCGGCCGAGATTACCCGGCAAGACTCGCGGTTTCGCCTCGTGTGCTTTCCACGAAATTTCGGTCACCAGGCAGCAATCACCGCTGGTCTCGACTTCGCGGCGGGCGACGCGGTGGTGATCATGGACGCCGACCTCCAGGACCCTGCCGAAGTGCTCGGTACGGATGGTGGAGTTGTACCGGCAAGGCTACGACGTGGTGTCGGCGCAGCGCGAGAGCCGCTCCGGCGACAGTTGGTGGAAACGCGTCACGGCGTCGGCGTTCTACTGGCTGATGCGCCACACCGTGGACGAGCGCGTGATGCCCGAAGTCGGCGATTTCCGGCTCTTGAGCCGCCGAGCCGTGCGCGCGCTCCGCCGATTCCGAGAGCAGCATCGGTTCATGCGCGGCTTGATCGCCTGGCTTGGCTTGAAGGAGGCGACAGTGCCCTTCAGCCGCGGCCCGCGCGCGGCCGGCACCACCAAGTATCCGACGCTGAAGATGGCGGCGTTCGCCTGGACGGCCATCACCTCGTTCTCGGGACTACCGCTACGCCTCGGGGTGCTGGCGGGCCTCATGATGACGCTGCTCGGCGCGCTGTATTTCGTTTACGCGGCGTAACCGTGCCCTGATCGCCGAGGCCACCGTCCCGGGCTGGACGTCGCTCGTTTTTCTGCAGATTTTCTTCTCAGGGCGCCATCCTGCTGTCGATCGGGTTGATGGGCGAGTATCTGGCGCGCGATCTACGACGAGATCGAAACGCCGGCCACGCTACGTCGTCCGCGACATGGTCAACGTGCCGCCGCTTCAGCAGCAACGACCGCGTCGTCGTGTTGGACTCAGAACGGCTGCTCGAGTGACGACGACTGCGGCGTGAAGAGCCGCGCGCCGTTCTCGCGTAATCACCATGTCGTCCTCGAGGCGCACGCCGAACTCCCCGCGGATGTAGATTCCTGGTTCGTCGCTGAAGGTCATGCCGGGCGCCAGCGGGAGGGTGTTGCCGCGTACCAGGTAGGGCCACTCGTGTCCGTCCATGCCGATGCCGTGGCCGACGCGGTGCGTGAAGAACTTGTAGTCGGGGCCGTAGCCTGCGTCGACGATGACTTTGCGTGCGGCGGCATCGACGTTCTCGCAGGGCACTCCAGGCTTGGCCGCCGCCAGCGCGGCATCCTGCGCTCGCCGCTCGATCTCGAACACCCGTTTCATCTTGTCGGTCGGTTTGCCGAGCACGAAGGTGCGGCTGAGATCCGACTGGTAGCCCTCGACGTTGCAGCCGCCGTCGATGAGCAGGATCGTGCCTTCGCGCACCGTTTGCGGCGTGATGGAGCCGTGGGGCAGCGCTGAGAACTCGCCCACCTGGACGCCGGCGCTCCCGTTGAAGCCCAATTGCGAGTGCGCCTGCGAGACCAGTCGGGCGAAATCGTTCTGCGTCATCCCTTCTTTCAGCGCCTTGTAGGCCGCTTCGTACGCCTTCAGGGTGACGTCCGACGCCAGCTGCATCAGTTCGAGCTCGTGCGCATCCTTGATCATTCGGCACCCGGCGGTGATCGGCGTGCCGCTCACGATCTCGACGCCGCGCGCGGCGCGGGCGACGCCGTTCGAGAACACGAAGTCCACGGTTTCCTCGACGCCGACCCGGCCGGTCGTGACGCCGCGGTCGCGCAGCCCCTTCGCAACCAGCTCGTTGCCAGGGCTTTCGTGTTCGTGCCACGTTCGGACGTCTGCCCGTCCCCCTGAACGGCCCGAGCGCGATCTGCTCGCGCCCGAAGTCTTACCCCTCGAACGCCGGGCAGACGAAAAAGGGCTCCCCTTTGGCGGGGATGACCGCGGAGAAGAGGCGTTCGCCGCCCCCCCAGCGAATGCTCGTGAAGTAGACGAGTGAGGTGCCCTGGCAGAGCATCAAGGCATCGATCTTCTGATCGACCATCAGCTTCCGGGCTTTCTCGACGCGGCCGCGCCGCTCGTCGGCCGTGATCGGGCGCGCCTGCGCCCGCATCGATTTCAGCGCCGCGATGGACGGCGACTGTGCTGGCTGGGTCTGCGGCGCTGACTCAGGCGCTCCAACCAATTCCGACGTCCCGGCTGCTATCGCCGCGGCGGACGCCAACGCGAAAGTCTCGCCTCTTCATCTAATACCTCCACCGTAGGAAATTTTTTTTTTTTTTTTTTTTTTTTTTTTTTTATTTAATAATTTCCAACGCCGTCGCCCTGAGCTTAGCCGGAAAAAAAATTTTTTTTTTTTTTTTTTTTTTTTTTAAAAAAAAAAAAAAGGACGGAAACACGTGCCTTCTCTAAGCCGTTTGCGTATGGAGTTTCTCCCGTCCTCCAGCCCCGCGCAAGCGCGGGGCGACCGGCTACAGGCGCCACTCCTCGCACCGCGGGTTAATCCGCGTGAATCCGCGTCAATCCGCTCTTAAATCCGCGTTCAGCCATCCGCCGCGACGTCAGCTCCGTTGGTCGGCGGATGCTCGGCGCAGCTGGTGACTCGAGCAACGCGTCCAACGACTCCTGCCAGCGGCCGGCGAGCAATGACTCTTGATCGATGTACACGCACCGGAGGACGCGGGGCATTTCGCGTACCCCATCGCATCGTACTCGACGAAGTGTCCGCGCGAGGTATAGAGCAGCGCGGTGTCGTTGGCGAGGCACTCGGAGATGATCCCGTATCCGGGCTTGGTGACCACGACATCGCAGGCGGCGACGAGGTCCTGGTAGCGCACGCCGGCGGCGTAAATCGCGTTCTCGTCCACGAAGGAGACGCCATCCGGAAGATCGGGTGGCCGTTCGCGTCCCGTGATGACCACAGTCCACGTGCCCAGGCAGTCGAGCGTGGCGAGATCCAGGTCGCGGACGCCGTAGCCGCCGAACGACGACATCGCCAGGGGCTTGCCGCTTGGGATCGACAGCCTGCGGAGCACGGCGTCTCGCTTCACCGCGGCATGTCGCGCCACCCAGGGGAGGTCCCTGACGGTTCGGATGTCGTTGAAGCCGCCGTGCATGGGCAGCCGCCAGCCTTCTGTGGCGTCTGGTACGCCTGCCGGATCGTGGGAATCACGGATGGTGCGAGTGCATCGAAGCGGTCCCGGTATCCGGCCTAGATCCAGTCCCACGTGAAGTTGCCGATCACGATCGACCGCCGGCCTGCGAGGGCGGCGGCCGCGCAGGCGAGCGGCGGCGCATCGCTGACGACGAGATCCACGCGATGCTGGTGCAGGAATGCCGCTTCGCGCGCGGCGCGTTCTTCGAACGTCGCGTAGAACGTGGCCGCCCGCCGAACCGATTCCTCCTCGTCGAGCCGCAGGCTGTCGATCTGCACGATCCCGGTGTCGCAGGGGCATTCAAAGAAGCAGAACGGCACGCGAACCGTGCGATCGAACAGCCAGCGCGGCGCCAGCGTCCGGATAAGGATCTCCACAGGTCCGCCTTCGCCTAGGCTTCGGCGCCCAAGGCTGTTGATGATTTCGATCTGGCGTGAGGCGTGGCCGTACCCGTGGCCGGAGATGTAGAAAGCTGTGAGGCGTCTCACTCAATCGTGGGCCGGACGGGCAGCAGTGGCGCCGGAGTCGCGGATTCCCGCCGGAACGCTCTCCGCCAACGGTTCGACGGCAGCAGGCAACGAGACGGCGAGTGCTTCCTCGAGAGTGCGCACCGGGATGAACTTCATCTCCTTGCGCACGTCCTCGGGCAGCTCGGCAAGGTCCACCTCGTTCATCTGCGGCAGGATCATCGTCTTGACGCCGTAGCGGCGGGCGGCGAGCGCCTTCTCGCGAATACCACCGACCGGAAGCACCAGGCCCGAAAGCGTGATCTCTCCGGTCATCGCGACATCCGCCCGCACCGGCACGCCACGCGCCGCGGAGACAATGGCGGTCGCCATCGTGACGCCGGCCGAGGGACCGTCCTTTGGAATCGCTCCGGCGGGCACGTGCACGTGGAGGTCCTGCTTGGTCAGGAACTCGGGGGAGATCTTCAGCGCCTGCGCCTGCTGACGAACGTGGCTGAGCGCGGCATGCGCGGACTCCTGCATCACGCTGCCGAGCTGCCCGGTCAGCGTCAAACGTCCGCCGCCGGCGGGCATGAGGACGGCCTCGATGAAGAGCACGTCGCCGCCCGCTTCCGTCCAGGCGAGTCCCGTTGCCACACCGGGACGCGAGGTGCGGAACGCCGCCTCGGAGCGGAACCTCGCCGGTCCGAGGTAGTCGGGAACCTTGGCCCCATCGACCGTGGCCTGGTGCGCCTCGTCGGTCGCGACGCGGGCCGCGACCTTGCGCGCGATCGTGCCGATCTGGCGTTCCAGCGATCTCACGCCCGCTTCGCGCGTGGCTCGCTGATCACACGGCGGACGGCGGCATCGGTGATCTCGATCTGACTCTCTTTCAGGCCATGTTCGTCGCGCTGCCTCGGAATGAGGTACATCCGGGCGATGTGGACCTTGTCTTCTTCCGTGTAGCCACTCAGCGTGATCAGCTCCATGCGATCGAGCAGCGCCGGATGAATCGTGCCGAGCTGATTGGCCGTGGCGATGAAGAGGACCTTGGAGAGGTCGATCGGGATCTCGAGGTAGTGGTCGCGGAAGGTGTGATTCTGCGCCGGGTCGAGCACTTCGAGCATTGCCGCGGCCGGATCTCCCTGGATGCCCACCGACATCTTGTCGATCTCGTCCAACATGAAAACCGGATTCGCCGATCCCGCCGTCTTGAGCGCCTGCACCAGGCGACCCGGCATCGAGCCGATGTAGGTGCGGCGATGACCGCGAATCTCGGCTTCGTCCCGTACCCCGCCGAGCGAAATACGCACGAACTTCCGGTTCATGGCGCGCGCGATCGACTGGCCGAGCGAGGTTTTTCCGACGCCCGGAGGCCCGACGAAACACAGGATCGGTCCCTTCAGGTCTCCCTTCAGCTTGCGGACCGCCAGGTACTCGACGATCCGCTCCTTGACCTTGTCGAGATCGTAGTGGTCCTCGTCCAGTACCCGCCGCGCTTCGACCGGGTCGAGCCGATCGTCGGTCGTCTTCGCCCACGGCACGTCCAGGATCCAGTTGAGATACGTCCGGATCATCTGGTATTCAGGGGAGGCCGGGGTCATCCGCTCGAGGCGTTCGATTTCCCGGAGTGCCACGACGTTGACGTGCTCGGGCAACTGCGCTTCCTCGACCCGCTTTCGCAGCTCCTGCGCCTCGCTGTCCCCCTCGCCGAGTTCGCTCTGGATCGCCTTGAGCTGCTGGCGCAGCACGTACTGGCGCTGCGCGTCGGTCATTTCCTTTTCGGCGCGCGATTCGATCTGTCCCTTCAGCTCGAGGATGTCGATCTCGCGCGCCAAGGCCATCGCGACGGCATCCAGCTTGATGGCGATGTTGTCTTCCTCCAAAAGCCGCTGCTTGTCTTCCGCCTTCATGTCGAGAAGACTGGCGAGCAGTACCCGATCCGCAGCGGGTCGTCGAGGGTGGACACGAGCGTCTTGACATCCGGCGACAGGCCGGTGGCGAGCGAGAGTGCGCGGTCGACGAGTTCCTGCAGCCGCCTGACGTGGGCGTCGATCTCGATCGAGCGCTCGGATTTCTCGGGCAACGGCTTCAAGAGCGCCTGGAGGTATTCGCCTTCCTTTTGGAAAAACTCCGCGCGTGCCCGTGCGATGCCCTCCACGAGAATCCGCATGCCGTTCTGACCCTTGGCCATCTGCCGGATCACCGCGATCGTACCGACGCGGTGCAGGTCCTCGGCGGTCGGCTCGTCCGCTTCGTTGGTCTGAAGCATCAACAGGACCATGCGGTCGCCGGCCAGCGCCTTGTTGATCGCTTTGACCGAGATCGCCCGGCTGACGCCGAGCGGCGCGACGGTCAACGGAAAAACGACTGCGCCTCGAAGCGGGACGACGGGAAGCTCGTGCGGAAGGGGCGGAGTCTGGGGAACATCTGCCATCGCTTCGATGATACGTTGCAGCTCAAAGCCAAACTCACACGCTTCTCGACTTGAACAGATGGACGGAACTCGCAAGCGGAGTTTTATTGGGCGTGTCAGCGTCAGTACACGAATGGAAGCATGCGCCAGCGCACCCGCTGCTGGTACCCCCGATAGTCAGGCCCGAAGACCTCAACAGCCCGCGCTCTTCCCAGGGGATCGCCAGTGCGAGGTAGGCGCTGCTCGTCAGGGCAAACACCAGCCGCGTCATCGTCATGTGCGGCGCGCCGAAGACGAAGAGGAGCCAGCCGAAATAGATCGGATGGCGCACGAACCCGTAGAGGCCGGGTCTGCAGGGGCACGTGGGGAGCCTGGGTGCCGCGTCGCGCCTGCAGGACCGGCCGGACGCCGCGAGGTCGAGGACGTCCAGAACTCTCGAGCCGGCTGCCGTGACCGCGATACCCGCCGCCTGCACGGCGAAGCCCAGCCACTGCCATGGCGACGGCACCGAATAAGCAGTCCGGGAACGGGCTGCCAGGCCCAGCAGACGATGGCGAACAGGACGGAAGAGATCCAGGTGTACAGCGTCCGCTTCACGGCGGGGGAGAGGGCGGCGCGCACGGCCGCTTTCAGCGGGTGCGTGCAAAGACGAATGGTGGAGTGCGAAGAGGCTGAAAAGTGCGACGTCGATGGCGATCGGTACAAGCCGCGGGCCGGCGCCGCCCTTTCACCGAACGTAATGACATACGCGAAGAGAAAGTACGCGAGCGACCCACGAATGCTGCAGCACCGAGCCACGCGTACAGAAGTTGCAGCACCCGCGGCCTATTATAGAGGTCATGCCGCATCCTTCTGTCGCGGTCGCCATCACTGGAATCGGGGTTGTCTCGCCGTACGGCGTTGGTCGCGATCGCTTCTGGCGGCACGTGCAGCGGGGCTGTAGCGCCACCGCGCGATCACCGACTTCGACGCCTCCGACTTCCCGTGCACCGTGGCGGCCCCCGTTCCATCCGTCACCATCGATGATGCGCGGCCGATTGCGAGCGGGCGAGCGCCGGCAGCGACCCCAGTGGCAAGCCCGATCCGCGCCGTACTCGAAGGCGTCGCTGATTGCCGTGATCGCGGCGCATGAAGCCTGGGCAGACGCCGGCCTGAGGCTCAAGAGCCTGGGGCCGGCGGCTGGTGGGCAGCGGCGCCGGTGGGATCGATGTCGCCGAGCGGCAGGACGACCAGTTCTTCAACGACGGCCAGAAACGGGTCACCCCGTACGCCATCCCGGTCTCCATCGTCGGAATGATCTCGAGCGAGATTTCCATCGCGCTCGAGCTGCACCGGATCAGTCACGTGATCTCGACCGGCTGCACGAGCTCCACCGATGCGATCGGCTACTCCGCGTCATTGATCAGCAGCGGCGAAGCGGACGTGATCCTCTCGGGAGGCGCCGATGCGTGCGTCACGCCCGGCATGATTTTCGGCTTTTCGAGGATGCGTGCCGTCTCGACGCGCTACAACGACCGTCCCGGTGAAGCCTCACGGCCGTTCGACAGCGAGCGGGATGGCTTCGTGCTCGGCGAAGGCGCCTGGATGCTTGTCCTCGAGCGTGAGGATCGCGCCCGTGCGCGCGGCGCGCGGATCTACGCCACGGTGGACGGCTACGGGTCGACGTGCGACGCCTACCACCGCGTGCAGATGGATCCGGATGGCGTGCAGATCGTTCGCGCGATGCGGCTGGCCGTGGACCGCTCTGGGCGCGCGGTCGAGGAGATCGGCTACGTCAACTATCACGGCACGTCCACTCAACTCAACGATGCTGTCGAAGCGCGCTGCGTGCGTCGCTTCTTCGGTGCCCACGCCGATGTCGTGTCCGGGTCCTCCACGAAATCGATGATCGGCCACCCGCAAGGCGCGAGTGGCGCCGCAGGCGTGGTGACCACCGCTCTCGCCCTTCGACACGGTTTCCTGCCTCCGACGATCAACCACCGCACCCCGATCCGGCTGCGACGTCGACGTGATTCCCAACGTCGGCCGCGAGACGCGGGTGGCGCGCGCTCTGCAACTGCCTGGGTTTCGGCTCGAAGAACAGTGCGGTGGTCCTCGGTGCCCCGGCGACGTTCTGATCGTGGGCGCCGGGCCGGCTGGCGCGATCGCGGCGCTGGTCCTCGCGCGCGCCGGCGCTCGAGTGATGCTGCTCGAGCGCGCGACCTTTCCGCGCGATAAGTTGTGCGGCGACACGATCAATCCCGGCGCCGTCGATTCTTCAGCGGCTCGGTCTCGAGCGGGTGATGGCGGGAGGCTTGCCCGTGGACGGCATGATCGTGACCGGAGAGGTGGCGTGCGCGTGACGGGCCGCTACGGTGGCGGCGGGCGCGGCATTGCGATCTCGCGGCGCGTGCTGGATGTGCGGCTTGCGGCGCGGCGTCGGGGCCGGTGCGCGGCTGGAGGAGGGCGTCCTGGTTCAGCGGCCGGTGTTGGCATCGACAAGCGGGTCGCCGGCGTCGAGGTCCTGCTGCAGTCGGGCGGCCGAACGGTACACTGCGCCGGTGACGATCGCGGCCGACGGCCGTTCCTCGCGCGTGGCGCGGGCGCTGGGCCTGACCGAGCCCGGCACGTCCGCGGCGCTGGGCGGTCGGCGGGATCTTCGCTGGCGTGACCGGGCTGTCGTCGTTCGGCGAAATGCACGTGCGCGCTGAACGCTACTTCGGCATCGCGCCGCTGCCCGACGGCACCGCCAACGGATGCGTGGTTACGGCCGACCGTCGCGCTGCGCCGCCGGACCTGCTGTTCGACCATGCGATCGGCCCGAGACGGCGGTGCGGTTTGCGCGCGCCGGGCTGGTCCCGCGCCGCCATGCTGGGGCCCCTTGCTCTGGAGGCGACGGGCGCCGGCATGCCGGGGCTGCTGCTCGCCGGGGACGCTGCGGGCTTCATCGATCCCATGACCGGCGACGGGCTGCGCTTCGCGTTCCGCGGTGGAGAGCTCGCCGCCCGCGAAGCCCTCCGCGTGCTGGCGGGCGGCTGGCAAGATGCGCACGTCCGGCTCGCCGAGCCAGCCGCCGCGAGTTCGCCGCGAAGTGGCGCTTCAATCGCGCGCTCCGCCGCCTCGCCGCCTCGCCGCTGGCGTGCGTGCGGCCGGAGTCGGGGCCACGCTCTCGCCCGCGCTGCTCCGCCGCGCCATCCGGTATGCAGGAGACGCGCGGGGCGCATGACGGTCGCCAGGCGATCGGTCGTCGTCTTTCTGGTTTATCTCGCATGCACGCTGGCCTGGGGGCACTTCATGCTCGGGTCGCTGTCGACCTCGTTTGCCCATGACAGCGGCGATCCGTTGCTGAATGCCTGGATCCTGGCGTGGAACGCGCAGACCGTTCCCTTCGCTGCGCAGTGGTGGGACGCCCCGGCGTACTACCCGGCGACCGGCGTCGCCGCCTTCACCGAGAGCCTGGTCGGAGTATGGCCGCTGACCAGCCCGATCATCTGGTTGGGCGGCACCAGCGTCCTGGCGCACAACGTCGTGCTGCTGCTCTCGTTTCCGCTCGCCGGGCTTGTGCGTATTTACTGTGTCCCGAGATCACCGGCGACGACCTGCGGCCTTCGTCGGCGGGTTGGCGTTCGCATTCGCGCCCTAACCGTGTGGCGCAGGTGCCCCACGTGCAGGTCTTGCAGTCGTACTGGTTGCCACTCTGGTCTTGTTTGCGTTGCACCGATATCTCTCGAGCTCGCAGAATCGGTGGCTCGTGTTGTTTGCGGCCGGTTGGATTTTCAATGCCTGGACGAATGGTTATTACATGTTGTTCGGCGCGGTCCTGTTTGCGGGGTGGCTCACGTGGTTCGTGATCACGCCGGGGAGGTGGCACGACCTGGTGCGTACCGTAACCGTCGCGGGGATTGCGTCGCTGCCACTCGCGGCCGTCCTGTAGAAGTCCCACAAGGCGATTCACGATCGGTATGGTTTCGCGCGGGATCTCGAGGAGATCCGGGGCTTCAGCGCGGACATCGCGGCGTTGGTCAATGGGTCGACAAACCTCTCGCTGTGGGGTTGGGTGCGGCGGTTTCCCCAACCGGAGGGGGAATTGTTCCCGGGGGTGGCACTGGTGCTGCTCATCGTCATGGGATTCTTTGTCTTCCTGGCATCTGTGCCCCCGGACGGCGTCCCGGCTCCAGATAAGCGATGGCGTCGTGTGGCGCGGGTCGGGGCCGCGGTAGTGGGATTCGCATCGGTCGCGGCGCTCTTCACGATCGCGATGATGGGACCATCACGGTGGAACGTCGCAGGGGTGCAGCTCTGGATCCGATCAGCGATCCGGCCCGCGATGGTTGCGTTGGTTGATCGCGGCCTTACTGGTCCTTGGGCGCGGTGCCAAGCTCGGTGGCCGTCTCTCTAGGCGCCGGTTTTTATGTCGTGGCGGCACCCCTCCTGTGGTTGCTCACGCTGGGGCCAGACCCGACGTTCTTTGGGCTCCGACTCCTGCCAGAAGGATGGAAGTGGGTTGCGCCATACTCGTGGCTGCTGGGTCTTCCCGGTTTCGACTCCCTCCGTGTGCCGGCAAGATTCTGGATGCTTGTGGTCTTGTGTCTGTCCGTCAGTCGCTTCGTTATCTTTTGCCCGCCTCGCCGCGCCCACGCACCGCTGGCGCCCAATCCTCATCGTCTTCGTGGCTGCAGCCCTCGTCTCGGATGGGTGGGCGAGTGAAATGCCCGTCGTGCCGGCGCGACGTGTGTGGGACTGCGCCGCGCCGGCGCTTCACGCGGAAGCGCTCGCGCTCTTGCCTGTGGGCGAGGGGTCGTGGATCTGACCGCGATGGACCTGGCGATGTCACTGGCGGGTAGCGTCAGTGAACGGCTATAGCGGGTACTCCGCTCCGCATTACGAAGCAATTGTCTACGGACTAGCTTCCCACGACCACGACGTCCTCACCGATCTTGCGGGCGAGCGTGGCCTGTTCGTCGCCGTTGCGAGGTCTGCAGTGTATCGGCACGATTACGTCGCTCGTCATCCTCGCGCCAGTCTGGTCGCCGCTTGCGGCGACCTCGACGTGTTTCATGTCGCTGGGGAGCCGGCGACCTTGAGCGCAACCGAATCGTTGGTTGGCCGTCCGGCGCGCATCGTAGAGCTGACAGCGCAGGTTGGCAATGACTTACTCCCCAACGCGGTAGACGGCGATCGGCAGACGCGCTGGCATGCTGGGTCGCAGGATGAGAACCGCTGGCTACAGGCAGACCTCGGTTCGATTCGGGAAGTTACTGGAGTCATCCTTGAGGCCGGCGGGTCCCCGTCTGATTTTCCACGTCATCTGACGGTAAGCGTCTCCATCGACAATGACTCGTGGCAGGTCGTGTGGTCCGGGACCACGCACCGACGAATGATGAAGAGCGTGCTGTTGGACCCTCGGCGCGCCCCGCTGTTCGTTTCGTTCCCGCCGCGAAGCGGGCGCTACGTGAAACTTGAACAGCGCGGACGCGACCGACATTATTGGTCAGTCGCTGAGCTCGTGATCCTTGAGCGGTAGTTCTGCACACAACTCATGACGACGGCTCTCCTTGCCCTAACAGCCCTTCTGCCGATGATCGTTGAAGCTGTCGTGGCGTCGCGTCATGAGCGGACACTCCGCGCACACGGCGCTGTAGAACCGGCAGACGATGTTTTTGCGATCATGCGCCTTGCCTACCCAGCCGCGTTCCTTCTTGATGGTGGCGGAATCAGTCATGAGGCGCGTCTCTATCGACGCGCTGCTGCTAGTTGGTGCCGGGGCGTTCAGCGTTTCGAAGGCTTTGAAGTACTGGGCGATCGCGACGCTTGGCACCCGCTGGACCTTTCGCGTCCTCGTGCCGCCGGGTTCGGCGCCGATCCGGAGCGGGCCCTACGCGTTCGTTCGCCATCCGAATTACGTCGCCGTCATGGGAGAGCTGATCGGCGTGTCGCTGATGTGTCATGCCTGGGTGGCCGGACCCGTGGCAACGCTCGGCTTCGGCCTGCTGCTCCTCGCCCGCATCCGGGTTGAGGAACGCGCGCTGGCCCAGCCCTGAGCGAGCGCAGCGAGTCGAAGGGTACAATCGCCGCGTTGATGGATCCCGACGTTCCGCCCATCGAGACGCGCGTGGAGCGCCCCGTGCGCGTCCTCGACGCGATCGCGGTGGCGCTCGTCCTCCTCATCGCGTGGAAGACCCTCAGCGCAGAAACGCGCGCCGGGGTGTTCGACCTCCTGCCACGGGTGCGTGCGCTCTTCCTCTTTTATGTGCTGGGCGGTGTGCTGCTGGTACGGCACATCATGCGGCCGCGTCCAAGTCTGCCCGAGCAAGCCCGCCGCGCCTGGCGAGCCGTGGCCGACGAGCCGACATGGGGACCGGCGGTGCGTGCGTTCGTCAGCACGCGCTTCATGGTCTTCGTCGTGGGGTTCTTTGCGGTCGTGACCTTTGGCCTCAACAAGCCGGGATTCGTACTGTCAGCGCACCCCCTCTACAACCTCCCGGCGCGCTTCGACGCCGGCTATTACGGCAGCATCGCGGTTGACGGCTACGACCGCGACCGCGTGTTCGACCGTCAGCGCAACATTGCGTTCTTTCCGGCGATGCCGCTGCTGATGCGCGCCCTGGGCCCCGTCGTAGGCGCCAACAAGACCGGCCTGCCGCGCGAACATCGCATGGCGCGCATGTTGTGGGCCGGCGTGCTGGTCTCGCTCGTCTCGTTTCTGCTCGCGCTCTACTACTTGATGAAGCTTGGGACATTTCTGCTCGATGAGCAGCGGGCCGCCGCCGCCGTGCTGCTGGCGGCGACGTATCCGTTCGCGTGCTTCTACAACGCGCCCTACACCGAATCGCTGTTGCTCCTGGGCACGGTCGCGGCAAGCTTTCATTTCCTGCGTGGGCAGTTCGCGCGCGCGGCAGCGTGGGGTGTCGTGGTCGGGCTGACACGACCGAATGGCTTCCTGCTGTCGGTGCCGCTCGGCATCCTCGCACTCCAACAGTTGCGTCTTGCGATCCCGGGGGAGATCTCGGTACGCGGCCGTGAAACGGTCAAGGCGCTCGCCGCGGCTGCCATGCCCGTGGTCGGGATGCTGGCGTTCACCGCCTACCTCTATACGGTGACCGGCGCGTGGTTCGCGTGGCAGAAGAATCACGCCGCGTGGGGCAGGAGTTTCACCGGCGTCGAGCCGATGACGCGCGGGCTCGGCTGGCTCGCCGACGAAGGCATCGTGCAGGTGGCCACCAACATTCCGTTCGATGTGTTGAATACGGCCGGCGCGGCCTTTGCGGTGCTGATGTTGTGGCCGGTCTTTCGTCGCGTAGGCGCCGTCTGGGCGCTCTACGTAGCGGTGACGATCGTTCCGCCGATGTTTGCGGGGGGCGCGCTGTCGCTGGCGCGGCTCTCCTCGACCCTGTTCCCGGTGTTCCTGGCCCTGGCCGCTCTCCTCCCGTCACGCGCGGTGCCGTCGTGGGCGGCGGCCTTCGCGATTCTGCAGGGGTTGTGCGCCGCGCTGTTCTTCACGTGGCGCGAACTCTTTTAGTCACTGAAAAATCACAGCCAAACCCGCGCATTCGCGGATGCGTCTGAAGAAGGAAGACGATACCCGTGTTCTATAATCGAGCAGATTCGATGCAAGGCACAGACACGCACCGCCGCCTTTCGGTGCGGATGCGGCCGCTGGTCGTCGTCCTGCTTGCGGTGTGCCTGGGTGCGATCGAATCATCCCGTCCCTTCGCTCAACAGTCCGCCCCCCAGCCATTTCCCGCCAGCGCATGGGCCGCGATTGCTCACGGGCAGCTCGACGACGCCGAGTCGCAGGCGCGAAGCCGTCCGGACGATCCAGAAGCGGCGGCGGTGCTCGCCCATTTAGCCGCGCGCAAGGGGGCGTACGCCGACGCCGTGAAGTTACTCGAGCCCGCGGCGGCAAAAGCTCCGTTGAGCACGGCGGCACTCGAGCTGGGTCTGTTGCAGCAACGGCTTGGCCGAACCGAGATTGCCAGGAAGCTGTTGTTCGACCTGTTTCGCCAGGGGTCGCGCGCAGGAGAGCCGGCTGTGCTCGGACGAGCGGCGCGGGCGGCGCAGGCGCTCGGCAACAAGCACGACGCCAACACCCTCTTCCGTGCGGCGTCATCGAGCGACGACCTCGGGATCGAAACGGCGTGGGGATGGCTCTTCCTCGAAACGTCGACTGAAGCGGAAGCGGGGAAGTCGTTTCAGAAGGTTCTCGCCGCCGATCCCAAGTGGGCGCCTGCACACCTCGGCATGGCCGCCGTGTTGACGGACGAGAACCCACCGGCGGCGGCCGCGGCGGCGCTGCGCGCGCTGGAGATTGATGCCACGCTCGACGGCGCCGAACTGCTCCTCGCGGAACTGGATCTCGACAATACCCGGCCCAAGGAAGCACGCGAGCGCCTCGACCGCATCCTCGCTCGCAACCCGAACCACTTGAACGCCCGCGCGCTGCTGGCCGCGATGGCCTACGTCAAGGGGGATCGCGCCAATTTCGACGCTGAAGTGCGCAAAGTCCTCGACGTGAATCCCAGCTTTGCGGAGGTGTATCGCGTGGCCGGCGACCTGGCGGCGCGCAACTACCGCTTCGAAGAGGCTGTCGTGCTCACGCGCAAGGGCGTCGCCCTGGACCCAACCGCCGCACGCGCGCACGGCGACCTCGGGATGCACCTGCTGCGGACTGGCGACGAAGTGGAGGCGCGGCGCGCGCTGGAGCAGTCGTTCAACCTCGACTCGTTCCATCGCGTGACGTTCAACCTGCTCCAGATGCTCGACAAGCTCGAGCAGTTCACCGTCGTCGAGGACGGCGGCGTCGTCGTCAAGATGCCGCAGGATGAAGCCCCCGTGCTGCGCGAGTACGCGATGCCGCTCGCACAGACGGCGCTCAAGACCTTGTCGGCCAAATACCAGTTCACGCCGAAGGGACCGATCCTCGTCGAAATCTTTTCCGTCCACGACGACTTCGCGGTCCGCAACCTTGGGCTTCCCGGCTTGATCGGCGCGCTCGGCGCCTGCTTCGGGCGTGTCGTCACGATGGATTCGCCGAAGGCTCGGGCGCCCGGGAGCTTCTCGTGGCAGGCGACGTTATGGCACGAGATCGCCCATGTGATCACCCTCCAGATGTCGAACCAGCGCGTGCCGCGCTGGCTCACCGAGGGCATTTCCGTCTACGAGGAAGGCAAAGCGCGACCCGAGTGGGGGCGCGATATGGAAGTCGCGTTCGCGGCCGCCTTGAATCAGGGCAAGACGCTGCCGCTGAAGGACTTGAACTCCGGTTTCACGAGCCCCGAGACCATCGCGCTGGCCTATTTCGAGGCCTCGGTCCTGGTCGACCACATCGTCAAGACCTTCGGCGAAGAGAAGCTTCGGACCCTGCTTCGCTCGTATGGGGAGGGCCTCGAGGGGGACGCCGCGGTAGTCAAGGCCCTGGGTGTGTCGATCGACCAATTACAGGATGGTTATGACAAATCTGTCGATCAGCGGTTTGGCGGGCTTCGGGCGGCCCTAAAATCGTCACCGGAGGTCGAGCGGGCGGTTAAAGAGGGTGGGGCGGATGCGTTGAAAACCGCCGCCAGTGCAAACCCGGGCAACTTTGCGCTCCAGCTGGCGTATGGCCGAGCTCTTGCTACGGCGAAAGACCGTGCCGCGTTCGGAACCCTCGAACGAGCTGCGGGCCTGATACCCGTAGCGACCGGCGACGAGAGCCCGCACCTGGTAATGGCGCAGCTCGCCGAGCAATTGGGCGACCACGAGCGCGCCGTTCGGGAGTATCAGAAGTTGCTGGCGCAGGACCACACCGCGTTGGACCCCGCCCGGCGCATGGCCGCGCTCGCGGAGAAGCTCGCCAACGGCGATGCCGCTGCCATCGCGTACGCCCGCATCGTGGAACTCGATCCCTACGACTCCGCGGCTCACACCGGGCTCGGTCGCCTCGCCTTGAAGAAGAACCAGGGTGAAACGGCGGTGCGGGAGTTCAAGGCCGCGATGGCGCTCAAGCCCACGGATCGCGCAGCCGCCCACTGCGACCTCGGCGAAGCGTACCTGGTGATGGGAAAGGCGGCTGACGCCAAGCGTGAAGCGCTCGCGGCGCTCGAACTCGCCCCGACCTACGAGCGCGCCCAGGAACTGCTCCTTAAATCGATCCAGTCCGCTTCCGGGGATCGTAAGTGATCCGCCGGCTCAACCTCCCGCTCGCGTCTGCCGCGGGGCTGTTGCTGTGGGGAGTGTTGACGATCGTCGTGCCGGCGGATGCGCAGGTGCCCGGCGCTCCCGATTCGCGATTCGCCGGCCTGCAGTGGACGTTCGCCCGCATCAAATACGACGCGTGGACGATGCCCCCGCGCACGCGGTTCACGAGCTTCGAAGACGAGCCGTGGTACATCGATGCGCCGGCGGCGGAGCAGAACCTCTCACGCCGCGTCCGCACGGTCACCTCGATCCAGGTGAACGATCCCGTCGTCATTACGCTCGAGGACCCCAATCTCTGGGCCTATCCCTGGATCTACATCGTGGAACCCGGCAACCTGCGCCTGAAGGACTCCGAGGTACCGATCCTGCGCGAGTTCCTGCTGCGCGGCGGCACGCTGACGTTCGACGACTTCCACGGGCCGCTCGAGTTCGCGAACATGGAGCGCGAGATGAAGCGCGTGTTCCCGGATCGCAAGATCGTGGACCTTCCCGAGAACCATCCGATCTTCAGCTGCTTCTATCAGCTCGACGGGTATCCACAGACGCCGGGCCTCGGCTCATTTCTCCAGGGCCGCACGTGGGAGAAGGGCGGCTACGAAGGGATGCTGAAGGCCATCGAGGACGACAGCGGCCGGGCGATGGTGTTGATCAACTGGAACACCGACATGGGCGACGGCTGGGAGTGGTCGAACGCCGCCGAGTTCCCCGGGTACGTCAAGTTCACCGCGCAGGCGTACCGGATGCAGATCAACGAAATCATCTACGCGCTGACGCATTGAGACACGAATGAACCCGACATCGACGACGAGCGACATTGCAGCGATTGCCGAGCGAGTAGCGGAAGGACGCGAGCGGATCCTGGGCGAGATCCGCAAGGTGATCGTCGGGCAGGACGACGTCATCGACCAGGTGCTGATGGCGCTCTTCACCGGCGGGCACTGCCTGATCACCGGCGTGCCCGGCCTCGCGAAGACGCTCCTGATCAAGACCGTTGCGCAGATCCTCGACCTCTCGTTCAAGCGGATCCAGTTCACGCCCGACCTGATGCCCGCCGACATCACCGGCACCGAGGTGCTCGACGAGGACGGCGGACACCGATCCCTGCGCTTCGTGAAGGGCCCGATCTTCGCGCAGATCATCCTTGCCGACGAGATCAACCGCACGCCCCCCAAGACGCAGGCCGCATTGCTGGAGGCGATGCAGGAGTACCACGTGACCGCCGCTGGGCGGACGTATCAGCTGGAACGCCCGTTCTTCGTGCTCGCGACGCAGAACCCGATCGAGCTGGAAGGCACCTATCCGTTGCCCGAAGCGCAACTCGACCGCTTCATGTTCAACATCGTGATGACCTACCTTTCAGAGGACGAAGAGGTGAGGGTCGTCACGCGGACGACGGGCGTGGCGCAGGAGCCGCCGGCGCGCGTGTTCACCGGCGCCGACATCCTCGAGATCCAGCAACTGGTGCGGCAGGTGATGGTGGCCGAGGAGGTGGCGCGTTACGCGGTGCGCCTGGTGGACGCGTCTCGGCCGGGTCGGCAGGCCGATCACCAGTTTGTGCGTGACTGGGTGAAGTGGGGCGCGGGGCTCAGGGCGTCGCAGTCGCTGATCCTTGCCGGCAAGGCGCGGGCGCTGCTCCACAATCGCTACCACGTCGCGGTCGCCGACATCCAGGCGCTTGCGCGGCCGGTCTTACGGCATCGCGTGATCCCGAACTTCTACGCCGAGTCGGAGCGCGTGACCTCCGACAATCTGGTCGAGCGCCTGCTGGACGCAGTGCCGCTCCCCCGCAGCGGAATGTGATCCGTGGCCACCGCCCCGGCTTCTCGCGACCTGCGCTTCCTCGATCCCGCTATCATCTCGCGGCTGGGCACGATGGAGCTGAAGGCGCGGACGGTGGTGGAAGGGTTTCTCTCGGGTTTACACCGCAGTCCCTATAAAGGTTTCAGCGTCGAGTTCGCCGAGTACCGCCAGTACCTGCCGGGCGACGATCTGTCCACGCTCGACTGGAAGGTCTACGCGCGCTCCGACCGTCACTACGTCAAGAAGTTCGAGGAGGAAACCAACCTCGAATGCCACATCCTGCTCGACCAGAGCGGGTCGATGGCCTACCGCGGCGCGGCGCCGATGACCAAGCTGGAATACGGATCGGTGCTCGCCGGAGCGCTGGCGTTTCTGATGCACCGCCAGCGCGACGCTACGGGCCTGATCGCGTTCGACGAGAAGATCCGCTTTCGGCTGCCGGCCGCGGCGCGCCCAGGGCACCTGCACGCCTTGCTCCTCGCGCTGGAGCGCCTGCAGCCCGGCGAGAAGTCCGATGTCGGACGCCCCCTGCACCAGCTCGCCGAAGCGCTGCTCAAGCGCAGCCTCGTCGTCTTGATTTCCGATCTGCTCGACGACCCGGAGCCGGCGATCAAGGGGCTTCGACACCTCAAGTTCCGCGGCACCGACGTCGTCGTGTTCCAACTGCTGGATCCGAACGAGTTGACGTTCCCGTTCCGCGGCGCGGCGAAGTTTCGCGACCTCGAGACTGCGCAGGAGGTGGTAGCCGACCCGACGAAAGCGCGCAAGGAATACCTCCGCGAGCTTGCCGGTCTGACCCTGCGTTTCGACCGTGAGCTGCGCGGGGCGGGGATCGATTACGTGCAGCTCGATACCTCGCAGCCGCTCGACTTCGCGCTGCTCACGTACCTGTCGGCGAGATCGAGGAGGAAATGAACTTCCTCTACCCGGTCTACCTGCTGGGCGCGCTCGCCATCGCGGTCCCAATCGTGTTGCACCTGCTGCGCCGCGACGTCGCACCGGAAGTGCCGTTCACGGCCGTCCGCCTGCTGCGGAAATCGCCCGTGGACCGGTCGCGCCGGCGGCGCCTGCGCGATTTGCTGCTTCTGGCTGCCCGGGTGGCGGCGTTGGTGCTGCTCGCCGCCGCATTCGCGCGGCCGTACTCGCCGCGTGCGGAAGCGGCGGCGACGGGCCTCAGGATCGTCGCGGTGGACCGATCGCTCAGTATGGGAGCCCCGGGCCGATTCGCGCGTGCGCAGGAGCTGGCACGTGCGGCCATTGGAGAAGCCGGATTCGCCGAACCGGTCGCCGTCATCGCGTTCGACGAGCGGGCCGATGTCATTGCGCTGCCAGGGGGCCCCGGCGATGCGCGTACCGCGCTCGCGACAATCAAACCCGGATACGGAGCCACGCGCTATGCCTCGGTGATCGCGAAGGCTTCCGAGCTGGCGTCTGGGGGGCCCGCCCGCCTGGTGGTGGTGACCGATCTTCAGCGTGCCGGCTGGGAAGGGGAGTCGCGCGTCCAGATGCCGTCGTCGATGACGCTCGACGTGAGGGACGCCGGCGCGCCGGGTGACAACCTGGCACTCGCGACGCTTCGCCCCGAGGCAGATCGTGTCGTCGCCACCGTGCGCAACGCTTCCGCCGCCGCGAAGGAAGGCACGGCGTCCCTGAGCCACGACGGCACTGTGGTTGCGCGAGCGCCGTTCAAGGCTGCCGCCAACTCTTCGGCCGACGTGGTTTTCGCGTGGAAGCCTCCGGCCGCCGGAGCGCTCGCTGCTTCGGTGGACGATGCGGTCGGGTTCCCCGCCGACAATACGCGGCATGCCGTGTTGAGCCGCGCCGGGGCGCCCACGGTGATGGTGCTGACCTCCAACGAGGCGTCCGGCTTCTACGTGCTGCGCGCGATGGCGGCGGCCGGAGGGGCCTTCGACGTGAAGCCGGTGACGGTCGCCGAGATTGCCGGCGGCCGCGCGCAGGCGATCGCGCGATCTGCGGCCGTTCTCCTCCTCTCGACCAGGAATCTCGATCGCGCGGCTCGCGACGGGCTGGTGGCGTTCGTTCGCAGCGGCGGGGGTCTGATGATCGCCGCAGCGCCGGAGGTCGAGGCAGAAGTGGTCGCCGGGATGTTCGGATGGAACCCGTCGGCCTTCACGCGGGACGATACGCCGCGGCGGATGGCCCTGGCGCCCACCGACATGCGGCACCCGATCTTTCGTCCGTTCGGCGGCCTGGCGGCCAACCTCGGTCAGGTGACGTTCACGAGAGCCTGGCGCATTCGCGCGGACGGTTGGCAGGTCCCCGCCCGCTTCAGTGATGGAACACCCGCGCTGCTCGATCGGGCGGAAGGGAAAGGTCGGGTGGTGCTGTTCGCCTCCGACCTCGATCGCCGCTGGAATGACTTTCCCCTGCATCCCGCCTTCGTGCCCTTCGTTGTCGAGTCGGTCGAGCATCTCTCGGCCCGTCCGTCCCAACCGAGCGACTTCGTGGTCTCGCGCGCGCCGGCCGGCGTGCCGCATGAGCCCGGAATCCACACGGCGGGCGACGGCCGGATGATCGCCGTCAACGTCGACCCTCGCGAGTCGAATACGGCCGTGATGACGGCGGCGGAGTTTACGCAGATGGTCGACAGCACGAGTGCCGCCGGCAGCGCGCGACAGGGCCACATCAAAGCGGACCAGGCCGAGTCGAGACAGAACCTCTGGCAGTACGGCTTGCTGCTGATGCTCGTGACGCTGGTGGCGGAATCGTTTGTTGGAAGGGCGCAGTGATGACCCAGTTGTACAGGTTGATTGCCGACGTGAGACGACGATGGTTCGCGGCCGTCGCCCTGCGTACGATTGGTATCGCCGCCCTGGCCGCCGCGCTGCCGGTGATGGCGGCGGTGGTGGTCGATGCCCTCATCGCGCCGCAAGACACGCCGCTCATCCTGCTCGGCGCGTGCGCCGTGGGGCTGGCTCTCGTCGCGGCAGCGATCGTTGTCTTCCGCATCGAGCGACGCCCGGACGACCGTCGCGTCGCGCGTTTCGTCGAAGAACGGGCCGCAACACTGCCTGGTGTTGGCGCGCTCGACGACTCGGTGGTGAGCGCCGTGGACGCCTCGAGCGCCGGAGACGACCGCGCCGCGCTCGCGGCCCTGATTGTCGCGGCCGCCGCTCGCAGGCTCGAGGGCGTCACCTCGTCGCACCTCGTGCCCCTCGCGGCAATCCGCAACGCGGCGCTGCTCGCGGTCGCGGGCCTGGCGCTGCTGGCCACGGTGATCGTGGCGGGGTGGCCTTCGCTGACGCGCGCCGTGGAAACGGCGAGGCTCCGCTGGTTCCCGGCGTCGGTGACCGTCGAGGTGTTGCCGGGAGACGTGCGCCTCGCCGCCGGCCAGCCGCTGAAGATCCGCGCGCGGCTGTCATCCGGAGGCAAGGCCTTCACCCAGCTTCAGCCGCAGCTGATCGTGGTGGCTGCCGGCGAACAACGGTCCGTGACGATGCCCCGCCAGGATCAGGGCTTCGAGTTCGACTTCGAATCGGTCGACCGGACGTTTCACTACCGCGTGACGGCCGGGGCCACGGCGTCTGCCGATTACACGGTGACGGCGCTATTTCCTCCCCGCGTGCAGCGCATCGACCTTCACTATCAGTACCCGTCGTTCAGCGGGCTGGCCCCGCGCGAGGAGGAAGACGGCGGCGACATCTACGCGCCCGCCGGCACGCGCGTGCGCGTGCGCATTCACACCGACAAACCGATCGCCGCCGGCGAACTGACGATGGGATCGGGCGTGACGTCGCTGACACCCGCCGGCGAGCGGATGGCCGATGCGGAACTGGTGCTGGCCCGCGATGACTCCTACCGCATTCGCCTGAAGGACCGCGACGGCCTCGCGTCCGGCGGCGACAGCGAATACTTCATTCGACTGATGGACGACCGTCCGCCCGAAGTTCGCATCGTCCGACCCTCCGGCGACCAGGGCATCACCCCGTTAGAGGAGGTCACGATCGAAGCACGCGCCGATGACGACTACGGCGTTTCGACGCTGGAGTTGGTGTACTCAGTCGGCGGCGGGAAGGACCATGTGGTTCCGTTCACCGCGCTCAACGGCACCGCGATCCAGAAGAACGGGACGCATTTGCTGGCGGCCGAAGATCTGAAGGTACGGGCTGGCGACGTGATTACCTACTACGCGCGCGCTCGCGATGTCGGCAGGGGGAAGCGGCCCACCGAGACCAAGAGCGACATGTTCTTTCTCGAGGTCAAACCCTTCACCGAGGAGTTCGTGGCGGCGCAGAGCCAGGCGGGCGCGAGCCAGGGAGGCGACCCGCAGATTGACAGCCTCATCTCGGCGCAGAAAGAGATCATCAGTGCGACCTGGAATATCGAGCGCCGGTCGCAGGGTGGCCGCTCCGCGGAGGACATTGCGGCGATTGCCAAGGCGCAGGCCGAGCTGAAGGCGCGCGCTGAGCGGATGGCCGGCTCCCGACCGCCGCGCGGGCGCGAACCGTTCCCGCAGCAGGTCCGCCCGCCGTCGCAACCGCCGCGCGCCGGCGACGGCATCGCGGCCGCTGTCGAGGCGATGGCACGCGCGGCGGAGCAGCTCGGAAGCCAGCGGACGCGCGAAGCGATTCCGCACGAGATGGCCGCACTCAACGGCCTGCTGCAGGCACAGGCGGAGGTCCGGCGGCGCCAGGTGACGCAGCAGGCGAGCGGGTCGGGTGGCGGCGGGGGCAACCGCTCCGGACAGGATCTCTCGGCGCTCTTCGACAAGGAACTCCAACGGCAGCAGCGGACGAATTACGAGCAGCGCTCGCAGGTGGAGGAGCGTCCCGATCAGCGGCAGTCCAGCAACGACGCGCTGGAGAGGATCAAGGACCTGGCGCGGCGCCAGGAGGAGCTGAACCAGCGGCAGCGCGAACTGGCGCAGATGTCCGCGGAGGAGCGCAAGCGGCAGCTCGAAAAGCTCACCAGGGAGCAGATGGAGCTGCGGCAGCAGGCCGAGGATCTGTCGCGCCAGTCGGGATCTCAGCAGTCCGGCTCTCAGCAGTCCGGCTCGCAGCAGCAATCCTCGCAGCAGCAATCGGGGATGCGCGATGCGGCCGAACAGATGCGTGCGGCGTCGAACGAGATGCGGCGCGACGATCAGAACGCCGCACAGCAGAGCGGCCAGCGTGCGGCGGAGCAGTTGCGGCGACTCGAGCAACAGATGCGCGGCGCGAGCGCGGATGCGCGCCGCAAGGACGCCGGCGAGCTGCAGAGCGAGGCGCAACAGATCGCGCAGGAGCAGCGGCGGATCGCCGCCGAAGCCGCGCGGCTGGAGAAGTCGGGCGCGGCAAGCGCCGAGGCGCGTCAGCGGCTGGCGGACGAGAAGGAGCGCCTCGCCAACCGGGTCGATGAACTGCGCCGTTCGGCGCAACAGGCCTCGAACGAAGGCGCCAAAGGGCAGCAGGCCTCAGGAGCTCGGGAAGCCGCGGATGAAATCCAGCGGCAGCGGGTCGCTGAGCGGATGCGGGAATCGGCGAAACAGACTCGCAACGGTGCGGCGGGCGCCGCGACGGAACGACAGATCGCGCAGGCGATGGAGCAGGTTGTCGAAAAGCTCGGCGGCTCGGCGACCGCAGAGGCTCGACAACTGTCCGAGGAACTCGATCGCGCACGCGAGATGAGGGAGAAACTCGAGCGGCTCGAGAAGCAGATGGCCGATGCCAAGGGCAAGAACGACGGCCAGCTCGAAAAACTTCAGCAGCAGTACGACCAGGAGCTGCGTCGCACCCAGGAAACCCTTGGCCGTCTCGGCGATCGCACGCAGGCCCCAGGCACGCCGGCGAACCGGCCTGGCAGCGACCAGCGCGACGGTCAGGGGCGTTCGACGCCAGAGGAGCACGAGTTCAGTCGTTCGGCGCCGGGGACCGAAGCGTTCAAACAGGATCGCAGCGGATGGGAGTCCTTGCGGAAAGATGTCACTCGTGCGCTCGAACAGCGCGAGGCGGCGATCTCACGGCGGCTGGCCTCCAAGCTCGCTGAAGCCAAACTCAGCGCGGGCGGCAGCGACCGCGTCCCAGAGGAGTATCGGCAGTTCATCGCGAAGTACTACGAGTCGCTGGCAAAGGTGAAAAGGTAGCGGTGACATTCGCCAACCCGCTGCCCTGGTGGGCACTGCTTCCGGTCGTTCTCGCCGCCGCGCTCGTGGCGTGGCAGGCGTACCGCCGTTTCAACACCCTCCCGGCGCGCCGGCACACCCTCACGGGGATCCGATTCGTCACCCTTCTCGTTCTGGTTCTCGTCCTTATGCGGCCGGTTGCGCGCAGTACCGATTTCGACGCGCGGGATGCGGTGGTGCCGATTCTCGTGGACACGTCTCGCAGCATGGGGATCGAAGATGCCGATGGCGCGACCCGCATCGCGCGGGCGCGCGAGCTGGTCTCGCGCGAATTGATGCCAGCGCTCGACGGCCGTTTCCAGACCGAGTTGCTCGCGTTCGGGGAATCGCTGGCGCCGGCAGCGCTTGATGCGCTCGGCTCCGCCGCGCGGCGCAGCGATCTGGCCGGCGCCCTCGCAGCCGTGCGCGAGCGCTACCGCGGCCGCCCGGTCGCGGGCATCGTGCTCATTTCCGACGGCGGCGACACGGGCGGCGCCGCCGAACGGTCCAGCGGGGAGCCCGTGGCGCCGGTCTATCCGTTCGGCGTGGGATCGGAGAACATCGGCTTCGATCGCGAGGTGCTGAGCGTCACAGCCGCCGAAGCGGTGCTCGACGAGTCGCGCGTCGATCTCGCGGTGTCGGCGGTGAGCCACGGCGCCGGCAAAGAGACGATTGAGCTGCGGCTGCTGGAAAACGGCCGCCCGATCGAGGTGCGCCGCGTCGCCACGTCGGCTGCGGGTGGTCCCGTGCGCGAGATCTTTCACGTCGCACCGGCCAATGGGGCCGCCACGGTGTACACCGTCGAGATTCCGGCAGCGTCGGGCGAACTCGTTCCCGAGAACAACATGCGGAGTGTGCTGGTGCAGCCGCCGGGACGGCAGCGCCGCGTGCTGCTGGTCGAAGGAGCACCGGGGTTCGAGCACAGCTTCCTGAAGCGCGCCCTCGCCGGCGACCGGGGCCTCGAGCTCGATTCCGTCGTGCGCAAGGGGGTCAACGAACAGGGGGCGGACACCTTCTACATCCAGGCGGCGCGCTCGCGCAGCGACGCATTGACCACCGGTTTCCCGGCGACGCCGCAGTCGCTGTTCATTTACGACGCCATCGTGTTCGGCAACGTCGCCGGGAGCCAGTTGACGACCGCGCAACTCGAGATGGCCCGCGACTTCGTCGCGCGGCGTGGCGGCGGGCTGCTGGTGCTCGGCGCGCAATCCTTCCTCAACAAAGGACTGGTCGGCACGGCGATCGAAGACGCGTTGCCGGTCACGCTGAACCAGCGAGCCGACACCCCGGTTCCGGCAGCGTCGCGCGCCGCGCATCGCGTGGCCGTCACCGAGGCCGGCCTGCTGCACCCGATCATGCAGATTGCTGCCAGTGCGGAAGAGACTCGCAAGCGCTGGGACGGGCTGCCGGCGCTGGCGGCGGCCGCGGGATCGGGAGCCGTGAGGCCCGGCGGCACCGTGTTAGCGACCACGACCGGGGCCGGCAGCGTCAGCCGGGCGCTCGTCGCGGTCCAACGCTATGGCGAAGGGCGGTCCATGGTCTTCACCGGCGAAGCCTCGTGGCGCTGGCGAATGATGCTGCCTTCAACCGATCGCGCCTATGAGACCTTCTGGCGGCAGGCCGTTCGTTGGCTCGCGATCGGGGCGACAGATCCGGTGGCCATCTTTCCGGCCCCAGCCACGGCGACCGGCGATGAAGTCTCGCTGCGCGCCGCGGTTCGCGATCAGACCTTCCAGCCGCTCACCGACGCCGAGGTCGAATTTCGAGTCTACGGGCCGGATGGCAAGCTGCAGCGCCTCGACGGCGCGCTCGAGAACATCGATCCTGAAGCCAACGACGCCGCGTTCGCCGCGAAGTTCCGGCCGGACCAGGCGGGCATCTACAAGGTCACGGCGCACGCGCGCCGCGGAGGCGGCGACGCGGGGACCTCGTCAGCCTCCTTCCTCGTCGGCGGCGCCGACGTCGAGATGACGGACCCGCGCCTCAATACACCGCTGCTGGCGCGCGTCGCGTCCGCTTCCGGCGGCCAGGTGTTCGCCTCGGGCCAAACGGCCGAACTGCTCGAGGCGCTCCGCGCCAATGCGCCATCCGCCGCACTCGCCGTGCGACAGGATCTGTGGCACAACGCCTGGTCCCTCCTGGTCATCCTCTCCCTGCTGGCCGGGGAATGGCTGCTTCGTCGGCGGTGGGGCCTGCGTTGAAATCGCTTCCGCTCGCGATCGCTCTGCTGTTGCTCTCCGCCGTGCCGGGCGTCGCGCAACAGCGCTTCGCCCTCGTCGTCTCCGGTGCGACCGGCGGCCAGGAATACGCCGCGCAGTACATGGCGTGGACCGATTCGCTGAAACGGATCTTCGTGGAACGGTTCAAGGTCGACCCAACACAAGTCGTCGTGTTGAGCGAAGGGGACAACCCTGCCACCGCATCGACCGCTGACAACGTCCGCAAGCACGTCACCCAGGTCCAGCAACGCATGACCCGCGACGACCTCTTCGTCGTGGTGCTGATCGGGCACGGCACCTTTGACGGCGTCGACGCGAAGTTCAATCTGGTCGGGCGCGACCTCGAATCCGCCGAGTGGGCCGCGATCCTGCGGCCGGTACCCGGCACCGCTGTCGTCGTGAACACGACAGCCGGCAGCTTCCCGTTCATCGAACGGCTGGCGGGGCCGCGGCGAATCGTCGTCACGGCCACCGATTCGATTGCCCAACGGTTCGATACGGTCTTCCCTGAATACTTCGTCAAGGCGTTCGAAGACGAATCGGCGGATCTCGACAAGAACCAGCGCATTTCCATCTGGGAAGCCTTTGCGTCGGCCAGCGCCGGCGTCCGCCGCCACTACCAGCAACGCGGCCAGCTCTCGACCGAACGGGCGCTGATCGACGACAACGGCGATGGTGTCGGCCGGGGGGTGGCCGACGATGGACAGGATGGGACGTCCTCCAGCCGCACCTACCTCGAGGCCGCGGCACCGGGCGCGCCGCCAACTGACGAGGACCTGCTGAAGCTGCTGCAGCGCAAGTCATTGCTCGAGGCAGAGCTCGAGGAGCTGCGCATCCGCAAGAGCTTCCTGCCGGCCTCGGACTACGCCAAGGAATTCGAGCGCCTCATGATCGAGCTCGCCAAGGTTTCTCGCGATATCCGTCAGCGGAAGAAGACCTGACGCTGACGAACCGCTCGCTCCACTCCCAACTCCCAACTCCACAACTCCAAACTCCCAAGCGCGGATAAACACGGATTCTCTGTCTTTGGAGTTTGGAGTTTGGCATTTGGAATTGAGACGCGCGCGCCCTGCGAGCGCGAAGCGCGCGCTAGAGCGCGCGCCAATAGTCTCGCCGCGCGTTTGCGCGCGCCCGAGCAAGGACTCCAGTAAAGGCGCCGGCCGCGAAGCCGCCCATGTGCGCGAAGAAGGCGATCCCCCCCTCGGCCGTTTCCATGAGCGAGCCCACCCCGCTGAACAACTGCATCAGGAACCAGACGCCCAGGAAGAAGAGCGCCGGGATCTCGATGATATCGATGATGAAGATGATGAACACGGCGGCCAGCACCCGCGACTGGGGGAACAGGACGAAGTACGCGCCCATGACCCCGGCGATGGCGCCGCTGGCGCCGATCATCGGCACGGTCGAGACGGGATTGATCAGCACCTGGGTGAACGCCGCGGCAGCGCCGCATGCCAGGTAGAAGAGCAGGAAGCGGCCGTGCCCGAAGCGGTCCTCGACGTTGTCGCCGAAGATCCAGAGATAGAGCATGTTGCCGAGGAAGTGAACCCAGCCGCCGTGCAGGAACATGCTCGTGAGCACGTCGGCGAGCGAAAACGCGGCAGGCACGACCCCGGCCGTCCGCGCCAGGTGGTCGAGCTCGGCGTCCCCGAGGCGCAGTTCGTACAGAAACGCCAGGGCGTTCAATCCGATGAGCCCGATCGTCACCACGGGGGTCGTCCGGGAGGGGATGACGTCGCTGATCGGGAACATTCGAGCCCGTATGCTAATCTGAATCTGATGAGTGCATTCCGGCTGCGACGCGCCCTGCGCAGCGTCGCCGCAACGGTCCTCGCGACACTCCTTGTCGGCATCGTCCATTTGCCGGCGGGGGAGGACAGGTGTGTGCCGTCGGCGCCGGAAAGCCACGACGAGTCGAAGCACGTCTTTGCGCCAATCGTCGAGCTGTCGCACAGCCATTGCGCGATCTGCCACTGGCAGCGGGTGCAGCGGCCTGACTTCACGCAGCTGGCCCTCGAGCTTCCGGCACTGCAGTCGCGCGCCGAACTCGCCAGCTGTGCCGACTCCCGTCCCCTTCACAATTCCTCCGCCCAGCTTCCGGCACGAGCCCCCCCGACGATCGCATTGACGTAGTCATGCGCGACGTCCGTCACCGGACGTCGTCGGGTATTCATGGGACTTGTGTTCGGAGGTGTGCGTGCGCATGTCTGGCTCGACCGGCATTCGTGTTTGTTCATTCGTGATCGCGGCCGTGATGGCGGCTTCGTCCGCCTTCGCACAATCGGCGGCTCCTGCGCCCGCCCAGCCCGGCGCGCAGGAACTGCGAGAGGAACTCGAGCGGCTCCGCAAGGAGTTCGAGGCGATCCGTGATTCGTATGGCCAGCGCTTAACGGCGCTCGAGGCGCGGCTTGGCACCATGGGAGCCATCCCGCCGGTACCGCCTTTGGTAACCGTCGCAGCCCCAACCCCTGCTGGCCCGCCGCCGCCAGTCACGTCACCAGCCGAAGCGCCGGTGCCAGCCGGCGCAGGCGGGGCAGGTGGACCACAGGGCGCGCTGCCGGTGTACGGGAATCCATCGGCCCTGTCGAAGATCTTCAACCCCGACATCGCGGTCATCGGCAACTTCCTCGGTGCCGCCGGGAAGAACCCGGTGAATCCGGCGCCAGCGTTCGACATGAGCGAGGCGGAAGCCACGTTCCAAGCCGTCGTCGATCCCTACGCGCGTGCCGACTTCTTTTTCGCGTTCAGCCCGGAAGGCGTGGAGATTGAGGAAGGCTTCCTGACGTTCCCGACGCTTCCTGGCGGACTGCTGGCGAAAGTCGGAAAGATGAAGCAGCAGGTCGGCAAGACGAACACGCTGCACGCGCACTCGTTGCCGTGGGTGGACCGCCCGCTCGCGGCCGAGAACCTGTTGGGCGGCGAGGAAGGCCTCGCCGATTCCGGCATCTCCGTTTCCAAGCTGATCGTCAATCCGTGGGTATTCCTCGAAGCCACCGGCGAGGTTTACCAGGGCAACTCCGGCATCTTCCAATCCCATGAGCGCAGCGACGTCAGCTGGGTCGGGCGGCTGCGCGGCTATCGCGATCTCGGCGAGTCGACCAACGTCGACATCGGCGCGTCGTTCGCGCGCGGCAGCAACGACATTGGCCCGGACTTCAATACGAGCGTCGTCGCCCTCGACGCGACGTTCCGCTATCGGCCGCTCCAGCGCGCCATCTATCGCCGCTTCCTCGGGCGCACCGAGCTGTTCTGGAGCCGTCGGGACCAGGACACGGGCACCGTGCCGGCCTTCGGCATGTATCTCTCCGGCGAGTATCAGTTCGCCCGGCGCTGGTTCGCCGGCGCGCGTTACGACTGGTCCGAGCGGGCCTACGACGCGTCGCTGCGCGACCAGGGGGCCTCGCTGACGCTGACGTTCTGGCCGAGCGAGTTCGGCCAGGTGCGCGGTCAATACCGCCGCATCAATTTCGCGGAAGGGGTGAAAGCGAACGAGCTCCTCTTCCAGTTCCTGTTTTCGATCGGCGCGCACGGCGCGCATGGGTTCTAGGAGTACGAATATGACTTACCGCATCGTTCTCGCCGCACTCGTCGCTGCCTTGGCGTGGGCGGCACCGGCGCAGGCGGCGATCAAGGTGATCGCGACGACGCAGGATCTGGCGGCGCTCGTAAGCGAAGTCGGCGGAGACAAGGTCTCGGTCGAGGCGCTGGCCCGTGGCTACCAGGATCCGCACTTCGTCGAGGCGAAGCCCAGCTTCGTCCTCAAGCTCCACTCCGCCGACTTGCTCGTCGTGGTCGGCCGGGAGCTCGAGATGGGGTGGCTGCCGGCACTCATCACGCAGAGCCGCAACGCGAAGATCCAGCCGGGCAGCGCGGGATACTTCGACGCATCGCTCACCGCGCGCATCCTCGACATGCCCACCGGGCAGGTCACCCGCGCCATGGGAGACGTGCACCCGCAGGGGAACCCCCACTACTGGCTCGACCCCGGCAACGGGCGCCGGATCGCGCAGGCCATCCAGAAGAAGCTCACCGAGATGAGCGCCGCCGATGCCGCCTACTTTCAGCAGCGCTATGCAGAGTTCGACCGGCGGCTGACGGAGGCCGAGGGACGCTGGCGCGCCGCGCTGGCGCCATACAAGGGCACGAAGGTCGTCACCTACCACCGGTCCTGGCCCAACTTCGCCGAGGCCTTCGGCCTCGATGTCGTCGGCTACGTCGAACCGAAGCCCGGGATTCCGCCCTCGCCGGCGCACCAGCTCGCGCTGACGCACGAAATGAAACGGCAGGGGATCAAGGTCATTCTCGTCGAGCCCTACTTCGACCTGAAGACGCCGAACGCGATCGCCCGCGACACCGGGGCGCAGGTGCTCGTGCTGACGCCGTCGGTCGGTGGCGTGAAGCAGGCCACCGACTACATGACGCTCTTCGACTACAACGTGAACCTGCTGGTCGCGGCCCTCAAGGCCGCGACCGGACACTGAGATGGCTGACCTCACCCTGGTTCAGGTGCTCGAATTCCTGGCGGCTCCTTTTGCCGCCAGTCTGATTCTCACGGGTATTCATTCGTATCTCGGCCTCCACGTGGTCGAGCGTGGCGTGATCTTCGTGGACTTGTCGCTCGCGCAGATCGCGGCGCTCGGTGGCACGATCGCGCTGCTGTTGCCGATGTCTGGCGGCGACCCACACTCGCCGGCCGTCTACTGGGTGAGCCTGCTGTTCACCTTCGTCGGCGCGGCGATCTTTGCCCTCGTCCGCGGCCGCCACGCGCGCATTCCGCAGGAGGCGATCATCGGCATCTCCTACGCCGTTGCCTCGGCCGCCGCGATCCTGGCGATGAGCCAGTCCACCTCGCAGGCCGAGCACCTGAAAGACATGCTCGTCGGCAACATCATCGCGGTCTCGTGGCCGGAGGTCACCAGGACGGCGCTCCTTTACGGCGCCATCGGCATCTTCCATTACCTGCTTCGCAAGCCGTTCCTGGCGATCTCGATGCAACACTCGCATCCGGAGGCCACGGGCCTCAACGTGCGCTTCTGGGATTTTCTCTTTTACGCCTCGTTCGGCTTGGTCGTGACGTCGTCGGTCGCGATCGCCGGGGTGCTGTTGGTGTTCTGTTATCTGATCGTCCCGGCCGTGGCCGCGATGCTCTACGGCGAATCGATCGGTACCCGCCTGGCCATCGGCTGGACGATGGGGACGATCGTGTCGGCGCTGGGCGTTTACCTGTCGCTCGCGCTCGACCTGCCGACCGGCGCGACGATCGTCTGCACGTTCGGTCTCGTGCTGATCGTGATGGCGGCGGCGCGGCCACTGCTCAGGCGCGGTCCAGTTCACTTATGATGTAGCGAATGCTTTGCAAGCACTGCGGCACCGAGATTGCCGACAAGGCGATCGTCTGCTACCGCTGTGGAGCCGGAACAACCGATCCCGTTCGCCAAGCGGTCCCGCTGAAGCGCCGCGGCAGCCCGCTGCTCTCGTTCGTGACCGTCGCCCTCCTGCTCCTCATGGCCCTTTATATGGGCCAGGCGTCGCGGACGGCGGCCGATCCCGGTAGACTCCAGACCGTAGCCGGGGTGCTCGTGGGAGTCGCCATCATGGTCCTGATTCTTCGCGTTCTGAGGCGTCGTCGATGAGTGAAGTTCGTCTCGAAGTTACCGACGCGCTGGGCCGGCGCGTGGTGCCCGTCTCGAAGGCCTCGTTCGAAATCGGCCGGCGCGAAACCAACGACCTGCGCCTGGCGGGGAGCGAGGTGTCGCGCGATCACGCCCAGATCGCGAATGAGAGCGGCAAGTTCGTGCTCCGCGATCGGAATTCCCGTTACGGCACGTTCGTCAACGGCGAGCAGATCACCGAGCGCACGCTCGCGCACGGGGATCGCGTTCGCCTCGGGCGGACGGGCGGCGCCGAGATGGTCTTCCTGATCGACGCGACCGAAGCGCCGGCGATCGAGAAATCCACGACCACTGCGATCGGCGACCTCCGGCAGATCACCGCGCTCCTCGAAGGACTGCGGGCCCTCGGATCGGGCCGCGTGCTCGACGACGTGCTCGCGCTGGTGCTCAATTCCGCAATCGAGGTCAGTGGCGCCGAGCGCGGCTTCATCATGATGGCCGGCGCCGGCAACGAGCTGGAGTTCAAGATGGGGCGCGGCCGCGGTCGTGTCACCCTGTCGGGCGGCAGCTTCGCCACGAGTCGCAAGATTCCCGACGACGTGTTCAGGACGGGAGAACCTCGGCTGGTTGCGGACCTGCTGGACGGCGAGCTCGCCAACGTCCACATGGGCACCGTCGCGCTCGGCATCCGGAACGTCCTGTGCGTGCCGCTGAAGCTCGTGCGTTACCTGGATCGTGCCGATGCCGCCGAGGAGGAACGGCGTATCGGCGTCCTCTACCTGGATAGCCGCGAGAAGGGGATCCTGCTGTCGAATTCCACGCGAACTGCGCTCGAGACATTCGCAACAGAAGCCGCGGTCGCGATCGAGAATGCCCGCCTCTACCGCGAAACGATGGAGAAGGCGAGGCTCGAGCAGGAGATGCGGATCGCCGCCGAGATCCAGCAGGCGCTGCTTCCCAAGATGGCGCGCGACGCGCCCTACTTCACCGCGGCCGCGGCGTCGCTGCCGTGCCGGTCGATTGGTGGCGACTTCTACGACTACGTGGACCTGCCAGACGGCGCCGCCGGCTTCGTGCTCGGTGACGTGGCAGGGAAGGGGCCGCCCGCGGCGTTGCTCAGTGCGCTGATGCAGGGCATGTTCGCCGCCCAGGCGGCGCGCAGCGAGCCGCCGTCCACGACGATGAGCCGCGTCAACCTGGCGCTCTATCGCCGGGGGATCGAATCGCGGTTCGTCACGTTGATGTACGGGGCGCTGTCGCCCGACGGGAGGCTGACCTACTGCAACGCCGGGCACAACCCGCCGCTCATCATCAGCGAGCGCGGCGACAACGTTCGGCGGCTCGAGTGCGGTGGGCCGATCGTCGGGTTGTTCGAGGGCGCGCCGTACGATGAAGAGACCGTGTTGCTCGTACCGGGCGACTGGCTGATCGTCTTCAGCGATGGGGTCTCAGAGGCGTTGTCGGCGGACGGCGACGAATACGGCGAATCCCGCATCGTCACGGTCGTGCAGCAGAACGCGACCGTCGAGCCGCAGCAGTTGCTCGAGGCGATCTTTGCCGACGTGCGGGCGTTTGCGACCGGTGCCGCGCAGAGCGACGACATCACGGCGATGGTGCTCCGGTATCGAGGCTGACATGGAGCGGCTGGCGCGACGGGAGCGGATCGCCGTGGCGCTGTGGATCGTGCTCGGGATCGGCCTCTGGAACGCCATGTACGACCAGGTGCTCGAGAAGGGGATCAAGGAGTACCTGTTCCGCAGCACCCTGCACCAGGCCGGCCGCGCGCCCCAGGTCGGCATCGCGAGCGTGATGGAGCCCTTTCTCTTCGACGCCATCTGGGTGTCGACCTTCTGGGCCGGACTCGTGACGCTTGCCGGCCTGCTCACGATCCGGATCCTACGCACCCGATGACCCTTCATCCCCTGATCCACGATTGGAACCGCACGGACACCGCCAGGCCGCGCGAGGTCCAGCTCGACGACGAGACACTGCGCGACGGGCTGCAGTCACCGTCGGTGAACTGTCCGACCATCGAGCAGAAGTTGGAGATCCTTCACCTCATCGACCGGCTGGGCATCGATACGGCGGACATCGGTCTGCCCGGCGCCGGCCCGCACGTCGTCAAGGACGTCGAGCGGCTGGCACGCGAGATCGTCGATCAGCGCCTGAAGGTGCGAGCCAATTGCGCGGCGCGAACCGTCATCGCCGACATCACGCCGGTGGTCGAAATCTCGCAGCGTGTCGGGATGCCGATCGAGTGCTGCATGTTCATCGGGTCGAGTCCGATTCGCCAGTACGCCGAAGGGTGGTCGCTCGATCAGCTGCTCAAGCTGACCGAAGAAGCGATCGCCTTTGCGGTCCGCGAAGGGCTCCCGGCGATGTACGTGACTGAAGACACGACACGCGCGGATCCCGATACGTTGCGGCAGCTGTACTCGACGGCCATCCGCGCCGGCGCCTCGCGCGTCTGCATCGCGGACACTGTGGGGCATGCGACACCGGCCGGTACGGCCGCCGTCGTCCGCTTCATCGGGGAGGTCGTCGAGGAATGCGGTGGGGGAGTCGGGATCGACTGGCACGGTCACCGCGACCGCGACTTTGCCATCGCGAATACGATCGCCGCCCTGGATGCCGGCGCGACCCGCTTGCATGGCGCCGCGATCGGGATCGGCGAGCGCGTCGGCAACACGCCGATGGATACCCTGCTCGTCAACCTCGTGCTCATGGGGTACATCGACCGCGATCTGTCGGCCCTCGGGGAATATTGCCGCGTCGTGTCGGACGCGACAGGGGTGCCGATTCCCGCCAACTATCCAGTGGTCGGGCGGGACGCATTTCGCACCGCGACCGGCGTGCACGCGTCGGCCGTCATCAAGGCATTTCGAAAGCACGACACCGCGCTGGTGGACGCGGTCTACTCCGGCATTCCTGCCAGCATGGTGGGACGCGAGCAGGAGATCGAGGTCGGTCCGATGTCGGGCAAATCGAACGTGGTCTTCTGGTTGGAGCGCCGCGGCCTTCCGGTCACGGACGAGATCGTGGACCGGATTTTCGGCAAGGCCAAGGCCTCGACCTGCGTCCTCACCGAGGATGAGATCCGCTCGACGATTGGCGGGAAGGCATAAGAGGGAGTCTGATGGTTCGCAAACGAAGGAACGACACCCGTGGCAGTCGAGGGTTCGTGCTGCTGGCTGCACTGCTTTTCATCGGGTGTGTGTCGGCCCAGCAGCCGCCCGCGCCGGCTTCCGCGCCGGCCGCCGCCTTTGATGGCGCGCGCGCGTTCGAGCACCTCAAACAGATCGTGGGGATTGGTCCGCGTCCGGCCGGCTCGGAAGGGGCGCGGAAGACGCGCGACTACATCAAGCAACAGATGTCCGCGCTGGGCCTGACCGTGACCGAGCAACCCTTCGACGCCGCGACGCCGGTCGGCACGGTAAAGATGGTCAACGTCAGCGTGCGCCTGCCGGGCGGCCCGGGACAGCGCCGGCTGATCTTCGCCGGCCACTACGACACCAAGCTGTTCAAGGAGTTCACGTTCGTCGGCGCCAACGACGCAGGATCGAGCACCGCCTTCCTGATCGAACTGGCGCGTGTGCTCAAAGACCGTAAGAACGAGGTCCCGATCGAACTGCTGTTCCTCGACGGTGAAGAAGCGTTTGGGGAGTGGGAGTCGGGTAACACCTTCGGCAGCCGCCACTACGTCGATGCCGCGCGCAAGGCAGGCACGCTGAAAGAGATGGGTGCCCTGGTCCTTGTGGACATGATCGGTGAGAAGAACCCGGTATTCAAGCGCGAGGAGGCCTCGACGCCGTGGCTGGTGGACGCCATCTGGTCCGCGGCCCGCAAGCTGAATCGGCGGGAGTTCGTCGCCGACGTCACCCCGATCAGCGACGACCACCTGCCCTTCCTCGAGGCCGGCATCCCCGCGGCGGACATCATCGACCTCGATTACCCGGATGAGATGACCCGCCGCTTCTGGCACACCGCCGAAGACACGATCGACAAATTTCTCGCCGAGCAGCTTAAGGCGGTAGGGGATGTGTTACTCGCTGCGTTGCCTGCGATCGAGCTGCGTCTTAAATAGCGGCGACTGTGTTAAGGGATAAGGGATAAGGGATAAGGGATAAGGGAAAAGGGATAAGGGAAAAAGGTTCAGAGTTCTTATCCCTTTTCCCTTATCCCTTTTCCCTTATCCCTTCTCCCTTGATCTAACCGCTGCTACCGTCGCCGCTCCCGCGGCACGTAATCTCTCCGCTCCGACCCTACGTAGATCTGCCGCGGCCGCACGATCTTCTGATCCGGATCGATGAGCATTTCCTCCCACTGCGCGATCCAGCCGGCGGTGCGCGGGATCGCGAAGAGCACCGGGAACATCGACACCGGGAAGCCCATCGCTTCGTAGATCAGGCCCGAGTAGAAGTCCACGTTGGGATAGAGCTTGCGCGACACGAAGTACTCGTCTTCGAGCGCGATCCGCTCGAGTTCGAGCGCCATTTCGAGCAGTGGGTTCTTGCCCGTGACCTCGAAGACGAGGTCGGCCATCCGCTTGATGATCTTCGCCCTCGGGTCGTACGACTTGTAGACGCGGTGGCCGAACCCCATCAGCCGGCCGTCGCCGGCCTTCACCTTCTTGATGAACGCGGGGATGTTGTTCTTCGAGCCAATCTCGTTGAGCATCCGCAGCACGGCTTCGTTCGCTCCCCCGTGCAGCGGCCCGTACAGCGCCGCCGCGGCGCCCGCCAGGGCCGAATAGGGATCGGCCTGCGAGCTGCCGATGTTGCGCATCGCGCTCGTGCTGCAGTTCTGCTCGTGGTCGGCGTGCAGGATGAAGAGGACGTCGAGCGCGCGCTCCAGCACCGGGTGCGGCTTGTAGCGCGGCTCCGTCATCTTGAACAACATGTTCAGGAAGTTGCCGGAGTAACTCAGCTCGTTGTCGGGCAGCACGTAGGGGCGCCCGATGGTGTGCCGGAACGCGTAGGCCGCGATGCTCGGCACTTTCGCGATCAGCCGGATCGTCTGCAGCCGACGGGAGGCCTGGTCGAAGATGTTCTTGGCGTCCGGGTAGAAGGTCGACAGCGCCCCGACCGCGCTCAGGAACATCCCCATCGGATGGGCGTCGTAACGGAACCCCTCGAGAAACTTCTTGATGTTCTCGTGGAGCATCGTGTGCAGCGTGATGTCGCGCGCCCAGGTCTGTAACTGGTCCTCGGTCGGCAGCTCCCCGAACAGGATCAGGTACGCCGTCTCGAGGAAATCGCTGTGCTCGGCGAGCTGTTCGATCGGATAGCCGCGGTAAAGCAGGATGCCCTTGTCGCCGTCGATGTACGTAATCGCGCTCCGGCAGGCGGCGGTGTTCATGAACGCCGGGTCGTACGTCATGAGCCCGAAGTCCTCGCCATCGACCCGGATCTTCCGCAAGTCAGTGGCGCGGATGGTGCCGTCCTGGATCGGAAGCTCGTACTGCTTGCCGGTACGGTTGTCGGTAATCGTCAGGCTGTCTGGCATGTCGTTAGGCGTTATCGTCGTTTTCAGGATCGGCCGGCGGCGGAGGATCGCCGGCAACGCGGTAGTCCCCACCGAGCCAGTGCCCAAGATCGGCGAGCTTGCAGCGCTCGCTACAGAACGGCCGCCAGTCGGGGTCGACCGGGTGGCGACGGCAATAGGCGCAAACAGGCTTCCGTCATGGCTCCGCCCATGCAGCCTCCATCTCAAGGCACAAACCTTCTTGCATTGTATCCCGTGGGTCGAAGGTCCGGAGGCTGACCTCGGACGTCCGGGACCGAGACCCGGGACCTACGGTCTCGTCGCGTGGTGGCGGACGTCGCGAGCGGTGACCATGAAGATGACGTCTTCGGCGACGTTCGTGGCGTGGTCGCCGATCCGTTCGAGGTGGCGGGAGATCAGGATCAAATCGAGGGCGGGCTCGATCTTGGACGGGTCCGAGAGCATGTACGTGAGGAGTTCCCGGAAGACCTGCGTCTTCAGGGCGTCCAGCGCATCGTCCTCGTTCAGGACTGCCTGGGCCATGTCCGCGTCGCGGCGGACGTAAGCGTCGAGGGCGTCGCGGAGCATCGTCTGGGCGATCGAGGCCATCCGCGGGATGTCGATCAGCTCCTTGACGGGCGGGTGTTTCAGATAGCGCGTGGTCGCTTCCGCGATGTTGATCGCGAGGTCGCCGACCCGCTCGAGGTCGGTGTTGATCTTCACCGCCGCCACGATCGCCCGCAGGTCCACCGCCATCGGCTGGTGCAGCGCGAGGAGCGTGAAGCACCGGCTGTCGATCTCGATGTGCAGCTGGTTGATGGGGCCGTCGCCGGCGAGGACTTCATCCACCATGCCGATGTCGCGGGAGACCAGGCTCTCGACAGCCGCACGAACGCGATCCTCGGCGAGGCCGCCCATTTCGAGCAGCCGCGTCTTGAGATGTTCGAGTTCCTCCTGGAAATGTCGTACGACGCGCTCCGGCATTAGCCGAACCTTCCTGTGACGTAGTCTTCCGTCAGCTTTTCAGACGGGTTGGTGAAGATTTGTTCGGTCGCTCCGTATTCGACGAGCTTGCCCAGCCAGAAGAAGGCGGTGAAGTCGGAGACGCGCGCCGCCTGCTGCATGTTGTGCGTGACGATGACGATCGTGTAGTGCGTCTTGAGCTCGTAGATCAGCTCCTCGATGCGCTGCGTGGCGATCGGATCGAGGGCCGAGGCCGGTTCGTCCATCAGCAGGATCTCGGGCTTGATCGCGAGCGCGCGCGCGATGCACAGCCGCTGCTGCTGTCCGCCCGAGAGGGCGAGCGCGGAGTCGTGCAGCCGGTCCTTCACTTCGTCCCAGATCGCGGCCGCTTGCAGGCTTTCTTCGACCCGCCCCTGCAGCTCGGAACGGCTGCCCGCCATCCCGTTGATCCGCAGCCCGTAGGCGACGTTCTCGAAGATCGACTTCGGAAACGGGTTCGACTTCTGGAACACCATGCCGACGCGGCGGCGCAGCGCGACGACGTCGACGCCGGGCGCGTAGATGTCGTGGCCGTCGATGAGGACTCCACCCTCGACCCGCGTGCCCGGGATGATGTCGTTCATCCGGTTCAGCGTGCGCAGGAACGTGCTCTTGCCGCAGCCGGACGGCCCGATGAACGCCGTCACGAGGTTGGGCCGGCATGCCGATGCGTGATGTCCTCGAGGGCCTGTTTCGGCCCGTAGTAGAAGTTCAGGTGCTCGACGTCGATCGCGATCGGCGTCGGGCGCGCGGCGTCGGCGGGCCTGGTCTCGGGCGGGTCGGCAGGTTCGACGGAGCGGCGTGTCTGCACGGGGCTCATGCGGCACTTCAGCGCTATCGCGCGAGCCAGTTTCGCGCTCGTTTCGCCCGTGTAAATTCGCGTGTAACGAGCGTCGACGCCCCTCGCCTTCGGCTGGCCGCCTCGCTCTTTCGCAGAAAGGCCGCCGACCTGCCGCCGCAGTTCGTCCTGGATGCCGTCGACCTTGCGGCGGCGTCGAGCACGCGGAAGTCGAACTCGTCGGCCATTGAGGCGTATTCCTTGCAGCAGCGTGCCGCTGATAGGCGCGGAAGCTGTCGTAGATGTCGTCGCCGAGCTTGAGGTCCATGCCCGACTCCCAGTAGTCCATGCCGCGCGCCTGCGAGGACCCGGCGGATCAGCGTCTTCACGTCGATCTTCAGATAGAAGACGAGGTGCGGCGCGATGGCGAAGCCATACAGGCTGCGGATCCACGGCCTGTCGACGCCGCGCACGCCGGCGCGGGCCATCGCCGTGTAGATGTACCGATCCGACAGCACGATGAAGCCGGCCTTGAGCGCCGGGATGATCTCCTTCTCGAGCCGGTCGGCGAAGTCGGTGGCATAGAGCAGCACGAACGTCAGCTTGTTGAGCGTGTTGCTCGACTTGGCCAGCTCGATCGTCGGCTGCATCAGCTGCGACCGCGTCCAGCCGGTCTCGATGACGCCGTAGCCCTGCACCTCGAGCCACTCGCGCAGCAGCCGGATCTGCGTCGACCGGCCGACGCCGTCGGTGCCCTCGATCGCGATGATCTTGCCCGGGATAGCCGTCGATCGGCAGGTACGGGATGCCGTGGCCGTAATAGCTGCCCGGGCTGGCGCCGCCGTTGGCGCCGTCCTCAGGCGAGCTCGTCGAGCTGCTCGTCATCGGTCCTCGATCTCCAGGTGCTGCGACGACCAGCTCGCGGAACTGCGCTGCTGCTCGGTGATGCTGCCGGCGGCATCGACCACGCTCAGGCCGTACTCGTCGACGAGGCGGTCGTACTCGTCGAGCACCTTGCCCTGGAAGATGCGGAAGCTCTCGACCGGGTTGGCGCTCCAGCCCATGTCCATGCCGGCCTCGTAGAACTTCAGCTTCACGCGGCGGGCCAGCAGCCGATCGAGCGAGACGTCGATCGGCACGCGGAAGTAGACGGCCAGATCGGGCCGGACGGCGAAGCTGTAGAGCTCGCGCACCCACTGCCGATCGACGCCGCGCGCGGCGTCGCGCGCGAACGCGGTGTAGGCGTAGCGGTCCGCGAGCACGATCATGCCGGCCTTGAGCGGCGGGATGATCTTGTAGAGCAGCCGGTCCGCGAAGTCGGTCGCGTGCAGCAGGCTGAACGTCATCGGCGTCAGCGCGTTCTTCTTCTTGCCGGCCTTGGTCGCCGCCTTGACCAGCGCCGACGAGTTCCACTCGGTGACGAACACCGCGGTGGCCGGCGGCGCTAAGCCACTTCGCCAGCAGCCCGAGCTGCGTCGTCTTTCCCGACCCGTCGATGCCCTCGACGACGAACAGCTTTCCCGGGTACTCGTGCGGCGTGGTCAGGTTGTTCAGCATGCGGCTGTCGTGTCCTTGTAGCGGCTCGTCCGAGCCGCCGGCGACCTCGAAGCGGATCGGCTTGCCGAGCATGCGTCTCGAGCGGCGCGACGTGGCGGTGCGCCGCCCACAGCTCGAGCTCGGCGTCGCCGGTGGCGCGCAGCCGCGCCAGGTAGTCGTCGCCGCGCGGATAGAGTCGATGCCGGCGACGCGCCTGCGCGTGGCTGCGATCGAGCCCTTCGGCCAGGCGCACCATCGCCGACAGCGCTTCGACGGTCCGGCGCAGCGTCCGCGAGAGATCGCCGTAGCCCTCGTGCGACTTCTTCGGCGTGCGCCTGACGGTGGTAGCGCGCGACGAGCGCGATGATCTCGATCTCCTCGGGCTCGAAGCCGCGCAGGTCGCCGTTCTTGATCAGGTAATACGAGTGCTGGTGGTGGCGCTCGTAGCTGATGTGCACGCCGATGTCGTGCAGCAGCGCGCCGTATTCGAGCCACTCGCGCTCGTGCTCGGCCGAGGCCGTGCAGCGCTCGCGTCTGATCGAAGAGCTCGAGCGCCAGCCGCGCGACCTGCTGCGCGTGCTCCGCCCAGTAGCTGCAGCGCTCGCCGAGCTCGACGACGCTGCGCCGCCGGACGTCGGGATACCGCTCGACCTTGCGGATGCTGCGCGCTGTTGCGGTGGATGTAGTCGAGCACCAGCCCTTCGCGCAGCGCGAGGTCGCACAGCGTGATCTCGTCGGCGCCGAGCCGGCGCAGGATCGTGTCGAGCAGCACCGCGCCGGCGACGCGCGAGTCGGCGCGGCGCGGATCGAGCCCCGGCATCGCGAGGCGCTCTTCGAGGTCCGCGTCCGACGAGCCGCTTGCGCAGCCGGTGCAGCGCCTTCGCGCTGACGCGCCGGTTGCGCAGATCGCTCGAGCGGCGCCCTCGCACGGCGACGCCAGCGCGCCGAGGCTGAGGATGGTGCCGGAGGTGCCGATGACGCGGTCGAAGCCGCGGCTCGGCGATCTCGATCGAGGTACTCGCCCATCTCGCGGTTGATGTGCCTCACGAGCCTGCGCTCGTCGCGAGCGCGCGAGCGGATCGCTCTTGACGAACCGTTCGGTCAGCCGGATGACGCCGATCTTGAAGCTGCGTGCCGACCGTCATGCTGCGTCGGCGGTGCCGAGCGTGATCTCGACGCTGCCGCCGCCGATGTCGATGACGCACGGCGGTCGACCTGCCGATGTCGACGCCGTAGGCCGGCGGCCAGGTGAATGAGCCGCGCCTCCTCGGTGCCGGAGATGACGCGGATGCTGGATGCCGGTCTGCGCGATCGACCTCGGCGATGAACTCGCCGCCGTTCTCGGCCTCGCGGATGGCGCTGGTGGCCGCCGGCGACGATCTCGTCGACTTTGTGCGACTCCGCGATCCGCTTGAACTTCGAGAGCGTCTGGAGCGCCGCGGCCATCGCGGTCGGCGTCAGGCGCGGCCGTCGAGCCCGCCGGCCCCGAGCCGGACCATGTCCTTCTCACGGTCGATGACCTCGAACGACAGGTCCGGCCGGACCTGCACCACGATCATGTGGATCGAGTTGGTGCCGATGTCGATGGCGGCAATACGCATGGCTGGCGGGCACAACTCAGCGGTTCAAGTCTTGCTTGTGACCCTGTCGAGATATACTCGAACCTGAGCTGTTTGGTCGGTTTCGGAATCGTATCATGAGCGTTCGGACGGCAAACGTTACGTCTTCTTTACTTACTCGGCGCGCCAGGGCCCTGCACCGCTACCTTCCGCTGGCGATCAAGGGGGATGACAACGGGGTCCACCAGGCCCGCGTCGCCTCCCGGCGCCTGCGCGAAGCCGTGCCGGTTCTGGCCGGGACCCTTCGTCATTCGAAGGCGGGAAAAGCGGGCCGGAAGATTCGCCGCTTGACCCAGGCCCTGGGCAGCGTGCGCGAGCTCGATGTCACGTTGCACCTGCTCGACGAGCTCGCGTCCGTCAGACGAATTGTCCCGCGCCGCGCTCCAGGACGTCCGCCTGCACGTGATGGCGGAGCGTGAACAGAAAGCGCGAAACGATGCTGGCGCGGCTGGCGGAAGTCAACGTCGACAAACTGGATCGGCGGCTGGATCGGTCACCGAAGCCGTCGATCGCGATCCACCGGGGCCTGGCGGCAGGCGCTCGGCGCGCGCTTGCTCAAGCGCGCGAAGGTGCTCGCCGAAGCGATCGATCAGGCCGGGCAGTTGTACGCGCCGGAACATTTGCACCAGGTCCGCATCGCGACGAAGAAATTGCGGTATGCGTTGGAACTGGCGGCCGACAGCGCCGTCCCGTCTGCGGCACCGACGTGCGAGCGCTGAAGCGCACACAGGAAACGCTCGGACGCCTGAACGATCTTCAGGTGCTGCAGCGGCACGTGACGGCGTGCAGGCCGCCCCGGTCGGCCGAGCCGTTCCTCATGAAGGACTGGCCGCTATCGCCGGGCGGATCGAGGAAGAGTGCCGCCGTCTTCACGGCAAGTACGTCGCCCGCGTCGAGGCGGTGAACGCGCTCACTGCCGCGGTGCGCAGCGACATTGTGCCCCGCCTGACGAGGAGTACGAGGCCGCTGAAGATGACATTGCCGCGCGCGCGCAAAGCCGCCGGTGGAGCCCGCTGAGGTGGCGACGCTGGAGCTGTACCTGATTCGCCATGGGGTTGCCGCGGAGCGCGGCCCCGAATATCCCGATGATTCGAAGCGTCCCTTGACCAGCACCGGGATTGCCAGGCTTCGAAAGGAAGCCAAGGCGCTCGCCGCACTCGGGGTCGATTTCGATCACATCATCACCAGTCCGCTCGTCCGCACTCGGCAGACCGCCGATGTCTTTGCGCAGGCGATGCCGGCGCAGCCGTCGGTCTCGAATTCAGATGCGCTTGCGCCGGCGGGGACGCCCGCCGCGGTGTTCCAGGAGCTGTCAAAACATATGCGGAAGGCGCGCATCGCGCTCGTCGGTCACGAGCCGAACATCGGCGAACTGGCCGCGCGTCTGATTGGATCGCGCACGCCGATCGAATTCAAAAAGGGCGCGATCTGCCGCATCGACTTCGAGGTCTTTCCGCCGAAGGGGCAAGGGCAGCTGCGCTGGTTCATGTCCCCGAAGATGCTCCGAAAGCTCGCCTAGCCGCTCGAGGCGCGTCGCGCTCGGGCACGAAGGTGACCCCCGCGCGGTCGCGCGCTCGCGTGGCGCGGTCGCGCGCCTCGTCCTGAAGGTGTTCCTGCACGCGGAACGGCGCCTCCCCGGCAGCCGGTTGCACACGGGTGTAGTGCCGTCCTCCCCCAAGCGCCGCGCCTTGGTGTTGTCTCGAAACATCGCTCGCAGCGCATAGATGACCCGCGCGCGGGCCTCGGCATCCTCGATCGGGAACATGAGCTCGACTGCGTTTGTCGAGGTTGCGTGTCATCCAGTCGGCGCTCGAGAAGTAGACCTGCTCGCTGCCGCCGTTGAGGAAGTAGTAGATGCGCGAGTGTTCGAGGAATCGATCCACGATCGAGATCACCTCGATGTTGGCACTGACGTCCGGCACGCCGGGGCGCAGGGCACAGATGCCACGGACGTTGAACCGGACGGTGACGCCGGCGCGAAGCCGCATAGAGCGCTTCGATGATCTGCTCGTCGATCAGCGAGTTCATCTTCGCGACGATCTCGGCCGCCTGGCCCGACTCTGCACGGCGGCGCTCGCGGTCGATGAGTCGAAGGAAGCGCCGGCGTAGATCAGTCGGCGCCATGACGAGCTTCTTCAACTTGGGCGGATCGGAATAGCCAGTCAACGCGCTGAAAACGGCGGTGGCGTCCTCCACGATCGCCGCCGACGATGTCATCAGGCCGAGGTCGGTGTAGACCCGCGCGGTTCGCTCGTTGTAGTTGCCGGTCCCCAGATGCACGTAGCGCCGCAGCCCGTTCGGGCCGCGCCGCACGATGAGGCAGACCTTGGCGTGCGTCTTGTAGCCGCGGACGCCGTAGATCACATGGGCGCCGGCCTCCTCGAGCGCGCGCGCCCATTGAATGTTCCGCTCCTCGTCGAATCGCGCCGTCACCTCGACGAGCACGGTCACCTGCTTGTTGCGCTCGGCCGCGCGCTGCAGGCTGGCGATAATGGGTGAACCCATGCTCGTGCGATAGAGCGTCTGCTTGATCGCCAGCACGTCCGGGTCGTCGGCCGCCTGGGAGATCAACGCGACCACCGGGTCGTAGGAGTCGTAGGGGTGGTGCAGCAACACGTCACGGCGATCGAGGAGCGCGAAAAGATCGGTCTGCGTTTCTCCCGCCAGAGGTTCACGGGTCGCAGGGCGGGAAACCGCAGCTCGTCGAATCCCGGCAGGTCGGTCAATCCCAGGAGCACCTTGAGATCCAACGGCCCGGGGACCACATAGACGTCCTCGTTCGTGAGATCCAGTTGCTCGATGAGCAGGCCGACCAGCTCGGGGACGCCGTCGCTTCGATCTCCAGCCTGACCACGTCGCTCCGACGACGTCGCCGCAATTCCCGTTCGACAAGCTCCAGATGCGTGCGTCCGCCTTCATCGTCCAGTTCGAGTTCGGCGTCGCGCGCGAGTCGAATGACCGCGGCCTCGCGGATGGTCTGGCCTGGAAACAGTTGCGCGAGGTGCGCCTTGATGACGTCTTCCAGCAGCACGAACGTAGGCCCGTTGCCCGCGATCGGCACCAGCCGCGAGATCCCCGAGGGCACCTGCACGATCGCGAGTCGATGCCCCTCTTCACCGGGAGCCGCATCGAGCAGGAGCGCCAGGTTCAGGCACATCGACGAGAGCAGCGGAAACGGCCTCGACACATCGATGGCCAGAGGCGTAAGCACCGGCTGGACGGATTCGCGGAAGAACTTTCCGAGGCCGGCGTGGCGAGTGTCGTCGAAGTTCCGCGACCGTGAGGATCCGAATGCCCTGGTCGGCCAGGGCCGGCATCAGCGTTCGCGTCGTCAGTTCGTAGAGCGCGTCGACCAGCGCGTGCGCCCGCACGCGAATCGCCGCCAGCTGCTGCGCGGGGGTCAGGCCGGCGATGTCCGGGGCCGCGTCCCCGTCCTCCACCTCCTGCTGAAGCCCAGCGACGCGCACCATGAAGAACTCGTCGAGGTTCGACGCCACGATGGCGGCAAACCGCACCCGCTCCAGCAGCGGCGTGCCCGGGTCCTGCGCCTCTTCCAGCACGCGCTCGTTGAACGCCAGCCACGACAGCTCGCGGTTGATGAAGAGAGCCGGACTCACGTCGGCACCCCTCCGGACCGGATAACCAACTCGCGGCCGAACGTCTCGACGAACATGTCCTTGCGCGCGTTGGCCGAGAGCAGTTCCATCGTCAGGTCGCCGGTGCCGTCGAGCTCCAGGATCCAGCTGCTCGATCGTCGCATCAGCTGCAGGTCGGTCACTTTCTGCGCGTGCTCCGCGTCGAGCGCGTTGGCGAGCCGCAGGATCGCCGCGAGCTTGTTGACGACCAGGCGGTCTTCGCGGTCGAGCGCGACATAGGGCAGGTGCGTCTTCTCCGGCAGGCCGCGGCGATGGTAGCGGGCGATGTTGGCAACGATGGCCGTCTCCTCGCGCGACAGTCCGAAGATCTGCGAGGCGTCCAGAATGTATTGCGAATGCTTGTGATGCGCGCGCAGACTGACGTAGACGCCGATGTCGTGGAGCATGGCGGCGACCTGCAGGAGCAGCCGCTCGCGGTCGCTCAGCCGATGTTCGTCGCGCAACTCGTCGAACAGCCGCGTGGCCAGCTGGCGACCTGTTTTCCGTGTTCGGAGTCGAACCGATACCGCCGCCCGACCGCTTCGGCGCTCGCCAGCACCTGCCGTTCGAAGTCGGCGACGTTGCGCCGCCTCCGGCATCGACGAGGTCGTGCAGCACGCCGATCCGAGCGACGCATCCGACACCACCAGGCGCCGCGCCGAGGTCTCCGCGAGCAGCTGCCGATACACCAGCAGCGCCGGGCTCAGCGTCTCGGCCTCGACCGCCGAGAGCCGAAATCGATCGACGATCGCCTCCTCGTCGAGCCGCTCGATCTCGTCGCAGAAGGCGAGGAACCGTTCGCGCGGGATCTCGCGCCGCCCCTTCGGGTCCCTCCTGGATCTGCGACGCGGCAAACCGCATGTCGCCGCCGATGACGATCATCTGCGTGACGCGGTTGAGCGGAATCTCGAGACGGATCTCCTCGATCACGTTGGCGACGTACCGCTTCAGCAGCGCGACCTGCACCTCCAGGCTGTGCCGCTGCAGGTCGAGCTGCTGGCGAAGCCGCACCGAACCGAGCGCATAGACGCCGGAGCGGTTCGGCTCGCCGCGGCGCAGCAGCGTCAGGCTGGTGCTGCCGCCCCCCACCTCGACGAGCAGCGTCCGCGCCCCCTTGAACGCGGGTGGCGGCGCAGTGCGTCGCGGACGGCCAGAAAGATCAGCCGGCTCTCCTCCGCCTCGTCGATCACCTCGAACGAACTCCGGTCCGGCCGCGAATGCGATCGAGAAAGGTATCGCCGTTGCGCGCTTCACGCACCGCGCTGGTGGCGACGGCGCGGACCTGACCGACGCCGTATCCGTCGAGGATCTTGCGGAATCCTTCGAGCGCCGCGAGCGCCCTCCATGGTTTTCGAGCGGATCGCCCTGGCGGAGAACGTGTCGCGGCCAAGCAGGACGCCGCGCGCCGCTTCCTCGAGGACGCGCGGCGGCCGCCCGGCGCGACTTCCGCGACCACGAGCCGAATGGCGCTGGCGCCCATGTCCAGCACCGCCACCAGCTTCTGTCCCGAAGCAGGTGAGTCGGTCACAGGCGTCGAGATGCTAGACGAGGTATGTAACGGCGAGGTAACTGAAAGAGGCCACGGCGGTACCATTATGGCGCGGGACGTGGAGAACGCCTCCGCGGTCGACAGTCTCCTGGAACGCCTCCGCCCCCGTCCGGGTGTCGCCGCCGCTGGCTCAGCTCATCTCACTTCTCACCCGGCGTCCCGCTTCACGCGCGGCTGGCGTGTCGTACGGTCCGGGCGGATCGGGTGGTCCCCGATCAGCCCATAGAGCGCGGCGAACGACCCCGTATCCCGAACGTGGGTGTTCGTCGCCACCTCGAGCGCATGTTGCAGTTCGTGCCCGACGGTCGACATCGTGTCGACGACGCCGCGGCCCATCAGGACCTGCGCCCGCAGGTAGCGCACGCCCCCGGCCGCGTGTACGAAGAGCAGCCGTCCGTCGACGCCCGCCGAAAGCGTCCGCACCTCTTCGACATGGACGATGACATCGGTGGCGTCGATCGCCTTGACGAGCGCCGCGAACGTACCGAGCGCGCGATCGCCTGTTGCAGGAGGTGCGTCATGCGTGGCGACGCCCCCCGCACGTGCGGGCCGGGGACGTGCGCGCTGGTGGGACGCGCCGTGGGATCAACGGTGCGCGCCGAGAGATCGAGCCCGCCGAACAGCCCGACGAGCAGACAACAAACCGCGAGGGTCTTGCGCACTGGAGCCTCCTGTCAGAAGGCCCCCCATCCATCGAATGCTGAAGGCTGAATGCTGAATGTTGAATTCAGCATCGTCTTCGCGGGCTTAGACGGAGATCGGACCGCAAGTGTTGACTGAATGTGACGACTAGAAGGCGAACTGGGTCTGAACGTAGGTGGTGTGGGACCGCGCGCCGGGGATGCCTCTCTCATCGAACGATTCGCGATGCATCAGCGAGAACTTCAGGTCGTGCCGTTTCACGTACCAGTTCATCCCTGCGGCCGCGCGCCACCAGGTCTGCGAGAAGCGACTCGGTGTCCATGGCGTCGAACATAGCGACAGCCTCCAGGCGGCGTTGCCACAACATGTAGCCCCCTTCGATCGAGGCCTGGTGTAGGAGTGCCCGGCCGTCGAGATACAGTCCGGCCGACACCTCCTCGTCGACGGCTCTGGCGTCGACCCGGTTGTACTGGGCATCGAGCGACACGCCGCCGCCGCGAAGCCCGCCACTCACTTCATAGGCCGTGACGTGGGAGGCGTCCACGGCGTCGCCGCCATGCGGCCCGACGTCGTTGTCGTTCCACCATCTGTAGGCCGCGACACCAATCGTGAATCGCGGGCCGGGTCCGCCGAAGTCGCCGTGTTCTCGCGCCGGTTCCCCGAGCGGATGGATATCGAGCCGCGCCGCCGCGAGCGGGCCTTCGTTGCCAGCGGATCCAGATTCCGAAGGGCCGTCGATCCGCACTTCATCGGCATCGGGGACCTGCCGCGAGGTTCCGATCGCGGCGGACCACGACACGCGCTGCTGGTGGTGCGAGCCGTCGATCTTGATCAGCGGTGCGCGTCCCGGCGACCCGTAGGCGCGGTCGCCGGTGAACGGGCGCTCGATCAATCCGCGCCGCGACGACGAGGCGAGCAGAGACCGCGACATCGGCGGTTTCTGATTGCCAATCGTGACGACGTACCCGTGGTCCTTCCAGCCGGTGTATTGAATGAACGCGTTCTTGATGATCGGCCGCTCCCCAAACGACGCGAGACGGCCGGCGTCCACCTGGAACTGTCCTTTCCAGTTTTCGGTGACCGTCGCATCGAGGGTGAAGAACATGCGACGAAAGAGCACGCGATCCGTTGTCTCTCCGCCGCTGGTGCGCACCTGGTACTGCGGCTGAACGTAGCCGGAGAAGGACACACGAGGAACGGCCGGCGCCTGCGCCAGGACGAACAGCAGGGCCAGGTCTATCAAACGGTCGTCCCGGCCTTCACTTCGCCCCCCTTGGGGACGATGATGATGCCTTCGCGGATGTAGTAGCCGTCGCCGTCCGCGTGCTCCAGTTTCGCTTCGTTGACCAGTCGCGCGCCTTCCCCAATCCGCGCGTTCTTGTCCACGATGACCCGATCGAGCACGACGTTGCGCCCGATGCCGAGCGGCAGCCCCTCGGGCGCCGCTTCGTCGCCGTAGTAATCGGCGCCGAGGAGGACGGAACGGCTGATCCTCGAGCCGCTGTCAACGTGCGTCCGGATGCCGACGACCGAATCCGAGATCTCGCAGTCGTCCAGGGAGCACCCTTCCGCGACAATGGACCGGTCGATGCGGCAGCCGTTGGCGCGTGTCGCAGGCAGAAACCGCGGCCGTGTGTACATCGGGAAGCGCGGGTGGAAAAAGTTGAATGGCGCGTCGCTTTGCGTCAGCTGGATGTTGGCGTCGTAGAACGCCTGGATGGTTCCGACATCCGCCCAGTAGCCACGGTAGATGTAGGGATGCACGCGACGCGCGCTCAATGCGCGCGGAATCAGTTCCTTGCCGAAGTCGATGCCAGGCTCATTGAGCATCTCGAGCAGCACCTCGCGCGAGAACACGTAGATCCCCATCGACGCCACGAACGGTTTGTCGGGCGAGACACCGCCGGCTGTGGATCCGAGCGGGACGCTGGTCCTCATCTCTGCGAGCCGTTCCGCCTTCGGCTTTTCCTCGAAACCGGCGATCTGCCCTTCGTGATCGAACAGAAAAATGCCCATCTGCGTCGCGTCGCGCGCGGTCACCGGTTGAGCGGCGATCGTGATGTCGGCCCGGTTTTCGATGTGCGAGTCGATCAGGTCGCAGAAGTCCATGCGGTACAGTGGTCCCCGGCAAGGATCAGATAGTGGTCGGCATCGTGTCCGACGAAGTGGCGGGAGCCCTGACGCACCGCATCAGCCGTGCCCTGGAACCAGTCGGAGCTCTCGGGCGTTTGCTCGGCCGCGAGCACTTCGACGAAACCCTGCGAAAACATGTCGAGTCGGTAAGTTAGGGCGATATGCCTATTGAGCGAGGCCGAGTTGAACTGGGTCAGAACGAAGATCTTTTTTAGCCCGGCGTGAAGGCAATTGCTGATCGGAATGTCGATGAGCCGGTATTTTCCGCCGATTGGCACCGCCGGCTTCGACCGCATCCGCGTCAGAGGGAAGAGACGGGTGCCGCGTCCCCCCCCGAGGATGAGTGTCAAAACATCGTCCATTTTGTCGTCAGTTTACAGAATGTTTACTTACGGTGGGCCGCGGTTGCGATAGAACTTGCCGTATGTTTTCGAAGGAACTGACCCTGGCCGACCATTCCCGCCGTTTCACCGTGACGTCTAGCTCCACTGGGGGTTGGGAACTCGAGGTGACGGCTGACCACGACGTCGTCCGGCGCGCATGTTACAGCGACTGGCACCGGCTCGAACGTGCGATGAATGCGATGGAAAGGGAAGTGTCGAAGCTGATTGCGCAAGGCTGGCGTGTCAGCGCGTCGGTCGTCGACGACGTCTATTCGACGAATCGATAGCCTAGCCCGACGACCGTTTCGATCTGCCGCCCGGCCGCTCCGAGCTTGGCGCGCAGCCGCCCCACGTGCACGTCCACCGATCGCGTCTCGATGAAGCGGTCGTACCCCCACACACGCTCCAGCAAGCGATCGCGTGACAGGACGCGATTGCGATTCTCGACCAGGAAGCGAAGGAGCTCGAATTCGCGGCGTGTGAGGCGAATGGGGTCGCCGTCCACCGCCACCGAGACCGCGTCGAAATCCGCTCGCAGATGCGCCCCTTCGTAGACAGGCACCGTCGCTTCTCCTCCTCCACGCTTGCGGCGAAGGACCGCCCTGACCCGTGCCGCCAGTTCGCGGAGGCTGAAGGGTTTGGTGACGTAGTCGTCGGCGCCGAGATCGAGCCCCGCCACGCGATCGGACTCGCTTGTGCGCGCCGACAGGATGATGATCGGCACCGCGGCCGTGTCGGCGCGCGAGCGCATCACGCGACAGACCTCCGTACCGCTCAAGACCGGGATGTTGATATCGAGGATGACGAGATCGGGTGCTTGATCCGAGACCGCTCGAAGCGCGGTATCCCCGCTGCCCACGACGTCAACTTGCGCGTCGCCGGACCGTTCGAGCGCGTGTTTGATCAGCGCAGCGATATCCTGCTCGTCTTCAACCACGAGGACCCTTGGCACCCGACTCATCGCCTCACAGCGTATGGCGGGAGGGTTTCGCCCCCGTGACGGGCGGGTTAATTGTGGGTTAAAGGACGCCCTCAACAACAGCAGCGCGACGGGGCCGTGCTGGTCAGCGGGGTGAGTTCGATGCGTGTGGCGAGCCGCTTGCGGTCACGGTTGCCGGCCTCGACGTGCCCGATCGCATGCGTCACCGCGTCGACAGCGCCTGCATGACGGGATCAGGCAGCTCGGCGAGCCGGTAGTGGACCCAGAGGCCTCCTTGCGAGTCGCCACCAGTCCGCTGCGCCGCAGGTAGGCGAGGTGCCGCGACACCGTGGGCTGGGGAAGCCCCAGGCTCCCGTGGATATCGCAGACACAAATCTCGCCCGCGCGTAGCAAGCCGATGATCGCAGCCGGGTCTGGTCCGCCAGCGCTTTGAACGTGTTTTCCAGCGAAACAAGCCGTTTGTCTGAGGCCATAATATTTGCCTTGACGAATATAGCATATCCCATATATTCCCTTTAGTGTATTCGGCGACTGACAGGTAGCGCAGGAGGCTTTAGTCCTGCCGAGGAACGAGGTAAATCATGAGCGAGCAATCACGCTTTAAGGAAGTAATCCAGCAGGAGTTCGGGGAGGCCGCGACGCGCGGGCCGAGGGCAAGGAGAAGGGGGGCTGCTGCGGCACCAGCTGCGGGCGCGGCTCCGATCACCAGCGATCTTTACGGCGAGGCTGAAAACTTGTCGCTGCGGGCCGAAGCGGTCGCGGCGTCGCTCGGATGCGGCAATCCGACGGCGCTGATCGAGCTCAACGAAGGGGAAATGGTCCTGGACCTTGGGTCGGGCGGCGGGATCGACGTGCTGCTCTCAGCCAAGCGCGTCGGGCCGACCGGCAAGGTGTACGGTCTCGACATGACCGACGAGATGCTGGCGCTCGCGCTGAGAACCAGCGCAAGCGGGTGCGACCAACGTCGAGTTCCTGAAGGGGAGATCGAGCAGATCCCGCTGCCGGACGCCAGCGTGGACGTCATCATTTCGAACTGCGTCATCAACCTTTCCGCCGACAAGGGACGCGTGCTGCGTGAAGCCTTCCGCGTGCTCAAGCCCGGCGGCCGCTTTGCCGTCTCGGACGTCGTCGTCCGCGGCGACGTGCCGGAGGTGGTGCGCAAGAGCATGGAGCTATGGGTCGGATGCGTCGCCGGCGCCCGTCACGAAGACGACTATCGCACGCTGCTCGGCGAGGCCGGATTCGGTGAGGTGGACGTCGAGCCCTGGCGCGTCTACAAGGCTGAAGACGCGAAGCAGTTCCTGGCGAGGCCGGCCTGGACGCCGCCGCGCTTGCACGGGAAGTGGATGGGACCATCGCCAGCGCCTTCATCCGTGCGACCCGCCCCGTTGAGGCCGCGGTCGCGACCGGTTCGTGCTGCGCGCCCGGCTGCTGCGGGTAAGACGTGCGACGTGCGCACGTGCCCATGAAGACGTGCCGATCGTGCGACTGTGCGTACTACGCCGGACGTGCTGCAGACGGCGTGCTCGCTTGCGTCCAGAATACCGACGGCGGCAGTTGAAGCGTCGCGGACTGCGCATCTTCGACGGTGAACCGATCCTGGAGCTTCCAGCGGCCAGTCCAAGAGGTTAGCGGATCGATGAAGGAGGTGGGATTCGACCTGTCCGACGCTCGCCCCAGAAACTCACCGCAGAACTCGCACAGGGCGCCGACCTGTTGATCCCCATGGGCTGCGGCGACAAGTGTCCCTATGTTCCGCGGCCTCAGGATCGAGGACTGGCCGCTCGAAGATCCCAAAGTCGCGTCATTACCAATCGAAAAGGTGATGACAGATCCGCGACGACATCAACGACCGACCGTCGTTCTGCTCGCACGCGAATATGTCCGCCGTCGTAGCACGTGCGCACGTCAGCACGTAGCACGTCCGCACGTCGCACGTCGCACGTCGCACGTCGCACATCGCACGTGTTTACTCAGCGCTGCATCGATCGCGCAGGATGATCGCCACCGCGTTCATCATCAACAGCAAAGCGAGCAGCACGACGATGCCGGCGGCCGCGTTCTCGGCGAATGAGGCCTGCGGGCGCGAACCCAGTTGAAAATCTGAATCGGCAGCACCGTGAACGGCGACCAATGTCGGTCGGCAGGAACGGCACGTAGGTCAGCGCGCCGATGGTGATGAGCGGCGCCGTTTCGCCAATCGCGCGCGACAGCGCCAGGATCAGACCGGTCAGAATGCCCGGCAACGCCGCGGCAGCACCTAGTGAAGGATCGTCTGCCACTTGGTCGCACCCAGCGCGTAGGAGCCCTCGCGGAGCGAGCTCGGCACCGCGCGCAGCGCCTCGCGGGTCGACAGGATGATCACCGGCAGCGCCAGCAGCGCCAGCGTCGAGGCGCCGGCCAGACGCTGCGCTCCATCCCCATGACGCGGACGAACAAGCCCAGCCCGAGCAGCCCGTAGATGATCGACGGAACGCCGGCCAGGTTGGCGATGTTGATTTCGATCAGACGGGCGATGCGCCCGCGCCCGCCGTACTCTTCGAGGTAGATCGCCGCGCCGACGCCGAGCGGCATCGCGATCAGCGCGGTCAGCGAGATGACGAAGATGCTGCCCGCCAGCGCCGGCAGAATCCCGGCATTCTCGGCGCGCCGCGACGGGTAGCTCGTGAGGAACTGCCACGACAGGCGGCCGACGCCGTCGTGCGCGACATCGAAGAGCAGCGCGCCGAGCGCGATCAGCGCCAGCAGCGTCACCAGCAGTGCCGAACGCCGACCAGCAGGTAGTCGCCCATGCGGCGCCGCAGGCTCGCACCGCTCGTGCGGTGAGTGCGCTCACTGGTATTCCTCCCGGAACCGTTCCGCAGCCAGTTGGACGATCAGGTTCAGCGCGAACGTGCCCAGGAACAGCAGCATGCCGACCGCGAAGATCGTCCGGTATTCGAGGGTGCCGGCCGGCGTGTCGCCCAGGCTCACCTGCACGATGTAGGCGGTCATCGTCTCGACCGGCACCCGCGGGTCGAGCGTCAGCCGCGGCTGCTGGCCCGCGGCGATGGCGACGATCATCGTCTCGCCGATCGCGCGCGACACCGCGAGGACCGCCGCGGCGGAAATCCCCGAGAACGCCGCCGGCACGACCACGCGCAGCGACGTCTCCATGCGCGTCGCGCCGAGCGCGTAGGCGCCTTCACGCAGGCCGTTCGGGCACGCTGCGCAGCGCGTCCTCCGACAGCGACGACACCAGCGGCAGGATCATGATGCCCATCACGATCCCCGGGCTCAGGGCGTTGAACCCGGCCAGGCCCGGCACGAAGCTCTGCAGCAGCGGCGTCACGAACTGCAGCGCGAAGTAGCCGTAGACGACCGTCGGCACGCCGGCCAGCACCTCGAGCACCGGCCGGACGATGCGGCGAACGCGGCTGCGGCGCGTACTCGCTCAGGTAGATCGCGATCAGGAGGCCCGCGGGAAGCGCCACGACCATCGCGATGGCCGAGGCCAGCAGCGTGCCGGCCACCAGCGGCAGCACGCCGAACTGCTTGTCGAAGAACAGCGGCGTCCACACCGTGCCGAACAGGAACTCGGTGATCGGCACCTCGCGCAGGAAGGCCGCGGTCTCGAAGAGCAGCACGAGGATGATGCCGGCGGTGACGAGGATCGAACCGGCGGCGCAGAGGAACAGCGTCCGCTCGATGACGAATTCGACGATCCGGCGCGAGCGGACGTTCATCGTCGTAGCGGTTGCGAGCCGCTGTTCGAGCGTCACCTGGCTGTGGCTGTCGGTCCTCCGTGAACATCGTGCCGGTCTTCCGGGCGTGAAGCGGCTGCGCACCAGCTCGTGTTCTCTCGGCGGTCAGCGGCACGTAGCCAACTTCCCGCACGAGCGCGGCGCCTTTGTTCAGATAGAACTCCATGAAGCTCTTGACCTCGGGACGGTCGAGCGCCTTGGTCTTCACGTAGATGAAGACCGGCCGCGACAGCGGACGGTAGGTGCCGTTGGCCACCGTTTCCGGTGACGGCGCGATCGGCGCCCTTCGCCGTTGGCGGCCTCGCCGTCGTCGATCGGCACGCAGCTTCAGCTTGTCCTTGTTCTGCTCGTAGTAGGCGTAGCCGAAGTAGCCGAGCGCGTTGGCGTCGCCGCTCACGCCCTGCACGATGACGTTGTCGTCTTCGCTCGACGTGTAGTCGCCGCGGCTCGCGGCCGTCTTGCCGGTGATCACTTCGGTGAAGTAGTCGAAGGTGCCCGAGTCGACGCCCGCGCCGAAGAGATGGATTTCCTGGTCGGGCCATTCGGCTCGGACCTGGCTCCAGCGCATGACCTTGCCCTGCGCGGCCGGCTCCCAGATCTTCTTCAGCTCGGCAACGGTCATCGACGAGGCCCAGGTGTTCTTCGGATTCACGACGACGGCGATGCCGTCGTAGGCGATCGGGCAGCTCGATGAACGTCGACGCCGGCCTTGCCGCACGCCTCCATCTCGGTCGGCCTTGATCGGACGCGAGGCGTTCGAGATGTCGGTCTCGTCTCGGCAGAACTTTTGGAATCCGCCGCCGGTGCCGGACGAGCCCACGGTCACTCGTGTCCCTTTGTTCGCACGTCTGGAACTCCTCGGCGACCGCCTCGGTGATGGGAAACACCGTGCTGGAGCCGTCGGCGACGATGACCTGGGACTGCTGGGATGCCTGCCTGTCGGCTCCGTGGTCGCCACCGCCGCAGGCGCCGCTGTCGCCAATGGCCAGCGGAAGGGCTGCCGTGGCGACAACGCGCGTGATGGGGTTGGTCATGACGACGAGGCTATCCGCCAGTCGTTTCATGACCGTTTCATTCGCGTTAAGAACGTGTTAACTAGCCGCCTGGCGTGTCGCAGCGCGGCGTTACACATTTAACGCGGCTGTAACGGCGCTGGAACATCGAGGCAACACGTGCCTCGTACGCTGCTCGCCATTCGGGCGCGGGCACATTCCCCGCGAGGAAGGGTTTCTGCAGCATGAGTCTTCCGTCTTCAGCTGTTCCGCAGCAGCGGCGCCGCCGTCACGTGGTTTTTCCTCACCGCCGTCACTGTGGCCGCCCAGGGGCTGTATTACAAGGAAGTCTCGAAGGACGGCCGCATCTACGTCTTCAACAACGCCGCCAATGCCGACCGGTTCGAAAGACTGGCACCATCGAACGGCGGCATCACCAAACCCGGCGTCGGACCGAAGGGCGAGACCGTCGTGGCCGACAGCCCGCGCGCATTGCAGCTGTATTTCTTCAAGCACGGCATCTCCGAACCGGTTGCCGAGCCGGTCGCTCCGCAAACGATCGTCTGGCGCGACGGCAAGACCCGCATCACGATGGAGAACGCCTACCTCGAAATCTCGAACCGCGTGCAGGTCCGGTTTACCGAGGAGTTTCCGGACGACAACACGCAGCTCGCGGGCACCGCGGAAAAGGGAGATGCCCGCGGTTCGTTCCGTATCCGCCGCGCCAAGTTCAAGCTCGAAGGCTGGATGATTCGCTCCTGGCTGACCTACGAGCTGCAAATGAACTGGCCGGCCATCACCGGGAGTAACCCCGGCGCGTTCCTGGAAGATGCCGCGTTCGACGTCGACTTTTCCAAGGGGCGCGGGCTCTTCCGCGCGCACATCGGACAGTTCAAGCCCCCGTACGGCGCGCAGGAGCTGACCTCGTCGGGCAACCAGCAGTTCGTTGACCGTGCGCTGGTCAGCAACGTGTTCTTCCGCGGCCGCGATACCGGGGTGGCGCTCTGGGGCGCGACCGCGGGGAACAAGATCGAATGGCGCGTCGGGATGTTCAACGGCAACGGCCCCACCCGCACCACCAACGACAACGACAAGTTCCAGTACAACGCGCGGCTGATGTGGCAGCCGAACGGCAGCCAGGTGCTGAACCAGCGGGCCTGGGTCACCGGCGCGCTCTATTCGGAGAGCGACTTCGAATCCACGACCGCTCCGATCTACGCCGTCGCGATCAACTGGGACAGCCAGAACAACTTCAACGCCACGACGGGCACGGACCAGAAATGGCACGCCTACAGCCTGGACGGGATCTACAAATACAAAGGGTTCTCGGTCAACGGCATGTATGCCTTCGCGAACCGGAAGCCGGAGACCGGCGCCGAGTTCGATGCCACTGGCTATTTCATCCAGGCAGGGAAGCTGTTCAGCCGCAGGCGGTATGAGGTGGCGGTGCGCTACGGCGAATCCGACCCGAGCGATCTCGCGTCGCGCAACACCACGAAAGAAGCGCGCGGCGTCTTCAGCTACTACTACGCGCGCCACGGACTGAAGTGGCAGACCGACTTCGGCCAGGTGGACGTTCAGTCGGGACGAACCCCACGGTCAAGACGTTCGAGATCCGTTCGCAGCTGCAGTTCATTTTCTAGGCCGCGCGATGGTGCGCGATTAGAAACGGACCCTAGCGCCGAGTTGCATCACTCGGGGACCGCCGACCGAGTCGGTGATCTTGCCGAAGTCGGTGGAGGCGGACCCGATGACATTGTTCGGGAGCGCGTAGTTCACCGTGTTCAGCACGTTGAACACGTCCCACCGGATCTCGAAGTCGCGCGTGCCGCCCAGCGGGAACGACTTGGCCAGGCTCAGGTCGAGGCGTCGCTGCCAGAACCCGCGCAAGACATTGCGACCCAGGTTCCCGAAGCCCTCGTTACCGGGATAGCCGCCCGCCGCCGTGCTCGGTGAACAGAGGACGCCCTTGTTGAACGCCGCTTCGGTCTTATCCGGACCGGCAGTGCGCAGGTCGTCGAGCGAGCCGCAGAGGCTCGGGCGGCCGAAGCCCAGTCGATAAAGCCCGCCCGACCCGCGGACGAGATCACCGTACTGGGTCGTGTTCCCCAGTTCAGGTTCGGCTGAGAAGATCGAGTAGGGAAGTCCCGACTGCATCTGCACGAAGCCCGAGAAGCGGAAGCCATCCCACACGCCGCTTCCGGGGAGGTCCCACACCCAGCTTCCGCTGAAGCGATGCGGCCGGTCGAAGTCGGAGCGCGCCCAGTTGGCGTCGAGATCGCGCTGATTGGCCTGGACCATGAACCCGGCGTTCGGCACATCAGGCTTGCCGCCACCTGCCGTGCTTCCCGGATCAACCGAGCTGGTGTCCATCGAGCGCGAGTAGGTGTAGGCGAGGTTGAACTGTACGCCGCGCGACATCCGCTTGAGCAGGTTGAACTGCACGGAGTTGTAACGGGACCGGCCCGTGTTGTCGAGCAGGACGGCCTCGGGGATGTTGAACCCGAGGATCGGCCCGCGCGCCTCGAAGCCGATGACCGCGCCGCCACTGTTGGCGAGGTTGTAGTCGAGCATGCCGTTCACGGCGGCATTCGGGAACCCGAAGGCCCTGCCCACGCCACGCTCGCGCGCCGTGGCCCCCGCGTTCAAGGCGCCGTTCGGGCTGCCCGCCGCTACGTACGCCGCGTTGAAGCGCTCGAAGATGTAGTCGGGCGTCTCGAGCGAGTTGAGGTCGAAGCCCTGGTTGAACGCGCGCGCTTCCAGCAGGTCGTTCCCCTTGCTGCCGACGTAGCGCACTTCGAGCATCAGGTTGCTGCCCAGTTCGCGCTGCACGCCGAAGTTGTACTGCTGCACGTAGGGCGTTACCAGGTCGCGGGAGATCGCGCGGAACTCGAAGGTCTCGGCGATGTTGCCGCGCGTCGGCTGTCCGGTCGCGGGGTCAACAGGGTTGAGCGTACCGTCGGCCCCGCGTGTCACGTTCGTACCGTCCCGGATCTGATACGTCCCGCCGGTGCCCGCCGTGCGGACGATGCGGTTGGGCAGGTATTGGCTGAACGGGAACGTCGGATCCTGTTGCGACCACGCGCCGTTGAACGGAACCGCGCCGGTCGGGAAGGTCACTTCCTGCTCGCGCAAGAACGGGTAGTTGCTGAAGACCGTGTTGATGAACGCCGCGGACGGCCGGTCGTAGAAGATGCCGTACCCACCCCGCACCACCCAGCGGTTGCTCTCTCCCGGCGACCAGGCGAAGCCGAGGCGGGGTGCGACGTTGTTCCAGTCCTGGCCCTTCAGCGTGTGGTTGTTGTCGGCCTTGATCGAGGTGGCGATCGCCGGGTCGATGGCCGCAAAGCCCGTGTTTTGGACGTTCTTGGGCACGATGAACGCTGCCACCGGGTTCTCCGAGGTGGTCATCGCCTCGAAGTCGAAATTGCCGATCCGGCCGTTGACCTCTTCTGGCAGCCCAAAGAACTCGTAGCGGACGCCGAGGTTCAGGGTCAGCGTCCGCGTCAACCGCCAGTCGTCGGAGACGAACAGGTTGAAATCATTGAAGCGGAACTGCTTGTCGGTAATGCCGAACTGCGTGTCCCCTTCGGTTGCGAGCCCGCGCAGGATCTGCGTGAAGTTGTCGAACTTTTCGAACTCGGTCGCCTGTTCTTCGGGGAGGTTGGTGTCAAAGGCGTTGCGGCGGAACTCCCCACCCATTCGGAAGCCGTGGGTCGCGCCCGTCCAACTGATGGTGTCCCCGACAGTCCACGTGGTCTGCTGGCGTTTGTTGAACGAGTCGTTGGGGCCTCCAAACGAGAACCGTTCCATCGTGTTCCCCGGCCGACCGATGTAGTGGCCGAGGCGGTTGGTCGCCATGCTGCTGTCGAAGAACGTCGCCGGGTTCGCGACCCCGACGCCGGCGTTGGTCATATCGAGAAATGGGTCGTCGAGCTGCCGGGAGTTGTCCAGATCGAACACTCCGACGCGGAACTCGTTGACCTTGTTGGCGCCCCAGATCTGCGTGTTCGAGACCGATCCGGTGAAGTTGCGATCGTCGCGCTTCAAGGTGAAGGGGGACACCAGGCTCGACGGATCCGGGAACGGATCGAGACCGGGGAACTTCGCGAAGAAGAACGCGCCACTCAGGCGGTTGTTGGACGACAACTGGCCATCCAGCTTTGCCGTGAACTGATCCTGCTGGAACTCGGCCGGGACCACGTTGCGCTGGCGAATGAAGGGGTTGCCGCCGTTGGATCCCCCGGCGGCGATGTCGTTGCCGATGACCTGACCGCCCTCACGCGGGGCCGGGATCACGAAGTCCCCCGTCACCGGATTGCGGAGATTCAACAGGTTCATCGCGACATCCGAGATACAGGCGGTGTCGGTCGGCCCGGAGCAGTTCGCCTTCGGGATCGAGGTCAGGATTGAGGGATTCAGGGCCGCAAACGCTGCCAGGACCGAGTCCTTCGTGCGCGCCCCCTGGATCAACTGAAGCGCCTGCGGCAGCGCGGAGATGCTGTTCGCCGTCGGGACGAAGCCGGTTTCGGCATCGGTGCGCTGATAGCCGCCAAAGAAAAAGATCTTGTTCCGGCGGATCGGACCGCCAACCGTAAAGCCGCCTTCGTTGCGTCGCGCCTTCGGTTTCGCGATGCCGTCCTTCTTGTAGAAGAAGTCGTTCTCGTTCAGATTCTCATGCTGGAAATTAAAGAGTCCGGACCCGGCGAACTTGTTGGTGCCGCTGCGCGTCACGAGCTGGAAGTTGCCCCCGCCGGAGCGACCCGTCGAGGCGTCGTACAGGCTCGTCTGCAGCTTCACTTCCTCGAGCGTGTCGGGGGCCGGCGCGACGTTGTCGGAGAGCGAGCCTTCGTTGCTCGTCAGGTTCGTCGCGTCGATGCCGTTGAAGAACAGGCTCGTACTGGTCGTCCGCGTACCGTTGACTGACGGCGAGATGTTGCCGGTGCCGTTGATCAGAACCGGCGGGAGATCGGCGCTGACGCCCGCTTCCGACGACAGCAGGTGCGTAAAGCTCCCCGTCGAGGTCGGGATGGTCTGCAAGTCTGCCCCACTGAGCCTGCGCGATGTGGTCGCTGCCAGGGCGTTGAGAAGCGGGGCGTCACCCGAGACCTGCACCAGTTCCGAGAGTCCACCCACCTCGAGCGTCACTGGTACCGACCTGGTAACGGCCGCCTCCACCGAGATACCGCTGCGAACGAGCTTCTTGAACCCGTTCAACTCGAATGTCACCTCGTATATGCCGGCCGGCAGCGCCGTGAGACGCCACTCGCCCGCGGCGCTGCTGACCGTCGTCTGGGTGAGCCCGGTCTGAACCGCCTTGGCGGCGACCGCGACGCCTGGAAGCATGGCGCCGCTGGGATCTGAAATGGTACCGGCCAGAGAGCCGGTGGGACTGCCCTGGGCGCGGATTGCACCGGAGACGCTCGAGAGCGCGGCGCAGAGCATCAAGGCAATCGACGAGAACAGGATTCTGTGCAGTTTCATCTTTCCCTCTTTGTGGGCACGCTCACTCAGCGCGCCGGGGAAGAGTAGAAACGGCATGTGATCGGCCCACAACGGTCCGATTACGGCGGCGTTAAATCAGGCTGCGGGAGATGCCCGAACAGACGTGTACTGGTTGTGACTTCAGTAACGTGAATGTGACGGACAGGTTAAATATGCGTCCATTCTGCTAAGATTTCGACCGGAGGCACAGTGCGATTCAGACTGATTCCGAAGGAAGAGCGGTTCTTCGACGATTTCGTCGCCATGGCGGAGCAGATCCGCCGGGGGGCCGCGCTGCTGCAGGAGATGCTGGCGCCTGAGCAACCGCTCTGGGACAAGGCCGACGAGATCAAGGAAGTCGAGCACAAGTGCGACTTCATCACCCACGAAGTCATCCAGCGGCTGCACAAGACGTTCGTGACCCCGCTCGACCGCGAAGACATCCATTCTTTGGCGCGCTCGCTCGACGATGTGATCGATGCGATCGATGATTGCGCCAGCGTCACGCGCCTCTACCAGATCGATCGCGTGCGTCCGGATGCGCGCGACCTCGTGCGAATCATTGTGTCGTGCGCCGATCAACTCGTGTCGGCGATGAAATTGCTGGGCAAGAAGCAGGGCATCTCGGGGTGCGCCGTCGAGATCAACCGTCTCGAGAACGAAGCCGACCGTGCGCACCAGGCGGCGCTGCGCCGTCTCTTCGAAGAAGAGAAGGACGCCATCGCCATCATCAAGTGGAAGGAGATTCTCGATTTTCTCGAGGCGGCGACCGATCGCTGTGAAGACGTCGCGAACGTGCTCGAAGGCGTCGTCGTCAAGCACGCGTAGCCGCGGATGGACGCCAATCTCCTCGCCGTCGTCGCGCTGATCCTCGTCGCGCTCACCTTTGATTACATCAACGGTTTCCACGACGCCGCGAACTCGATCGCCACCGTCGTGTCGACCCGTGTCTTGACACCGGGAAAAGCCGTCATCTGGGCGGCGTTCTTCAATTTCATCGCAGCGTTCACCTTCGGCACCGCGGTGGCGAAGACGGTCGGCAGGGGGCTGGTCGATATCGAGGTCGTGACCTTTGCGGTCATCTTCGCGGGCCTGACCGGCGCGATCATCTGGGACCTGATCACGTGGTATTACGGACTGCCCACCAGTTCGTCGCACGCGCTCATCGGCGGCTACGCGGGGGCGGCGGTCGCGAAGGCGGGATTCGGCGCCATCATCCTTTCCGGCTGGACGAAGACGCTGATCTTCATCGTATTGGCGCCCCTGATCGGCATGACGCTCGGATTCCTGCTGATGGTCGCGATCCTCTGGATATTCAGTGGCACGTCACCCGGGAAGGTCGATCACTGGTTCCGGCGGCTGCAGCTGCTGTCGGCCGCAGCATATAGCCTCGGTCACGGCGGAAACGACGCGCAGAAGACCATGGGGATTATCGCCGGGGTCTTGTTTGCCGGGGGGCTCATCTCGGAATTCAGGATCGACATGTGGGTGGTGCTCTCCGCGCACGCGGCGATCTCGCTTGGCACGCTCTCTGGCGGCTGGCGCATCATCCACACCATGGGCTCGAAGATCACGAAGCTTCAGCCGGTGGGCGGCTTCGCAGCGGAGACCGCCGGCGCCATCTCTCTCTTCACCGCCACGCACCTCGGCATCCCGGTCAGCACCACCCACACCATCACCGGCGCCATCATGGGCGTCGGCTCGATCAGGCGGCTCTCCGCCGTGCGCTGGGGTGTTGCGGGCCGCATCATCTGGGCGTGGATTCTCACGATCCCCGCATCGGCCGCGATCTCGGCGGCGACCTGGTGGATCATCTCCAAAACGATCGCCCCCTAGCTGCCTCGCGTTACCTCGTTGTCGTCGGGCAGTGGGGTTATTCGGAGGGCTAGAAAACTACGAACTAAGAACTCAAGAACTTCGAACTTTTTGAAGTCGATCTCGTGACCGACACTGACAAGTCATCGGGTTGGCCGGGTCTTCAGACCCGGCACCAAGAAAAGTTCTTAGTTCGTAAGTTCTAAGTTCGTATAGTTTTCTAGCCTCTCGAATCACCCCACTGCTCGACCAGACACCCGGTGGCTCGAACGACTCAGGCGGGGAAGTCGATCGTCAGGATCGGCGCCGCCGGTTGGGCGATTCGTGGCAGCGACACGGCCGCCGTGCAGTTCGACCAGGTGCTTGACGATCGCGAGCCCGAGACCGGTGCCGCCGGGATCCTTTCGGTCGCGGGCGCGCGCTTTGTCGACGCGATAGAAACGTTCGAAGACGCGCGGCAGGTCGGATTCGGGAATGCCGGGTCCCTCGTCGGTGACGGTGATGAGAATGCGACCGTCGCGGCGGCGCGCCCCGAGCACGATCACGCTGCTCTCGGGTGAATAGTTGGTGGCGTTTTCGAGCAGGTTCCGGAGCGCATCGTGCAGCTTGGCCGGATCGCCACTCACGACCGCCGCATCAGACGCGATCTCGTGCTTGACCACCTGTTGGCGGTTCTCGATCGCATCCGCCAATTCCACTTCGACCGCATGGAAGAGCGCTTCGACCTGGCAGGGCACCCGCTCGAGGGTCTCTTGCCCGGCGTCGAGTCGCGCGAGCCGCAGCAGATCGCGCACCAGCCGTTCCATCCGGTGGGTGTGGCGGGCGATCGTTTCCAGGAACATGCGGTGCTGGGCGGGATCCGTCACGCCGTCGAGGAGGGCCTCGACGTATCCGCGGACGGCCGTCAGCGGTGTGCGCAATTCATGCGACACGTTGGCGACGAAGTCGCGGCGGATCTGGTCGGCGCGGCGCAGGTCCGTGATGTCGTGGAGCACCAGGACGGCGCCGCGTGTCTCGGCCGCCGCGATGGGCGCGCTGCGTGCGATGAAGGTGGCCCCCGGGGCGACCGGTAATGTCAGCTCGCGACCCTGGAGCGGTTTCCCGCTGAGCGCCTGCCCGAGCTGCGCGGCAATGTCGGGGTGACGAACGATCTCGAGGTAATGCCGCCCTTCGGGGCTTTCCGCCAGCCTGAGCATCCGCCTCGCGGCGTCGTTCACCAGTTGCAGCCGGCCCTGCTCGTTGACGACGAGCACTCCTTCGATCATGCCGCCGAGGATCGCCTCCATGCGCGCGCGATCGGAGATCAGTTCGATCGCTCGGCGACTCACGTCCCGCACCGACTGATCGAGAACACGCGCGATCGTGCCGATCTCGTCCTTACTGGTGTCGTTGATCGATCGCGTGAGGTCGCCCGCCGCATAGCGCTGTGCGGCAAGCGCAATCGCGTGAGTACGGCGCGTCAGCACGGCCGATGTGACCCACGCCAGGACGAGGGCTCCGATCAGGCCGACGCCGAGCGCCACCCCGGCCAGGCGCCGCACGGTCGCTAATTGCTCGCGCACATCCGTCAACGGCAGCGCGAGACGGACGACGCTGAGCTCCGGCACCGCCTCGTTCTTGACCGGCGCCGCGACGTACAGCATGTCGGTGCGCACGGTGCCGGAGTAGCGACGTGAGATGCCCAGTCCTTCGGTCAGCGCCTGTCGGATCTCGGGTCGGTTCGCGTGATTCTCGGCCTGCGAGAGTTCAGTCACCGACAATTCCGAATCGCCGCGCAGCGTGCCGTCGGCCGCGATGAATGTCACCCGCGCGGCCACGAGCTGACCGAGCGCATCGGCTTCTGCATCGAGCTCCTCGGGCAGCGCCCCTCTCCGGTGCGATAGCGTTTCGGCCGCCAGGCGCGTTTCGGCGATCAACGCGCGTTCGATCCGTTCGTTGACCGACTGCCTCACCGACCACGAGAACAGCAGGGTCGCGACGAGGAGCGTCGCCGCCGCGGCCGCGACCGACGTCAGGAACAGCCGGGTGCGGAAGGTCACGCGAGTCGGTACCCGAACTGCTTGACGGTTTCGATGGCGTCGTTCAGGACCGGCAGCTTCTCGCGCAGCCGCCGGATGTGCACGTCAACCGTGCGCGTGCCTCCTGTGTACTGGTATCCCCATACGTCGGTGAGCAGCACGTCGCGCGAGAGCACGCGACCGCGGTGGCGGATCAGGTACTGGAGCAGCAGGAACTCCTTCGCGGTCAGGTGGACCTCGGTGTCGGCCAGCGTTACGCGATGCCGGTCCGGATCGATCGTGATCCCCTCGTACCGAAGCACGGCCTCGGCCGCAGCCGCCGGCGGAGCCGTGCGGCGGAGCCGTGCCGCCACGCGCGCGACGAGCTCCTTCGGGCTGAACGGCTTGGTGACGTAATCGTCGGCGCCGTGATCGAACCCCGCGAGACGGTCCGCTTCGTCGCCACGGGCGGTCAGCATGATGATCGGGATGTGTGACGTTGCCGTGTCGTCGCGCATCGCGCGACACACGGCCATCCCGCTCAGGCCCGGCAGCATGACATCCAGGACGACGAGATCGGCCGCTTTCCCGCGCAGGTATCCCATCACCTCCGCGCCGGAGCCGAGGCGATGCGTCGTGTGTCCGGCGTTCTGGAGGTAATGAACGATCAGTTCTGAAATGTCGTGGTCGTCTTCGACCACCAGGACGTGAGCCATTAGCGAGTGGGGATCATCATCTAAACAGGAACGCTTGAGCCATATAGAGGACACCGGGATTGTGCCACCTTCGCCGACCCCGTCACAAATGGCCTGAAATCAGGGGTTTTTGCCTCTCCTGACATGGCACCCCGCTTGGACTAGCGGGGGGTGGGTATACGCGGAGGTGAGTCCAATGAGAGGCATGCACATGAAGTCGCTGTGGGGAGGCGTTGCGGCGAGCGCGCTGCTCTTCACTGTTGGTTGCGGCGCAACGCAGAACACACCAGGCGTTCGCGCGCAGGAACTGGCTGGCAACCAGGCCGGTACGCCGGTGGTCGTCAGCTGTGAGCCGCACCAGCGCACCCTCGTGCGTCCGGTCGTCGTGAATGGCGCGACCGTGTCGCAGGTGGAATGCGTCGCGGCGGATGCGCAGGCGGCCGCCGCGTATGCGCAACCGGTCGCGCAGTACGCGGCTCCGGTGTACGCGCAGCCGGCGCCGGTACGCTACTCGGCGCCACGCCAGGTGGTGTATGACGACGGTCTCGAGGACGCGCGCGTCGTGAGAACGTCGACCGCCCGCCCGGTGCAGACGCGCCGGGTGGTTTACCAGGAGCCTGAGGTTCGCAAGACGCGCTCGGTGAAGAAGAGCGCGGTGATCATCGGCTCGTCGGCCGCCGTCGGCGCCGGCATCGGCGCCCTCGCCAAGGGCAAAAAGGGCGCATTGATCGGCGCGGCCATTGGCGGCGGTGGCGCCGCGGTCTGGGACCAGATCACGCGACGCAAGTAAGGCAAACGGGGGAGAAGGCCCTTCTTTTGGGCCTTTTCCTTCGACCTCGGCTTTTCCCTTCTCCCTTATCCCTTTTCCCTTCTCTTCCCATCCCTTTTCCCTTCTCCATTCGTCCCGTCCCCCGTACAATTCGCCCCTAGATACGTCCCAAGTCTTAATCATCAGTGGAGGGGAAATGAAGCGTGCAAGCCTGTGCGGGATGCTCGTATTCCTGCTGCTGTTCGCGGTAAGCGCAACAGCACAGGAAACGGCCGGATCCATCGAGGGAATCGTCAAAGACACGTCCGGTGCCGTGCTGCCCGGCGTCGCGGTAGAGGCGCGGAACCCCCAGGGGGCCGTCGTCTCGGTAACGAGCGATCAGGGCGGTTCCTACCGTTTCAACGCGCTCGCGCCTGGCAAGTACACGGTGAGCGCCATGCTGCCGGGGTTCAAGAAGGCCGCGTTCGAGAACGTCGAACTGCTGCTCGGCCAGGTGTTGAAGATCAACTTCGACCTGTCGGTCGGTCTGACTGAAGAAGTCCAGGTGACCGCGGAATCGCCGATCATCGACGTCAAGCAGAACGCGGCGACCCAGAGCATCACCACCGATCTGATCGACCGCATCCCGAAGGGACGCAACTTCACCAGCGTCGTGCAGATTGCCCCGGGCGCGAACGACGAGACCCGGAACGGCGGCATCCAGTTCGACGGCTCCAGCGGTTCGGAGAACCGCTTCGTCATCGACGGCATGGACACGACCAACCTGCAGAACGGCACCTCCGGCAAGACGGTCTACACCGAATTCCTTTCCGAAGTGCAGATCAAGACCTCGGGCTACGCGGCGGAGTTCGGCGGCTCGACGGGAGGCGTCGTAAACGCCATTTCCAAGAGCGGCGGCAACCAGTACCGCGGAAGCTTTGGCACCTACTATCGCAACGAGGGGTTCCAGTCCGACCCACGCAAGAGCTGGCGCATCAACCCGTTCACCGACTGCACGCAGAACTTGCCGCAGTGCGCAGGCACGCCAGAGTTCGTCGCGACGCCTGACGCGGCGTTCGACAACTGGAACCCGATCGGCGATATCGGCGGCCCGATCTTCCGCAACCGCGCCTGGTTCTATTTCGGGTCCAGCTACGACCGCACCGACAACGAGCGCACGACGACGTTCCGGAACTCGTCGACCAATCCCGGCGGTGACGCCCTACGTCACCAAGACGATGACCAGCTGGAGCGACTCGAAGTTCTACCAGGGCAACGTCAACACCCAGATCAACAGCAACATGAGCCTCAAGGGGAGCTTCAACCTGCAGCGCTCCGGCAACCGCGGGTTCGCTGGCCAACAACATCCAGCCGGACGGCTCCACCTTTGCCAATGGCGAGTCCACCGACGGCTTCAACACCGCGACCTGGGACGCCACGGAAGAGGCCTTCAAGGATCGCTGGGAGCGTACCGGCTCGAACAACCGCAACGATCTGTATGCCGGCACGTTCTCGTGGACCGTGAACCCGCGCGTGTTCGCCGACATTCAGACCGGCTACTGGGCGACCGACGTGTGGAGCCCCGCTGAATTTGCCGGCAACCAGATCCTGCACACGTTCAACGGAACCAACTGCGACCCGGGTGGCGGCAGCTGTCCGTTCCCGCAGACTCCCGTCGCGCTGCGCCAGCGCAGCGGCTTCACCGACAACAAGTCCACGTCGCGCACCGTGCAGAACCTCTACGCGCGCACGCACCTGAACGCCAACCTCACCTGGTTCAAGTCGGGCTGGGGCGGCGAGCACCAGTTCAAGCTCGGTGGCCGCTACGAGCGGCTGCAGAACAAGGTGGACTCCGGCGCGCAGGAGCCGACCATCACGTTCTTCTGGAACCAGACCTATGGCGCCCTGGACGGACGCTCGGTCACCGGCCCATTCGGCTACTACCAGGTCAGCAAGGGCGTCGTCACCGACGGCGACGTGAGCTCGAACAACTTCAGCTTCTGGGTGCAGGACAGCTGGACGATCCATCGCAACTTCACGCTGAACGCCGGCGTGCGGACCGAGAAGGAATCGGTGCCGTCGTATCGCAACGAGTTCCCGGGCATCGAGTTCGGCTACGGCGACAAGATCGCGCCGCGCCTCGGCTTTGCGTGGGACATCTTCGGCAACAGCAAGTGGAAGGGCTACGGCAGCTTCGGCAAGTACTTCGACATCACCAAGCTGGAGATGCCGCGCGGCTCATTCGGCGCCGAGCACTGGGTCCAGTACATGTGGACGCTCGAGACGCTCGACTGGACCTCGATCAACTGCCAGGAAGGCCCCACCGGCTGCCCGGGCACCTTCATCGAGCAGAATGACCGTCGTCACCCCGCCAATGAGGCCGATCCCGCGTTGACCGCGTACTTCGGCCGCGAGCAGAACACGCTCGACCCCGACCTCAAGCCGGTTGAGTCTGCGGAGATACACCCTCGGCGTCGACCACGAGCTGAATCGCTCGATGTCGGTCGGCGTGCGTTACGTCCACAAGACGCTGGACCGGACGATCGAAGACGTCGGCATTCTCGTGCCGGGCGTCGGCGAAGTGTTCTTCATCGCCAACCCGGGCTACGGCCTCGCGCGAGCAGATCCTTCCGAAACCGGCCCCGGCATTCCCGAAGGCCGTGCGCCAGTACGACGCCGTCGAGTTCCGCTTCAACAAGCGGTTCGCGGACCGCTGGTCGCTGATCGCCGGCTACACGTGGAGCCGCCTGTTCGGCAACTACGGCGGTCTCGCCAGCTCGGACGAGAACGGCCGCACGAGCCCGAACGTCGAGCGCTACTTCGACGGCCAGTACCTGGTGTGGGACGCGCACGGCCAACCGGTCGAAGGACTCCTGCCGACCGACCGTCCGCACTACATCAAGGTGCAGGCGACCTACGACTTCCCGTGGGGCACCAACGTTGGCGTCTTCCAGCAGGTGATGTCGGGTGGACCGAAGTCCACGAGCGATCAACCTGCTCGGCTACAACCCGACGTTCGTCGACGGCCGCGGCGATCTCGGCCGCCTGCCGACGACGTCGCAGACCGACATGGCGATCAACCACGAGTTCAGGGTCTGGAACAGCCATCGTTTCGGCATCAACCTGAACATCGACAACCTGTTCAATCAGGACGGCGTGCTCAACGAGAACACCTCGCCGTATCGCGACAGCTTCAGCGTGCCGTCGTCGATCGCCTCCTCGGTGACGACCCCCGGAGTGCTGTCGGAGCGCGACAACTACCTGCTGAACCAGGGCTACGATCCAGCGTTCCTGGCGGCAGAGATGCGCAAAGTGGGCACCCGCATGCGTGACAACTCGCTCTACGGGAAGCCTTCTTCGTTCCAGGGCAGGCGGAGCCTGCGGCTTGGATTCCGCTACACCTTCTAAATTGACCGATTAGGTCAAGGGAGAAGGGAGAAGGCAAAAGGAAGGATAGAAGGAGCAAGCGTAAGGGAAAGGGCGGTAGCTGTGCGGCCGCCCTTTCTTATGTACGGGTATAACTTCGCGGATGTGGAAGTTGCTCTGGCGGCGGTCTCTGTCGTTGCTTGCGATTGGCGCGCAGGCGCCGCCAGACGTGCAGAAAATGGGACCGCAGGTTGGTGAGCGGGTTCCGGACTTCTCGCTCGTCGATCAGAACGGCGCGACCCGCACGCTACGGTCGGTGGCCGGCAAGAACGGGACGATGCTGGTGTTCTTCCGGTCGGCGGACTGGTGACCCTACTGCAAGACGCAGCTCGTGCAGCTGCAGCGCAGTCATGCGGATCTCCAGAAGCGGGGTATTGGGTTGGCCGCGATCAGTTACGACCCTCCGGCGACGCTCAAGGCGTTCGCCGCCGCGCGAGGGATCACGTTCCCGCTGTTGTCGGATCCGGGTTCCGCGACGATCAAGGCGTACCGGCTGCTGAACGAGCAAGCAACCGGGAAAACGGCGGGGATTCCGCACCCGGGCACGTTCATGCTGGATGCGCGCGGCGTCGTGACGTCACGGACGTTCGAAGCGAGCTACCAGGAACGCGCGACCGCGGGGAGCCTGACTTGGTGCGTCGAGCGTCAAACGGCAAGGCCGGCAACATCGGAAACCGGCGCATCTGATGGTGAAAACGTCGGCCACTGACACGGTCGTGACGCCAGGCGCGCGCTTCTCGCTGTTCGTGGATGTGACGCCGAAATCGCGCATGCATGTGCTACTCACCAGACCAGACGACCTACATTCCGTGGCGTTCGTGCTCGACGCCGAATGACGCGATCAAAGTGCATCCGCCGCGGTTTCCCCCATCCGAGGAATACCTGTTCAAACCGCTGAACGAACGGCAACGCGTCTACTCGCGTCCCTTCCGCATCGTCAACGATGTGACCGTCGCGTTGACGCCTGCCGTGCGCGAGCGCGCCCGCACGACCGGCGCGACCCTGACACTGACTGGCATCGCTCCGCTACCAGGCGTGTGACGACAAGCGTGTGTTATCAGCCGGCCACCGTGCCGCTTGCGTGGACGCTGCAACTGGAGCCCCTGGCGCGCTAGGACTGGAGCTTGCAGTAACCAGTCTCGAGTGCACGTCGCACGAAGGACCGGTAGGGCCATGCCAACTGCTGTTACACCATCTACGCTTCTTCTTCGCCAACTCGACGAATTCTCCAGCCTGCTCCCCGCTGCTGCGCGATGGGTCGAGCGAGGCGATCCACAAGGCACGTGTGGCAACGAGACGGATGCGCGCGGTCGTCCCGCTGCTCGCCGGGCGCTTCACGCCTGCTGACCTCGAACACCTCGACGGCTTGCTGCGGAAAATGACCCGCCGGCTCGGCCGTGCGCGGGACGTTGATGTTCAGCTCGGACTGCTAGAGAGCCTCGAACCCGCGGCGCCGCGGACGGGCGAAGACGTGCAGGCACTGAGATCGGAATGGCGCGCGCGGCGAGACAGGCGGGTTCGCCGGCTGATCAAGTCGCTCGAACGGTTGCGCGTGGAGCAACAGCTGGGCGACCTCGCCGCGAGGCTCAAGACTCATGCCCCCGCGTTGTTGGTCGCGGGCCGGCACGCCTGGGCCGCGCCGGCGTGGGAGAACGTCCTCGGCGCGGAGCTCCGTGATCTCGCCGGCGCGGTGGCGGCCGGCATCGATCGCGCCGGCGGCGTGATGTTCAGCAATCGCTTGCACGAGGCGCGTATCTCGATCAAGAAGCTGCGGTACGCCATGGAGATTGCGACGGTCACCGGCCGTGCGAACCTGGAACGGTCGGTTCGCTCGGTCCGCAAGGCCCAACAGATCCTTGGGAGCATTCACGATCTCGACGTGCTCGCAAAGGCGGTGCGCAAAACCCGGCACGGCGAGGAACGCATTCTCCCCGTGGTCGAGTACCAGCGACGGACCCTTCACGATCGTTACCTGCGCCGGCGGGCCGCCGTGCTCGCGGCCTGCAGCGACGCCGTCACTGCGACACGTCGCCAGCATCGCGCCCGTGTCGCGCGACGAACCGCGCTGATTGCCTCCGTGCCGATCGCGATGCTCGCGATCCCGTTCGCGCGCCGTGCAGGTTAAGACGTAAGATTCAGGGGTGCTCCTGCTTTCTGCCCTGACACTCGGATTCCTGCACGGCCTTGGTGCGGACCATCTGATGGGCATCGCCGCCCTGTCGGTCGCCCCGACCGCCGATGCGCCGTCGCCGCGTGCGCGCGCGCTGGGCATTGCGGTCCGCTTCGCGGTCGGTCACGCCCTGCTGCTGGGCGCCGGCGCGGCCGCACTCATCCTGCTTGGATGGTCGCTGCCCGTCATTGTCGAGCGCAGCGGGGAAGTCCTCGGAGGAACCCTCCTCATCGCCCTCGGTGTCCTCGGGGCCTGGGGCGCGCTCTCAGGCAAGGTTTACGGCCACTCGCACGTCCACGCCGGTGAACCGGCCGCGCACTGGCACCTGCACATCGGTCCGCCCGCGCATCACCCGGCACCGTCGGCGCACTCGCACATCCCGACGATCATCGGCGCCGCCTTCGCCATCAGCAGCCTCCGCGCGCTGACCATGCTCGCGCCCTTCGGGGACCGCGTAGGCGACGCGTCGCTCTCGCTGCTCCTGGCGCTCGTGGTGGTGTTCGCTGTCGGCATCCTGCTCTCGATGTCGCTCTTCGGCGTCGCTTTCGCCCGCCTGATGTCCACCCGCGCCATCGTCCGCATGGGCAGCGCCGTTGCGCTCCTCATGGCAGTCGCCTCCGTCGCTCTCGGCGGGTACTGGATCGTCAGCGCCTTCTGACTTTCGGAGAGTGGGGTTGCTCGGGCGACTCTCAAACTAAGAACTACGAACTTCGAACTAAGAACGATCTGGTGGTCGGGCCTTCGCTTCGCTCGGCCCTCTTTAGTTGCCCGGGTCTGAAGACCCGGGCCTACGCGTACGCGCGGATGTAGTGCCGGGTCTTTAGACCCGGCTTTGAAGATGCCGAGCGGCGCCGCCGCGAGGCGTTCGACCAGAGATCGTTCTAAGTTCGGAGTTCTTAGTTCTTAGTTTGAGAGTCGCCTCGCATCAGCTCTCAGCTGATTCGAGCACCGGCGCTCACAACTCACGCACGCCGTGGCTCTTCATGCAGGAAGTAGAGCGCCACCAGTGAGACGAGCGTGCCGTTGACCGCGAGGACGATCGGCACGCCGGCGAGGCTGGCGGCGTAGCCGCTGGCGAGGCTGCCGAGCGGCATGCCTCCACGGAAAGCCACCATGTAGATGCTCACCACGCGGCCGCGCAGGTGATCGGGCACGATCAACTGCACCAGCGACGTCGTCGATGCCGTGGCCACCATCACCGTGGCCGCGGCGAAGAACAGCAGGACCTCGCTCAGCCACAAGACGCGCGACTGGGAGAACGCGATGACGAAGATCCCGAACGCGAGCTGCACGAGGAGCACCGTGCGGCCCATGTGCGTGTGGCGTCCGAGCCAGGCGACGATCAGCGCCCCGACCACCGATCCAGCGCCGGCAAACGCCATCATCTTGCTGTAGAGAGCGGCATCCCCCTGGAAGATGTCACGGGCGACGACCGGCAGCAGCGTCGTCAGCGGCAGTCCGAGAAACGTGGTGAGACACGCGAGCACGGTGAGTGCCACGAGGGACGGCTCGCGTTTCATGTAGCTGAAGCCCCCGCGCATCTCCTGCAGCATCGGCTTTCGCTCCGGAGGCGCGATGTGCTTCACCGACAGCCCCAGCAGCGCGACGATCACGATCACGAACGAGAACCCGTTCAACGCGAAACAGGCCGCCGTTCCCACCACCGCGAGCGTCGCGCCGGCGAAGAGCGATCCGAGGATGCGCGAGAGATTGAACTGGATCGAGTTCAGTGCGATCGCATTCGGCAGGTGCGTCTTCTGCACCAGCGACGGGATCAACGACTGATACGCCGGCCCCCCGAACGCCTGCGCGAACCCCGTCACACACGACAGCAGCAGCACGTGATAAATGCGCACGTATCCGAACCACACCAATGCCGCCAGGGCAAAAGCCGTCGCCATCTGTACGTATTGCGAGCCTATGAGCAGCCGCCGCCGATCGTGCCGGTCCGCGACGACGCCCCCGATGACGGTGAAGAGGAGGATGGGGAGCTGGCCGAGAAAGTCGTCGAGGCCCAGGTAGAAGGGGGACTTCGTGAGGTCGAGAACGAGCCAGCTTTGCGCCACCTTCTGCATCCAGGTGCCGATGGTGGAAGCGAAAGCGCCGAGCCAGAGGATCCGGAAATCTCGATAGGTGAGGGCTGCGAAGGCACGCTGAGAGGCAATGGCTCATTATGGTCGACAGCCAACCGCTGCCGGCGACTGCATCAAGGGAGAAGGGAAAAGGGAGAAGGGAAAAGCATCCGCTTCCGCGTGACGGTTCTCTTATCCCTTTTTCCCTTCTCCCTTTTTTTTTCTCCCTTAGTAGAGCCGCCAGTACCCACCACTACATGCTGTATCTTGCGTCCTCCCCGTTGTCAGGCGAAGATAAGGCGAAAATGGGTGCGGCGCGGGCGGTTCTCGAGTCGTTGTTGAGGGAGCGGAAGCTCGATCTGACGCTGACGACGGAGCGGCCGTGGGTCGATCCGGAGGACGCGGCGGCGACCGGAGTGCCGATGGTGGATGCGGCGCTCGGGGGCGGGTTGCGGCGCGGGCACCTGTCAGAGATCGTGGGTGGCCGATCGAGCGGACGCACGAGCGTGTTGTGCGCCATGCTCGCGGCGGCCACGACGCGCGGGGAAGTCGCGGCGCTCGTGGATACCTACGATCGCTTCGATCCAGCGTCGGCCGCCGATGCGGGTGTCGATCTCTCACGCGTCTTGTGGATCCGGGAGCACGGCGACGCGGCGCGGGCGCTGAAAGCGACGAACCTGGTGCTCCAGGCCGGCGGGTTCGGACTCGTGGCGTTCGATCTCGCCGACGCACCGGCGCTCGCGCTTCGGCAGTTCCCCTACACGACCTGGATGCGCATCGCGCGTGTGATCGAAGGCACCCAGACCGCCGCCGTCATCGTCGGCAGCGACCGCATCGCGCGCAGCCCGGGCGGCGTGACGATCGCGCTCGAGTCGCCGGCCGCCGCGCGCGGCACCTGGGCAGGAGCCTCCGACCGCGCCCGTTTCCTCCACCCGCTCGACCTGCATCCCCGCATCATCACCCCTCGCACCGCCGCACGTAAGCACGTCCGCACCTAGCACGTCCGCACGTGAGCACGTGCACGCAAGCACGTCCGCACGTCGCACGTAGCACGTGAGTTATGACCATTCCTTCCTACGACGATCTCGCGCCGTCGATTTCCGACGTGCATCCGCGCGACACCTTTGACCAGGTGGCGCGGATCGTTCCTGGCGACGGCCCAGTGGTCGCGTGCCGGGCGCTCTCTGATTCGCATGCCGCAGGCCTCTTCGCGTGTCTCACGCAACGGACCCACCTTCGCGCTTCCACCTCCGCGCTTCCGCCTCCGCGCTTCGCGCTACGGCGGACAAGCCGCGCTACGGCGGACGAGCCGCGCTACGGCGGGCAAGCAACGGACCACGGACAACGGACTGCGGACAACGGACAACGGACAGCGGCGCTGATCGCGCTGGCCCGTGATTTCTCCCCTCGCATCGAGCGTCACGGCGACGCGTGCGTGATGCTCGACGTCGCGGGCCTCGGGCGCCTGCTCGGCGATGCGGAAGGCATCGCCAGCGAGTTGCTGCGGACGGCGGTGGAACGTGGCGTCAAGGGATCGATTGCCGTGGCGCCGACGCAGACAGCCGCGCGCCTGCTGGCGCTCGCGAATTCGGACGTGACGGTGGTGACCGGTGATGTGGCCGCAGCGGTCGCGCCGTTGCCGATCGACGTGCTGGCCGTGCTGTCGGCCGATACCTCGCGCCTCTTCGACATCCTTCGGCGATGGGGAATTCGAACGGTCGGTGAGTTCGCGGCGCTTCCGCCGGAAGACGTGGCGGCACGCTTCGGGCAAACAGGCGTCGCGATGCAGCGCCTGGCGCGCGGCCGGGATGACCGTCCTCTCATCCCGGATCCCGACGTGCCGCGGTTTGTCGAAACGATCGAGCTCGAGTGGCCGATCGAAGAGCTCGAACCGCTGTCGTTCGTCTTCGCGCGGTTGCTGGAGCCGTTGTCGGCGGCGCTCGAGCGGGCGGACCGTGCGGGGGCGGCGATTCGCGTCGACCTACGGCTCGTCGACCGTTCCAGCCATTCGCGGATGCTGCAACTGCCGGCGCCGATCCGTGATGCGCGCGTGCTGCGCACGCTGCTCCTGCTCGACCTCGAATCGCACCCCCCCTCGGCCGGGATCGACAGGGTCACCATCGAAGTCGATCCTGCTCCGTCACGCATCGTCCAGTTCTCGCTACTCGAGCGCGCCACGCCGTCACCCGAAACCCTGGCGACCCTCACCGCGCGCCTGAATGCCCTGGTCGGCGAGACCCACTGCGGCTCGCCGCGCCTGCTCGATTCTCATCGCCCCGACACCTTCGAAATGCAGCGTTTTGACCCGGATGCCAATGCTCGAAGGACGAATCCGCGCATATCCGCCGTTATCCGCGCCGAGCCCCGAGCCCCGAAGCCCCGAACCCCGACCGACCGGACCTTGGAACGCGGAACCCGAACAACGGACGAACCGAACAGCGAATTTGGTGTTGCGACGTTTCCGCCCCGCGGTCGCCATTCGCGTCACCGTGGAACGCAGCCGCCCGGTGCGTGTCGCCATCGATCGCAAGGGCATGCCGGGCGGAACCGTGACGCAATGCGCCGGGCCCTGGCGCACCTCCGGCGCGTGGTGGGACGGGGGTGGCACGCACTGGGATCGCGACGAATGGGACGTGTCGCTGAGCGACGGCTCGATCTGCCGCCTCTATCGCGACCGCCTCACGGAGCGGTGGTTCCTGGAGGCGGTGATTGATTGAACGACAGCCACTCCCCTTGAACAGGAGACCAGAAGATCAGAAGGTCAATTTGGGTTTTAAAAATATGATCTCCTGGTCTTTTGATCTCTTGTGAAGAGGGTGTGGCTGTCGTTGCATCGTGTCAGTGGTGTGGCTGTCGTCGATGTATATCGAGCTTCATGCCTCTTCGGCGTTCTCGTTTCTCGACGGAGCGTCTCTCCCCGAGGCGTTGGTCGAGCGTGCGGCGGCGCTGGGGTATCCGGCGCTGGCGGTGCTGGATCGTGACGGTGTGTATGGCGCGCCGCGGTTTCATCTCGCCGCGAAGCGCGCCGGGTTGAAGGCGATCATCGGCGCCGAGCTGACGATTGCGTTACGCCCCGCCTCCCGGCTCCTCACGCTGCCGGTGCTCATCGAGTCGCGCGCCGGCTACAAGAATCTCTGCCGGCTGGTCACGCAGATGAAACTGCGCGCGCCGAAAGGGGAGGGGACGCTGACGCTCGAGGAGCTCGACGGCCGGACCGGCGGCTTGATCGCCCTGGTCGGCCGCGCCGCGCTCGGCGGCCGATTTGGTGTCGGCGGCCTCGTCGATCGCATCGTGGGTCTCTTTGGCGCGGCCAATACGCGCATCGAACTCCAGCGCCACTTGCTCCGTGAGGAAGAAGCCGACAACGCGGCACTCCGCGACCTGGCCTCCGCCTTCCACGTGCCGGTGATCGCCACCAACGGCGTGCGGTTCGCGGAGCCGTCGGCTCGGCCGCTCTACGACGTCCTCACCTGCATTCGCCACAAGACGACGCTGGCGCAGGCGGGGCGGCGGTTGTCGTGCAACGCGGAGCGTTTTCTCAAGCCGCCTGAAGCGATGGCGCGGCTGTTCGCGGATCTGCCGGACGCGCTGGCCGGCACGCGCGAGCTCGCGGACCGCATCGAATACTCGATGGCGGATCTCGGCTACCGCTTTCCCGAGTACCCCGTGCCGCCGGGGGAAACGATGCCGTCGTTCCTGAGGAAGATCACGCAGTCGGGGGCGCGCGAGCGCTATCGCCCCTACGACGATCGCGCGCGACGGCAGATCGAGCGCGAGCTGGACCTCATCGAGAAGCTCGATCTCGCCGGCTACTTCCTGATCGTCTGGGACATCGTGAACTTCTGCCGGCAGGAGGACATCCTCGTGCAGGGACGCGGGTCCGCCGCCAACAGCGCCGTCTGCTACAGCCTCGGGATCACCGCCGTGGACCCGATCGCGATGGAGCTGCTCTTCGAGCGGTTTCTCTCGGAGGAGCGCGGCGAGTGGCCCGATATCGACCTCGACCTTCCGAGCGGGGACCGCCGCGAGCGCGTGATCCAGCACGTTTACGAGAAATACGGAAAGCTCGGCGCCGCGATGACCGCCAACGTCATCACCTATCGCGGCCGGAGTGCCGCACGCGAGGTTGGCAAGGTCCTGTCGATGGAGCCGGCCCACGTCGATCGCCTCGCCAAGGTGATGAACCATTTCGAGTTCGTCGACCCGAAGGAAACGCTGGAGCGCAACCTGAGCGAGGTCGGCATCGACTTCCGGCAACCGGTCGTGCAAACCTTCGGCGCGCTCTGGCAGCAGATCCAGGACCTGCCGCGCCATCTCGGCCAGCACTCCGGCGGCATGGTCATGTGCCAGGGGCGCCTCGACGACGTGGTGCCGCTGGAGAACGCGAGCATGCCCGGCCGCGTCGTCGTGCAGTGGGACAAAGACGATTGCGCCGACATGGGCATCATCAAGGTGGATCTGCTCGGCCTCGGCATGATGTCGGTGATTCAAGACGCGATCGCGCTCGTCAATGCCGGGGCTCGGGACTCGGGGCTCGGGGCTCGGGATTCGGACCCACGGACAACGGACAACGGACAACGGACAACGGTTCTCGATCTGGCCCATCTGCCGCCCGACGATCCGGCGGTCTACAAGATGTTGCAGGAGGCCGACACCGTCGGCATCTTCCAGGTGGAGTCGCGGGCGCAGATGGCGACGTTGCCGCGGCTGCAGCCGAAGAAGTTCTACGACATCGTCGTCGAAGTCGCGATCATCCGTCCGGGGCCGATCGTCGGGAACATGGTGCATCCCTACCTGAAACGCCGGCAGGGGCAGGAGGTGGTCACCTATCCGCATCCGTCGCTCGAGCCGATCCTGGCGCGCACGCTTGGCGTGCCGCTGTTCCAGGAGCAGCTGTTGCGGATCGCCATGGTGGCGGCGGGATTCAGCGGTGGCGAAGCGGAAGAACTGCGGCGCGCGTTCGGGTTCAAGCGCTCCGAACAGCGCATGCAGCAGATCGAAGGGAAGCTGCGCGCCGGGATGGCGAAGCAGGGGATCACCGGCGACACCGCCGAGTCGATCATCAAGTCGATCACGTCGTTCGCGCTCTACGGATTTCCCGAATCACACTCGGCCAGCTTCGCGCTGCTCGTCTATGCGAGCGCGTATCTCAAGGCGCACTATCCCGCGGCGTTCTCTACGGCCATGCTCAACAACCAGCCGATGGGGTTCTACCATCCCGCCACGCTCGTGAAGGATGCGCAACGCCACGGCGTGAGCTTCGCGCCGATCGACGTGCAGGAATCCGACTGGGAATGCCGGGTGCAGCCCGACGGCAAAGTGCGCCTCGGCCTGATGTATGTGAATGGGTTGCGACAGGAAATCGGTCGAACGATTGCGTCTCGGGGCTCGGGGCTCGGGGCTCGGGGCTCGCAGTGTTCGGGGCGTCGGGGTGGAACTCGCGACGGATCGCTGTCCAAAATGCGGCAACGAAGACGAATCGATGATCGAAGAAACACCCGAGACGACGCATTTCTGCAACGTCTGCGCACATGAGTGGGGCAGTCAGAACCATCGAGTCCCGACGAGCCCCGAGCCCGAGTCCCGAGCCCCGAGTCCGCGCAGCGTTATGCCTCGATCGAAGACCTCATTGCACGAACTGGATTGAGACGCGACGAGTTGGCGACGCTGGCGGAAATTGGCGCGCTGAATTCGCTCGGCTACGATCGCCGCAGCGCACAGTGGCAGATCGAACGCGCCATCCGCCCCGCCGGTCCATTGCTCGACCGAGCCCGCCGACCCCGGACCCGAACATCGGACCACGAACACCGAACAACGGACCGAACACCGACCCCGAGCCCCGAGCCCCGAGCCCCGGAGAGCGACCGAGCGTCAGCGAGGGAGAGAGCCCGTTGCGCCGGATGTCGGCGTCAGAGCGACTCATGGCGGACTATTCCGGCACGAGCCTGACCATTGGTCCGCATCCGCTCGCGCTGCGCCGGCAGGAATTGGCCATGCGCGGCGTGTTGCGAGCGGTGGATTTGCCCCGCGGCCGGCACGGCCGCCGCGTGCGGGTGGCCGGCGCGGTCATCACGCGCCAGCGGCCCGGCACCGCGAAAGGATTCGTCTTCCTGACGCTCGAAGACGAGACCGGGATCTCGAACATCATCGTTCGCCCCGACCTCTTCTCCGAACAACGCCAGACCATCGTCGGCGCGCCCTATTTGATGGTCGAGGGAGTGCTACAGATACAGGAGGGAGTGACGTCAGTCAAAGCCGAGCGCGTCATCAGCCTCATCGGCGACAGCCCCGAGCCGCAATCCCACGATTTCCGATGAACCCGAGCTGATCTATGGCCCGCACATTGCACTTCTACCTCCCAGCACGGCTGTACGGCCGTACGGGAGGATGGACGGTGGTGCGCACGGCGATCATTCAACGTGGACTTCGGCTGGCTGCAGTGTTCCTGTGCGCTACGGCCGGGCTTGGCATGGCGTGCAATCCCGCCATCAAGTCCACCCAGAGCGCCCCGCTGACCGCGGCGCAGCTCGCCGAGCTTTGGGTTGATCCGGGCACCGGCCGCGACCTCTTTTATGGCGTTGGCGGACCGAAGCTGGCGCCCGATCCATCCGCGAAATACACCGTCATCGAAATCAAACGCGGCGGCTACAGCCGCGGCTACACGGTGATCGGACCCGGCGACCGTGAGTGGAGCGCGAAGTTCCCGCCGGAAGCCGGTACCGAACTCGTCGCCTCCAGGATTCACTGGGGCATCGGGTACCATCAGCCTCCCATCTATCTGCTCAAAGAGTGGACGGCGGAGAAGGCGACCTCACCGAATCCGCAACTGCCGGCTCGTTTCCGCGAGAAGAACCCGAGCCTGAATGGGCTCGACGCCGGCGACCCGTGGTCCTTCTTTCAGAACCCGTTCGTCGGCACGCGCGAACTGAACGCGTTGCTCGCCCTCCAGGCCATGCTCGGCAACTCCGACCTCAAGGACGTCAACAACGTGCTGTACACGTTGAAGGCGCCGCGAGAGGGAACCGCGCGCTGGTATGTGACCCGCGACCTCGGACACACGTTCGGCCGAACCGGCGTCATCGACGCGCCTCGAGGGGACATCGACGTCTTCGAGAAAACGCCGTACATCCGCGGAGTGGAAAACGGTAAAGTGCGATTCGAATACCGCGGCCGCCACAAGGCGCTCTTCGAGGACATTCCCCCCGCTCACGTCCGCTGGCTGTCCGAGCGGCTCGAACGCCTGTCCGATGCCCAGTGGAAGGACGCCTTCCGGGCCGGCGGCATCGAGGGAGAAATCGCCGATCGCTTCATACGGCGCATGAAGCAAAAGATCGCTGAAGGACTCGCGCTGAAGGATCGGTAATGTTGAAAACGTTCGTGCGCGAGCTCCTGCTCGTCGCTGCCTGCCTGCTCTTCGTCGCCTCGTTTACCGCCCCAGCCGGTGCGCAAGGGCCGCCCCTCCCCCAAGAGTTGCAGGAGCCGCAGACGACGCCGAAGAAAGACACCGACAACCACGCCCCGCATCCGCTCCATGAAATCGATGACGCGATGGTGCGGTTGCCGCTGGCGGCATTGCTGGGCGCCGCGCTGGCGCTGCGGCCACGGCGGCGAGGCACCCCGCCGAGGACCGCCCCGGTCGTGCAGACCCAGATCATCCTCGCGGTGGTCGGCGCGGTCATCATGCTGGTGGTTGGCGCCAGCCTCGCGCGCGCCTTCGGCATCGTCGGCGCCGCCAACCTGATTCGCTACCGCTCCAAGATCGAGGATCCGAAGGATGCGGTCGTCATGCTCTGCGCTCTCGCGGTTGGCTTGGCGACGGGCGTGGGGCTCTACGCGCTCTGCGTCTTTTCTACCGTGTTCATCGTCGCGGCGCTGTGGGTGATCGAGTCGTTCGAACCGAAGACCGGCAAGGAATTCCTCCTCACCATCAAGGTGGGAGACAAGACCGACGAGTTGCGTCCCCAGATCGAGCAAATCCTGCGGCGGTATCGCTGCAAGCATGAGATTCGCGCGTCATCGGACGCGGAAGTCTCGTACGATGTGGACGTACCGCTCGACATCCAGACCGACCGGGTGACCAACGCGCTGCTGAAGCTCGATCCAGAAGGGCACGCGGCGGTGGACTGGGCGGATAAGAAGAAGAAAGCGAAATAGGGCGTCACGCATCGTGAAACTGATAACGCAGCCACAAGACGGCCTCGCGCCGATGCTCAAAGCCGTCCGCAAGGCCAAGAAGACGGTCGACATTGTCATTTTTCGGTTCGACCGCACCGAACTCGAAGAGGCGCTGGAGGCGGCCGTCGCTCGTGGCGTGGCGGTGCGGGCGTTGATCGCCCACACCAACCGCGGCGGGGAGTCGCAGCTTCGCAAGCTCGAGATGCGTCTGCTCAAGGCCGGCGTGCTGGTGGCGCGCACGGCCGACGACCTGCCGCGTTACCACGGCAAGATCATGGTCGCCGACGACACGCTCTACGTGCTCGGCTTCAACTACACGAAGCTGGACATCGAGAAGAGCCGCAGCTTCGGCATCATGATGCGCGACAAGAAGCTGGTGAAGGAGGCGACCTCGCTCTACGAGGCCGACACGACCCGGAAGTCGTACACGCCGGGACACGAGCGGCTGGTGGTCAGTCCCGAGTCGTCGCGCACCCGCCTGTCGAAGTTCATCAAGGGTGCCAAGAAGCAGCTCCTCATCTACGACTCCCAGGTGAGTGACAACGCGATCCAGAAGCTGTTGCAGGAACGCGTGAAGGCCGGCGTCGAGATCCGCATCCTCGGCAAGTTGGAGAAATCGATCGAGGGGATCGAGGCCCGCAAGCTGGCGCCGATGCGCCTGCACGTGCGCGCGATGATCCGCGACGGCAAGTCGGCGTTCATCGGCAGTCAGAGCCTCCGCAAGCTGGAACTCGACAAGCGGCGGGAAGTCGGGGTGCTGATCGCCAACACCCCGATCGCCAAGAAGATGCAGGCGGTGTTCGAGGCCGACTGGAAGGCCTCGGCACCTGCGAAAGCCGACGCTACTTCCGCCGCGTAATCTTGCCGGAATCGATGACCGCGCCCGTGCGCGCGATGGCGTTGAAGTACATGTCGTCGCCATCGATCTCGGCCACCAGGAACGCGTAATCGGTATCGAAGCCCTTCTCGGTGAGCGCCGAGCGGGCGGCGATGTTCCCTCGCCGCAACTGTCCTCCCGATCCCACGACGAAGTACACGATTCCTTGCTGCGGCTTGGTTCGCTCGTAGAAGTGGTCGTGGCCGGTGAAGACGACGCTGACGTTGTATTTCAGGAAAAGCGGCTCGAGCGCTTTCCGAATGGAATCTTGCGACCCGTGACGCTCACCTGACGAGTAGGGTGGGTGATGGAAATAGGGGATCTTCCAGTCCTCGCGCGACCCCTCCAGCTCCTTCTCGACCCACAGCACCTGTTCGGGTTGCAGGTAGGTCGAGTCGACGGCGAAAAACTTCGCGCTCTGACTGGAGGGATTCATCGTGTAATACCTCTTCCCCTCCATGTTGAACAGCTTGTAGTTGGCCTGTTCTGGCGAGTCGTGATTCCCCAGCGAGGCGTAGAACTTGACCTTGGCGTCGAGCAGCGCCTTGTAGGGGACCTCAAACTTGCGTGAGAAGTCCCGTTCGCTCTCCGAGCCGTAAATGTTGTCGCCCACGGTGATGACGAACTCGAAGGGGAATCGCTTGTGAACGCGCGCCATTTCGGCGCCGGTCTCGATCTGGCCGCGAGACCCTGTCCCAAAGTCACCGAGCACCGCAAATTTCAGCGTGTCGGGCTTATTGGGCAGCGGCGTTTCGGCCGCCGCCGGCGTGGTCGCTGGCTGATCGGGTGAGGCGGCAACCTGCACGGGCCCACGTGTGGGCTGGGTGGCGCAGGCGGCAGCGGTGAGCGTGAGAAGAAGAACCCAGGGGGGGAGCGTCCGTCTACTCGGCATATCCTCTTCAGTATTGCGCTAAGGCAAGGCGTTTTCGATGTAATCCGCGATCGTGTGCGCGTGCACGTCGAGCAGGATCAGCCGGGTGCCGATGAAGCGGTATTCCAGCTCCTCGGGCAGTTTCGGCAGCATGGCGAGCACTTGGGGCGGCATCGTCGATACCGGCAGGTCGTCGGGATAGCGGGTGTTCACGGCGAGCTTCAGGGTGGTCGTGTTCTCGTCCATGATCGTCGCCTTCAGCTTCGTGCCTTCCGGGCCTGAGAAGATCTGCGTGAGCGAGCGGCGGATCAACTTTTCTGTTTCCGGATCGAAGATATCGCCCCGCTTCGCGGACGCTCGGGCCTTCTTCAACAGCGCTTCGAGCGCGCGCTGGTGTTTCTCGATGACGTCGGAGCTGGTTTCTTTCGGCAGAGGCGGGAGCGATTTTTCCAGCTTGTTGTGGTTCTCGCTGTATTGCCGCAGCCGTTCGGTGAACGTCGCAACCGTCTTCGCGTCGGATGGAGACCCGGCTGACGCGGCTGGGGAAGCCGTCGGCTTGCTCTGCTCAGCCGTCGTCGCGGTGCCGGCGTGCGCGCACGCCATGACGATTACAGCAGCGGTGGCGGTTATCAGTCGCATCATTGGTTACCCCCGGTAGTTGCCGAACTGCAGCGCGACCCCGAAATCCTGCTCCCGTAGCACCCGCATGGCCTCCTGAAGGTCGTCTTTCGACGGCGATGACACGCGAACCTGGTCCGCTTGAATGGCCGCCTGCACTTTCTTCAGTTTCCGTTCCTTGAGGAACTGAACGATCTCCTTCGCCGCCTCGGACGGAATTCCCTGCTGCAGCGACACCACGCGGCGGACGGTGTCATTGGCGGCACGCTCGAGGTCCCCTGGCTTGAGATTCTTCGTCGGCACCCCACGACGGACGAGCCGACCCTGCAGGATCTCCCAGACCGCATTGAGTTTGTACTCGTCGTCGCCGACGAGCACGATGGTGTTCTCGGTACGATTGAAGTCGATGGCGGCGCGAGAGCCCTTGAAGTCGTAACGCTGCGCGATTTCCTTGCGGGCCTGGTTGACGGCGTTATCGACTTCCTGAAGATCGACGCCGGAGGTGATATCGAACGATGCGACGGTCGCCATTCAGGCGAGTATATCAGCCGCTCAGCTTGAAGCTGTCGAAGCACAATCCCGACTAAACTGTTAGTCCTGCATGATCGAGCGGCGTAAATCCAAAATCCAGGGGTGGGGTGTTTACACCACTCAAGCTATCAACAAGAACAAGCGGATCGTCACCTACACGGGGGAAAAGATCCGCAATCAAGAAAGCCTGAAGCGCGAGGCGCGCTACATCAAGAAGGGCCACATCTGGTGCTTCAAGTTGAATCCGCACTGGGTCCGCGATGCGGCGGTTGGCGGCAACGTCGCCCGTTACATCAACCACTCGTGCACACCGAACTGCTACACGCGCGTCATCGGCGACACGATCTGGATCATCGCGGCCAGAAACATCCGCAAGGGTGAAGAGCTCACCTACGACTATGCGACCGACGGTCCCGGCCACATTCGCTGCCTCTGTAGCCCCGGCTGCAAGGTAATGCTCTGAGCACCGCCTGACCGATCAGGCGGTTCTTTCTCCGCGTACCCAGTCGCCGATCCTCGCGGACCCGTCGAACAGCGACGCCACCCGGATGCTCCCGGCCACGCGGTAGTTGCCCAGCGCGCCGAGGAAGGCGGAGGCAATGCAGCCGCAGTTCGCGCAGTCAGGATTGCCCCCAAACTGACACGGCGTGATCCGGTGCTCGAAATCCGCCGACACGCAGGTCGTCGTCCGGGCGAAGATGCACTCCGCCGGGCTTTCGGGGGGTGTCGCGTAGGCCTTGATCAAACCTTCCGGCATCTGCAGCTTCGGATACAGGCGGCCCAGGCGCATGAGGGTGGCGACGACATGCTCGCGGTCCTCCGGGCGGAGACGCTCGGCCGACTGTTCGCTGATCTGCGGGGTATAGAGGCTCATCCAGATCTGTCGCGTGTCCGGGTTCGCCGACCAGAGCCGGACGAAGTCCTCGAGGTATCCGTCGCGCTGTACCTGTTGCCGCGTCACCGTGCAGTGCACGGTGATCTGGTGTCCTTTGATGTGTTTCAGGATGCGGTCGTACGTCGCCGGGGTGCGCCGCGCATCGTGCTCGGGCTGAAGCCCGTCGATCGAGACGACGATCTGTAGCCGCCGCAGCCACGCCCACTCGGGCGGGATCTGCCGCACCGCACTGGTGACGAGTTGCGTGAAAATCCCGCGGTCGGCCAGCCGCGGCAGGATCTCTCCCAGCTCGCGGTAGCGCACCAGCGGCTCGCCGCCGATGATCGAGATGTGAATCGGCCGGTGCTCGTCGACCAGCGCCATGAACCGGCGAACGAGTTCCTCTCCTTTGTAGTCGGCGACCTGCCGCAGCGTCACGCCGCCCCCGAGGTGCTCCTCCCCGTACGCGTAGCAGCCGGGGCAGCGGAGCGGGCACTCGCGCGTGATCTCAACCGACAGGGCCGGCCGATAGCCCCGCAGCACCCGTCCCCAAGCCGTAAAGATCCAACCGAACTCCATGATCCAAGGTTACGACAGCGGCGACCGGATCGGAACCGGGATATCGTGATGTGCGGGATGCACGTCATCTACCTACACGGCTTCGCATCGTCCGCCCACTCGACCAAGGGAACCTTTCTCGCGGCGAAGTTCCGCGAACGCGGCGTCACGCTGCACACCCCCGACTTCAACGAGCCCGATTTTTCGACGCTGACCGTCACGCGCATGGTGGAGCAGGTGGAGCGCCTGATCGATGGACTACCGCAGGGGCCAGTCGCATTGATCGGATCGAGCCTCGGCGGCTTCGTCGCAGTGCAGGTGGCGCTGAGGCGGAAGGTGGATTACCTGGTGCTGCTGGCACCCGCGCTGGATTTCAGCGGCACGCGCCTGCAGACGCTCGGCGATCGAGGATTGGCGGAGTGGGAGACGAGCGGTCAGCTCAATGTCTTTCACTACGGCTATGGCCGAATGCTCCCCGTCCATTACGGCTTGTATACCGACGCGTGCGGATACGACTGCGTGGACGCGAAGCTGACGATGCCGATCCTGATCTTCCAGGGGAGGCGGGATACGGCGGTGAGCCCGGAGATGGTGGAGCGGTGGGCCGCCAGCCGGCCGAACGTCGAGCTCCACATGCTAGACGACGACCACCAGTTGGGCAGCAGCCTGGAGTACATCTGGGCGGAGACGCGGCGGTTCCTCAATCACCAGCAAATCCCCGTGTAATCGGCGGGGATCTCCTCCTTCGCGACACCCTTCACGCGGAACAGGTCGATGACGACTTGACCCGGGCGGGTCCTCTTCAGCGCCTCCGCGAACTCCGGCGAACCATTGCCGACGACGATCACGTCCGAATTGTCGATGACTTCGTCCACCGTATCGCGGAGCAGTGAGGAGAGGTGGGGGATCTGGGTGTTGATGTAGTCCTTGTTGGCGCCCACCAGCCGCGCGATCGAGACGTTCTTGTCGTAGATGGCAAGCGAATAGCCTTTGCCGAGGAGTGCCTCCGCCAGGATGACGATAGGGCTTTCGCGCAGATCGTCGGTGCCCGCCTTGAAGCTGAAGCCAAGGAGCCCGACGTTCTTCTTGCCCGTTTCCACGACCATGTCGATGGCATGCTTGATCTGTAGCTCGTTGCTGCCGAGGATCGACTGGATCACCGGCATGTCGAGATCGACTTCTTTCGCCCGGTACTGCATCGCGCGCACGTCCTTGGGGAGGCACGAGCCGCCGAATGCGAAGCCTGGCTTCATGTAGTACGACGAGAGATTCAGCTTCTCGTCGCGGCAGAAGATGTCCATCACCTGGTGGCTGTCGATGTCGAGGCGCTTGCAGAGATTGCCGACCTCGTTCGCGAAGCACACCTTGAGGGCATGCCAGGTGTTGCTCGCGTACTTGATCATCTCCGCCGTGCGGATGCTGGTCGTCACCATTTCGGCATCGACTTTCGAGTAGAGCGCCTGCGTCGGTTCCGCGTCGGACGCGTAGTTGTGCCCGACGAGCGTCATCGGGGGATTCCGGAAATCGTGCAGCGCCGTTCCTTCTCGAAGAAACTCGGGATTGACTGCGACCCCGAAGCCGGTTCCGTACTGCTTCCCGGACGTCCGCTCGAGCGCCGGAACCACGATCCCGTGCGTCGTGCCGGGGAGCACCGTGCTGCGGACGACGACCACGTGGTAGCTCTCCTTGTCGCGCAAGGCCTCGCCGATCTGCTCGCAGACCCGTTCGAGGTAGGTCAAGTCCAGGCTGCCGTTGCGGCGGCTGGGAGTGCCGACGCAGATCAGCGAGAGGTCGGTCGCCTCTACGGCCTCCTTCGTGCTCGTCGTCGCGCGCAACCGTCCGTCCGCCGCGGTTTCGCGGATCAACTGGTCGAGCCCCTTTTCGACGATCGGGCTGCGCCCTTCATTGAGGCTCGCCACCTTGTCGGGGTTCACGTCCACTCCGACCACTCCATGACCATCAGCCGCGAACGACGCTGCCGAAACGCTGCCGACGTACCCAAGTCCAAATACCGAAACGTTCATTGTCCTAAGTCCTGTTATGCGGTGAGGCGCACGGGTTCCTGGTCGCGTGCGTGGGAGAGTGCCGTGTCGAAGTCGTGAGCGACCGCCGCCCAGTCGTAGTGGTCCACCACGAGCCGACGGGCCGCTGTTTCGATCTGCCGCCGTTTGTGCGTATCGCGAATGAGCGTGACGACGGCGCCGGCAAAGTGCGCCGGGTCGTCGGCGATGACGATGTCCTTGCCGTGTGTAACCGGCAGTCCCTCAGCGCCGATGGAGGTCGATACAACGGCCCTGCCCATCGACATGGCCTCGAAGATTTTCAGCCGCGTGCCGCCGCCGATGCGAAGCGGCACGACGTAGACCGTGCCCGCCGCTACGTGTGGGCGCACATCGTCGACGCGTCCCGTGACCTCAACGCCTGCCGCCTCGGCCAGCTTGCGCACGGCAGGTGTGGGGGCTCGTCCGATGATGCTCAGGGTCACGTTCGGTTCCGCGGCACGGATGTGCGGCAGGATCTCGCGAACGAAATAGAGCATGCCGTCTTCGTTCGGGAGCCAGTCCATGGAACCAGTGAAGACCAGGTGCGCGCGGCGCTCCGCGTCCGGCATCGGCATGAAGTAAGCGGTGTCGACCCCCGTCTTCACCACGTGAACCGGATGGCGCAGGGCGCCGGGATACAACCCTTCGAACGTCCGGCCGTCCACTGCTGAAACGGCAAGCACGACGTCGAACCGCGCCAACGCCTCGCGCTCGAAGCGCAGCATTCGCCGCCACTGCTGTGTCAACAGCTGACGCGAGACGGCGTTGCCGGCCATCTCCACATGCCGGCGCCAGATTTCCGCCTCGACGTTGTGCGTGAAGAGCAGCGAGGGGATCGGCAACACGGCCGGCAGGTTCACCGCTGGCGGCAGGAAGTCGCAGACGAGGGCATCGAAGTCTTCGTCGAGCAACTGCCGCACGCGCGCCGCGTAGGGTTCCGAGCGGTACCTGGCGACCGCGTAGGGGAGCGGATCGACGACGTAGCGGGCGGCATCGACGTAGAAGCGCAGCGTGCCTTTCGCCGGGTCGGTGCGTGGCACTGTCTCGAGCCTGCTGCATACCTCGCGCATGCCATCGCGGTCCGTGTCGGTCTGCGACGGATCGGCAAAGGAAAGATAGGTGATCTGGTGTTGCCGGGCGAGATGTCGCATAAGGTGCCACGTGCGCAGCTTCCCCCCCTTGTCGAGCGGGAGGAGCAGGCCAGCGTTCAGCCAGAGAATCTTCATGCGCTGGCCCTCAAAGCCGGCGACGCAACCAGGCTCTGGACGCCGTCGCCGTCGATGTGCGTCCGATACCAGAGCTCCAGGTTGAGGAGGCTCCAGATCGCGTCGCCTCCTTCCTGCTCGCCGGAGGCGTGTGCGGCGAGCAGGCGATCGACCGCGCCCGGGTCGATGATGCCCCGCTCGCGGGTGCGGCGGTCGAGCAGGACGTCGCGTGCCACCGATCCCCAGCCTTCCTTCATCCATAAGGCGAAGGGCACCGGGAACCCCATCTTCCGGCGGGTCAGGATCTCGCGGGGCAGGATGCCTTTCACGGCTTCTCGAAGGATCCACTTGGTCTTGAAGCCGCGCAGCTTGAGCCGTGGTGGCAGCGTGGCGGCAAACTCGACCAGGTGGTGATCGAGGAACGGCACGCGGCTCTCGATGGACGCCGCCATGCTCATCTGGTCCTGCTTCATCAGCAGTTCCACCAGGTAGGTCTTCATGTCGGCATAGAGCAGACGATCGAGCACGGTACTGCTCCCGTTGGGAGCGTCGTAGAACGCGCGCGAAGCGCCGTAGGCGCGGTCGGCTGTCGCCATGGCCGCGTACGGCGTCGTGAGCAAGGTCCGCTGACGCGCCAGCCCGATCGACGCGAAGTTGTCGAAGAACATCGCCTCGGGGTGCGCGGCATCGACAGGAACGAACGCTTCGCGTATCGCGCCAGGTGTCCTGGTAGCGAGGGCACGAGCGCTCTCGAAATCCAGGAACGCAGGGCGTCCGGCACCAGGCCATACGCCTTCGCAGCGCGCCAATTGACCAGCGCGCGCGGGTATTTGCCGTAGCCGGCGAGCAACTCGTCGCTGCCTTCGCCTGTCAGCACGACCTTGACGTGCTGCGACGCGAGCTCGGAGACGAAGTAGAGCGGAACGCTCGACGGGTGGGCGATGGGTTCATCTTCGTGCCAGATCAACTTCGGCAGCGCGCCGAAGAAATCCTGATCGTCGATGACGATCTCGTGCGCGTCGGCCTTGATCGCGGTGGACACCTGGCGCGCGTAATCGAGCTCGCTGAAGGCGCGGTCGTTGACCTGTCCGCCGTAGCCCGACGGGCGAAGGCGGAAGGCCACTGAGAAGGTCTGCAGCGGACGATCAATCATTCCCGCCATCAAAGCGGCAATGGCGCTGCTATCGAGCCCGCCCGAAAGGAACATACCGAGCGGCACGTCGGCCATCAGGCGAACCCGCACCGCTTCTTCGAGCAGCGTGCGGAAGCGCTCGACGACGTCCGTCTCGCGCGCGGCGGTCATGTGTTCGGCGGGACGACCAACGGGGATCTCCCAGGACCCGCCGATCGGACGTCGCCGGTTTCGAAGACGAGCGTGTGTCCCGGCATTAGCCGGTGGATTCCTTCGAACAGCGTTTCGGTGCCCGACAGGTAGCGCGTGCCGAGGAGCCCCGGCAGCGCCTGGTCGTTGGCCCGCGGGGTGATCAGGCCGCTGGCCAACAACGACTTGATCTCGGATCCGAACAGCAGCCGATCGCCGACGGTGGCCCAGTAGAGCGGCTTGATGCCCAACCGATCGCGCGCGATCAGCAACCGCCGTCGCCGACCGTCCCACAAGGCAAACGCGAACATCCCGCGGAGCCGCTCGACGCAGGCGTCGCCCTATTGCTCGTAGGCGTGGACGATCGTTTCCGTGTCGGAATGGGTCCGGATCGGTGTCCCGCCGATTCGAGAGCGCACGAAGCTCCCGTGGTTGTAGATCTCTCCGTTGAAGACGATCCACACCGACTCGTCCTCGTTGGCCATCGGCTGGTGCCCGGCCGCGAGGTCCACGATCGACAGACGGCGGTGACCGAGGGCCGCCTGTCCGTCGAGATGAAGTCCCGCGTCGTCCGGGCCCCGGTGGGCGATGACGTCGCGCATGGCGATGGCACGGCCGCGGTCCTCCGGCCCGAGCGCATTGGCCGCGATGATTCCCGCGATTCCACACATGAATGACGTGTCTCCCTTAGGCGGCCGCGCCGGCCTTCGCGCTTCGCGCTACGGTGGGCAAGCCTGCGTCGATGAACGTTCTGAACCAGAGCTCGAGCATCACCAGTTGCCAGAGCCGGTGTGGATGCTCGGCTCGCCGCGTCCGGTGGTCCTTCCCAGATGCGTCGAACTTCCGCGTCGTTGAACAGCCCACGGTCGCGGAGACGCCCGTCGAGCAGGAGCTCGGACGCCATGCTCGCCCAGCGGCCCGCGTAGCCAGTCGCCAATCGGGGCCGCGAATCCACTCTTGCCGCGGTTGACGATCGACTGCGGGACCCGGCGTTCAAGAATCCGGCGAAGCAGGTACTTGCTTCGCCCGTCCTTGAGCTTCAAGAGCCATGGGCACCCGCGCAGCGAACTCGAGCAACTTGTGGTCGAGCAGCGGCTCGCGCGCCTCGAGCGAGACCGCCATGCTCATGCGGTCCACTTTCGTCAGCACGTCGTCGACCATGTAGACGCGAGCGTCGGCATACAACGTGCGATCCATGGGATCAGCCGACCGGCACGAGCGGTAGGCGTCGCGCAGCGCCGCCAATGGATCGATACCCTCAATCGCGCGGTTGAAGTCGGCCGTGTAGAGCCGATCCTTGGCGTTTCGCTCGAAGGTGCCATTGACGTGTTTTAGGGCGTAGGCGTCCTCTGGCCGCGCGCCGAGGTGGCGGAGCGAGCGGGCGCCTTTCACCGAGAGTGGGAGGGCGCGACCGAGCCATGATGCGAGGTGTCGTGCCGGACCGAGCGTCCCGCGGGCCCGCTGCTCCACGTGTTCCACGCGGTGATGCGCGTAGCCCGCCCAGAGCTCGTCGCCGCCGTCGCCAGACAACGCCACGGTGACTAGTTGCCGGGCGGCCTGCGATACGTAATAGGTCGGGACCGCCGAGGAATCGGCGAACGGCTCGTCGAAGTGCCACGCCAGTTTTGGCAACAGGGACTCGACGCGGGGCTCGCCACGAGCGCATGAAAGTCGCACCCGAGATGTCTGGCCACGGTCTCGGCGTGCTGCGTTTCGTCGAACGCCTGGTTCTCGAACCCCACCGAGATAGTGACCGGGGTCGTCGCACTCGTTTCCTTCATGTAGGCGACCACGGTCGAGGAGTCGATACCGCCGGAGAGAAACGCGCCGAGCGGCACGTCGCTGATCAGGCGCAGGGGAAACCGCTTCTCGAAGCAGGGCGTCGAGCTCCTCGAGGTAGTCCTCTTCGCGGCGCGGGTCACCGGTGCCAGTGAACTCCAGGTCCCAGGACTTCGCGATCCTGATGCGCCCCTGCTCCGCGACCAGGGTATGCGCGGGCGGCAGTTTCTGAACGCCGGCATAGACCGTGTGTGGCGCTGGAATGAAGAGCAGCGTTAGATAGGCATCGATCGCCTGCGGACGCCACTCGCGCGGTACGTCCGCATCCTGGAGCAGTGATTTGATCTCCGACCCGAAGACAATGCCGCCTGGAACCTCTGCGTAGTAGTGGGCTGACCCCCAGCCCGGTCGCGGGCGAGCAGCAGGCGCCGCGCTTTTGCGTCGTAGAGCGCAAACGCGAACATGCCGCGGAACCGCTCCACGCAGCGCTCGCCCCATTCCTCGTATCCGTGAACGATGATCTCGGTGTCGGAGTGGGTCCGGAATCGGTGGCCGCGCGCGATCAGTTCGGCACGCACCTCCGCAAAGTTGTAGATCTCGCCGTTGAAGACCACCTGTACCTGGCCGTCTTCGTTGGCGAGCGGCTGGTCCCCTGTCGCCAGGTCGATGATGCTCAGGCGCCGATGTCCGAGGCCGATGCCGATGCCTGGAAGTAGCCGGCGGAGTCGGGGCCTCGGTGCGCAACCGCGTCGGTCATCGAGGCGAGCACGTCCGTGTCGACGGGGTGTGATGGGTCGTAGTTGAAACGTCCTGCGAACCGCACATATCAGATGCCTGGGGATGCCGTCTGCGTGCGGAGGGTCGAGTCGGCGCCGAGCCCGTCGTCGTAGACCTCTTCGAGGCGCGCACCATCCGGTCGAACGAGAGCGACGGGTGACTTCGTGGCGCGCCGCCTCGCCCAGCCGGTGGCCGCGAGACGGATCGTCCACGAGAGAGGCGATGGCGGCGGCGAGTGACGCTGGATCGCACGGTGGAACGAGCAATCCGGTGCGGCCGTGCTCGACAAGATCGAGCAGGCCACCCACTGCGCCAACGATGACCGGAAGACCGGCCGCCATCGCCTCGATCGCGCCATTGGGAACCGCTTCCGACCGCGACGGCAGGACGAAGAGATCCGCCGCGGCCAACAGAGCGGGGATGTCCTCACGATGCCCCAGGAACTCGACCACTCGGTCGACCCCCTTGGCGCGCACGAGCGACTGGAGCTCGGCGAGGCGCGATCCGGCGCCGACGATCTGGAACCGCAGGTAAGGATGAGAAGTCTTCAGGATGGCAGCGGCCGCGATGAGCGTCTCGTGGCTCTTCTCGGCACGCAGGTTGGCGACCGTGATGATCTCCCGCACCGCGGGTCGCGGCGGGCGCGGCGCGTACGCGTCGGCGTCGATCCCGTTCGGGATCACATCGATCGACGCAGCTGCGATCCCTCAGACTTAAGCATGGCCGCAGCCGACGGAGAATTCGCGACGATGCGCGTGGCGAACCGATAGGCGAACCGCTGCAAGCGGATCTGTGCGGCACTCTTGTCGGGGTTCAACTCCCGGCGACTGCCGATCCTCACAGGAACACGCGCCAGCGCGGCGCCGATGAGGCCGAAGATGTTCGCGTAGAGGTCGCAGGTCTGAATAACCGCAATTTGCCGGCGCCGGCACCAACGCACGAAGCGGAAAGCTGGATCAGCGTGCCCAGCCGTGCGAAGCCGCTGATGGGAAATGTGGCGACCGAGGCCGCGCACTCGTCGACTCTCGGAAACCAGCCGCCGGTGGTGTCGAAGCAAGCGACATGGACGGCAAACCGGTCCGGGTTCAGACGACGGATCAGCTCCGTCATTTGCCGCTCTGTTCCCCCAGGCTCGAAGCGCGTGAGGAAGACGGCGACAGGAATTTGTGGCAGCCGCTTCACTCCCCGCCATCTCAGCAAGCGAGGTGCCACGCACGAATGCGAAACCGCCGGGGATTTCTGGCGAATCTCCGCCCCTTTTGAGAGGGTTCGAGGGCTGGCCCCGCCTCGACCGGTCGGTGGGTAGTGCGGGGCGCCCCTAAAGGCGGCTTACGACGTACCGACGGCGCGCATATCGGCGGGGGTTGGCGAGTCCACGTACTGGCGGTGCCAGAGCTCGAAGATGAGGAACTGCCAGAGCCGCAAGGTGTGGTCGCGGCGGCCGTTGAGGTGTTCATGGACGAGCCGGTCGATGAACGCGGTCTGGAAGTAGCCCCGCTGGCGGGCCCGCGGAGAGCCGAGGACGTCGGCGAAGATGTCCGTCAGCCCGCCTTTGAACCACACGCCGAGCGGCACGCCGAAGCCTTGCTTCTTACGGTTGAGGATGTGGGTCGGCAGGAGTCCAGCGATCGCCTCCTTGAGGATGTGCTTGCGGCGTCCCTCGCGGATCTTCATCGAGGCGGGCAACGACGCGGCGAAGTCGATCACCTCGTTGTCGAGGAGCGGCACGCGTGACTCGATGGAGTGAGCCATGCTCATGCGGTCCACTTTCGTCAGCACGTCCTCGGGCAGATACGTTTCGAAGTCGAAGCGCATCATGCGGCTGTGCGGGGGCATCTCCGAGAACCGATCGAAGTGCCGCGCGAGCGCCGTCTGGGCGCTCGAGCGGCCGAGCGCCGCCAGGATTTCGGTGGAATACAGGGCGCTCTTCTCGTCTTCGTGGAAGAGGGAAATCGAGTCCAGGTAGCGTCCATTGTCGTCGCGTGAAACGTGACGCAAAAAGTTCTTCCCGGGTACTCCGTGCGGCAGCAGCGGCCATACCGCGCCCGCCAACGCCTGGCGGCCGGGCATCGGCAGCCGGTCGAACTGCTCGACGCGCGGATGCGGCAGGTAGCGGTCGTACCCGCCGAAGAGTTCGTCGCCGCCGTCCCCCGAGAGAACCACCGTGACGTGCTGCCGCGCGATTTCCGAGACGTACCAGGTGGGGATCGCCGACGAGTCGGCAAACGGCTCGTCGAAGTGTTCGATCAAGTCGTCGAGGATCGAGAGGCCGTCCGGCCGCACCACGAACTCATGATGCTCCGTGTTGAAGTGGGTGGCGACCGCGCGGGCGTGCTCGAGCTCGTCGAACTCTGCGACGTCGAACCCAATCGAGAAGGTCTTGACCGGGCGCTCCGAGGCTTGCGCCATGAGGCCCACGACCGCGCTCGAATCCAGGCCCCCGGACAGGAACGCTCCGAGCGGCACGTCGCTGATCATGTGCGAGCGCACCGCGCCGGCGAGCACTTCCCCCAGCATCGCCGCGGCGTCCTGTTCCGACCCCTTGAATGTCTCGGTCGCGCAGATCTGCCAGAACGGCCGGACGTGCGCGCGCCCATCGCGCCAGCGCAGGACGTGCCCCGGCGGCAGCTTGCGGACGCCACGGAAGATGGAACGATCGCGCGGCGTGTAAAGGAACGAGAAGTAATGGTCGAGCGCCTCGAAGTCGATGGCGCCATCGACGGCTCCGGCCGCGATCAAGGATTTCAGTTCCGAACCGAAATACAGCCGGTCGCCGTGTTCGGTGTAGTGGAGGGGCTTGATACCGGCGCGATCGCGGGCCAGAAGGAGCGTCCGCTTGCCGCGATCCCACAGCGCGATGCCAAACATTCCGCGCAACCGCGCGAAGCAATCCTCACTCCACTGTTCGTAGGCATGGATGATGGTTTCGGTGTCGCTCGACGTGTAGAACCGGTGGCCGTACCGCTCGAGTTCCGATCGCAGCTCCCGGTAGTTGTAAATCTCGCCGTTGAACACCAGCCAGATGGTTTCGTCTTCGTTGTGAATCGGTTGATGGCCAGTGGCAAGATCGATGATGCTGAGCCGGCGCATGCCGAGGCCGACGCCGCCCTCCACGTGCAGGCCCTCGTCGTCTGGACCGCGATGGCGAATGGCTTCGCACATCCGGTGCGCGAGCGCGAAGTCAGCTTCCGGCCGATGCGGTGTAAAGGGTGTTGCGTCGGCGAATCCGGCAATTCCACACATGGTTCTAGTCGGTCCGATGCACGGACTCTGCCATTACAGGTCCCAGAGTCACCACTGGTTCTGCCTCGATTTTCGATATCACCGTCAAGGTCCCGCCAGGCGTCGTGATCGTGAATGTTTCGGGGGCTGTCGGGAACAGTGCGTCCGGCTGCCATGCTGGTGTGGCGTTGATGAACGTCACCAGGCTCAACGGCAGGCCGCCCGTCACCGCCGCCACCAGGCACGGCGCCGGTTCAATCGGACCATAGACCGGCGAGTACGCGGCTTCAGGTCCGTCCACTTCGGTCAGCACTCCTGTCGTCACGAGCACACAGCTGAGGCCATCCGGCCCGTCCAATCGAACTCTCCCGTCGCCGCCTCGCACCGCGTTCCAGGCCGGATGCACGTGCCACATGGCCTTCGCCCGGACCTCCTGCGACAACCCGACGAGATGGTCGAGGATGATCCAGCCGACGCCATGTAGCGACAGCACGCGCCGGATGTGGGTCATCCCCGCGTACCCGTCGTGACGGCCTTCGGCGTAATCCATTCCGCCGCGGGTGGACCACGCGGTGCACCGGGCGTCGGTGGTCGACTGCCAGTGGAACGGGCCGCGCGGCTCGGACTGCGGGCGACCGTTGATGGTCACGGTGTTGTGCATCTCCGTCGAACGGAAGCGGTTTCTGATCGCGGGATTCATCGTGTACGTGGCGGTGCCCGGATCGATCAGCAACGGGTGCCCGGAGATGCTGAGGACGACGGCGAGGGCGTCGGAGTGGGCATGGCCGCCGTTGCGGAAGCCATGCCGGCCGCAATCGAAGATCAGGTGGTCACCCCGGTCGTTGCGGGACACGCAATAGCCCGATGACTCGAAGCGGCGTGACGGCCATGGGGTCGCCTCGGCCTCCCCTGGAACGATCTCGTGGTTGGCGCAGAACCAGTACGTCTCCTCCGGGATCTTTCCCGTCGACAACGACGCATCGTCGAGGAGCACGGCAGCGTTCGCCAACGTGTCGCGGCAATCCGCGGGTGGGCGTCCGCAGATCGGGAACAGCTGCCCGCCGTCATCGTCGCCCAACTGCGGCAGCTCGCCACGGTCGGTGGCCATCGTTCTCAGGTACGCGGCCTGTCGGCGGGCCGCGGCTTCGAAAGCTGCCGCGGCCGGGTCGCCGGTTACGCGCGCGACGTTCAGCGCCAGCAGGTAGAAGTCGGTGGAGTAGCGGTGGTAATGCGTCGAGAGCTCTGCGTGGCCACCGTCCGGATTGACCTGGCGGGTTGCTTCATCGATCAGGACCGACCGCCCCGCCGTGGCGCGAGTCTCCGCGTCACCCAGCTCCGGTAGCGCGCGTCCCACGACATAGAGCGCAAGGGCTTCGCCCGACAGGTGAGTGTTGGGGCTGAAGTAGCGTGAAAGGTTGTGCTCGACGTGCACCAGTTGACGATCCAACGCCAGCAAGAGGTCGACAAGCCATGGTTGATCGTCGGTGTCTCCCGCAGCTCCCGCAAAGAACTGCAGCGCCCAGAGCCACGATACGGAGCGCAACCCGAGCTCCAGCATGCTGCTCCAGTTCGGCCCCTGTAGCGGTGGGTTTGCCACGATCCACGACGTGAGTTGGCGCACGAACTCGCGGTAATACTTCTCGTCGCCGGTGAGGTGAAACGCGCGTCCGAGCCCGAGAAAGTGCTGATGCCGGTTCAATTCCCACGTGATCTTGTGATCGCCGCACGCGGGATCCAGGTAGGGCACGGTGTCCCAGAAGAGCAGGGGCGCTCGGCAATCGTGCACGGGATCCCGATGCCAGTCGGGTGGTGACCCGACGTCCACGTTGGTATAACCCAACAGGTCGTGACGGCCTGCGATCACGCGGTCGGCCCGAGTGCACGCATCGACCCTCGGGAAGCGCGAGCGAACGACCTGGGCGGCCAATGCCGCACGTTCGGGCGACAGCGGAAACAGGGGCCGCCTGTCTTTGAAATACTTTGCGAGGGCCCGATGCGCGCCCAGCCAGTCTCGCCGCGCCAGCAGGGCGCGGGCGGGTTCGAGTCCCGGACCCGCCACCCGCAACCCGTTCCGGTCCCAGACCGGGGGAGCCACCGAGACCCGCGCGCGATCGAGCGCATTGCGCAGGGCAACCGACGCCCGGAAGCGGATTTCCGCGGCGTCCATGCTCCGGAGCCGTTGCAGCGGGGAATGACGCACCGCCTGGCTCATGCGGGGTTGGGTTCCGGAACGGCGTCGGGACCCGCGAGTTGACGGTAGAGGGCGACCCAGCGTGCGCGGACGTTGCTCCAGCGGTACTTTTCGCAGCTCTCCCGCGCGGCGGCGGTGAGCCGATCGACCTGGGTCTGGTCCTTCAGCAGTCTCGAGATCGCTTCGGCAGTGGCATGATGATCGTTGCAGCGCACGAGCAGCCCGTGCGTGTCGTGCGTAAGGATCGCGGGCACGCCGCCGGCGTCGCTGGCGACGACCGGGCAACCGCTCGCAAAGGCCTCCAGGATCGAGGATGGCATGTTGTCGATGTCGGGCGTCTGCACGTAGATATCAGCGTCGGCGTAGTAGCGCCAGATCTCAGAAGGGGAAACCCGCCCTGCGAAGGTGACGTGGCGCAACCCAAGTTGGACGGCGAGTGCCCTGAGGGCGCCCTCCTGCGATCCTCCCCCCACGAGCGTCAACGTCGCGTCAGGATGCTCTCGCTGCACCAATTGAAAGGCGCGCAGGGTACAGGCCACGTTGTAAAGGCCTTCGAAGTTCCGCGTGGACAGGATCTTCGGTGCAAGCGGGCTGCGCCGTCGAACGCGAAGCGATCGACGTCCACGATGTTGGGCACGATCTCGGACGGAATGGCGAAACTCGCGAAGACCTCCTGGAGGAACCGCGACGGTACCGCGTTGCGGTCTACCCCGCGCAGCACGGCACGCGCCACCGCATGACCGACGAAGATGATCCGGCGCCTCGCCGCTCCGGTAATTCATCACCACCGGCTTGCCGTAGAGCCGCGCGACCAGCACGGCCGGCAGCGGCGCCAAGATGAACGAGAAGTAGGAGGCCGAGAAGACGTGAACGACGTCCGCGTGCCGCAGCTCCCGAAGGAGCAGCGGCCAATAGGTCATTTGAGTGATGAGGGTTCTGACGTACTTGATACGGCTGGCACCCCGTAACCAGGCAGGGGCCACTGGGTTGATGGGCACCAACCACGCCTGGACTTCCGGATCATCGTTCCACGCCCAGAGCAACCGCTCCGCCTGCACGGCCTGACCGCCGAGGATGTGCATCGACGGCGCGACAATCGCAACTTTCAATCGAATCACCCTGCCTTTTCAGCTCTGCAAATTGCTCGCCTTCAACGGCGCACAGTGTTGGGAAACACTGCGATGTGAACGGTGCAGGTCTGCCGTGCAGAACCGTGCCGCGCGGCCTGTCTTCAAACGCAACTGGACCGTTTTTCGTACCCGCAGTTTTTGTGAGCAATTCGCGCGACGCACGAAAAAACTGCATATGGCCGAGGTGCGTTCGGGTACGCGCTGAGTTATAAATCACGCCAGTCATCCCGTTCCGACAATAAACACAGCGGTTTTTGGAAGTGGACGCTTTCTTGCCCATGGAGAAGCCGTCGTTGCCACCGTGTAGGCGGCAGCGCTCCAACCCAAACAACACCCCGAATACGTCGGCGTCTCGCCGGAGTGCCCGGGTAAAACCGCGCTGACACTGTTCCTGCGGCCGTGTGTCTGCGCCCGGAGATCTTCCTACTGATGAATCGCAATCGGATGTTCAGCGTTGCGCGCAGCCTCTTGGCCGCTGCGTCCTTCATCACCCTCGGCAGCGTCCCCGCTGACGCGCAGTCCGAGATCGTGCTTCACACGTCCGCCGCGACGCGAGTGGGCGACTGGCAGAGAGTTTCCGACAGGACGGCCGCGAGTGGTGCGCGCGTCTGGAACCCCGATCGCGGTGTCGCGAAGCTGGCGTCCGCGCTGGCATCGCCGGCTGATTACTTTCAGTTGACGTTCACGGCGGACGCGAACCGGCCGTACAGGATTTGGGTCCGCGGCAAGGCCGACAACAACTCGTGGACCAACGACTCCGTCTTCCTGCAGTTCACCAATAGCGTCAACACCTCGGGCGCCGCCGTCAACCGGATCGGCACGTCGAGCGGCATGGTGGTGAGCGTCGAACCGTGTTCCGGCTGTGGCGTGTCTGGCTGGGGCTGGGAAGACAACGGTTACGGCGGCAACGGCCCGGTGATCTCCTTCGCTACGGGCGGGCAGCAGACGATCCGCGTGCAACGGCGCGAGGACGGCGTGTCGATCGACCAGATCGTGCTGTCCGCGGCGACCTATCTGTACCAGGCACCGGGAGCGCCACGCGATGATGCGACGATCCTGCCGGTTGGCGGGTACAGCGCCTGCTCCCGCCCCTGCTCCAGCCCCGGCGCCAACGGGTACGAGCGAGATCGTGTTGCACACGGCAGGTGCCCCTCGCGTGGGTAATTGGCAGCACGTTGCGGATAGCACCGCGGCGAGCGGATCGCGAATTTGGAACCCCGACCGCGGCGCGGCCAAGGTCACGACCCCATCCGCGTCCCCCTCCGACTACTTCGAGCTGACGTTCTACGCGGAGGCGATGAAACCGTACCGGCTATGGGTGCGCGGCAAGGCCGACAACAACTCCTGGACGAACGATTCGGTCTACGTTCAGTTCACGAATACGTTGAGTCCGATCGGGGCGGCCATGTACCGCATTGGGACGCCGACCGCAATGTCGGTCAGCCTCGAAGCGTGCAATGGTTGCGGCCTTTCGGGTTGGGGCTGGGAAGACAACGGATACGGTGGAAATGGCGAGTACATCCATTTTCAGTACAGCGGCCAGCAGACGATCCGCGTGCAGCGCCGCGAGGACGGGATATCGATCGACCAGATCGTGCTGTCCCCGTACACCTACTACGCGCGTGCGCCAGGTGCCTCGAAGAACGACACGACCATCCTCAGTCCAACGGTGGCTCCGGCGCCTGCTCCCGCCCCCGCCCGGAACCTGCTCCCGCTCCGGCCCCGGCCCCCGCGCACCTTCACCCACCGGTGCGGTTCGGCTCCGCGTGCTGCAGTGGAACCTCCATCATGGACGAGGCACCGACGGGGTCTACGACATCGACCGCATCGGCTTCTGGATGGCGGCGATGAACCCCGACATCGTGCTCCTCAACGAGGTTGAGAAGTACACCTCGTGGGGCAACGAAGACCAGCCTGCCAGGTACAAGGCGATCCTCGAGCAGCGAACGGGACGGAAATGGTACTCACATTTCTCGCAGGAGTTCGGCCAGTGGTCGTCGAACGGCAAAGGACACCAGATCCTCTCGGTGTACCCCTTCGACTCGGTGGGACATAGCGTCATCACCCAGTCGAGCGGCCTCAACGGCGCGGGAGCGGTCTCCCAGGCCTCACTGACGATCAACGGACGGAACATCAACATCTCGCTGTCGCATCTCGACCCCTACGACCAGGCGATGCGCCTCACGCAGGCGAGGGATGTGATCCGCTGGGCCTCCGGCTTTGCGGAAAACCGGATCGTGGCGGGAGACATGAACGCGTGGCCGGATCAGACGTCGATCCTGGAGTACTACAAGACCTACAACGACTCCTGGACCCTGGCGTTGAACCAGGGGAGGGCCTACGCCAGCTCCGACATCACCCCGTACGGAGCGACCAAGAACGGTCGGATCGACTACATCCTCGTCTCGAAAAATGCGTCGAACCTTGTTGTGATTGATTCGAAGGTGTTCGACACGCGTGACTCCAATGGCTACATGCCTTCGGATCACCGTCCGGTGGTGACGACGTTCGAGGTTCGATAGGACAACAGGGCGCTGCGGCGCGCGCGCCAGCGCGCGCTGCAGTAGCCGGCAAAGTAGACCAGGCCCATGGCATGACGGAACGCCGCCGCCGGGCGGCGGCGGACCGTTTCCATCATCCAGCCGATGGCGTCCCGCGACGCCGTGCCATACATGTAGCGCGGCACCCCGAAGATGTGTGGCGTCCTCCGCAGGTCCACGCCGAAGTCGGTGACCGGCTGTAGCTGTTCGAGGGCCGCGCGTGAGACGCCCTTTCCATACCACCACCGCCGGAAGTAGGTCGGGGTGAGACGCGCCGCCGGAATGTGGTGGTGGACTTCCATGGCGGGAACATACCGGCCGGCGAATCCGGCACGACGCGCACGGATCAACCACTCCGGCACTTCCTGGCCCATCACGACCCGGCCGCCGCTGCGCCCGAGGTCGGCGCGAAAGCCGCCCACCGTTTCGAAGACATCGCGCCGGACGGCCATGTTGGCGCCCAGCGGAACCCTTCGCGCCTGCTCATAGCTCTGCGCGAAGTCGCCATGATCCTGGATCGCGATCGTGCCCCAGAGATCACCGCGCGTCAGATCCAGCCACGCCGGCGGGGGGCTCCCCAGATCGGACGCACTGGACCCCCGGTGTAGGCCACGTCGGACTCACTGAGCAGCGGCGTGACGGCGGCGTCAAGCCACCCCTCCGCGACTCGCACGTCGTCGTCGGTAAAGACGAGGACCACGCCACGCGCAGCGGCGATGCCCGCATTGAGTGCGCTCGATCGGCCCTGCCGCTCTTCGAACAGATACCGCAGGGGAACAGGAAAGGCCGCGGCGTGGCGGTCGACAACCTTCCGGGTCTCGTCGGTCGAGTTGTTGTCGATGACGATGACGTCCCACGAGACTGTGTTCGGGACACGGATGCGAGCGAGCCACGTCAGCGTCTCGTTCAGCATCGACGCACGGTTGTACGTCGGAATGAGAACGGTGGCGTGGACTCGGAGCGCTCACGTGGCCAGCCCTCCACCTGCGGTCTGCCGGCCGCCGAAGGTGACCGTGCTGTGAGACGGCTGCCGGCCCAGCATTTCGCGGATCAAGGCGATCGCCCGCTCGGTGGCGGTGCCAGGTTCATGGAAGACCTGTGCGGCAATCCGGCGGCGCTCGCGAGATTTTGCCGCAGGGGCCAGAGCAGCCGTTCGCAGTTCTTCCGGCAAGCCGGTCACGCCCGATACGACGTGCGCCGCCCAATGCAGTTGTGCCATCTTCTCGGGATTGATCCGCGCGGCTTCAAGTAACCCGGGCACGTCGAACACGATCAGTGGCCGATCCAGCACCAGGTACTCGAATCCGACAGAACTATGATCGGTGATCATGGCGTCGGCCGCGGCGAGAAACGGCGACGAGTCAGCGTCCTCGACGTAGCAAATGCGACCAGGTTCTTCGAGGGCCCGCATGCGAGGGCGCCAGTCGATGCCGGCGCTGTATCGAGGGTCCGGATCGAGCGAACGATCGTGCAGCTTCACGATCACGTTCCAGCCCGCATCGGCCGCCGCTCGCACGATCGCTTCACCGGCGGCGTGTAAAGAAGATGCCGGTGAATACGTCGGTGCGTAAAGGACCGTCTGGCGGGAGGCATCGAGGCCAGCGCGGTGCGTTCTGGCCCCGTCGATGGCTCCGGACGCGAGGCGGTCGAGCTTGGGGTAGCCCACCAGGCACGCTTGCCGTGGCGTGACGACGCCGTCATCGAGGTATCGCGTCATCCGATCACGGTTCACAAAGGCAACCCGATCGTACGACTCGTATCCCAACGGTAACCCCTTCGGATTGTCGAGGTCGTACTTCCCAGCGACGCCGTGGAAGAAGTTCACCTCGCGAGCGCAGCGTCGAAGCCGTGCCCTCGCCCAGGGGTCGGCGTTGAAATAGACGTCAAACCGTCTCCACTCGACTTGCCGGTGGGTGAGGAAGCGTTTCGGTCCAACGATCGGCACGATCCGCTCCGGGTATCGCTCGTGAAACAGACTTCGAGGTCGGGTATGTCGAGGAGCGGTTCGTAGATCGGCGAGAGGATCGCTTTCGACACCGGCGTCCGCAGTTCGACCAGCACGCGACGCATGGACCTCAACCGTCCGATCGCATGATCGATCTGGTGCGCGACGCGGGTGAGGCGGCGAATCAAGGCCTGAACCTCGCGTAGAGGTGTCCCCGGCGCGCGCGGGTGGCATTGGCCGTTGTAATGCGCTCGCCGGACTCGACGTGGACGATGAAGCCGTATCCCAGTTGACTGACGAATTCGACGATGTTGCGAACGTTGGCATCCTTCTGCTCGAGCGTGGCGCCGTGCATCTCCATGTACAGCTCGGGGTGATGGTGCTTTAGCGTCTGGGTCATACCCTTCAACGCCGGAAGCTCCATCCCTTCAATATCGATCTTGATCAAATCTGGTTTGGCAGGCGCGCGGTGACGATATCCCGATCGAGCGTCACGACCGGCACGTTGACCGATTTCGCGGTCGTGGAGCCCTTGATCTGGCCCGCCACCGTCGGATCGCCGCTGGTGCCGCCTGGCATGAGCGGGTCGCAGAGAAGCGTCAGGCTGCCTTCCAGTTCGCCGACGGCCAGGTGGCGAACGCGAACGTTGTTGCGGCCATTCAGTCGGAGGTTCTGCAGCACACGCTGATAGGACGGGGGATTCGGCTCGTAGGCGATCACTTCCTTCGCCCGGCTGCTGAAGAAGAGCGTCAGGATCCCCTGGAAGGCACCGATCTCGTAGACGGTCTTGTCCTTCAGATCCAGGCGACGAAGGAATTGATGCTCGGCAGTCTCGTGATTGCCCCCGGCGAGCAGCGCCGGCAGGAATCCGAGGCCCCCTTGGCGCCGCATGCCGCGGATGAGGCCGTGGCGCTGGGTATACGTGATGCCTCGAGTCGCTGGCTAAGCGACGCGATCACGCGATGCCGTAGCGTGTAATGCGCTTTCCTGTAGCTTTCCATCGGTGACACTCCGAACTCGTGAGTCCTTCCAGCGCTGGCGAAGGATGCCGGCGAAGAACCACAACCAGGTTTCGTGCTCGAAGGCTTCGACTGGCCTGCGGCGGATCTCTCGATTCCCCAGTCCTCCAGTGCTGCCAGGGCTTTGCGGTACAGGTAGCGGGGCACGCCGGCGATGTGCGGCACCGTCGCGAAGTCGAAGGTGACCGCTCCGGCGACTCCATGTCGAGGCCAGCGCGCTGATACAGCCGTGCGCGACTGACCCCACGCCAGTAGAACCACCGTCGGAAGTAGGTTTTTGTGAGCCGTTCCGCCGGGATGAGGTGCTCGACCACCATCTCGGGAACATAGAAGCCACGCAGGCTGGCCTTGCGAGCGCGGATACACCACTCGCGGATTTCCTGTCCGAGCAGCGTGCCTGCTTTGCGCCCGGTCTCCGGATCGAGCAGACCGGCACGACGAACGCGTCGCGCCTGAAGGCCATGTTGACGCCGAGCGGCACGCGCGTGCCGAACTCGATCGGTGTGTCACCGTAGTCGAGCAGCGCGATCACGGCCCACTGTTTCCCACCGCGATTCGGAATCCAGGCCGGCCGCGGTGCCCGCTCGCCCCGAGCAACTGAGGGGCCAGATCGGCAGCACCCGTCCGCCGACATAATCCGCCTTCAGCCCGTCCAGCCCACGCGCGGCGGTGGTCAGCCAATCCGCGGCACGCGCACGTCGTCGTCGGTGGTCGCAATGATCTGGCCTCTGGCAGCGCTGATGCCTGCGTTGAGTGCAGGGCTCCGCCCCTGCCTCGCCTCGAAGAGGTAACGCAACGCGACGGGGAAGGTTGGCGCCGCTGCCTCGACCACCTGCCGCGTGTGATCGGGAGAGTTGTTGTCGACCACGATGACTTCCCAGGGCCCATCGGGCTGGAGAGCCGCGAGGCTCGCCAGTGTGTCGCGCAGGTCAGCGGCGCGGTTATGCGTGGCAATGACGACGGAATACTTCATCGTCCCGGCGAGGCCAGCGGGCGTCTGCTGGCGGTTGCGGCGCACTTGGTACGCCTTCCAGAGCAGGCCTGGCGTCCAGCGCGACATCATCTTCACGAGCCCGAGTTTGGCGCCGCCGCGCCGGTCGGTCAGTTCGGCGATGCGTTCCTTGGCGGACGTGAAATCCTTCGTGTCCATCGCGTGCCGGGCCTGGGCGGCAATGAGCTCCGCCTCGAAGCGCTTGATCTGCAAGTCGAGGATGTCGAGCGCTGGCCGGTAATAGAGCAGTGCGGGACGATGCTTCGTATAAACGCGGATGATGCCGCGCAGCATCCGCATGTCGTCGGCCGACAGGCTGTCGTCGCGCCGGCGATAGTCCCCGAGCGGCATCTCATTCCGCGCGAACCGGAAGCCGGCGACCGCGGCGCGTACCCAGAAGTCGTAGTCCTCGTTCGTCCCCAAGGATGGTCGAAATTGCCGATGACGTCCGACACGCGGCGTCGGAACACCGACATCACGAACACCGACAATTCGTCGGCGAGGATCGACACCAGGTTGTTACCGGGCGCGGATCAGGATAGGGGCGCGCCGGATCGCGATCCTGGGGGCCGCCCAGCACCCAGGCGTTACCGGTCACGATGTCAATGCCCCCATCCGATTCGAGAATCGCAAGCTGCTTCTCGAGGAAGGTCGGCGTCCACACGTCGTCGCTGTCGAGCAGCGCAGCATCACCGGAGCGGTCGCATGGCGAAGTGCCGTGTTACGGGCCGAGGAAAGCCCGCCGTTCTCCTGGTGAACCATGCGGATGCGCGGATCGACATTGGCGTGACGCCTGGCGACCTTGTAGGTCCGGTCCGTAGACCCATCGTCCACGATGACCACCTCGAGATCCGTGAACGTCTGGCGGCGCACTGAACCGATGGCGGCGTCAATGTAGGCCTCGACGTTGTAGGCCGGCATGATCACACTGACGGCTGGCATCTCGCCTCCAGTGGAACGGTGGCCATCGGGGGCTCGAGCGCAATCGCCTCGTAGAGCGCGCTGACGGCGCGCGACGTGGCGGAGCCCGGAAGGTAGAAGAGGTCCTCGGCCACGGCGCGCCGCTCGGCGCGTCGCGTGACGGGGTCTTCGATGGCACGCACGACGGCGTCCACGACGCCGCGCGCGTGCTCGGCATCTCCGAGACCGATGCCAGCAGGTTCACATAGTCGGGGTGCACGTTCGCCACTTTCAGCAACGCCGGCCGGTGAATCCTGACGATGGCCGATCGAGCAGCAGGAACTCGAAGCCGGCGGAGCTGTGGTCGGTAATCATGACGTCCGCCGCCACCAGGTAGGGCGAGATGTCGTGACCGGGCGCGAGGATCGCCCGGCCTTGCGGAAGCAGCGGCTCGAGCCGCTTGACCCAGTCGACGCCTCCGGAGGAACGCTCTCGGAGGTCGCGCGACCGGTCGTGGAGCTTCACGATCACGTTGGCGCCGAGCGAGAGCAACCCCCGAACGACGTCTTCTCCCATCGCGTTGAGCGACGACGCGGGTGACCAGGTGGGGCGTAGAGCACCGTCTGCCGGCCGGGATCGAGACCCAGGACTGGAGGACGGCGGCACGATTCAGGGATCCATCGACCAGGCAGTCCCCTTTTGGATAACCCACCAGCCGGATCGCCGGGCTGCCGGCATCGATCGCGCCGTGCGTGATGCAGTTGGTCAGCCGGCGCCGGTTGACGAAAAAGAGGCGATGCCATTCGCGCATCGACTCCGTCGGGGCGTCGAAACCGTACTTGCCGCCGACACCGTGGAAGATCTGTATACGGCAGGTCTCGCGCAGGAGCTCGCCCACATGAAATCCGACGCGACATACGCATCGAACTTCATGGTGGCGGCGCGCAGCGGGTGCACCAGCACGACGTCCGGCGCCTCGCATAGATCGCCCGCATGTGCGCGGGTTCTTCGCTGGCGGTGAAGAAGAACTGGAGGCGTGGGTCGCGCGCCATCGCGCAGCAGCGGCGCCACCATGCGTAGTTCACCGGGTTCGCCCGTCGACGAGGATCTGCCGGCGATCGCCCCGTCGGGTGAGTCGCCGGTCGTAGTCGCGCACGCGCTGGACGACCGCGCGGCGCAGGCTGCTCACGCGCGCGCCTCCGCGGGCACCGCCGCCTTTCGATATTTCGCGCGGGGGACGACCGGCACGTCGGGCACCGAACGGCCGGCGAGGCGGTCCTGCAGGACCTCGCGCGGGGCGATGGCGAGCGCCAGCAGGTAGTAGAACGTCCAATGGTAGGCAACCGAGGCGAAGAGGGCCGCGAAGAACCATCCGCGATCGCCGCCGTCATCGCCGCACCCTGCACGTCGAGAAACGCCGCCTCGTCGCCGTGACCACGGCGGGCTGGGCCGGCGGCGGCTGGGCGCCCCAGCGCGATTTTTGAGGGCCGCCAGAGGCGCGCCGTAAGAGACGTGACACACGACTCCTCGCGGTAAACGCCCGGCCGACCAGGTAGAAGAAGATCAATACGCCAAACACGCCGAGTTCCGAAGCGACCTGCAGCACCACGTTGTGGGTTTCCTGCCAGGGTTCGGTGCGGCCGCGCGGATTGTAGGCCTTGAAGTTCCCGGCGCCAACCCCCGTCAGTGGGTACGCGAGGAAGGCTTGCCACGCCTCTCCCAGCAGCGTGCGCCTCGCATCGCGCGAGCCGCTGGCGTCGAGGCTCTCGTCGGTGATGCTGGACATGCGCTGCCAATACGACGCGGGCACCAATGGCAGCGCGAACAGGATCACCACGCACGCAGCCGCCTGAATGCTGGCCGCTTGCGGCCGACGTAGATCACAAAGAGGACCAACATCGCGACCAAGCCCAAGAATCCGGCGCGCGATTGAGAGACGATCGTTGCGCCAATCATCAAGAACGCGCCACCGGCAGCCACGAGCTTCGCCGGAATCGATCGCCTGCGCATGGCGAGCAGGGCGGCGAGCGGCAGGATCACCACCATGTTCAGCGCGAGGTCATTCGGGTTCTGAAACATTCCACCGACGGCACCCTGCACGCGCCCGTTCTCGACCAGGTTGAAGCCGCGCGCGTAGTCGAAGACGGCGCGGAAGGCGATGTAGGAGCTGCCCGCGACGACCACCCACGTCAAGCGCTCGATGCGCTTGGGCGAGGTCAGCGTGGTGACGATCAGCACGAAAATGAGAACGACTTTCAGATACAAGTCGGTGAACGTCCCGATGGCCCCACCGGCCAGATGGAGAGCGGAGCCGTGAGCAGCATCACGCCTCCGAGCGCCGCCACCGCCATTACTTCCGGCGTCACGCGGATCACCGATTGCCCACGCATCAGCCGCCCAGCCACCAGCGCCCCCAAGGCGATGGCCGCCGCGATCTCGGACAAGGGCAGAGCGGCCAACGGAGCAATGGTGTCCGCGGCCGGAAGTACAGCGCGAAAGTGAAGAGCAAGAGGCCCATGAAGGCCCAGTCTGTGCGCTCGCGCAACGGGCGGGTCGGCGCGCGAGGATGGCGCTGCGGCGATGGTCGAATCCTTGGGAGCGACATCCCTGCGCGCGATGCCCGTGACCGTGCCGTGTTTGAACGCCAGCTGCTCGTCCATCTACTTCCACACCTCGCGGCCGCGGCGCAGCGCCAACAGCCCGACGACCGCCGAGTAATTCATCATCACGAACGTAAACGCGACACGCGAGGCGCGTCGCAGCAGCGATCTCATCTAACGGCCCCTTGCTCGCGTGCGCCGGCGATGTCGACCCCGTGTCGCTCGTCGACGTCGTCGCGCTCCAGCCACGCGCCGAACAGCGCGAGGCCGTAGAACATCCCCTGCACGCCGAGCGCCAGTGCAAACCACCAGCTGTCGACGGCCAGGATGGCGCTCGACACGAGGGCCGCCGCGAGCGCCCATGGCACCACCAGGCGTCCGACCTTGTGCGAGACGTAGTGCAGCCACACGGGATTGAGGAACGGGACCAGCAGCCGCGGTTCCTGCGCGAGGATCTGGTAATTGCCGGCGAGCGTGCGGATCTTGCGGCGGGACTCGGCGGCCGCGTCAGACGCCGCACGATCGAAGGCCTGCGCGCGCTCTTCGAACACGACCCTCCAGCCGGCGAGCACCGCGCGCATCGGCACCAGCACGTCGTCGAGCAGTGTTTCGGGCGGCAGGGGGCACCACAGACTGCGGCGCATGGCATAAATGGCGCCGCTGGCACCGAGCGTGGACCAGACGAGACTCTCGTTCCGGCGCAGCCACTTCTCGTACCTCCAGTCAGACCGACACCGTCGCCGACCGAGGAGCCGGTGGGCTGGCGCTCGGCATCAATGACCAGCTCACCGGTGGCGGCGCCGACCGATGGGTCGGAGAAGTTGGCGACGAGCTCCATCAGCGCGTGGTCGGAGAATCGCTGGCGGGCATCCGCGAACACGAGGATGTCTCCACGCGCTTCCGCCACGCCGGCGTTCAGTGCTTGTGGCTTGCCGCCAGCCGGTACCTCCACCAGACGGGCGCGCGCGCCGAATTCGCGGACGACTTCGGCGGTATCGTCGGTCGAGCCGTCGGACACGACAATGATGTCGCGTTCGCCGGGGTAGGCAATGCCGAGCAGATTCTGGATGCGTCCGGGCAGACGGTCCGCTTCATTCCGGGCGGCGATGACGATCGAGATCGACGGCCACGTCTCGACGCGGTCGATCGACGGACGACGGGGAAGCCGCCGCGCCAGCCGCGCGCAGGCGGCGAGCAAGAGCGGATACCCGGCGTAAACGTAGCCGATGACCGCGAGCGATACCCAGAACAGCGTTCGCATATCCAACGGCGGCGCAAGTCGACCGCCAAACTCCCTCAAGTCAATCTACGGTCGCGGGGGACCCGAGCATGGCGCGCTTGACACGGTCCCAGACCGAGGCGCGCGCGGCCATGGCGTGAACGTGCGCGGGGCGATAACGATCGGCATCACTGGCGGCTGGAGCCGTGCGGCTGCGCAGCAACCGGTACTCTTCGGCCAGGATGCGGCGCTGCTCGGCGAGCTCGTGCTCGCGCTGTTTCAATGCCTGCTCGCGCTGATCGAGCTGCGCGGCACGCAGAGAAAGGTCCGGGCCGATTGATGGCCGCGCCGCGACGGCGGCGGCGACAGCTGGCGGGACGACAACGCGAAAGGCTTCCTGGGCGCCGGTCGTCGCAGCGGCTGCAGGCGGCGCCGGGGCGAGCGCGGGCTGCGCCGGGCTCCCGCTGACCGGCGGCAGAATGCCGGTGGTTTCCAGCTCCGCGAGCACTTCCTGGATCAGCGGCACGTCCACCTGCCGGCGCTCTTCCGCATAGCCGAAGACGAGCGCCGCGTCGCAGATCACGTTGATGATGCGCGGCACGCCGCGGCTCCGCGTGTAGACGGTGTCGGTCACCCCGTGCGGGAACTCCATCGGCGCCCCCAGCGCCGCCCGCTTGAGGCGATGGTTGATGTAGTTCGCGGTCTCGCCGGCATCGAGCGGCTGCAGGTGATAACTGACCGTGATGCGTTGGCGCAGCTGCTCGAGCTCCGGAGCGCTCAGCTTGTCGCGCAGGTTGGGCTGTCCCACCAGCACGATCTGGAGAAGTTTCGACTTCTCGGTCTCGAGGTTCGACAGCATGCGCAGCTCTTCGAGCGCGCCGAGGCTCAGATTCTGGGCCTCGTCGATGACGAGCAGCACCATCCGGCCGGCCAGCCGTTGATCGACGAGATACTGCGCGAGGTCGCGCAGCAGCAGCGGTTTGCTGCGGCCGGCGGGATCGATCCCGAGATCGATCATGATCGTCTCGAGCAGCTCGCGTGGCTCGAGCATGGTGTTCACGATGCGCGCGACGGTCGTCTGGGAGTCGAGCCCGCGCAGCAGCGTCTGGAGCAGCGTCGTCTTGCCGGAGCCGATCTCTCCGGTGATCACGATGAACCCCGCGTGGCTCTCGAGGCCGTAGCGCAGGTAGTCGAGCGCCTCGCGATGCACGCGGCTCGGATACAGGTAGTCCGGGTCCGGGCTGAGCGCAAAGGGGCGCTCGCGAAGTTCGTAAAACCGTTCGTACATCTACAGGCCTCCGGCCTCCGCCCGCACCCGCCGTGCCCCGAGCTTGCCCTGCGCGAGCGCAAGGATCGCGGCGGCCAGCCGGTCGGGGTGGTGACGAATCTTTCCCGCAGGGTGCTCCGACACGAGCGGGACCCCGATCGGCCGGATCCCGAGCCGTTCGAAGGCCGAGATCTCGAACGTGCCGGTGAGGACCGGTCGCGCGTTGCGCGCCGCATAAACACCGGCCAGCGATTCGGGGATGGGGCTCGTGTTGTAAATCACGCAGTCGAACAACTGCGCGCCAAGATGGCGCTCGATCGCCAGCACTTCATCGAGCGCCGAGTAATCGTCGGTCTCTCCAGGCTCGGTCATCAGGTTCCCGACAAAAATCCGCGTGGCCCTCGACTGAAGAACGGCCGCGGTGACATCAGGAACCAGGAGCGGCGGGAGAATGCTCGTATAGAGACTGCCGGGCCCCGTCACGATGACGTCCGCATGCCGGATGGCGTGACAAACCTCGGGCAGACAGTCGGGCCGGTCGGGGATCAGCGACACCTTTCGGATCCGTCCACCCGCCCCGGAGATCGCCGTCTCGCCGCTCAGGATGCGCCCATCCTCGAACTCGCCGAGCAGTGTCACCATCCCGCGCGTGGCCGGCAGCACGGTGCCGCGTGCGCCGACGAGGCGCGACGCGATCTCGACCGCCCGCGGAAAGTCGTTCGTGACGTCGGCAAGGGCGGTCAACACCAGATTGCCGATCGCATGGCCGTTCAGTCCTTCGCCCGCGTCGAACCGATATTGAAAGATGTCGGCAATAAGCGCGTGGTTATCCGAGAGCGCTGCGAGACAGTTGCGAATGTCGCCGGGTGGAACCATGTTGAATTCCGCTCGCAGCCGGCCCGAGCTTCCACCATCGTCAGAGGTCGCCACGACGGCAACCAGCTGGTCGCGTGGTGTCGTGTCCTGGTGGCGATCGCCGGCCGCGTAGAGGAGCGGACGCAGCCCGCGCAGCACGTTCGGCAGACCGGTGCCGCCGCCAACGGCGACGATCCTCGGTCCGGTGCCAGGACGGGCACCCGGCCGCGGGGCGTCAGGGAACGACTGGGGCGCGGGGAGCATGGGTTACCGGCGACGGCCGGCCACTGCGGCCGGGAAGGAGGTGGCGGCCGGCGCGTCGGCCTCGATCATCGGAAGGATCTCGGCGACCGCGCGCTCGTAGTCTTCCGGAAAATCGATTTCGATCCAGGGCAGACCGCGTGTGCCGATCGCGTGCAGCGAATGCTGCTGCGCGAACTGTGAGAAGGCGCGCGGCGCCCATTCGCGCAGGCGCCCGTCCTCCACGATCCCATCCATGATGTCGACGAGGGCGGCGGCGCCTCGGGCATCGAACTTCACGATGCCGAGGTTCTCGCCGTCCGCCTCCGTCGGGTCCATGTCCTTGGACATCTCGACCACTCGGCCGTGGCGGACCTTGACCTTCATTTCCTCATCACCGAAGAGCGGCTGGTTGGCCTCGCGATACCCGAGGAGCAGCGCGTTTTCGTGACGAGAGGTCAGCAGGTCCTCAAGGAGCGCCGGGTGGAAGAGAACGTCACAATTTAGGACCACGAACCCCTCATAGAGCAGAGGTCGTGCCATCCACAGCGAATACAAGCTGTTCGTTTCGGCGTAACGTGTGTTCTCGATATAGGAAACACCCTTCCCACAGGTGCGGCGAACGCGCAACTGCTGGCAGCCTGCGACCACGACGATGTCGTCGATTCCGGCGCCACGCAGGGTCTCGATTTGACGCTCGATCAGCGAGTGGGTGCCGACCCGCACGAGACACTTCGGTGCATTTCCCGCCGTACCGTTGAGGCGGGAGCCTTTGCCCGCCGCCAGGATCACACCACGCATTCACTGCCCTCCGAAAACCGCGCCACCGACCGGCGCCTTGGACCCGACCGTCGTCGTTCGACGGCCGATGAGCTCCCGAACCTTTTGCACGTACAGGGCCCGATCGCGGCGACCGATCGCGATTCCGAAGAAGAGCGTGACGTAAATGAGGGCACCGACCGCACTGTGGAGGATGAGCGCCAGCAAGCTGGGCGGTACGTCGGTGCGGAGCATCCAGATCGCCGCGGCCGCGGGAATCGCCGGCCACACGGCGGGCACCACCCCGTGCAGGGCCACGTACGGCGCGGTGAGTCCAACGCGGCGGCAAGCGGCCGGGAACAGGATGAATACAGCCGCCGCGGTGATCGGAATCAGCGTGCCGTAGGCGACGCCCACCAAACCGAAGGGGCCGATGAACAACGCGCTCAGTGCGACGTTGACGAGTCCGGTTCCGATGTTGACCCCCGCCAGCATGCGATGCTTGCCGGTCCCTTTGAGCAGCGTCGTGCTCGTGGCATCGCCAACGCGCACGGCGACCGCCAGCGTGAGGATCTGCAGAACCGGGATGGCCCCCGCCACTTCATCCGCCTTGTGGCCGAGCCACACGCGAATCAAGGGATCCGCCAGCACGAAGACGGCGGCCGAGATCGGGATCACCGTGGCGAGGGAGAAGCGCGTGCCCTGCACGAGGATCTGCTGGAGCCGCGACTGCTGGTTGGTGGCGTCGCTGTCGACGATCAACGGGAACAACACCCCGTTCACCTGGTTGGTCAGGCGTTGAATTCCCGAGACGATCCGTTCGGCCGGAGCCCACACCGCCACGGCCGCCGTACCGAGGAAGGCGCCGATCACCACTTCGTCGAGCTGGTAGTTGAGCTTGTTCGCCCAGTCGATGACGGTCGTGTAAGCGCTGAACCCCATGACCTCGCGCACGCGGGCCATCTGGAACAACGATGGCCGTACTCGCAGCTCAGGGAAGACCCGGTAGGCATTGGCCGCGTAGACGAGGTAGGCGATCAACCGTACGCCGGTCGTACTCGCCACCAGGAGGATGAGCGATCCGCCAGACAACACGACCGCGACGTTCACCACCGCCGCGAGGATCGTCGTCACGACGGCCACGAAATTGTTGATGTCGTACCGTTGGAAGCCGCTGGTGACCCCGCCATACACGCTGAACGGGAAGTTGGCCGTCACGTGAATGCCGATGAGGAGCAGAATCCATTGGCCGACGGCGGCCTGTTCGGCGGAGACGTTGAAGAGGTGCTCGAGGTTGAGCGCCACTCCAGTCAGAATGGCGTACGACGCGAGGCCGATCGCGCCGAAGACGACGAACATCGAGCTGGCGATTTCGTTGATCGCCCGCGCGTTGTTGAGCGCGCGGTACTGCGCCATGAACTTCACCATGGCGCCGCCGTTCCCCAGCTCGAACAACGAAAAGTGCATCGTCACGGAACCGAGGAGCACCCAGAGCCCGTAGTTCGACTCTCCCAGGTATTTCAGGTTGAAGGGAAGGAGGACTAAGCCGATGACCATCTCGACGAGGATCGAGAGGTAGCGGGTCGAGATGTTGCGTGCCACGGTGTGCAGGGCGCGCTCGCGCGCGAACGCCCACTGTGGAGGTGACGGAGGTGCGCTCACGCCGCCCCCTTGCGGAACAGCACGACTTTCACCGTGTCGAACACGATCGTCAGATCGAAGAAGACCGATAGGTGCTTGATGTAGTAGAGGTCGTAGCGGAGCTTTTCCATCGCGTCTTCGATCGACGATCCGTAACGGTATTTCACCTGCGCCCAGCCGGTGATCCCCGGCTTCACCGCGTGGCGCTGCATGTAGAAAGGGATCTCCTTCGCCAATTCGGCGACGAAGAATGGGCGTTCCGGCCGCGGACCGACGAAACTCATGTCGCCGCGCAGCACGTTCCAGATCTGGGGCAGCTCGTCGAGTCGCGTCTTGCGGATGACCCGTCCGGCACGCGTCACCCGGTCATCCCCATTCGTCGCCCAGACCGGTTGTCCGTTTTCCGCGTCCTTGCGCATCGAACGGAACTTGAACAGGGTGAACGGCCGGCCGTTTTCTCCCACGCGCTCCTGGCAGTACAAGACGGGAAACCCAGACTCCAGCGCCACCGCGATCGCCGTCAGCAACATGAACGGCGCCGACACGAGGGCGAGCACGAGCGAGAGGGTGAGATCGATGGCCCGCTTGGTCAACCGCGTGAGCCGTGACACGTAAAAGCCGTCCGAAAAAATCAACCAGCTCGGGCGCAGGTCGTCGATCAGGATCTTTCCGGTTACCCGTTCGTAGGTCGTCGTCGCGTCTTCGACGCGCACTCCGCGCATCTTGGCGCTGAGCAGCTCGTCCACCGGGAGCTTGCCGCGGCGATCCGCGAGACCGACGATGATGCGGTCGATGCGGTGTTCGGTGATCAGCCGTGCGATGTCGCCCGGCGTCCCGACGATACCCGGATTGACGATCCGCTCGCCGATGCGCGCCGCATCGTCATCGATGAACCCCACGACGCGGTAGGCGAAGTCACGCTGGTCGAGGATCTGCCGGGTCACCTTGCGGGCCGTCTCGCCGGTGCCGACGACCAGAATGTTTTCCGAGAGACGCAGCGACCGACTCAGCGAGTTGAAGAGCAGCCGCCAGCCGAGGATCCCGACCATGAACACGAAGAGCGCTGACACGAAAATGCCGTCGCCGATCACCAGCGCGGGGATCACGAAATATATCGCCGCCAGCATGATCGAGGCGGCGCCCGCCGCCTGGAGCAGACGGACGACCAGCTCGCGGTTCGAGTGCACCACGGTCAGGTCGTAGAAGTCGTTGTAGTAGAGGCAGAGCTGGCACACGAGGGTGACGAGACCGACCTTCCACAGGTTGGCGGCGAGGTCCGGGGTGTCCTGGAACGCCGCCGCCGCCGCGACCGACCCGGAAATGAGCAGCAACTCGGTGGCGAACACCGTGAGGCTGCGTGTCGAGACGTACCTGTTGAAAACCCGCATCACCCTTGGTCCCTGGGATTCGGCTGCGATTCAGCCTGCGATATAGCCGTAGCCCTCGTACGTGTTTCGATCGCCGCGCAAGTCCTCGGCGTCGTTGAGTACGAGGCCGAGCACCTTGGCGCTGTCGAGGCCGGAAAGCGCGCGCTCTATGGCCGGCTTGGCGGTCATTCCGGCGCGGACGATCATCAGGACCGCGTCGGCCATTGGCGCCACCACGTGCACGTCGGCGACGGGGGCGACCGGCGGCATGTCGATGAGAATCCGGTCGAAACGGGTGCGCAGCGTGTCGAGCACGCGACGCATGCCGGCGGAGCCGAGCAGCTCCGCGGGATGTCCCGGGGGAGTGCCGGCCGGCAGTACCGTCAGCCGATGATCGGAGAGGTTCACCAGGGCCGTGTCGATTTCAGCGGCGCCGAGCAATACATCCGACAACCCTGGCGAGTCGGAGATCCCGAACAGCCGTGCCACCGAAGGCCGGCGAAAGTCGCCGTCGATCAGCAACACGCGCTGGTGGAATTCCTGCGCCATGGTGAGCGCCAGGTTCGACGCCGTGAGGCTCTTGCCATCACCCTTCGACGGACTGGTGATGACAATCGACCGCACGGTGCGGCCGTTCTCGGCGCGCTTCACCCGCGTGCGCAACAACCGGTACTGCTCGGCGGCGAGTGACTGGGGCGCGGTGGCCGCCACGAGCCGCCCGTCGAGGCGCGGGGTGGCAGGCGCGATGGTGTGGTGCTCGACCGGCGCGGCGGCGGGCATCGTCCACTGCGCCGGTGGCGCGTCCAGGGTCGTTACCGGCGGCGGAACCGGCATCGGGGCCACCGCCGGTGGGACGATCGTCGGTGCCACGTGATCGGACAGTGCCCGAGTACGTCGCGCGGTCCCTTCACGCTCGGCCTTGTTGAGGATCTCTTGAATGCGGCTCATAAGTGCTTCTCTCCGGTTGCGCGCCCTCAGGCGCCCTGGATTCTCGGGATTTCGCCGAGGACGGGGATTTCGAACTCGCTCTGCAGCGCGCGGGCGTCGTGAACCGAGCGGTCAAGGAATTCGCGGCCCACGGCGAGCGTGGCGCCCAGCACGAGGCCGGCCACGAGGGCCATGATCATCACGCGTAGCGGTTGGACGCTGATCAGCTCAGGCGTGCCGGCGGTATAGAGGATGGTGAAGCGCTCGACGCCCTGGTTCCGGGCCACATCCCCCTGCATGACCGCGGTGTCGTGCTTCGTCTTGAGATCGGCGTAGCGCAGTTTCTCGAGGTCGTAGTCGCGCTGCACGCTTGCGAGGTCCTGCTCGACGATGGGCGCCGCTTCGACCCGACTCTGAAACTGGGAGATCTGCCCGCGCATCTGGTTGGCCTGCCCGCGCAGCGAGTTGATGCGTCCCCTGAGCGCGTCGCGCTCCGCGAGCTTCTGCTGGTAGACCGGATCCGATTTCAAGGCATCGCTGCGGTCGGCGGTGCTTTCCTGTTTGAGAGCCGCCAGCTCCGATCGCGCGATCTTGATTTCTTCCTGAAGCCCCACGACTTCCGGGTGTTTGTCCGTCCAGCCGTTGCCGCGTGCCTGGGTGAGCTGTTGCTGGAGCTGGTTCAGACGCGACTGCGCCGCCACCGCCGCCACGCCCGTCGCCGAGGACGGCGGGGCGGCGGAGATGCCCTGCCGCATCTGCGTGATCTGCGACTCGACGAGCAGGAGCTGTGAACTTTCCATGCTCAACTGCTGTGAGATCGACTCCAGCTGGTTCCGGGCCCCGTTGGCCATCTGGAGGTTCGCATCCATCATGCTCGGCAGCCGTCCCATGTGGCGCTGCTTCTTGGCGCTCAACTGGGCGTCGAGCTCCGCCAGTCGCTGCTGGCTGGATTTGAGCTGTTCGCCGAGCACGTCGGCGGTGTTTTCCGCGCGCGCCGTCGTGTACTTCGAGTTCTCGTCCACGAAGACAGAGGCGAGCCGGTTGGCGATGCGCTGGGCGCGGCCCGGGTCGTCATCCCGGAAGCCCAGCTTGAAGCTGTCGAAGCCGCGATCCCCGGCACGCGGCGAGACGCCGAACGGAGCCTCGACGTCGATCGACACGCGACTGCGAAGCCACGACGTCCGGTCGTCCGGCTTGGCCTCGGGGAAGAGTTGTTCCTCGCGCGTCACGCGCTCGAGCACGGAGGTGCCAAGCAGGTGCTGCGACACCGCTCGCTGCCGCTCGACGGCGTCGAGGGAGCTGAGGCCCCGCAACAGATCGTTCGACAGCGAGGGGGCCGCGACGCCGATCTTGGCGTGCGACCGATATTCCCTGGGCAGCACCTGCGTCGCGATCAGCACCGCCGACGAGGCAGACGGCCACAGGTACGAGAAGCCACCACTTGCGTCGGTGGAGCACCGACAGGTAATCGAGGGGGTGAAAACGACGTTCTTCCATTAGCGGATCCTCATGGGTTGGGAAACGACAATCTGCGCGCCGGCGCGGTGACGATCGATCTCGCCGCCGGTGACGCGCGAATCCTGGCGCGTGTAGATGTGGTAGACCTCGAAGCGCAACCAGCGCGTGGCGCCGTAGCCCAGGGTGTTGTCCACCGCGAACGTATCGAGGTCGATTTCAATGTCGAGCAGCGGGTTCGTTCGCCGCCACCCGGCAGACGACTGCACGTAGAAGCGATTGCGGCTGAACGGCATGTGTAGGTAGCCCCGCAGCTCCTGGCTCTGGCTGGAACCGCCGAACCCAAACGACGGGGCGTAGGAGCGCTCGTAGGAGAAGCCGGCCGTGGAGCGCTCGCCCTGTCGCGAGAGTTCGCCACGGAAGTAGGCGCCCCCTTGCGTGTCGGCGAGACGCGAGTCGTTCACCATCGAATAGCCGCCCGCCGCCTCCAGCTTCACGTGCGGGCCCAGGGCCTGTGCGATCACGACCCCGACGTCCTGGAACCACATCTCGCGGTCGCCGTCATTCATCGACGATTGCCGCACGCGATACTCGCCGCCGAGCGTCGTCCGCTCGCTCAGCCGCCGTCCGTAGTCGGCGCGCAGCCCGTTCATGGTCCCGCCGCGCAGAAAAGAGGAGGTGCTCTCGTCGAACGACACCCACGTGTTTTCGTAGCTCAGCCCGAAATCGTCGTACTTGGTCAGTCTCGTGTCGACGCCGGCCGACAGGCGGTTGCTCTTCGATCCGGTGCGCGAATAGGGAATGCCGTTGAGCAGCACATCGTCGGTCGTCGGCACGTCGGCGTAGTCGTTGCGCGCGAAGAACGTCACGCGCTTCGAAATGAGTCGCTCCAGCGACAGATAGGCGCGCTGGTCGAATCCGTTGAGGTTCTCGATCTCGACATAGCGCCGCAGATAGCCTTTGTATCCGCCGATGAATTCCGTCCGGTTGTTGCGGAACTCGAGCTGTCCGTGCGGTTCGATCACAAACAGTTTGTCGCGATCGGTGGGACGGCCTTCCGCCTGGTTCGCCGCGATGGCGACGTTGGAATCCCACATCCCGCCAAAGCTGACCGCCGGCGTGAACGTCCAGCCCGGCACCGCCCACGAGTCGAATTCCGCCGGACGTTCCTGCCCGAACGCAGCCGGACCGGTCGCCATGACGATGGCGAGGGCGGCGATCACTCGGTGGAACAGCGTGTTCTCCATGACGTCCTTCTTTCGTACGGTGCGTTAGGGAACGATGATCGTGTCGCCCGGCTGCAGCACGATCGGCTTGGTGGCGCCGCGAATCGCGTCCTTGTAGTTGAACGACATCGTCGTCTGAATGCCGCCGGGGCCCTTGCGCAGCACGCGGATGTTCTTCGTGTTCGCAAAGTCCTTGAAGCCCCCCGCCGCGGCGAGCGCCTGCAGTACCGTCATGTCACCTTTGAGGGGTTGCGGGCCGCCGCTGTTCACCTCACCGATCACGTAGATGAGCGGCGGTACGGTCTCGACGACGATCACCGTCACGACGGGGTTGGTGTTGTATTCCTTGAGCGACGTGGCGATGGCATCGCGGAGCTCGGACGACGTGCGGCCGGCCGCGGCGATGTCGCCGACCAGCGGCAGCGTGATCTTGCCGTCCGGGCGAACCTGCAGCGATTGCGACAGCTTGTCGTCTTTGTAGACCTCGATCCGCAACTTGTCGCCGGCGACCAGCCGGTAATCGGTCGACGTAGTCGAAGTGCCACTCGTGCCGACCGCGGTGTTCGGCGACGGGGGCCGGGTCTGGGGGGTCTGCGCGCCGGCGGTCGCGGCCATGAACGTCACGAGCGTGGTGAAAGCAGCCAGGTGGAGTGAATTCTTCATTGGGACATCCTCATTGAGCGTTGGACTGATTGCCTCGTTGCCGCACGGGCCTGACCTCGGCGGCACGCTTGAGCGAGTCGGCATCAGCCCCATGCAGGGGGCAGCAGGCGGCGCCGATCTCGAAGACCAGCGGCCGCGGAAACACGTAGTGGTCGAGCCGTGCGAGCATCCGATCGATCACCCGCAGAGAATTCTGCAGATCCGAGTCGAGCAGGACGACCGACACCTGGCCGGCACCGGTGCGCGAGATGAGATCGGTCTCGCGTACTTCGCGGCTCAGCAGCCGGGTGACGTCCGCGATGGCCTTGTCGGGCTCGCCGCTGGCGCTGCCCGGCACCCCACGCACGGCCGGTTCGACAAGGACCAGCGTGAGGAAGCTCTGCGACCGCACGGCGCGTTTGAGCTCGTTGTTCAGGACGAACTCGAAAGCTTCTGGAGTGAGCACGCGAAAGTCCTCGTCGAGAAAGCGCTCGGCAACCATCCCTAGGACGCCCTGTCGAATTCCGCTTCCTTGATCTTGTAGAGCAGGGCCTTGTAGCTGATGCCCAGGATCTCGGAAGCTTCGCGGCGGTTCCAGCGCGTCTGCTGCAGCGTGCGGTAGATCAGCTCGCGTTCGGCCTCGCGCGCCGCGTGGCGCGCGATGTCTTTCAAGGACCCCGTCAGCACCGGCGGTGTTGGCGGTGGCGGGGGAGCGGCGACCGCCGCCGGCGGTGGCGGAGCGGCCTGCGGCGCTCGGGGCTGCAGCATCGGGATCGGACTGGTGCGCAGCGTGCGTCCGGCAATCGCGTCGGCCAGGTCCCGGCGGATGGACTCATCGGAGCCGAGCACGATGCAGCGCTTGACCACGTTCTCGAGCTCGCGGACGTTGCCGGGCCAGTCGTAGGCCTCGAAGAGCCGTGCGGTGTCCTCCGCGAGTCGCACCGGGGGCTTGTTGTAGTGCTCCGAGTAACGCTCCATGAAAAGCGACGTGAGCGCCGAGATTTCATCGCGGCGCTGCCGGAGCGGCGGCAAGGTGATGCACACCACGTTGAGCCGGAAGTAGAGGTCCTCGCGGAATTGCCCTTCAGCCACCGCCAGCTCGAGCTCGCGATTGGTCGCGGCGACGACGCGGACGTCAACGTGCACGTCTTCCCGGCTGCCGAGCCGCGCGAATTCGCCGTCCTGTAGCACCTGGAGCAGCTTCGACTGCAGCGACAGCTGCATCTCGCTGATCTCGTCGAGGAACATCGTGCCCTGGTTGGCGAACTCGAACTTGCCGGGCTTGTGCTGGATTGCGCCGGTGAACGCGCCACGCTCGAACCCAAACAGTTCCGATTCGAGGAGTTCCGAGGGCAGCGCCGCGCAATTGACTTTGACGAACGGCCGGTGCCGGCGGGGCGATGCCCGGTGTACCGCGCGGGCGACCAATTCTTTTCCGGTGCCGCTCTCGCCGCGAATCAGGACGATGACGTCGGTATCGGCCACTCGCTTGATGAGGTCGTGTACCTCTCGCATCTGCGCGCTCGTACCCAGCAGCTCGCCGACGACGCGTCGTGGTTTCTTCTCTGTGACGTCGTCAGCTGAAGCGCTTGCGACGTCCTGGCGCGAGTAGATAGAGCCGTTCACGACTCTGCCATTGAGCAAGGCAGGTGCCACGACGGAAGCGGTTTGGCTTTCTTGAGAAAACCTGCGAGCCGAGCAGATGAGGATTGGAAGAATGAGCGGGAACGATCGATGAGCAGTGGAAACCCACTGCTCATCCTAGGAACTCTCGGCCTACATCAGGCGCGCGTGATGCCGCACTCTTTGATTTTGTTGAGCAGCGTCTTATAGCTCACGCCGAGGATCTGCGCGGCCTTGCGACGATTCCAGTGAACCTGGCCGAGCGTCTGTTCGATCGCGGCGCGTTCGGCTTTCATCGCGGCAGCCTTCGCGACGGAGGCGAGCGATCCGCCCCCCGCTTCGGCCGGCGGCTCGGGTTCGTCCCCCCCGTCTTCGAGCTCAGCTTCGGGCGGCGGTGCGCTCGGGGTGAACGGCGTCACGCCACCGACGCCGCCACTCGAGGCGAAGGCCCCGGCCGCGGCCGTGGCGAACGCGGGGGCCGCGGCTGAGACCCCTACCGGCGCGCCGTGCTGCATGTTGCGCTCGATTTCGCGGACCACCAGGTGCTCGTCCTGGAGGATCACGACCCGCTTGATCATGTTCTCGAGCTCGCGGATGTTTCCGGGCCAGTCGTACTGCAGGAACAACTGCCGCAACGGCTCCGAGATCGGCTTGTGCGGCCGGTTGTATTTCCGCGAATACCGCGCGACGAAGAAATCGGTCAGCGTCGCGACCTCATCGCGCCGCTCGCGCAGGGCCGGCACCGTCAGCTCGATGACCTTCAGGCGGTAATACAGGTCTTCACGGAATTCGCCCGATTGCAGCATGCGCTCGAGGTCGCGGTTGGTCGCGGCGACGACCCGCACGTCGACCGTAATCCGCTTGTTGCTTCCGAGCTTGGTGAACTCGGCGTCCTGAAGCACGTGCAACAGTTTCGCTTGCAGCGCCGGCTTCATCTCCCCGATTTCATCCATGAACAAGGTGCCGCCATCGGCCTGCTCGAACTTGCCGATGCGCGTAGTCGCCGCGCCCGTGAACGCTCCTCGCTCGTGACCGAACAGCTCGCTCTCGAGGAGTTCCGCCGGCAGTGCCGCGCAGTTCACTTTGACGAAGGGGCGGTTGCGCCGCGTCGAGCGCTGGTGGATCGCGCGCGAGACCAGTTCCTTGCCGACGCCGCTCTCGCCGCGGATCAAGACCGTCACATCGCTGTCGGCGACCTGTTCGATCACCGTGCCGATGTTGCGCATCTTCTCGCTGTTGCCCCAGACCGATCGGTCTTCGTCGTCGCTCAGCTGCTGTCGCAGCTCGCTCAGCTCCGAGACGAGCCGGTTCTTCTCGATGGCGTTCTTGATCGCGACGTCGAGCGCGATCTCCCCCAGCCCTTCAGGGTCGTCCGGCTTGACCACGTAATCGGCGGCGCCGAGCCGGACCGCTTCGACGATCGTCGACGCCTGGTTGCGGCCCGAGAGCATGATGACTTGCGCTTCCGGACGCGAGGTCTTCAGGGCGCGCAAGGTCGCTAAACCGTCGAGCCCGGGCATCATGACGTCGAGCAGCACAACGTCGGGCGGCTCGGCTTGTTTCATCGAGGCCAGCAGTTCGTCGCCACGCGTGTAGGTGCGCGCCTCGTAGCCCCGGAGAGAAAGAAAAGTGCGGAGGTAAGCCGCGAACGACGAGTCGTCATCAACAATGGCGACGTACGGTTTCTTCATTAATCAAAAGTCCTGTCGGCGGCGTCTCCCGCACGGGTGTGGGTAATCAGTGTTACACATCTTGCGCATCGAGGCGCGCACCATTCAAGAGTCGTGCCCCGGGCTCAGCTGTTAGTGCGCGCGTGTGCAGGTTTTGGGAAAACGGTTTCCTCTTTCTTTCGATCCGAGCCCGCAACATGCACGAATCGCACGGGTTCCGGCGCGTGCGACCGTGGCACAACGCTTGAAGTGTTGCATGACTGCACCACGGGTTGCGGCACGATGCGCGGCGCACCTAGTACGGCGGATTGGGGTTCAAGGTCATGCGTAGGCAGCTGGGCAAGGTTGTTGTAGCAGGCACGCTGGCATTACTGGCGTCGCCAGCCTATGCCGATCGCTCGAAGGAAAAGGAATCTGAGGCGGTGGTCTCGGCGACGCCGATGGCGGTACAGCGAGTAGGCGGGCAAGCGTCCGGTCTTCGAGATGAAGCGGCGATGGTATTGGTCGGCACGGCCCTCATCGGGCTCGCGGCAGCGGTCCGTCGGGCCGCATGACATAGTTCGTAGCATGCACCGTCTGACAGCGTTCGTGTTTCTTCTCGCGCTGTTGGCCGGTTCAGGTCGCGCGGCGGAAGTCGTCATCGTTCCCGCGGGTGGCGATCTGCAACAGGCCATCGAACGCGCGCGTCCCGGAGACACCATCCTCCTCGCCCCCGGCGCCACCTATCGAGGCAACTTCGTCCTCACCGTCAAGCCGGGCAATCAGTTCATTACGATCAGGACGGCGAGTCGCGACGACGTGCCGCGTGCCGGGCAACGCATCGTACCGTCGCACGCCCCGCAGCTCGCCAAGATCAAGTCCCCCAATCGACAGCCCGCGCTTCGTACGGCGCCCGGCGCGCATCACTGGCGGCTGCAGCTTCTCGAATTCCAGGCGACTGAAGACGGCGCTGGAGACATCATCACGCTCGGTGACGGCAGCAACGCTCAGCGCACGCTCCAGGACGTGCCCTTCGAGCTCATCGTCGAGCGCTGTTTCATCCACGGCGATCCGCAAAAGGGACAGAAGCGCGGCATCGCGTTGAACAGCGCCTCGACAGTGATTGCGGATTCCTACCTGTCGGACATCAAGGCGAAGGGGCAGGATGCGCAAGCGATTGCGGGTTGGAACGGCCCGGGTCCCTACACGATCGAAAACAATTACATGGAGGCGTCCGGCGAGAACTTCCTGCTCGGCGGCGCTGATCCCACCATCGACGGCCTCATCACACAGGATGTCGCCTTCCGACGGAATCATCTTTCCAAGCCCGTGGCCTGGCGAGAGGAAGGGTGGCTCGTCAAGAACCTCCTCGAGCTGAAGAATGCACGGCGCGTCATGATCGAGGGCAACCTCCTCGAATACTCGTGGCAGCACGGCCAGGGGGGATACGCAATCTTGCTGACGCCCCGCAATCAGGATGGCGGCGCCCCCTGGGCAGCGGTCGAGGACGTGACGATCCGGGCGAATGTCATACGCCACGCCGGTGGCGGCATGCAGATCATCGGTGAGGACTCGAATCATCCGAGCGGGACGACCCGACGGGTCCTGGTCGCGGAAAACTTGTTCTACGGGATCGACGCCAGCCGATGGGGAGGCAACGGGGCCTTCGCGCTGATCGGCGATGGCCCAAGCGACATCACGATCGTCCACAACACCATCTACCAGTCAGGGAACATCGTGATGGCGTACGGCGGCGACAAGAGCTCGCCCCGTCAGATCACCGGCTTCCGCTTCCGGGATAACCTGGTCCGCCACAACCTCTACGGCGTGCATGGCGCGGACCGCGCGGTCGGTGGCGACACGCTGCAAGCGTTTTTCCCTGGAGTGGACTTCCGAAGCAATGGCGTCGCCGGAGGGGACGCTCGCCTGTATCCATCCGGCAACTTCTTCGTCTCCGAGGGAGAGTTCGACGCACAGTTCGAAAGCGCGACGGGTGCGGACTTCCGCTTGCGCGCCAACAGTCACTTCCGTAAGCGAGGTTCGGACGGACGAGATCTGGGGGCTGATGTTGTTGCGCTGGCGCGCGTGTTCGGTGCGCGTCGTCAGTAGCGGCGTCTAACCCACGATGCGAAGGTTCGAGGGGGACTGGGGACGCCTCACGCCCGCGCCGTCGATGACCGAACGGGTGCCATCGAGAAGCGCCGGGATGTCGGCGCCGATGTTGCGACCGTCCGTTGCGCGTCCGATCAGCACGCCGTTTGCGGCCGCTGCGAAGTTCGCGTTGGCCACGTCGGCAAACGCGTCTTCGAAGGCGCCCGTGAAGTAGTTGCCGGCCGGGTAGCGTGACGCGGACCCTCCCTGTAGCCAATTGCCGCCGACCACGCCGCCAGGGAAGAACTGACTGATGATGCCGTTGCCGAAGGCGAAGTCAGTCCCGTTGATGCCGTAGTCGCCGTGGCGCATCGCATTGTTGGTGAACTGGAAGCTGTTCACGGACTGCGGCGCCTCCGCCGTCCCGCCCCAGATGTAGAGCGCCGCTGTGCCATCAGAATCCACCGTGTTGTGGTCGATGGTGATCGCGCTCGGTCCGGCGCCGATCAACACAAACCAGGCATTGCCGCCAAGCGCACGCCGCAATCCATAAAAGAGGTTCTGCCGGATGGCAATGCGCGTCGTTTGCTGACTGGGCGCGAGGTCGTCGTAGCCGAGGATGTTGATACCGCCCGCCACGTTGCGGACGATGTTGTATTGGAAGGTGACGTCCGACACCACGCACCAGGTGCACGTGCCGTCCTGGTTGCGCGGGGTGAAGAGGACCGCGTAGCCCGCTTGTCCGTGTGCCCAGTTGTTCTCCATGACGTTGTACTCGACGATGACGTCGCGCGCGTTCTTCAACTCGAAGAGGTTCTTGACCAGCCACTTGTCGCCGTCGGTCGTCGGCACGGCGCCTGCGCTGCCGCCGGCGCCGGTATCTGTGAATGATGTCCCCGTCACCCTCCAGTACTGGACGAGCGCGCCCGCGGTGCGACCGTAGACGTAATACTCGGTGGCCCCCTGCACGGCCGTCCAGGTGACGCTGATGCTGCCAGTCGCGGTCAGTTCGACCGTCGTACTAGTGGACGCCGTGGAGCGTGCCGTTGAGCCGCCCCCGACCAGCTTCCGCGCTACCACGCGATAGGTATACACCCCCGGTCCGAGCGAGCCACCACTATCGGGAGAGGCGGAGACGTTCGCGGGGTCGCCGACGATCGGATTGCGCCAGGAGATCGGCCGTGTGAAGTAGTTGTGCCGCACCGTGACGCCGGTGGTCACCAGGTTCGGAATGCCGGGATCGGCCCCGCCGAGCAGGAGGTTCTCACCCGACGCCTCGAGGTAGTTGTTCTCGATGAGGAAGGGGCCAGGCCCATTCCAGCCGCCGATCGCCTGCGTGTCGATGCCCACGGCCTTGATGTCCGAGATGTAGCAGTTGCGAATCGTTACGGCGGCGCCGTTCAACGCGATGCCGCGCTTCTGCCCGACATCGGGGTCGCCGTGAACGTAGAGCCGATCCAGTTCGATATCGGAAGGCACCGCCGCGAGCGTGTTCTGTGCCCGCGATCCGTCGCCGATCTGGATGATCTCCCCATAGCCGAGGCGAGTGGCGGGGAACTCGAGGAGCACCAGACGCCAGTGATGCGTGCCTGGCGCGGTGGCGATGGCGGGGGCGCTGTTGACCGATCGAATTTTCGCCAGGCTCGGTGCGTGGGACGGGAGAATGCGACTGCCCGTGGCCGGTAAGGCCGTCCCGGGCGCGCTCTCGGCCGTGCGGATGGTGATGAACTCGCTTCCGGCTTTCACGGGCAACACGAAGTTGCCGGTAAAGGTCGCACCGGCTTCGAGCATCAGCGTGTCGCCCGGCTGGGCCGCGTTGATTGCGGCCTGGAGATTGTCGCCGGCGCGCACCTGAATCGTCGCCGCCAGGAGCGCCGGCGTGTGAAGCAGGATGCCCACAGACGCAACTCCAGCGCTCACGAATCTCGCGCAGGCCGACTTGTTCATGTGCCGCCCGCAAGGGCAAGCGCAGTGCCGCGCACGCACAGCCATACAAGCTATGCTCGGTCAATTGTTTATATGGATGGGGTCGGCGGGAAGTGACGGTTGAGGATTACACAAACGGTGAGTGCGGACAGTCTTGAAATCGCAACCGACTGACAGGCCTCGGCTTTGCAAACTGCTGTGCCGCGATGTCCACACAGACGACCATGCAGAGCTGGGAACGCGCGGAAATCGCGCGCAGTACCGTAGAGGCCACCCTCACCGCCGACGCGGCGCTGCGGGTGGACGGTAAGACCTTCGCGCGCTACCAGGCACCCACGGCGGAAACCGTGTTCCCGCTCGAATTCGCGTACCACTTGCTCGGAGATGTTGCCGGCCTTCGGATCGTGGATTTCGGGTGCGGTTCTGGCGCGAACACCGTACTGCTGGCCAATCGCGGCGCGCACGTCTGGGGCGTCGATATTTCAGAAGACTTGATTCGCCTGGCGCGCAGACGGCTCGAAGTCAACGGGCGCGCCGGGTCCGCGGAGTTCATCGTCGCCTCGGCTCACGACTTGCCGTTCCCCGACAACTCGATCGACGTCGTGTTCGGCATTGCGATCCTTCACCATCTCGACCTGCCGCTCGTGTCGAGAGAAGTGCATCGCGTGTTGCGGCCTGGCGGTCGCGCGATCTTCCAGGAGCCGGTCAGGAACTCGAGGGTGATCCGGTTCGTGCGATCGCTGATCCCGTATCAAGCCCCGGACGTGTCGCCGTTCGAGCGGCCGCTGACCGACGCCGAACTGGCCGCATTCTCGCGGCCGTTTTCCGCGGCGCGTTTGCGGCCATTCCTGCTACCGCACGTGCAACTGGGGTCGGTCCTGCCGGTGGTCAAACACCAGATCCATCCGCTCTACAACTCGGATGCGGCGTTGTTGAAGGCGATGCCGGTGTTGCAACGCTTCGCCGGCATCCGGGTCATGGAACTTACGAAGTAGGCAGCACGGCGACCGCACCCGCCTTGCTCCCCCCGGGTGGCCCGAGCAGCGAGCCCCCGTGCTGCCCGATCACGCGTCTCGCGACTGCCAGGCTCAATCCCGATCCTCCCCGCCACTCATCGAAGTTCGGCAGGCTTGCGGGCTCGGACGCGAGGATGGCCGGTAACTGTTCTTCATCGCCGAGCGCGATGATCGCCACAGGCGCCCCCGCCATCTGCCCGTTGCTCACATGCACCAACAGGCGATCGGTCGTGACCAGCTCCCTGCGGAGTGCGATCATCATCGAGACGATCGCGGCGCGCAGCCGGGTCGCATCTCCCGGAACCGACACCCCTTTTCCGGGCTGCAGGTCCACCGCCACCTCGTGGTCGGTCATGGGGGGAAGGGCGGCGATCGCTTCTTCCACAGCGGTCCGCAGATCGACCGTCGAGCGATTGAGCGCGGCGGTGCCTCCCTCGAGGTTCGACAAGTCGCTCATCTCGGCGACCAGCGCCGACAGGCGCCCGCACGACTTTTCGGCCTCTTCGAGCAGTCGTCGCTGCTGATCGGTGATCGGACCGGCGCGGTCCTTCAGCAGCATGCGAATGTAGCCCGCGACAACGGTGATCGGTGTCCGGAACTCGTGGACGGCGAGCGACAGTAGCTTGGGCCACCGCGGATCTGTGGGGCCGTGTGACATCCAAGCATTCTGGCGCATGACAATGCTGAATGCTAATGTAATGCTGAAGTAAAGGGGAAGGAATAAAGGTTGCGCTCGGGGAGTTCTAGAGGCTAGCCATGCTGATCAAGAAGCCGGCCGCTATCCGGAGTTCGGAAATCACCGACGAGGCGTTGTACCTGGACCGCCGGCGTCTCATGCAGCTCATGGGAGGGGCCGCGGTGGCACTTGGGAGCCGCTCCGCTCCTGCAGGCCTGTTCGTCGGATCCCGCCGCCGCCGATTTCGCCGGGGCCGAAGGCCCAGCGGTTGCGGCGGCGCAAACACCGATCGCCACCTATAAGCCGAAGGTGGTCTCCACCGACGAGAAGCTGAACTCGTTCGACGAGATCACCAGCTACAACAATTTCTATGAATTCGGGACGAACAAGAGCGATCCGAAGCGCAATGCGGGCCGGCTGACCACGAGCCCGTGGAAGGTGAAGATCGAGGGGCACTGCAATAAGCCCGCGGATTATCACCTCGAAGACTTGATCAAGCCCCACCAGCTGGAGGAGCGGATCTACCGGCTGCGGTGTGTCGAGGCGTGGTCGATGGTGATTCCGTGGATCGGCATTCCGCTCGGAGAGATCCTCAAGCGCGCCGAGCCGACCGCGAAAGCGACCTTCGTCGAATTCACCACGCTGCACCGTCCGTCAGAGATGTTCGGCCAGAGTCAGGCGGCGCTCGACTGGCCGTACGTCGAAGGGCTGCGCATGGACGAAGCGATGCACCCGCTGACGATCCTCTCGGTCGGCCTCTACGGCAAGACGCTCATGAACCAGAACGGCGCGCCGATCCGTCTCGTCGTACCGTGGAAGTACGGCTTCAAGAGCATCAAGTCCATCGTCCGCATCCGCCTGGTGGACCGGATGCCCGACACCGCGTGGGCGGTCGCGAATCCGAGCGAGTACGGGTTCTACTCGAACGTGAACCCCGAGGTCGATCATCCGCGCTGGAGTCAGAAAACCGAGCGGCGCATCCCGGGACTCTTCAAGAACCATCCGACCCAGATGTTCAACGGCTACGGCGACCAGGTCGCCAAGCTGTACGCAGGCATGGACCTGCGCAAGTTCTACTGATCTGGTGGCTGTGGCGCGCGCGCTGAAGGTGCTGGTCTTTGCGGCCGCACTGATCCCCGCTGCGTACCTCGTGCACGGCCTCTTCTACGGCGGCGATCTCGGCGCCAATCCGGCCGAGACGATTCAGCTGCAGACGGGTATCTGGGCGCTGCGCTTCCTGCTCCTCTCGCTGGCGATTTCCCCTCTTCGCCGGCTCACGAAATGGAACCGCCTCATTACGTACCGGCGCACGTTCGGACTGTTCGCCTTCTTCTACGCCTGCCTCCACCTCTCGAGTTACGTCGTTCTCGACCGCTACTTCGATTGGGCCGGTGTGTGGGAAGACATCGCGAAGCGGCCGTTCATCACGGCGGGCATGGTGTCGTTCGGGTTGATGCTGCCCCTGGCCCTGACCTCGACCAAGGGCTGGATCCGCCGCATGGGGAAGCGATGGACGCAGCTGCACCGGCTCGTCTACCTGAGTGCGATCGCCGCCGCGGTTCATTACCTGTGGAAGGTCAAGGTCGCGATCGGGTCGCCCGTGTATTACGCCATCATCCTGGGCGTTTTGCTCGCGTTCCGAGTCGTCTGGAGCCTACGCCACGGCGGCGGCATTCGCGGAGCGAAGAGAGTCGGCTGAACTGGTCGGCTTTCTCGCGACGGTGATGACGAATCCGCCGGTCAACGGCCCCGGTTCGAGTGGCCCGACGCGACGATCGAGCCACCACACGCAGCCGCTGAAGAGACGCATGCCGTAGAGCAACCGGTCTTTGATCCTGTACATCCAGCCGGGTGCATGGTCGTCCAGATTCACCACACCGAAGTCCGTTGGGACCGCGTAGCGGGAGGCGAGCACGTCGAGGCCGGCCGCCTGGTGATGCTTCGCGAGCACCGAAGCGGACAGCGGGACGTGAATATCGTAGATCGGCTTGTTGAACCACTTCTGAACCCAACCGACCGCCCCCGCCATGTTCGGCACTTCCGTAATCAGCAATCCGCCGGGTTTCAGATAGGCGGTCGCGGCGCGAATGGCGCCCGCCGTGTCATCGAAGTGTTCGGCGACACCGAACCAGGCGACGACATCGAAGGCTTCCACCCAGTCGGGCGGGGGGAAAAGAGATCGGCGCACCTGACATCCGCGGGAATGCCGGCATGCTCGAGGGCCGCGACGGTTTGTCGTACACCCAATTCGGAGTAGTCGAGGCCGGCGACTTGATAGCCGAACTCACGCGCGAAATAACTCATCCACGCGGAGCGGGCGCAGCCGAGCTCGAGGAGACGGCCGCCCTTCGTTCCAAGGGGATTGAGGACCTCTGTGAATACTCTGTGGAATTGTTGGTCGCGGTGTGCCCAGAGGGAAGGATTCCGAGGGTCGATGTCGGGCGGCGCATCCGCGATGGTCCAGACCCTATTCCAGTGTTCTTTGCCCGCACGATCCTGGTTCATGTCCCAGCCCTCCCGGTGGTGCTGGGCCGGAACGCAAAGCACATGCCCCATGTTCCGTAAGTCTTTTTTGCGGTTGGGGTTCAGCCCGCCCGCCGTCCGGAATGCCCACTCACCCCCGAATCTGACCGTTTGGCCGAAAATTGCACCTCAGCCGTAAAAAGACCCCATAAAATGCGGCCATGTACAAGCCAACGAAGTACGCCGAGAAGGCCCTCACGGTCGCCGCCGCCGGCGCGTGGAGCGTGTTCGATGCGGTCAACCGCCTCGTGCCCGCCGGTAAGCCCTTTACGCCGAAATGGTCCGACCTGCCGCTGCAGAAGTCGAAAGACAAGGTGAAGCCGCCGCTTGGCTGGCCGCGCGAGACTGACTCGCTCTGCCCGGTCTGCGTGCGCGAAGCGCGACAGGAGATCCTCGATGGCAAGCGCGACTACAAGATCCTGCTGAACGAGAAGGTCGGGGAGATCAAGGCCACCATCCTCGAACGCGACGGCAAGATCCTGATGGTGAAAGATTGCCCGGTCCACGGCCACTTTGAAGACGTGATGGCCATCGACCCGGCATTCTTCAAGCATCTTGAAGACTCTTTCCCGGGCAGCGACATCCGCTCGCACAACGACGAAAAGCTCCACAACCACGGCAGCAGCACCATCAAGTACGGCCGAGGCGCCGTGCTGACGATCGACCTCACCAACCGCTGCAACATGATGTGCGACCCGTGCTTCATGGACGCGAACCAGGTCGGCTTCGTGCACGAGCTGTCGTGGGAAGACATCAAGACGCTGCTCGACAACGCGATTTCGATCAAGCCGAAGCGCCAGATGTCGGTGCAGTTCTCGGGGGGCGAGCCCACGATGTCCCCGTACTTCCTCGACGCCGTGCGCTACGCGCGCAAGGTCGGCTACACCTCGGTGCAGGCGGCGACCAACGGCATCGAGTTCGCCAAGAGCGCCGACTTCGCGAAGGCGGCAGCGGAAGCGGGCCTGCGATACGCATACCTGCAGTTCGACGGGATCGGTAACGCCGCCAACTCGCATCGCCTGGTCGGCAACCTGTTCGACGTCAAGCTGCGCGCGATCGAGAACCTCTACAGCGCCGGCGTCGACATCGTGCCGGTCGTGACGATCGTCAACGGCGTCAACAACGAGCAGGTCGGGCGCATCATCCAGTTCGCGCTCGACAACCCGAAGAAGATCAACTTCCTGTCCTTCCAGCCGGTGTCGTTTACCGGACGCGACGAGGAAGTGACGCCCGAACGCCGGGCCGCGCAGCGCTACACGCTGTCGCACCTCGCCCATGACGTGAAGAACCAGATGCAGATCGGCGAACCGACGCGCGATTGGTTCCCGATTTCGTTCATGGGCACCTTCACCGACTGGGCCGACCTGATCCACGGCCCAACGAGGGAGTGGGGCAACCTCTCCTGCGGGTGCCACCCGAACTGCGGGATCGGCATGGCGGTCATGATCGACAAGGAAACGAAGGAAGCGGTGCCGGTCACCGCGTTCCTGAACGCCGGCCGCCTCGCCAAGGACCTGCGCAAGGTCAACGACGCGGCACGCGGGAGGACGCTGTCGGTCCTCGGGATGGCGCTTGCCCTGATGCGGAACTACGACCCTTTCAAGGCGCCGACGCACTTCCGGATCGCCGACCTGATGAAGAAGTTCGACAAGACGTTCGGCGCGACCGGCCGGAACTACGGGAAGGTCACGGCCGACCGGACGATCGAGGACATCCACCTGCGGCGTTCGGATCGCTGGAACTTCCTGTTCATCGCCGGGATGTGGTTCCAGGACCTCTTCAACTACGACTTCCGTCGCACGGAGCGCTGCATCATCCCGTATGCGACGCAGGAAGGGGAGATTTCCTTCTGCGCCTACAACACGGGCATCGGCTGGCGGAACATCATCGAGAAGATGCACATGACGGCCACGCTCACCAAATGGTACGAGGAGCACGGCCGCCACGAGATCTTCGCGGGCGGCAAGAAGGTCGCGCTCTCGACGTCGGATCACAGCCTGGTGCTCGATCCGGAGGCGGTGGCGGCCGGCAAGCAGACGGACCTCGACGAGGCCGGCATCGCGAAGAACGCGCGTGAAGAGAAGTTGCGTGCGCGCGCCGCGGCCAAGCCGGTCGACCCGGAGACGGCGAAGATGGCCGAGCTCTATCGGCAGCACGTGCTCAAGGAGGAGCCCACGCTCCAGATCCAGGGGCTCGGCGGGAAGAAGAAGGGCGACGTGCAGGAAGTGCTGCACGACAAGCCGAAGATCTAACGCTCGCCGTTGGCCGTTGTTCGTTGTTCGGCGCGGATTGATACGGATTGACGCGGATAAGTACAGGGGCCGCGCGGTTTTTGCCGCGCGGCCTTTTTATTTGGAAGCGGTGAGGGCCGGGAAAGGCGCCGTCACCTGTTCGATGAGGGTCGAATAGGGCGTCTTGGCGAGGCCGACGGCCAACGAGTACCGCCGAACGCCTGGCGCGCCCTCTAAAACGGAGAATCCGAGGCGGTCGAAAAGGTCCGCGACGAGTCCGTTTTTCGCCGTCTCGACGGAACACACCAACCATTCTCGAGATGCTGAGGCTCGCGGGCCGCGTCGATGGCGCGATCGAGCATGAACCGCTCGAGCGTGCGGCCGAGCACGCGGCAGCTCATGAGCCAGGTGTCGATCTCCCAATCGCTCCCCTCACGCCGGCACGCAGAACATCAGGCCGACGATGCCGTGCTGACCGAAGCGGTCAGCCAGTTCGAACACTCCGGTCCAGCCTCCCGGCCGCGCGGCGATCTCCGCCACCTGCGCCTCGGTATATCGGCGCGTCGTCAGGTTGAACTGGTTGGTCTTGTTGACGAGTTGCGTCACGCGCGCGAGGTTGTGCTCGTTGACAGGAGACACGGTCGCCTGCATGCCGAGGCCGGCGAGGAACTCGTCGAGTGACCCGGCGTGCGCGCGAAGCGTTTCGCGTTCGTGATCCTTGCGGTACAGCTCGGCTCGCTGCCGGTCCTCTTCCGAGATCGCGAGCACGTCGAAGTAACGCCCGGCGTCGAGATCGCGCACGTAATTCGCTGCCGACGGACTGAGCTCGACGACCGCGACCTCGGGCATCTGTGATCGAACCCATCCACGTTCGAGCGGGTTGTCGTCGAGGAAGACGAAACTGTCAGTGCCTAATGACAGCTTCTGCGCGACATGGCGCAGGCTCGTCACCTTGTCGTCCCAGTTGGCTTCGAACGCCGCGAAATCTTCCAGCTTCAGCACCATGTCGGGATGCTCGAGGAACGGCAGGCGGGCCTCGTCGGGATTGTTCTTCGACGAAACCGCCAGGAGCACGCCGCGCGAGCGCAGCTCCTTCAGGTAGCGCTGGAGCTCGAGGTGGGCCTCGCCTTCTGGCGACGAACCCCCAACACGAATCCCCGCGAGACCGTCTTCGCCTATGACACCACCCCACAACGTATTGTCGAGATCGCAGACCACGACCTTTCGCGTCAGGCCGGCCACCGCGCGAACGTGCGCCATCTGTTCCTCGACAAGCGCCGGGAGTGCCTTCGCAGAGGGGTGTTGCCGGGCGCGATGCCAGAGCGACGCGTCGTGCCACGCCGGATGCCCTACAACCGTCATCACGTGTTCGGTGTCGAGGACCGAGACAAACGGCAACGCGGATTCGTTCAGCCGCAAGTTGATCCGCCGGATGACGTTTCGGCGACCCGTGCTCTGCCGCGAGGCGAGCAGGCCGAGACTCTCGGCCGAGGGGAGATCGAAGGTGTGCTGTACGACGTGGCTGCGCGAGCGCGACGACAGCGTCTGCCACAGGCTGACGTGCTCGGCGACGACCTGCTCGACGATGGCGGAGCCCTCGGTGCCGAACGACGGCAAGGAGAGGTCACGCCAGTGCGGAACGATGAACGTGATGTCAGGCTCGAACCGGTAGAACCCGCTCGACGGATCGAGGATCTCTTGCCGGTAGGCGCCAAACAGCCCTTCGTAGCACTCGGCGGCCAGTCCGTCGCGGAAACAGAGCGTCCTGATGACGGGTGTGAGCAGGCTCAGCGTCGCGCTGCCGAGCACGGCGATCCGCAGCGGGCGACGGCCAGCGGTGTTCGCCATGACGTCGCGCACGAGTCCCTGCGCACGCGCATGAAACGTGTAGTCGGGGCGTTGAGCCAGCGCAGCGCGCAGATGGGCCGCTGCCTGCTGCCAGTCACCTTCGGCGGCAGATGCGCGCGCCGATTGGAGCAGGACCAGCGGATCGCTGGGGTTCGGCCGCGGATTCATAGGGTGGGGTCAGCCAGCTCCGGATGGGCATCCGCCCACGCGAGCATTTCCTTGCGCGGCCAGATCACCATCCCATGCGTCGGGATGAACTGGCCTTCGTCGTACAACTTCTTGCGTTCCGGGCTTCGGTAAAACACGCCACAGTCGGGATCCACTCGATGATGCCGGATCACCAACGCCCCGTTGTCGAGGAGCGCGCGGCTGAATCCCGTCATGTGCGGGCTGACGCGCATCGTGTCCGGAGAGTGCAGCCATGACGAGGCGACCAGGCCGCGGACGTGTGGCTGGAGCCGGAGCGACTGCGCCATGCGATACCAGGAGCGATTCGTTTCGCGTTCCACGAGCGCCGCACGGTCCTTTCGCATGGCGTTCAAATGCGGCACGAACGCCGGGCCGAGACCACCGAGCTTCGCGAGATACTTCACGACTTGCGGCAGGCTCTGCGGCGGCACCTTGGGAAGCCAGGATCGCGGGATGCCCGACACTTCCCAGGTCATCTGACCGGCGGGAAAGCGCCGCAAGGTCGCGATCTTCGCGAGCGCCACGAAAATATTCTTTGTGAGGTCGAAACGGCTTCGCGCCGCAGGCGAGGGGGACTCCACCGCTCGCACTTCATCCGCGAAGAGGCGCTTCACCGAGTCGTCCACCGGGTACGACGCGAGGCGCGATTCGCTCGAGCGCATGGCCCGCAGCAGCAGTTGCCGTTCGAACTCCCCCGTCGCGACCGCTGCTTCCGGGAGCCGCAGCGAGTCGCGGAGCGCCTTCAGCGACTCCACACTGGCCGGATCCTCGGTCACGTCTGACAGCAGACGATAGAGCGCCGCGTCCGAGACCCGGACCCGTTCGAGCGCGTCGCCGACTTGCTCCGGCAAGCTGTTAGACGGCGTGTTCAGCGTGAGCATAGGAGCGTTTGGGGGTGATCAGCCATGCCGCGCCCGACAGCCAACCCTGGAACTCGCTCGCGCTCGTCGAGCACGTGTCGATCAGGCGGGGCAGCATGAGCGGCGGCGTCCGCCGCGACGCCAGCCCCGGGTCGCACGTCGTCGCGGAGATCACGCCGGTCTCGGCAAGCCAGGGCAGGAAATCCGGTTCGTAGGCGCCACTCGGGTAGCAGAAGTGCCGGGGATCAGCGCCGGTCAATTCCTCGATCCGGGTGCGGTTGGTCTCGATTTCCTCGATGAACTTCAGGCGATCGTGCGGGGTCCGGTGGCGATGCGTGTGCAGCTGGATGTCGACGCCGTCCGCGGCGAGCCGCGTGGCATCGGCGGGATCCATGATCTGCAACAGCCGTCGAGCGACGATCGCGTCGTAGTCCACGCGCAGTCGCGTCGCAAGTACCCGCAACAACGTTTGCTGTCCCTCGTGCGACAGCGCGTCCCGCTTCACGACCGCGTTCACCGCGGCGAGAGCGGCCTCGCGGCCGGCGGGGGATTTCAGCTCCAGCGGCTCTGCTTGAATCTCTGGCGCCGACACGCGCTGTCCGCGTGCCTTCCAGAGCATGTACGACGCGCAGAGCGAGAAGATCGGCGCGCGATCGCCGCAATGCAGCGTCGGCAGATACACGGTCGAGGGGACCCCGTACTTCTTGAGCAACGGATGCGCCGCCGCCACAAAGTCGTGGTACCCGTCGTCAAACGTCACGACCACGCTGCGGTCCGGAAGTGTTCCGGCATAGAGACGCTCGACGCCTTCCGCCAGCGGGAGCACGTTGCATTTCATCGTCTGCAGCAGCCGCAGCCGCTGCTCGAGCCCGGCGGGCGGCATGTAGAGCGCCCCGTTCCACAGGTGCTCGTCGTCGAGGGAAATGCCGTGGTAGCACAGGATCAGCAGCCGCTGCTTTCGCCAGTCGCTATCGGCCACCAGGTTGAACCCACCCGTCCGTTGGAACGCCTGGAGGGCAACGCGCTTGAGAGGGCGGAACGCGATGGTCATTGGGCAAAAACCTGCTGACCTTGGAGCAAATCAAGTAACTCGCCGATGGTCTCGTATTCCAGCAACTCGGCGTCCACTCCGAGCTCGCTGGAAATGATGGTCATGATTTCCACATCGACCAGGACGACCAGTTCTCAACGGTTTCACGCGTGTCCGATTCCTTCAGGGATCCCGGCGGTACGCGAAGGATTTCCTCGAGCAGGGCCTTAAACGCGGCTCTCGTCATAGTCCGGCAGGCAGAAATGCATGACCTATGCCTGTAGGTTGAGCTCGCCAGCTCGCTCGGGAGCTCATCCTTTCGACGGGAGCCTGAATCGATGCGCTTGTTAAAAGACCGCCCGCCGGCGTGGCGGACGCCCGTCGAGGCGGAAGAGGGGCTGGCTCGATCCTTTGCCTTCAATCTGGTCGGCCACGTACTGCCCGACTGCCGGGCCGTGCTTGAAGCCGTGGCCCGAGCCGCCTCCCGCGATCCATACGCGCTCGTGACCCGGAAGGCGGTCGATCAGGAGGTGGCCGTTGCTCGTGTTCTCGTACTGGCACACGCGGGCTTCGAGCAAGGGCGCATCGGCGAGCCGGGGAATGTGCCGGTGCAACATCTCTCGCATCCGCTGAACGGAGGCTGGCGCGACGACTCGCTCCATCTGCTCGGGATCGACCTCTTCTCCGTGCGCGTCGAACGCCACCTTCACGCCGCGATGCTCGAGATCCGGCAAGCCGTAGATGCCTTCGTCGAAGGCCACCCACGCCGGGAACCGCGCCGGGGCGAACTGGTCGTCGCACGCTGGGGCGCCGAAAAAGAACACTTCCTGCCGCGTCGGCACGATAACGTCGCGAAGAACATCCGGAAACATCCTCGGCAACCATGGCCCGCAGGCGAAGACGATGGCGTCTGCGCGGCTGCGGCGCGCCGAGGCAGCGTCCATGGCGCGATGTTCGTACGTCACGCCGTCCTGGACGAGCAGTCGGACGAGACTTTGGACGGCACGCCGTGCGAACAACACCCCGGCGTTCGGTTCGAGAACCGCGCCAGCGGTGTGGTCGAACACCAGTTGGGGAAACTGTGCGGTGATGTCGTGCGGCGCCAACCAGCGAGCCGGCACACCCTCGCTATCGAGTGTCGCGATGGTGTCCTGCAGCCAGGCCGCGTTCGCGCCCAGGAAGAGCGCGCCGGTCTTGACGAACAGGCGTTCAGCCGAACGCCGCTCGAGATCGAGCCACTGCGGCAGCGAGTCGCGCGCCCAGGCGGCATACAGCGCGAGCGACCCGTACCCACTGCGGATGATGCGGGTTTCGCCGCCGGAACTGGCGCGGGAGTTGGCGGGACCGTGCTGGTCGATCAACGTCACGGCCCAGCCGCGACGCCTCAGCGTGTAGGCGATCCACGCGCCGAACACGCCGGCGCCGACGATATGTGCAGAAGCCAATTCGGTCCGTCGAGACCGCTACTGCTTGGTGCTCTTGCCTTCCATCAAAGTCAGCCAGTTCTTGCCGTCTTCAGAGACGTCGAACTTCACGGTGTGGACGGTGGGAGACGTCTCCACCATCGTGAAGCGCGACGAGATCTTCTTCCCGCCCATATCCATCGACGAGTTGAAGGTCCAGGTGTTGCCCGTGACGGTTCCGACACCATGTTCCGCATCGGCCATGTTGTTGACCGAAAAGAAGCGGTAGGACTTCGCAGAGCGGTCCCAGGTGAGCACCATGTGTCCGGTCATGTTCCCCAACGCGCCGGTTCCTTTGCTGTCGCAAACCAGGTGGAAGCCCCCCTCGAACATGCGGCAGGTTTCGGTCCCACTGAACGGACCTCCGGGACCCATGAGGCCGGGATTGACCTTGCCTTCCACCTTCCATGTGCCGACGAACTTCCCCAGCGCCTTGTGTTCGGCGCCCGGCGCCTCCTGCGGCGGCTGTGCGAGCGTCGGGATGCTCAGCGCCAGTGCCGCGCACGCGATGAGTACCTTCTTCATCATTTCCGTGCCTCCCCCGATCACGGCATTCTAGTCGAGGTCGTGCGGGCGCGCGGGTTGCTACGTCTTGGGTAGAGGAGAGTGGATGGCTGACGAAACACAAGCGACGACGCCAGCGGATGAGCTCTCGGGAGAGCAGAAGAGGCACAACGTCATCCGTTTGGCGTTTGGCGGAGACGAAGGGAAGTTCAACGACTTCGTGGAGACAATCCGGGCCGCCGTGCCGCCCCAAACGGGGGTGGTGTTGCGCGGCAGCGCGGTGACAGGGGTGCGCTGGAAGGACCAGGCGCCGTTCGATGCGGAGGGTCCCGGCACGAGCGACCTCGACCTGACACTGGTGGATGGAGACGAAGTCATCGGGCTTTATAAGGTGACCGGATTTTTCGTCCCTGGCATCCACTCGCGACCGTTGAGCGATGAAGATCCGGACATCGCTCCGGACCTGGTCCCGTTGCGGCGGCGGTTGATGGACATGGTCGGCCGCCCGGTCAACATCCAGGCGACTCGCGACTTCGTGATGTATCTTCGCGGGGAAGTGATCGGCCAGCCCTACCTGGTCCTCATCGACAAGGACGAGTGCTCTTTAGAATCCTGAGCTACAACATCCGGCGTGGCGGCAACGGCCGCGAGCAGCAGCTCGCGGCGGTGATCCGCGCGTGCGAGCCTGACCTGGTCGTGCTCCAGGAAGCGACCAACCCCGACGTCGTGAAGGCGGTCGCCGAAGCGGCGGGAATGGAGCAGTGGGCGTCCCGCCGTGGAGACTCGCTCGGATTCATCAGCCGGCGGCCGGTGCAGTCGTTCGGCTGGCACAAGCCACGCATCTCGCGCCACGCGTTTCTCGAGATCCAGCTCGCCGGCACTGAGGTGCGGGTATTCGGCGTCCATCTCAGCGCCGTCCACGCCGCCTGGACGGAGAGCCGCCGCACGTTCGAATTGCGCGCGCTCTTGAGAAGCATCGCGCACCATCAGCACGGCTTCCATCTGCTGACCGGCGACTTCAACACCCTCGCGCCGGGAGAGCTGCTCGACCTGCGAAAGCTACCCAGCCGACTGAAAGCCCTCGTGTGGCTCAGCGGGGGAACGGTCCGCTGGCGCACGATCCAGATCGTCCTCGACGGCGGCTACGTCGACGCGTATCGGTCCACGCATCCGGGCGTGCCCGGTTTCACCTTTCCTACCTGGGACCCGCACGCACGACTGGACTACGTCTTCGTGCCGCTGGCGCACTCCGCGCGAGTGCACTCCTGCGACGTCATGAACGTCGCCGGCATTCCCGAGGCGTCAGACCACCTGCCACTGCTCTCGATCGTGGACCTGTCCTGACGTGCTACTCGGTTCGCATCGCCTCCATGGGGCTCACCGACGCCGCTTTGCGCGCCGGAAGGTAGGCGGCGAGGATTCCGACGACAAAGAGCACGCCCGCCATGCCGGCAAACGTCACGGGATCCAGCGGCTGTGTTTCGTACAACTGCCCGCGCAGGTAGCGCGTCAGCCATGCCGCCCCCACCAGTCCCGCCACCAGGCCAATGCCCATGATCGCAGCGGCGTTCAGGATGACACCGCGCTTCACGCGGGACGGGGGAGCGCCGAGCGCCAGGCGAACGCCGATCTCGCGGGTCCGCAGGCTGACGGCATACGACAGCACACCATAGAGCCCGATCGCGCCAAGAACCAGCGTGATCGTGGCGGCGATGCCGAGCGCGAACATCGTGAAGCTGAACTGGACCATCGAGCGCTCGACGATCTCGTCCATGCTTCGGATGTTTGCGAGCGGAAGATCGGGATTCAAGCCCCACACCGCCTGGCGCATGAGATCCGCCTGCTGTGTGACGTTCTGTCCGCGCACCACGTAGCTGAGAGTTCGTGGGACCCGGTTGGTGCTGACGTTGACCGGGAAGTAGATCAGCGGCCGTGGTGCCGAGCGGACGCCTTCATGACGAACATCGCCGACGACCCCTTTCACCACATTCCATGCCTCGGTCGATCGCGCACCGCGCAAACGCTTGCCGAGCGGATCCTGGCCGGGCCAGTACTTGTCGGCCAGTGCTTTGTTGACCAGCACATTCGAGACGCCCTCCCGGAGGTCCCCGGAGTCGAAGTCAGTGCCGCGCAACAGCGGGATCTTCAGCGTGCGGAAGTAGCCAGGCGCGATCGTGGACAGGTGGACGATCGGCGGCGCCTGCCCGGCAGCGAGTGCCTGTCCCTCGAACTCGAAGCCCATCCCGTTGGTGGAGTTCGCCAGCGGCAGCTCGGAAGCCGCGCCGGCCGACTCCGCACCCGGCAACTGCGCGAGTCGCTCGACAAGCTGTCGCGTGAAAGTCACGACATCGGGCATCTTTGGATACGTGCTCTGCGGGAGCGCGACACGAAAGGTCATCACGTGGTCCGGTGCGAACCCCTGGTCGATCGCGATGAGGCGAGCAAAACTCCGCGCGAGCAGGCCTGAGCCCACCAGCAGGATCAGCGCGATGGCCGTTTGCGCGATGACGAGCAGCTGCCGCCCCCGCTGACGATCGGGGTGGTCCGTGGCTCCCCGCCCACCATGCCGCAGCATCGTCAAGATGGCGGGACGCGTATAGCGAATCGCCGGGATGAGGCCGAAAATCAGCGACGAGATCAGCGCAACCGCGGCAGCAAACAGAAGGACGGTTCCATCGAGCCGGATCTCGGACAGGCGAGGAATCGTGTCGGGCGCCATTCGCAAGAGGACCGGAAGCGCCAGCCAGGCACACAGCACGCCGACCGCGGTGCCCAACGTGGAGAGTACGAGCGCTTCGACGAGCTGCTTCCGAATGAGGCCCGCGCGGCTGCCTCCCAGGGCGGAGCGCACGGCAATCTCACGCTGACGGGCCTCACCGCGAATCAGGCACAAGTTGGCGACGTTGCCGCACGCGACGAGCAACAGCATGCCGACGGTACCGAGCAGGATCCAGAGCGGTTCGCGCACGTCACCGATGACGTCTTCCTTCATGTCGGTGACAAGCGGCCGGTACTTGCCCTCGTTGAGAAATGCGCGGTAGTTGTCGCTGCGGATGTACTCGGTCATCGCGCGCGCGACCAGCGGCTCGAGATTCGCGGCGGCCTGATCCGGGCGGATCCCAGGTCTGAGCCGTCCGACCGCAGACCAGCCGAAGTTTCCAGTCGGCGGGTTCTCGGCGTTGAACCGCGCGGGGATCCAAACGTCCGGTGAATTAGGCGCATCCACCCACGCCGGGGCGATGCCGACGACTTCGACCGGCTGTCCATCGACACGGATGCCGCGTCCGATGAAGCCTGGGTCCGCCCCATACCTGCGCGTCCAGAGCCGGTGGCTGATCACGACGACGCGCGCCGATTCGGGCCTGTCTTCGGCGGCCGAGAACGGGCGTCCCTTCGAGAAGCCGACTCCCAGCGTGGGGAGATAGGTGTGGGTCGCGACGGCGGCATCGACGACTTCCGGCGGGCCCCCCTCGGTGACGTTCGCGCGCACCCGCTGATACACCGCCATGTCTTCGAAGACCGAGGTGTGTTTCTTGAAGAACAGGAACAGGTCTGGGGACAGTGGGAATTGGTCGTAGCCAATCCCTGGCGCGCTGCTCCAGACGTTCACCAGCCGATCCGCGTGCGGGTAGGGCAGTGGCTTGAGAAGTACCGCGTTGACCACGCTGAAGATGACCGTGACAGCCGAGACGCCCAAGGCGAGCGTCAACGAGGCGATCAGGAGGAACCTCGGGTGGGCCCGCAGGCCGCGGGCGGCGTCGCGAAGGTCTTCGAACAGCGTGGGCATCGGCGTCTCTCCCGACAGGATTTGACGCCGATGCAGGCTGATCGGTTGTGTGGTTACTTGCCTTCCGAGAGTCGCTTGAACTCGGCGACGTAGGCGTCCACGTTGTCTTTTGTGACGATATCCACGCCGGAATCGATGATCTGGTTCGGCGGATTCTTGCCGTTCTTGATGCCGTGGAGGATCTTGACCGGCTCACTACCCCAGCCGAAGTACTTCTGCCCGAGCAGGACCTGGACCTTGCCTTCCTTGAGGAGGTCGATGGCGCTTTCGACCGTGTCGAAGGAAATCACCTTCGTTTTGGAAGGATCGACGCCGGCGAGGGCGTTGCGCGTAAAGACCGGCCAGCCGCCGACCGACAGCCAGGCGCCGAGGTCGGGATACCGGCGCGTGCCGGTGGCGATGATTTCGGCGCAGCGCACCGCGTCTTCCTTGATGTCGTAGCTCTCGACGACTTCGATTCCCGGTGCAGCCTTGAGGGCATCGCGTGCCCCTTCGAGGCGACGCTGCAGGTTGGTGGCCCCCATGCTGGTGATGAACGCGACCTTCCCCTTGCCGTTCAACAGCTTGATGGCCTGTTCCCCCATGATCTTTCCAGAGGCGTAGTCGTCCACGCCGTAGAAGGCCATGCGCTTGCTCCTGGGTGCATCCGAGTCCCACGTGACGACCGGAATGCCCGCGTCAACGGCGCGGTTGATGGTGTCGGTGAGGAAGTCGCCGTTGAGCGTCGAGATGGCGATGCCGTCCACGCGCTGCGTGATGAACGACTCGAGGATCTCCTTCTGGCGCAGCTGGTCGGCCGTCTCGGGTGCGCGCCACTCGATGGTGACGTTGCCGAGCTCCTTCGCCGTCCGCTCGGCACCGATCTTCGCGTAGTTGAAGACCGGGATGTCGAGCGCCTTGGGAATCACCGCGAAGCGGTAGGCCTGCTGGCCGCCGCCGGTGGTGGTCGCCGGGGCTTCCTGCTTGTTACAGGCGGCGGCCACCGCCAGTGCGGCTGCCGCGATCATCACGAAGGAACGTCGCATTCGATTTGCCTCTCTTACTCGCCGCGCTTGAGCAGCAGTTGGTCCATTACCACGATGACGATGACCGCGAGACCGACGATCAGGCGGTCGTAGAACGTTGCGCCGGGGATCTGCGGCAGGGCGTTGCGCAGGACACCGAAGATCAATGTGCCGAGCACGGCGCCCATGACCGAGCCGCGGCCGCCCGACAGGCTCGCGCCGCCGACGACCGCGGAGGCGATGATATCGAGTTCGTAGCCGGTCGCGAGGTCGGCTTTGCCCTGGCCCTGCACCAGCGCGAGCACGACGCCCGCGACGGCGGCCAGCAGTCCGCTCAACAGGTAGACCGACGTCTTGATGCGGCCGACGGCGACACCCGAGAAGAGCGCCGCGGTCTCATTGCCGCCGATCGAAAAGATCTGCCGTCCCCATTGAAAGCGCGTCATGAGGATCTGGAAGACGATGGCGAGCGCGATCATCACGAGGGGAGCGACCCAGTCGGCCGGCAGGCCGAGCGGCCGCCAGCCACCGACGAGCTTGCTCGAAACGTCGAAGTAGCGCCCTTCCGTGATGATGAACGCGATGCCGCGTGTGATGCCCATCACCCCGAGCGTGGCAATGAAAGGAGGCAGCTTCACGACGACGATGAGGATCGAGGCCACCGTGCCGGCGCCGATGCCGACGAGCAGCGCGCAGAGGATGCTCGGGCCCAGCGGCCAGGAGGCGTTCACGAAGAGATACGCGCAGACGACGCTGGCGAGCGCGATGACCGAACCGGGCGCGAGGTCGATGCCTCCCGAAATGATGACGACCGCGGCGCCGACCGCGGCGATGCCGTAGATCGAGGAGTACTTCAGGATCAGCAGAAAGTTCTCGGCGCTGAGGAACGGGTGCACGCGGTTCCCGTCGGGCCAGAGGTACCAGCTGAAGAAGATGATTTCGACGAGGAGGATCGCGACGGTGGAGAGCTCGCGAATGTGCCAGAGCCTTTTCACGACGCGTCCTTCAATTCGTGGGTCGCCAAATACATGACGGATTCTTCGGTAGCGGCGTCTCCCGCCAGCTCTCCCTGCACTCGACCCTCGCGCATGACCACGACGCGATGGCAGAGCGAGAGGACTTCGGGAAGATCGCTCGAGACGACGAGGCAACCCAGTCCGCGGGCCGCCTGCCGCCGGATGATTTCATGGATTTCGAATTTCGCGCCGACGTCCACGCCCTTGGTGGGCTCGTCGAGCATCAGGACGCGGGGGTTCGTGGCCAGCCATTTGGCCAGGACGACCTTCTGCTGGTTGCCGCCGCTGAGGCTGTCGGGGAAGACGTTCTGCCCGGCGGCCTTGATCCGCCACTCCGAAAGAAGCTGGTCGGCCTGGTTGCGTTCTTCGCTCCCGCGGATTCGGATATCACCGGCAGCGGTGCGCGAGGGGAGCATCAGGTTGTGGCGTAAGGACAGGTTGAAGAAAAGCCCCTGCCGATGGCGCTCCTCGGGCACCAGCGCCAGCCCGGCGCGCGTCGCTTCGCGAGGCGAGCGCGCCTCCAGGGTCTTGCCGCCGACGGTGACGCTGCCGCTCTGCGGACGACGGAGGCCAAAGATGGCTTCGAGGAGTTCCGATCGCCCCGATCCGACCAGGCCGAAAAGCCCGACGATTTCACCCGGGGCCACTGACAAGGAGACATCCTGGAAGTTCGGCTGCCGGGTGAGACCCCGGACCGCGAGTGCCGGTGCCTCGCTGCGGGCCACCACCGCATGCTCGGCCCTCGGCGGCAGCTCGCGGCCGACCATCGCTTTCACGATGTGATCCGGCGTAATCCTTTCCCTGTCGAACGTACCGGCGTAACTCCCGTCGCGCAGCACCGTGATGCGATCGCACAATCGGAAGACCTCGGGCAGACGGTGCGAGACATACAGCAACGTCACACCCTGCGCCTTCAGCTTTGCCAGGACCGCGAACAGGTGGTCCGCTTCGGCATCGGTGAGCGCCGTGGTCGGCTCATCGAGTACCGAGGATGCTGCACTTGAACGCGAGCGCGCGGGCGACCTGGAGCAACTGGCGATGCGCCGCGGAGAGCGACTCGGCGGCGGCGCGCGGCGGAATGCGCAAGTGGAGCTCGTCAAGCAGCGCCGCGGTCCGCGCTTCCATCTCGCCATGCAGCAGACGTCCGCCGGTGCCCGTGATCTCCCGACCCGCAAAGATGTTTCCGGTGACGCTGAGGTTGGGGAAGCACAGCATCTCCTGGTAGACCATCCCGATGCCGCGCTCGAGCGCCTCGCGTGGGTTCGCGAAGGTCAGCCGCGCGTCGCGCCAGAAGAGCTCGCCTTTGTCGGGATGGATGATGCCTGCGAGGATCTTGAGGAGCGTCGACTTGCCGGCGCCGTTCTCGCCGACCAGCGCATGAGCCTCGCCCTCGTGGACCGAGAACGTCACTCCGCGGAGCGCCCTGACGGCGCCGAACGACTTGTAAATCTCTCGGAATTCGAGTCCGGGCATGCTGCGGCGCCCGCCATCTTACTATGCGGCGGGATGGCACAGTAATCGCTTACACCCTAGAAAAAACGCACGGTCGCGTGATAGTCTGACGCGGTTTTCCTTCCGCGGAGAGTCCCACATGAGCGTGTTCCGCACGATGTTGTTTCTCGTCCCACTTGCGATCTTTTGTACCGTGTTGACCGGCGTCGGACAGGCCGGCAAGACCGCCGTCAAGCGCGAACCCTTCGGCAAGATGCCGGACGGCAAGCCGGTCGAGCGTTTCACGCTCACCAACGCCAACGGTGTCGAGCTCAAAGCGATCAGCTACGGCGGCATCATTACGTCCCTGCGCGTCCCCGACCGCACCGGCAAACTCGACGACATCGTCCTCGGCTTCGACACGCTCGATGGATACCTGAAGGACCACCCGTTCTTCGGCGCGATCATCGGCCGCTATGGCAATCGCATTGGCAACGCGCAATTCACGCTGGATGGAAAGACCTACAAGCTGGCCGCCAACAACAACGGGCAGCATTTGCATGGTGGCGTGAAGGGCTTCGACAAGGTGCTGTGGACGGTCGAACCGGTCGGGAACAACGGCCTGGCCTTCACCCGCACGAGCCCTGACGGAGAAGAGGGCTACCCGGGGAATCTGCGCATGCGCGTGACCTACACCCTGACCGACAAGAACGAGCTGATCGTCGAGTACCACGCGACGACCGACAAGGCGACGCCGGTCAATTTGACGCAGCACAGCTACTTCAATCTCGCGGGTCACTCGTCAGGCGACATCCTCGGCCACGAGCTGACGCTCAACGCGGATCGCTATACGCCGGTGAACGACAAGCTGATCCCCACCGGCGAGCTGGCGCCCGTTGCAGGCACGCCGTTCGACTTCCGCAAACCGATCGCGATTGGCGCTCGCATCAACGACGCGCACCCGCAGCTGAAGGCGGGTCTCGGCTACGATCACAACTGGGTCCTGAATCGGAAGGGCGCTGGCCTGGAGTTGGCGGCGCGCGTGCACGAGCCGAAAACCGGCCGCACGCTCGAAATCACGACGACGGAGCCCGGTATCCAGTTTTACGCGGGAAACTTCCTTGACGGGACGCTGACCGGCAAGGGTGGCGCGGTCTACAAGCACCGCACTGGCTTCTGCCTCGAGACGCAGCATTACCCCGACTCGCCCAATCAGCCGAAGTTCCCGACAACGACGCTGAAGCCGGGCGCTGAGTATCGGACGCGGACCGTCTTTAGCTTTGGAGTCGCAAAATGACACGGCGCGTCGTCTTTGCCTGCCTCGTCGCCGTTTCCACGGCCCTCCTTGCGATCGCGCATGCCGTGCCCCAGGGGCAGCAGCAGGGCGGCGATCAGTTCCTCGACGGCATTGGCGAGACCGGACTGGTCGCCCGGTATGTGCTGAACGGGAACCCTGAGGATTCCTCGAGGAACCAGTTCCACGCCACGGTACGCGGCAACGGAGGATCGTTTGTCGAGGACGGGCAGCGGCGAGTCCTGTTGCTCACCGGGGATGGCAGTCACCTTCAGCTGCCGGGGCAGACGGTTTCGGGAGAAGACACGCTGACCGTTACGGGCTGGCTGTTCCTGCCGACCGGCGCCTCCGGCCACGTCTTCGATTTCGGGCAAAGCACCCAGACGAGGCTGTACGCCGTCGCGAGCCGTTCTGGTTTCCGTGCGGCAGCCGTCACCGGCGGCACGGTACGCGGAGAGACATCCGCGAAGCCGCTGCTCGAGAACCAGTGGCTGCACATCGCGGTGGTGCTCGAGCCCGCCAACCGTGTGCTGACGACCTACATTGACGGTGCGCGGGTGGCACAGGCCACCGACGTTGACGTCAACTTCACGCAAATCGTCAATCAGGCCTCTCGCGACGCCAACCGTCTTTTCATCGGCCGTTCGCAGAATGACGCCGAACCCTCGCTGCACGGTCGCTTGCGAGACGTTCGTATCTATCGGATCGCGCTGACGGATCAGCAGATATCCACCATTCGCACGAACGGTCTGGCCGGCCGCCAAACGACGCGCGGGCGCGGGACCCCGCCGCCAGAGATTTCGACCGCTGCGATCCCCAAGGAATCCCCTTTTGCCTCGCAACTGGCGAGCGTTCCCAATGTCACCGTTGAAACGGTCGTCGGGATATTGCCGCGGCTGCCGTACACGGCGCCCGCTGTCTACCGTGGCAACGCCAAGGGACCAGACGTGCGTGTCATCTGGCCCGCTCCGACCGACAACAGCGACGTGCTGAAGCCAGGGACCTACGTGGTGACGGGCAAGGTGCCAGGTACGACGTTCGAGCCGAAGGCGACGATCATCGTGAAGGTGCCGGTCGGTACGACGACGCCCCCCAGCCGCCTCGTCGAAGCGTTTCCGCTCAGCCAGGTCGTGCTCGATCGCGACAGCAAGGGCGGGGAAACACCGTTCATCAAGAACCGCGACAAGTTCCACCGCGGTCTCGCGGCAACGAACCCCGATAGCTTCCTTTACAACTTCCGTGAAGCGTTCGGGCAGCCGCATCCGGCAGGCACGAAACCATTAGAAGGTTGGGACAACCAGACGACACGGCTGCGCGGCCACGCGACGGGACATTACCTGACGGCGATCGCGCAGGCGTACGCGAGCACGACCTACGACGAGACTCTGCGGGCGAACTTCCTGCAGAAGATGAACTACATGATCGACACCCTGTACGACCTCTCGCAGAAGTCAGGGAAGCCGGCGCAGCCGGGTGGGCCGTCAGTGGCGGACCCGACAGCGGTGCCGCCGGGGGCCGATCGCAAGGGTTACGACTCAAACCTTCGCGTGGGTGCGATCCGTACCGATTATTGGAATTGGGGCGTCGGGTTCATCAGCGGTTACCCGCCGGATCAGTTCATCATGCTCGAGAAGGGGGCCACCTACGGCACCCAGGATACGCAGATCTGGGCGCCGTACTACACGCTGCACAAGATCCTCGCTGGCCTGCTCGACAGCTACGAGGTCGCCGGCAACGAGAAGGCGCTCGCGATTGCCAAGGGCATGGGCGCGTGGACGCACGCCCGCCTCCAGGCGCTGCCCGCCGAGACGCGTATCAGCATGTGGAACCGCTACATCGCGGGTGAGTACGGCGGCATGAACGAAGTCATGGCCCGCCTCTTCAGGCTCAGTGGCGACCGCCGCTTCCTCGAAACCGCGAAACTGTTCGACAACATCAACTTCTTCTACGGCAACGCCACCCGCGACCACGGGCTGGCCAAGAACGTGGACACGATCCGCGGGAAGCACGCCAATCAACACATCCCGCAGATCACCGGCGCACTCGAGACGTTCCGCAGCACGAAGGAGATGCCGTACTACTACATCGCCTCCAATTTCTGGGACATCGTCAATCACAGCTACATGTACAGCATCGGCGGCGTCGCCGGCGCCCGGAACCCGAACAACGCGGAGTGCTTCACCGTGCAGCCGAATTCCCTCTGGGAGAACGGCTTCGCCAACGGCGGCCAGAACGAAACCTGCGCGACCTACAACCTGCTCAAGCTGGATCGCCAGCTGTTCATGTACGACCAGACGGCGAAGTACATGGACCATTACGAGCGGGCGCTCTACAACCACATCCTCGCGTCGGTCGCCGAAGAAAACGCCGGCAACACCTACCACGTGCCGCTCAATCCGGGGGCGCAGAAACGGTTCGGCAACGCCGGCATGAACGGCTTTACCTGCTGCAACGGGACGGCGCTCGAGAGCAACACGAAGCTGCAGGACACGATCTACTTCCGCAGCGCCGACAACAAGACGCTCTACGTGAACCTGTTCGTGCCTTCGACACTGACCTGGCGCGAGCGAAACGTGGTGGTGCAGCAGGTCACAGATTTCCCGTATGCCGATACGACGCGGCTGGCCGTGAAAGGGACCGGTCAGTTCGACATCAAGGTCCGCGTGCCGCGCTGGGCGACCCGCGGATTCTTCGTGAAGATCAACGGGCAGGAGCAGAAGCTCAAGGCGGATCCTGGCAGCTACGTCACGCTTTCGCGCAACTGGCGCGCCAACGACGCCGTCGAGATCCGGATGCCGTTCCAGTTCTCACTGGACTACGTCGTCGATCAGCCGAACGTCGCGAGCATTTTCTATGGCCCCGTTCTGCTGGCCGCAGACGAGGCAGGTCCGCGGACCGACTGGCGCAACGTCACGTTGAACGCGGCGGACATCGGCAAGTCGATCGCTGGCGATCCGGCGACGCTGCGGTTCACGGCCGGGGATGCGACGTTGAAGCCGTTCTACGAGTCGTACGGACGGAACTCCGTCTACATGCACGTCACGCTGAAATAGCTCGTATCCCCACTACGATTACGGCGTGCGGCGGATCATTGGGCGCGCGCTTCTCATTACCGCAGCGATCGCAGCGGCGCTGGCGGTATGGGCGCTGTTCACCGGAGGGTTCCGGCTCCATGCCCTTGGTCTCCCTCTCTCCGTGCGAGGCGCCGGTCGCGCTGGATTCATAGCGATCGTTGCGGCGGCCGTCGGACTTTTCCTTGACGATGGGGCGCGCCGTAGGTGTCTGGAGCTGGCGGTTTCGGCCAGGATGCCGACTGCCGTCGCTGCGCTGGCCGCGGCCATCGTCGTCGTCATGGGGCTGGCCATTGGTACTAAGAGCGCCGGCGGTGCTGACGTCTACGGCTACGTGAGCCAGGCTGCGCTGTGGCGCAACGGCAGTCTCCACGTGCCGCTTCCCCTCGCGGAGCGGGCTCCATGGCCAAACCCCGAACACAGTTTTGCGCCGCTTGGGTACCTTGCGACGGATCGCGTCACGGCCGTGCCGACCTACGCGCCGGGAATCCCGCTGATCATGGCGTTGTTCGTGACGCTGTTTGGGGGCGGCGCCGAGTACTGGGTAACGCCACTCTGTGGCGGCGCTCTGGTGTTCCTCACCTATCTGCTCGGCGCACACCTGTCGGGAAGGGCCGTCGGCCTGGCCGCCGCTCTGTGCGTTGCCGCCAGTCCGATCGTGCTTCAGATGACGAACTGGCTGCTCGCCGACCTTCCGGCTGCGACGTTCTGGCTCGCGGCATTGTGGCTGTCGCTCCGCAACGGAACCGTCAACGCGCTTGGGGCGGGGATCGCCGCTGGGATTGCTGTCCTGATACGCCCGAACCTGGTCCCGCTTGCCATGATTCCGGCGCTCCTCTGCGCGCGACCGTCGTTCGGGTCAGAGCGACCGTGGATGCTCAGGATGGCAGCGTTCACTGTGCCCGTCTCGCTCGCAGCCGTTTTCATCGCGTGGCTGTTCAACGACTTGTATGGTTCCCCGCTGCGGTCTGGTTATGGCGCCACCGGAGATCTCTATGCCTGGAAGAATCTCTTTCCCAATGCCAGCCAGTACGCACGATGGATCCTGGCGTCGCACGGCCCGTTCGTGTTTCTGTTTCCGCTGAGCGTGGTGGCTGCCGTTCACTATGGGCACGCGTGGCGCGAGCGCGGCGCCCTGACGATGTTCGTCATCCTCGTCTTCGCGTCGTATCTTTTCTATTTTCCTTTCGATGCCTGGTGGTACATCCGGTTCTTGCTGCCGGCGATTCCGGTCATGTTCGTGCTCTCGGCGGATGCTGTCTGGATGTCTACGACCCGCCGCGAATCAGCGCGTCGCGTCGCGCTCGTGCTGTTCACGATCTTCTGCGCCGGCTACGGCTTGCGAGAGTCTTTCGAACGAGGCGAAGTCCTCCGCATTGGTCGAGACCAGGCGAAGTACGCCGCAGTGGGGGCCTGGATCAAGGAGCACCTCCCGCCCAACGCGGTGGTCTACTCCATGCAGCACACCGGGAACGTGCGTCTTACGCCAATCGATTGACGCTGCGATGGGATCTGATCGACGCGGCGTGGCTGGATCGCTCGATCGCGTTCATGATCCAGGAGGGATACGAACCGTATCTCTTGCTCGACGAGTGGGAGATGCCACAATTTCGGCGGCAGTTCGCCAACCAGCAGGCTGTCCGGGCTGCCGATCGGCAGGCGCCAACGCTCCTCAACACGTACGACACGATTCTCTGGGGGTTGAGAGATCCCACAGGATCAGAAGTCTTTCGCATCCCGAGAGCTTCCCGATAGGCGTGAGGTCTACCAATTACTGTGCACGTGCGGACGGATGTACTCGTCGTACACCGCTCGCACCGCCGCCATGCTGCGGTCGTCGAGTGGCGGCAGGGAGGCGGCCGGCGACGTTGTCGCGCGCCTGCTGCTCGTTCTTCGCGCCCGGGATCGCGCAGGTGACGGCGTCGAACATCAGGATCCAGCGCAGTGCCAGCTGCGCCATCGTTGCGCCCGGCGGGACGAGCGGGCGCAGTTTCTCGACCGCTTCCAAACCCACCTCGTAGGGCACGCCTGAGAACGTTTCCCCCTTGTCGAACATCTCACCCTGGCGATTGAACTGGCGGTGATCGTCGGGCGCGAAGGTCGATGACTTCGTCAGCTTTCCGGTGAGAAGGCCGCTGGCAAGCGGGACGCGCGCGAGGATGCCGATCTGCTTGGCCTTCGCCTCGGGAAACACACGCTCCGCCGGCTTCTGGCGGAACATGTTGAAGATGATCTGGATGCTCTGGACGTTGGGATGGCGCATCGCGTCCAGCGCCTCGCTCACCTGCTCCACGCTGACGCCGTAGTAGCGAAGCTTTCCCTGCCGAACGAAATCGTCCAGGATCCCAAACACGTCGTCCTGGCGGTAGAGCGCCGGCGGCGGGCAATGGAGCTGGAGCAGGTCGATCGCGTCCATCTCCAGGTTCTGCAGGCTGCGATCGATCCAGGACGTCAGGTTCTCGCGGCTATAACCCTCGCAGGTCTGCTCGGGTAGCCGTCGACCTGCCTTGGTCGCGACCCAGATCTGGTCCCGCGGACGCTCGCGCTTCAGACGCGCGATCAGTCGCTCGCTGCGGCCATCGCCGTACACGTCCGCGGTATCGATGAAGTTGACGCCTGCGTCGATTGCGGCATGCAGCGCCCGCATCGATACCTCGTCGTCTACCTCGCCCCAGAAGCCGCCGATCGCCCACGCACCGAAGCTGATGGCCGAGACGTGCATGTCCGTCCGGCCCAGTCGCCGATATTCCATCAGCCAAGGCTATCAGCGCACGCGCGGATCGTCCGTCATAACTTTGGTGAATGACGGTGGATGGAGGGCGCGGTTCGCGTACGATGACGCCATGTCTCGATGGGCGCCCCTGAAGGGTCTTACTACGGTTCTCGTCCTCACGGCGGCTGTTGCGGTGCCGGTTTCGCAGTCGCAGGAAGAGGTGTCGATTCGTGTCGATACCCGCGATGTTGTCGGCAAGATGACTCCGATGTGGGCGTGGTTCGGATACGACGAACCGAACTACACCTACATGAAGGATGGGAAGAAGCTGCTCTCGGAGCTTGCCGAACTCAGCCCGGTCCCGGTCTTCGTGAGAGCGCACAACCTGCTGACCACGGGGGACGGCACACCGGCGCTGAAGTGGGGCTCGACCAACGCCTACACCGAAGACGCGAACGGGCGGCCGGTCTACGACTGGACGATCGTCGACCGGATCATGGACACCTACATCGAGCGCAAGATGAAGCCGCTCGTCGAGATCGGGTTCATGCCGGAGGCGCTCTCCACGAAGCCGCAACCATACAAACACGACTGGGCACCCGGGCTGGATTACGGGCGGATCTACACGGGCTGGACGTATCCGCCGAAGGACTACGCCAAGTGGGGCGAATTGGTGCACCAGTGGGTCAAGCACTCGGTCGAGCGCTACGGCAAGAAAGAGGTCGAGAGCTGGTACTGGGAAGTGTGGAACGAGCCCGACATCGGCTACTGGCGGGGCACGCCCGAGGAATTCCGGAAGCTGCATGACTACGCCGCGGACGGCTTGAAGCGGGCGCTGCCAACGGCGCGCATCGGCGGGCCGCACGTGACGGGACCGAACGGGCAGCGGACGCAACAACTGCTGCGCGACTTCATCGAGCACACCCAGCGAGGCACGAACTACGCGACAGGGAAGACCGGATCCCCCCTGGACTTCATTGCCTTTCACGCCAAAGGGGCGCCGCGGGTCGTGGACGGGCACGTGCGGATGGGGATCAGCAACCAGCTTCGCGCGATCGACAACGGCTTCAAGATCGCGGCCTCGTTCCCGGAGCTGAAAGGCATCCCGATCGTCATCGGCGAATCGGATCCCGAAGGTTGCGCCGCGTGTTCGGTGAAGACGAATCCGGAGAACGCCTATCGTAACGGGACGATGTATTCGAGTTACACCGCCGCACAGCTTGCACGCACGTATGAATTGGCGGACCTGTACAAGGTGAACCTGCTCGGCTCGGTTACCTGGGCCTTCGAGTTCGAGGATCAGCCCTACTTCGCCGGCTTCCGTGACCTGGCGACGAATGGCATCGACAAGCCGGTGCTGAACGTCTTCCGCATGCTCGGCAAGATGTCCGGCGACCGCGTCAAAGTGCAGAGCAGCAGCGCGGCGACGCTCGAAGAGATTCGCGATCGAGGCGTGCGGGGACGGCCCGACATCTACGCCCTCGCCGCGCGCGGGTACTCGGAATGTCTCCGTTCTCGTCTGGAACTACCACGACGACGACCTTCCGGCGCCGGCCGCCGACATCACGTTGACAATCGACGGATTGAAAGACGGTGCGAGTACGGTCACGCACTACCGCGTGGACGGCGATCACGGCAATTCGTACGCGGCCTGGCTCAAGATGGGATCGCCGCAGACGCCCACCCGCGAGCAATATCAGCTACTCGAACGTACCGGGAAACTGGCCACGCTCGGAAGCGCGAAGAAGGTGCGTATTGCCGGGGGGAGCGTGTCGGAGAAGTTCTCGCTGCCCCGCCAGGGCGTCTCGCTTCTCGTGATCAGCCAGTGATGCGCGCGCTCATCCTCGCAGCATTCCTGGCCGTCATCCAGCCTGCGGCTCAGACGTCGGTCACGGTTGCGTCACCCGACGGGACGATCCGGCTGACGGTCAGTGCCGGTGAGACGCTCACCTATGCGGTTGCGGTGAATGGCCGCGAGGTCGTCGCTGCCTCGCGGATCTCGATGACGCTGCTGGGTGGGGAAGTGCTCGGTTCGAAACCGGCCATCCTTCGCAGCACCGAGACAACGGGCGATCGCATCCTGCGACCGGTGGTCAGGATCAAACGCGCCGAGATCGCCGATCGCTATCGGCAGCTGCGCGTGGATTTTCGTGGCGGCTATTCGCTGATCCTGAGGGCGTACGACGATGGCGTGGCCTACCGGTTCGTCCTCGCGAAGCCGGGCGAGGTGACGGTCGAAGCCGAAGAGGCGTCGTTCGAATTCAGCGGCAACCCGCTGCTCTATTTCCCGGAAGACACCGGGCTCATCTCCCACCAGGAGCGACCCTACAAGAAGGTGCGTCTCGCCGAGATCAAGCCCGCAGCCTTCGCCTATCCGCCGGTGCTCGTCGTGCCGGACGACGGACCGAAGGTGGCAATTACGGAGGCGGACCTGCTGGACTACCCAGGGATGAGCCTCGCGCGCACCGCGACCGGGCTTGCGGGACTGTTCCCCCAGTACCCGGCCGCAACCGAGATGGCGCGAGACCGTACGGAGCGGGTCACGAAACGAGAGAACTGGATTGCGCGCACGCGCGGGACGCGGGAGTTCCCCTGGCGGGTGCTCGTGATCGCTCGCGACGACAAGGTGTTGCTCGAGAGCGACATCATCTATCGCCTCGCGTCCGACAACGCCATCGGTGACACGAGCTGGATCCGTCCCGGCAAGGTCGCGTGGGATTGGTGGAACTTCAACAACATTTATGGGGTGCCGTTCCGTGCCGGCGTCAACACCGACACGTACAAGCACTACATCGACTTCGCCGCCGAGAACGGCATCGAGTACGTGATCCTCGACGAAGGCTGGTACAAGCTCGGCGACCTGACCTCGGTCGTTCCCCAAATTGACATGGACGCGATCGCGGCGCACGCGAAGTCGCGCAAGGTGGGACTGATCATGTGGGTGGTCTGGAAGACCTTCGACCAGCAGACGGAAGCCACCTTCGCCCAGTTCGAGAAGTGGGGCGTCAAAGGCATCAAGGTCGATTTCATGCAGCGCGACGACCAGTGGATGGTCAACTTCTACGAGCGCGTCGCGCGTGAAGCGGCGAAGCGCCGCATGCTGGTGGACTTCCACGGTGCCTACAAACCCACCGGCCTGTATCGAACCTATCCGAACGTCCTGACGAGCGAAGGGATCGTCGGGCTCGAGCACAACAAGTGGAGCACGGACGCGTCACCGGACCACAACGTGACCTTTCCATTCATGCGCATGATGGCCGGGCCGGTGGACTACACACCGGGCGGGATGCTCAACGCCACGAAGGCAGACTTCAAGCCGGTCTTCAATCGGCCGATGACTCAGGGCACCCGCTGCCATCAACTGGCGATGTACGTCGTCTACGAAAGCCCGCTGCAGATGCTGGCGGACGCGCCATCGAACTATCGCCGCGAGCCCGAGAGCCTGGCGTTCATCGCGGCCGTGCCGTCCGTCTGGGATGAGACCCGCGTGCTCAGCGCCGCGGTCGGCGAGCACATCGTCGTTGCCCGCCGGCACGGACGGGACTGGTGGGTGGGCGCCATGACGAATTGGACCAGGCGCGAGCTCGAGGTCGATCTGGGATTCCTCGAGCGGGGGAGCTGGTCGGCGGAGATCCACCGGGATGGTCCGAACGCCGACCGCGCGGCGGTCGACTACGTAAGAGAGGTGAAGGATGTCGACGCGGGCGAGCGATGAAGATCACGCTTGCTGCCGGGAGGTGGGTGGGTGATGCGACTTCGTTCGAAGTGAGCCGGCTATGGTAACGACCGCAAGTCCCACGGCGCAGTGGCGGAGCTTCCTGGCGAAGTATCAGCCCAAGACTGCGGCACAGGCGCGGCGGGCGTTGATGAAGATGCGCGCGCTCGTGCCGGGCGCGACGGAGACTGGTCTACGACAACTACAACGCGCTGGTGGTCGGATTCGGGCCGTCCGAACGCGCCTCGGAGGCGGTGGTGTCGCTGGCGGTCTTTCCGAAGTGGGTGACGCTTTGCTTCCTGCAGAACGGTCCGCGGATTCCGGATCCCGAACAGCTGCTGCAAGGATCGGGGAATGTCGTCCGTCATGTGCGGCTCACTTCAGCGGAGGATCTCGACAAGCCCGCGATCAAGCGGTTGATCCGCGAGGTGCTCCGCATGGCGGAGGTGCCGATCAAGCGATCCGCGAAGGGGCGGATGCTGATCAAGTCGGTGTCAGCGAAACAGCGGCCACGCCGGGTTAGCCGGGTCTAAAGACCCGGCCTACGTACTGGTCACCGACATCCCGCCATTTTGAAAGCGCCGACCTTCGTCGAGTAGGTCGTTGCGCCCTTCTTGAAGTAATCCCCCACGTACCAGACGGTGCAGTCGTCGCTGGGGTCCATGGCGGTCTGCGAGTAGTCCTCCCAGCGGTTGGTGTTGGTCTGCGCCGCTTCTCCTTCGACCAGGACGCGTTCCCGAAGGGTGAGGGCGCCCAGGCGGATCCGATGGCCGGCGGCCGGCGAAGCGTTGCCCGGCGAAGTGAGGCGTGCCGCCGAACGAATAGCCGATGCCGATGTTCCCCTGCTTGTCGATCGCCGGGCTCGCCATCCAGCGGTAGAAGCCGTCCGGCGCATACGTGCCCTGTTGATGCAGCTTCACGCTGCGGTCCTTCTGCACCCGGAACTCATACCAGCGCACGCCGCCCGCGGCCGCTTCGGTGTTCACCGAGTGGACGGCGACGACGGATTCGTTGCCGTTGACGCGGCGATAGACCAGGCGCGCCATGATCTTGTCCCCCTGCGCGTCGAGCCGGCGTTCCACTTCTGGTTGCGGCACGCAGTTGCTCAACTGCCCGTTGCACAGGTAGTGATAGGGCGCGACGGACACCTTCTCCGGTCCGGTCACCTTCGTCTTCGACGGATCCTTCCAGTCCGTGTAGAAGCGCCAGGCGAGGATCCCGTCATCGTCGAAATCGCTCTTCAGCTGTGAGCCTCCGGCGGCCATCATGATGTTCGGCGCGCCGGACGGGGGCAGCGCCTTGCCATCGAGGTCGGCGTTGTTGAGGAAGTTCACACCCTCGATGACGACGCACTGCTCGGTGGCCGGTTTGCCTTTGAGCATGCTCGCGCGGTCCACCACGCAGGCGTGCTTCTCGATGATGTCGTCGCTCGTGCTGGTGGGGACGTAGTAGCCGTCCGGCCACACCGCAGGACGCGGATAGTCGGGGAAGAGCGGTCTCAGGAACTCGTAGCGATAGTACGGACCGAGCGGATCGGAGGTCGTGCTGATCGCATAGCACATCGAGTACGGGCCCTGTTCCTGGGGTGGCTGCTGCCCGCGTTGGCCACGCTGCGCGCCGGCCGCCGCCGCTTGCGCAGGATCCGGCGGTGGCGCTGGAGGAGGCACGAACAGCGGCGCCGCCGCGCCGGGCTGTCCGGCGATACCGGGCGGGCTCGAGTAGACGGTGGGGCCGGGCGTCCATACCGGCGGTTGATCCGGGCGTGTGGCGGAGCGGCGGAAGATCGGCATCACGATCAACCATCGATCCGCGAGCTGGTCGTAACGGACGACGGTGTCGCCGTTGTTGCGCGCTTCGCAGGTGCCGCCGAATCCCTTGAACACGGTGTTGTTCGGCACCGCGCCGTAGAGCACCTTGCCGGTCGTGTCGAACTTCTTCCCCTTCTTGGTGAAGATGGCCATCCTCGTGTTGACGGTCTGCATGATGTGATCGGGACCGACCGCGAGACTGTTGTCGGACGGGTTGCCGCCGGTTGACGGCCCGTGCGGGCCCTCGAAGCCGACGCCAAGACCATCGAAGCTGGCGAGCAGCTCCGGCTGCGGGTCCCGTGCCCTGCGCAGTCTGCTCGACGGCGGCCCCGGCGGTGTTCTTCGGCGCGAAGGCCGGAGCGCCTATCACGCGCCTGCTCGGCGTCGGCGGCACAGCGAGACACCAGTTGCGCGGCCGCGGCGCACGCCGACGATCAACGATCTGTGTGAGAATCCGCGCATGAACACCCTTTCACGAGTGGTTGCCGCCGCCTTGCTGTCGGTGGTGGCGAGCGTCAGTATCTTCGCAGCGCAGCAGCGGCTCCGTCCGGCCGACGTCGATGCCCTGCCGTCGAAGCCGGCCGACACGAAGATCCCATACGGCGCGGATCCGCAGCAGTTCGGCGAATTGCGGCTGCCGAAGGGGAGCGGTCCATTCCCCGTCGCGGTCGTGATCCATGGCGGCTGCTGGGTATCGAACTTCGCGACGCTGCAGAACACCGCGGCGCTCTCCGATGCGCTGCGCGATGCGGGCATCGCCACCTGGAATATCGAATATCGCCGCGCCGATAATCCTGGCGGCGGATGGCCGGGAACCTTCGCCGACGTCGCCGACGCCACCGACAAGCTGCGTGAGATCGCGAAAGCGCATCCGCTCGACCTGTCGCGCGTCGTCACCGTCGGCCATTCCGCGGGCGCGCACCTCGCGCTGTGGGCGGCCGCCAGACCGAAAATGCGAAGGACAGCCCGTTGCACCGCGGGAACCCGCTCCCGCTGCGTGCGGCGGTGGCGCTCGGTGGTCCGGGCGACTTGAAGGGATTCCACGAATACGCCGCGAAGATCTGCGGGTCGAACGTCGTCGAGCAGTTGATGGGCGGGTCGCCGTCTGCCGTCGCCGACCGCTACGCGCAGGGCTCGCCGAGAGAGCTGCTGCCGCTCGGCACGCGCCAGATCCTGATCGTCGGGGCCGACGACGGCTGTCATGCCGCCGCCCGCACGCGAGAGCTACGCGGCCGCCGCGACGAAGGCGGGCGACCGGGTCGAGATCATCGAGGTGCCTGGCGGTCACTTCGAAGTCATCGCCCCGACGTCCGCGGCGTGGCCGACGGTGAGAGACAAAGTGTTATCGCTCGTGAAGTAGAGGCGGCGCGCTTACTTTACCCGCCATTCCTGCACGCCGGCCGCCTGGCCGGGCTGCAGGACGACCTCGAGGCGCAGCGCCGACGTCGTTCACCGGCTTGAACGTGATCTTGTTCCAGGCGTCCTTGGCGACGCCGAACTGGTCGGTCGTCTCCACCGGCTTCCAGTCGTTGCCGTCCTTGTAGAGCAGCTTCCACGACGCTGGGACCCGCACGGCGCCGCCCGGGTGGCTCGTCGAACCAGTAGAGCTCGGCTTCGGTCACGGTCGAGGGCTTGGCGAAGTCCATCTGGATCCACTCGCCCTTGCTGCACGTTCGGCCGGTTGCGTTCCGGCGCCGACGGGTTCGGCTCGCAGTTCGGTCCCCAGCCCTGGAGCGGCCACCAGTTGAACATCGAGTTGCCGCCGCGCGAGTTGCGAGGTTCATCCCCTTCGACGATCGACGGGAGGTAGCCCTGGCCCTGCTCGCGGGACGCGGTGATCTTGCTCGCCATCGCGAGGTGGGGAAGGGCGTCGGCCTTGCGGCGGCCTCGGTGCGCGCCAGCCACACAGACATCTCGCCGCGGCCGCGATTGGCCCACGTGGCGTAGGGAATCATCGTCAAGCGGCTGCTCGGTCTTGACGACCGTGCCTTTCTCGTCCAGCTTCAGGCCCACGGCGCGACCCTTGATCACCGAGACGCCGTTCAGCATGTCGGCGCGGAACTCCGAGGTCAGGGCGTTGGCGTCCGGCAGCACCAGGTTGCGCACCTTGCCACCCGGATTGTCCGCCCACTCGGCGGCGTAGACGATCGGGCCGCGCTGCAGCGCGACGCGGTCGCGATCCGCTTCGACGTTCTGGTGGGCGACGACCCGGCGCACCGGCATCGGCAGGTTCAGTTCGACGATGTCGCCGGCCTTCCAGCTGCGGTCGATGGCGACGTATCCCTTATCGAGCTTCAGCGGAACGGTCGCGCCATTGACCTTGATCGTGGCGCTGGTCAGTGTTCGCGTCCATGAAGCGATAGAGGTCGGTCGGCACCGGCTCGTTGCGCGCCCAGCCAGGGATGCGCACGTTCAACGCGAAGCGGCGGCTCTTCTCCGGCGTCAGGGTCATCTTCACCGCGCCGTCCCACGGATAGCGCGTGTCCTGCTCGACTTTCACTTTCCCGGCGGGAGTCTCGATGTCGGCCGTCCCCTTGGCGAAGAGGTTCACGTAGACCGTGTCGCCGCGAGTGGCATAGAGATAACCGGGCACCGACGCCATGAATCGGGTGATGTTGCCGGGACAACAGGCGACGCCGAACCACGGGCTGCGGGCGTGGCGACCGTTCGACTCGAGAGACGTTTGGATAGAAGTAGGTCTTGCCGTCGAGCGCAACCCCGGAGATCAGGCCGTTGTAGAGCGTGCGTTCCATCACGTCGATGTACTGCGCGTCCCCTTCGAGCAGGAACAGCCGATGCGCCCAGAAGTCCATTCCGACGGACGCACAGGTTTCGTTGTACGCGGTGGCGTTCGGCAGCTCGTACGGTTTGCCGAAGGCCTCGCCGCTGCCGGAGGCGCCGATGCCGCCGGTCAGGTACAGCTTGCTCGTCATCAGGTAGTCCCAGATGCGCTTGCCGGCCGCGCGGATCTTCTCGTCGCCGGTGAGCGCCGCCACGTCCGCCATCCCCGAATACATGTAGACGGCGCGCACGGCGTGGCCGACGGGCTCCGACTGCTCGATGACTTTCAGCTGCGCCTGGTTGTAGTCGAGACCGCGCGGGTTGGCGCGCTCGCCATTGGGAAACTGCGTCGGCTTCGAGCCGTCGGGTCCGGGCCCGCGCTCGTCGAGAAAGAACTTGGCGAGGTTCAGGTAGTCCTCTTTGCCGGTGACGCGATAGAGGCGAACGAGCGCCATCTCGGTGATCTGGTGACCCGGCCAGGTCGAGCGCTTGCCGGGGCCGAAGGTCTTCACGAGCAGATCCGCCGCCTTGACCGCCACGTCGAGGAAGTTCTTCTTGCCGGTGGCCAGATGGTGTGCCACCGCGGCTTCAAACATGTGCCCGAGGTTGTAGAGCTCGTGGCTGTCGTCGCGCTCGAGCTGCCCAGCGCTCCGGTCCCGGCCCAGCGATGCGGCTCCTTCGGATTGATCGTGCGGGTCGTGTAGAGATAGCCGTCCGGCTCCTGCGCCGCGGCGATCTTGGCGATCAGGCCGTCGACATACGCGTCGAGCTTCGGATCGGGCGTGACGCTCAACGTGTACGACGCGCCTTCGATCACCTTGTAGACGTCGGTGTCGTCGAACGGATAGCCCGGCGGACGCGTGTTTTCGAGCGGCTCACCCTTGAGCGCCTTGGCCGCACGCTCGAAGAGGTTCACGCGCCCGGTGAGCTCGCACTGCTGGAAGGCCGCCGGGATGCTCGACCGTGCGGTTGGTCTCGATACGCGGCGCCCAGAACACGTCGTTCAGGTGCACCTTGGTGAAGGGGACCGGCTTGAAGGGGTAGTCGGGGCGCGATTGGCTGGCCAGCGTGGTCAGGCCGGCGGTCCCGATCGCGAGGGCGGTGCCGAGAATCAGGAGTCGTCGCATGGTGAATCCTTAGCTGGATACTAAAACTCCCAACACCCAACCGCCAACTCCCAAACGGCGTGTTCGGGAATTGGAAGTTGGAGGTTGGGAGTGAACGTCTATCCTGTTTCCTGAATCGCCTATCAGAATTCGAGGTTAAAACGGAACTCGATGCGGCGCGACGTGGCGGTCTGGTTGGCGCGGCCGAACCCCGTCGCGGCCAGGGCGGTTGTGCCCTGTGCGAACGTCGGGTGGTTGAAGGCGTTCAGGATTTCGGTCTGGAACTTGAACCGGACCCGCCCCGTGATGTTCACCGCCTTCGAGATCCCGAAATCGGTAAACGTCTGGTGCGGTCCGTGGAGATAGAAGATCTGCCCCCAGGTTCCCGGCACGTTGTTGGAGGCGAGGCTTCCATCAGCCTTGACCTGGGCGATCCAGTCGGGAGGCAGGTAGTACGGCAGACCGGCCTGGTCGTAGTACAGGCCGATGCGATCCTGAATATCCTGCTGGGTGATTCCGTTCAGAATCAGGCCGCCATCGCGGAGGTTGTTGAACGTGTTGTTGTTCCCGGTAATCCGGAAGGGGGTGCCGCTCTGGAATGTGACGATCGTGGAGACCGTCCAGCCACCCGCGATCTTCTCCATTACTCCATCGGTCAGCCACCGCCTGCCGGCGACCGAAGGGCAGGTCGTAGGTGCCGCTCACGTGGACCACATGCCGCCGGTCGGTGATGGCAGGCGCGTAGCTGGCCATGAGGTCGCGGTTTGTGAACTGGGTATAGGCGGCCGTAAAGTCTCCCCCCTGGGTCTCCACGCCCATGGTCTTGCTCAAAGTGTAGTTCGCGTTCAGGGACGCGCCGTGCCAGTTACGCTGACGGAACTCCACCTGCAGGCCGTGGTAATTGGAGAAGCCTCGGTCGTCCATTAGCGTGGCCCCGCCAGTGGCGAATTGGTTCGCCCTCCAGAAGTTGAGGGGATAACCCTTGCCCGGGCCGGCGCTGGCGCCGCACGCCGGGATTGCCGAGCCAAACATCGAACAGGCGAAGTCGCGGTTGGTCGCCAACGTGTTGGCCAGGGTGCCGGCCGCGCCGTTCGTGAGGTTGTTGATGGCGTTTGCGTCGGTGAACGGGATGCCCGTCGCGGTGAAGATGGGGAGGTCCACCTGCCCCGGCAGGCCGCGGTTGGCGAAGGACGTCACGCCGGCCGCCCGGTTGATGGCCAAGTTCGTCTGGGCGTTCTTGAATTCATCAAGGAAGCCGTTTTCGAAGATGTTGACCTCATTGATATTGTGCGCGAGCCACTGTTGACGCGTGCGATTGCCGTTGTAGCGAACCTCGAGCGCTCGCCCCTGGCCCAATTCCCGCTGAATGCCCACGGTCCAGGACGAAGCGTAGGGCTGGCGAATGTCTTCGGGCATGCCTGAGACAGAGTTGCCTGTGGAAGGTTAATTCCGTCAAGTGGACGACCGGGTCGAAGTTCGCCGGGCTGTAGATGAAGCACGGCGGAGCAGATGAGTTGGCGCATGATTGCGGCAGCCAGCCGGCCTGGCCGAGCGCCATGCTGCCCGGCGCGAACCTCCCGGGTGCGGCGGTGGTACCGGGCTGTGCACTGAAATTCTGGAAGAACGCTGTGCCAAACGCAGGAGCCATAGTCCCAGATGAACTGCTGCGGCATGGTGAATCGCCGGAAGGAATAACTGCCCCGCAGCACCGACTTGTCGCCACCCAACATCCGCTCGATGAACGAGCCATCGGAGCGCGGCGTCCACGCGACGCCTGCCGACGGCTGAGGCGTGACGTTCCAGCTCCCGTGCGAAGCTTCGCGGGTGACGTATACCGGATCAAAGGTTCCGGTCAGCGACTGCGCGCCGGGGTGGAAGAGCAGTCCGACGCCGGTCGGGCCGTATACATCCTGGGGCCGCATCGAGTGATACTTCCCGGTCTGGTCCTTGTTGGGCGAGACGAAGTCCCAGCGCAGTCCCATGTTGACGGTGAGGTTCGGTTTCCACCGGTAGGAGTCCTGGACGAACAGCCCCCAGGACTTCAGCAGTTCGTAGAGCGTATTAGACGCGATCCCGCCGTCGTCCGGCGTGTTTCCAACCGCATAGCTGCCGGTAGAAGGGAGGTACGGGTGACGGCCGCTGAAACCGGAAATCCGCCCGGACAACATGGCGTAGAGCGACCGGGCTTGGTTCCATTCGGCATCGGTCGGCAAGGGAGCCCCCGGACCTGCCGCCGCCCGAATGGACTCTCTGGTCAGAACGTCCCGCGCCGCATCGCCCTGGGCCAGACCGAGACCGATGATGGTGAACCCTTCCTCGGAATCCCAGGTACTTGTTCACCTCGCGATACCAGTTGCCGCCGAACCTCAACGAATGGGAGCCCTTCGTCCAGGTCGTGGTGTTGGACACGCTGAAGTTGGGCTGATAACGAGAGTTCCCTACATAGTAGGTGTCGGCGTAGTCCCCGTAGTTGTAGTTGATTCTCGGGACGGTACGGTAGTCGTCGGGACCGTCAACGCCAAACCACTGGGCCGTGTACAGCCACCCGCCCCTGAACTCGTTGACCAGGTTGGGTGACACGAGGGTCTGCACCCCGAGCGACGCGGTCGCATTGTTGCTCCTGCCCTTCGCGGCGCGGCCATCCCCTGGCCAAAAATCGGGGTTGGAGTAGGGGGAATCCTGCTTCGTCTGGTTGATCGCCACGTTCAGGCGCCAACGTTCCGAAAGATTGGAATCCACCCGGATCGTCGGGTAGTAGGTGCGGTTCGAATTCTTGCGCTGCCACTCCCACGCTCGCAGATTCGGATCGGTCGGCTGCTCCGAAGCCGCAGCCAGGTTGCCGGCATTCTGCCGATAGGCGTCCACCTCCGCGATGCGCGCGGCCGTCAGCGGATTGATCTGTGAGGTCGATGCAGGGAACGACGTGCCGTTCGCCGTGTTGTGCGCGGCATAGATACTGAAGAGATTCGCCTGAGCGCCGTTGGCGTAGGTGAAGACGCCCTGCTTCGCGGCGTCGGTCAGGAAGTTCTGCCTCCTCACGGTGTCGCCGGGTACGTCCAACGCGGACATGCTGGCAAAGAAGAACAGCTTGTCCTTGAGGATAGGGCCGCCGGCACTGCCGCCGAAGTCGTTCCGGTGGTACTCGGGCTTCACGGTGCTGCCCCAGTTCGTGGCGTCCAGATATTCCGCCCGGAAGCCCTCATACAGCCGGCCACTGAATCGGTTGCTGCCACGGCGGGTGACGTACGAGATCGTCATGCTGGAGCTGCCGAAGCCCGCGTTCATGTCGATCTGATCAGAACTCACCACCATTTCCGCGATGTTCTCCAAGCGCGGCGTGACCGCGATGGACGCGGCGCTGTCGGAGGTCTGATAGCGCCAGCGGTTGGTGTTGCCGACGATGCCGTCGATCGAGTTGCTCTGCGCAAACGTTGGCAGCCCGTTCCAGGTGCCGTTGTAGCCGGCGGTCAACCGCGAGAGTTGGCGGATGTCGCGGCCGGCCAGGGGCAGATCTTCGATCTGTTTGATGTCGATCGTCGTGTTGATCGCGTTGGTCGAGCTCTCAATCAGCGGCGTCGTCTCGCCCGCCACCTCGACGACCTCTGTCATGCCGCCGACCTTCAACGTGGCCTTCACATCCGTGGTGCGAGCGGACTGCACCAGCACGTCGTAGGTCTGCGTCGCGAAGCCCTGGAGTGACACGGTCAGTTTGTACTGGCCGAAATTGAGGTTCGCGAAGGTGTAGGTTCCGGCCTCTTGGGAGACTCCCGTGCGGGCCTCGTTCGTGGCGACGTCCGTCAGGGTCAAAGTCGCCCCGGGAACCGCTGCCCCGGTGGCATCCGCGACGGTGACGCTGACCGTGCCCAGCGTCTGCTGTGCCCACGCTGTGGGGACGAGGCACAGACTGAGTAAAAGACATCCGAACAGGCTGCTCCACAGTCGCGCGCCCATACGTCGCTGTTTCATACGCACACCGTCTCCTTTTTTTTTCTCGCATCCCCTGACGTCGATGTAGCGCTGTGAGCCGGGGTGCGTTCCTTGACCGACGGGCGCGGCTCGTGGCCATCCCAGGCCGCACGTCTGTAAGCGATTACAATCCGGCGTCGGATGGTAACGCTTACATAGGCCGTCTGCAAGGGGTTTTCGCATCGCCGATCGGCATGCTACGATGCCGCGTTTTGCCAACGTCCGCGGAGGGTATTGATGGCTCGCTTCTCCCCCGACCAGCTCGCGTATGCGCGCAGCCGGTCGGGCTACCTCGATCGGCAGGCGTCGATCGACTTCCTCAACCACATGCAGATCAAGATGAGCGTCGGCCATTGGTCGGCCGGCGACTTCTGCGACCGCTTTGCTCCTCCCGGGTATCACTCCGATGATCCCGCCTTTCGTAACGACTTCGAAGGGCAATGCCGCCGCACGAAAGCGGCTGGGGTGGACGCGATCGAGATCCACCAGAGCGTGTTCGAGAAGTCGCTCAACGGCGACCTCGACCCCGCGGCGATCGAGCGTGCGCAAAACGGGTACCTGAAGGAACTCGGCATGACGGTGACCGCGTGCAACATCAACACGTGGACAAATCCAAAATTCCGTCTCGGCGGACCCTGTAATCCGGATCCGGCCCTGCGACGCGCGGCTCTGGAAGAGGTGCTCAAAGGGGTGGAAATCTGCCGGCTCATGAAGATCCCCGTGCTCAGCGTGTGGCCGGGCTCGGATGGCGCCGACTACCACTTCCAGATCGACTACAAGCAGTCGATCGAGTGGTTCACGGAGGCGCTGATCGCGGTCAACAAGAAGTGCCTCGAGCATGGCGTCAGGCTCGCGGTCGAGCCGAAGCCCTACGAGCCGCGCGAGCTCTTCATGATCATCCCGACGGCGGCGTCGGCCATCCTCGTCGCGCAGAAGGTGAACCAGGCGTGCGGCGGCAACAACTGCGGCCTGACCATCGATTACGGCCACCAGAAGATGGAAGCGACGACGGCCTCGACGTCGTGTGACCTTGCCGATTTCGCCGGCGTACCGGTGCACAAGTACGACGTCAACGACGCCCGCCAGGGTCGCAACGACCAGGACTGCATGTTCGGCACGCTATCCATCCCCGAGTCGGTCGAATACCTCTACACGACGTTCGTGCGGAACTACCAGGGCTGGTACAGCCAGGACCAGTTCACCTACCGCGAAGATCCAACGCGCGCGATCGAGCGCAGCATGATCAATTTCGCGAACCTGTGCCTGAAGGCCATCCGCGTGATCGAGCAGCAACCGGCGCTGGATGCGGCGCGCAAGGCGGGGACCGGTCCTGACGTCCTCGACGTCGTTTCTCCGATTCTCGTCGGCTAAGAAAACGCGCTCGATGGGTAGCTACACGATAGGGATCGACTACGGGACGAACTCGGTTCGCGCCGTGGTCGTCGACACCGCCGACGGTCGCGTTGTCGGCACGAGCGTTTTCAACTATCCCAGCGGCGACGATGGGGTGCTGCTGCATCCGAAGGACCCGCACCTGGCGCGGCAGAATCCGGCCGACTACATCGAGGGGTTGCGGGCCTCGGTGACTGGTGCGCTGGCGGCCGCCGGGCACGCCGACGGGTTTTCGACTGACCGTGTGATCGGGATCGGCGTCGATACCACCGGGTCCACGCCGCTGCCCATCGACAAACACGCCAAACCGCTCGCGCTCGATCCGAAATGGTCCGGGAATCTCGCGGCGCACGCGTGGCTCTGGAAGGATCACACCTCGACGAGCGAAGCGGCCCGCATCACCGACGATCGCGCGCGAGCACGCCCCCGAATACCTGGCACCGATCGGCGGCGTCTATTCCTCAGAGTGGTGGTGGTCGAAGATCTGGCGCTGCCGGAACGTCGCGCCGGATGTCTTCGATGCGGCCTACAGCTGGGTCGAACTGGCGGACTTCATCCCGGCGGTCCTCGCGGGCGTCACGCGTCCGGAAGACATCGTCCACTGCATTTGTGCGGCCGGCCACAAGGCGATGTACTCGGATACCTGGGGCGGGCTTCCGTCCAAGGCGTTTCTCGCGCGCCTCGACCCGAAGCTGGCGGATCTTCGGGATCGGTTGTTCGACAAGGCGCACGCCCCGGGACGTCCAGCGGGTCGATTGTCGAGCGAATGGGCGAGTCCGCTTGGTCTACCGAAAGGCATCGCGATCGCGATGGGGGGCTTCGACGCGCACTACGGTGCCGTTGGGTCCGGCGTGACGACCGGAACGCTGGTCAAGATCATCGGCACGTCGACCTGCGACTGCGCCATTGCGCCGACTGCCGATCGCATCAAAGACATCCCGGGCATCTGCGGCATCGTCAACGGCTCGATCATGCCGGACTTCTTCGGGATCGAAGCCGGTCAGTCGGCCGTCGGCGACATCCTCAAGTGGTGGGTCGAAGGTGTGTGCGGCGGCGACGAGTCGTTGCACGCCGAGCTTTCTCGTGAAGCGTCGGCGCTGGCGCCAGGGGAGTCTGGCCTCGTCGCGCTCGACTGGAACAACGGCAATCGAACGGTCCTGGTCGACACCCGGCTGACGGGATTGATCCTCGGGCAGACGCTTCACACGACGCGCGCCGAGATCTACCGTGCGCTCATCGAGGCCACCGCGTTCGGGGCGCGCGCCATCATCGAGCGCATCCGCGAGTACGGTGTGCCGATCGACCGCGTGGTCTGCTGCGGCGGCATCGCCGAAAAGAATGATCTCTTCATGCAGATCTATGCCGATGTCATCGGCCAGCCGATGCTGATTGCGGGCTCGCCCCAGACGCCTGCGCTCGGGTCCGCCGTGGCGGCGGCTGTGACAGCCGGCAGCGCCGCCGGCGGCTACGATTCCTGGACGGACGCACAACAGCGCATGACGACGCTCAAGGAGAAGCGGTTTTCGCCACGACCTGCAGCGCGCGCCGTTTACGATCAGCTTTATGGAATCTACCGGGAGCTGCATGACGCGTTCGGCGCGGTGCCGGGTGCACGTGGTGATCTGGGCACGGTGATGAAACGCCTCCTCACCATCAAAGAGCGCGCGGTCGCCTCATGACGCGCGCCGAACTGCAACGCGTCGCGTTCGAGGCCAACATGGAGCTCGCCTCCAGTGGCCTGGTGATGGGGACGTTCGGGAACCTCTCGGCGGTCGATCGTTCGGCGGGCGTGTTCGCGATCAAGCCCAGTGGCGTCCCGTATGAGCAACTGAGCGCCGATCACATGGTGGTGGTCTCGCTCGAAACGGGGGAGGTTATCGATAGCTCGCTCCGCCCATCATCCGACACCCCCACCCACCTCGAGTTGTATCGCGCTTTCGACTGTGGCGCCGTCGTCCACACCCATTCGGAATACGCGACGATGTTCGCACAGGCGCGGACGCCGATTCGATGCATGGGGACGACACACGCGGACTATTTCAGGGGCGACATTCCAGTGACCCGTCCCATGCGCCGCGAAGAAGTCGAGCAGGACTACGAGAAGAACACCGGCCTGGTGATCGTCGAGACCTTCGGCGCCGACGTCTCGGCGAACGACGTGCAGGCGGTGCTGGTGGCGAATCACGGTCCTTTCGCGTGGGGCGCGGACACGAACAAGGCGATCGAGAATGCGCGCGTCCTCGAATACCTCGCCCGGCTCGAATGGCGCGTGAGGACCATGGCGCCCGAGGCCGTCCCTCCGGATTCGTTCCTCGTCGACAAACACTACCTTCGCAAGCACGGTCCGAAGGCGTACTACGGGCAGAAGTGAGTCGCCCCCTCGACTCGCTGATGCGCGCTGATGCTCGCTCGGGGCAAACGCGAGCGGTTCTTTGGGATCTCGACGGTACGCTCGTCGATTCCGGCGACTACCACTGGCGCGCGTGGCGGGAGACGATGCGCGCCGAGGGCGTCGAACTCTCCTACCAACAGTTCCTCGAGAGCTTCGGTCAACGCAACGACCGCATCCTGAGCCACTGGCTCGGCGCCGACGCCGCGCCTGATGTTATCCAGCGCATTGGTGACGCGAAGGAAGCGATGTACCGGGACCTCGCGCGTCGCGAGGGGCTGGTGCCTCTTCCTGGCGCGCAGCCGTGGGTGACGAAACTCCGTAGTCGCGGATGGTCGCAGGCCATTGCCTCGTCTGCGCCTCGCGCGAACGTCGAGGTCATGCTGGCTGCCGTCGGCATCGCCGAGTGGATCGATGCGATCGTGTCTGCAGAAGATGTGTCGAGAGGCAAACCAGAGCCGGACGTGTTCCTGGCGGCTGCGGCACGTCTTGGGGTTTCACCGGCGCGATGTGTGGTCGTCGAAGACGCGGCGGCTGGTGTCGAAGCGGCGAGGCGGGGAGGCATGCGATCGATCGGCGTGAATGCGACCGTTCGGCTCGTTGCTGACGTCTACGTTCGCTCCCTTGAAGACCTCGATGACGACGTGTTCGATCGCTTGATCACTTCCGCCGCGGCCGGCCGGTCGAGTTCCTGACAATCAGCCTGGTCGGGATCTGGTAGACGTCCCCCTCGACCGCTTCTTCACCAATCAAGCGAAAGAGCGCATTGAACGCTGTCGCACCGACGTCGCTCGCCGTCATGCGAACGGTGGTCAGCGGCGGGTTCGCGTACTGCGCGAGGGGGATGTCGTCGAAGCCGACGATCGAGATGTCCTCCGGCACACGCAGTCCCGCGGCATGGGCGGCGTGGAGGGCACCGATCGCCGTCCAGTCGTTCGAGCAGACCACGGCCGTTGGCGGCTTTGACAGCCGGAGCAATGACGCCATTGCGTGTTGGCCGCCTTCGGCGGTGTGCGTACCCTCGCGGATCATCTTGCGGTCCGGTGTGAGGGTGTGCTGACGCATCCCGTCCAGGAAGGACTGCCGACGCGTCCGCGCGGAGTGCAGATCGAGAGGTCCGCTGATAAACGCGATGTTGCGGTGACCGAGTTCGACGACATGGTTGACGGCCTGACGGATGCCGTTGCCGTAGTCGATGGCCACGTGACTCATGCGAGGGCCCATTTGCCCAACGTCCATGAAGACAATGGGCACGTTCCGCTTGCCGAGCTCCTTGATGAGACTCAGGTCCATCTCGGACGTCATCATCGCCACGCCGTCGACCTTGCGCTCGAGCATCCGGCGCAGGCACTCGGCCATGCGCTCGGTGAGGTAGTCGGTGCTCGTGAGCAGGACGTCGTACTGTTTCTCAGCCGCGAGTCCCTGGAAGGCTTCGATGAGCTCTGGGAAGAAGGGGTTGGTGATGTCCGACACGATGAGGCCGATCAGGCGGCTGCGTCCGGAAACGAGGGCGCGTGCGTGGCTGTTCGGGTAGTAATTCAGCTCGGTGACCGCGCGCCAGACCTTCTTTGCGGTCGCCGCCTTGACGGGGCCGCTTTGGTTCAGGGTCCGTGAGACGGTCGCCGTCGAGACGTTCGCCCGCCGCGCTATTTCTGCGATATTCATCGGAGATCCGCGAGTTTACCACTCGCATCGTGGCTGTCTCCGGCGTGCCCGTCAGCTGGAGGCGAGGGCCTCTGCTTCGCGCGCGGCGTAAATCGGCCGCAGGCGGCGGTAGACGTCGACGTGCGCGGGGACGGGTGACACCAGAGTTGGGTGCGGCGCGACGAAGCCGTCGACGACCTCCGGCCAGGACAGCTGGGTGTGCGCCTGGTAGGCGCGAAGAGCGGCCCCGAGGGCGGCGGAATCAGTCGAGTCGAACCGATGCACCCCGGCGTCGAAGACGTCCGCGAGGACTTGCAGAATCGCCCGGTTCTCAGCCGCACCACCGGTGGCGTAAATCCTGCGGGGAGTCGTTCCCATCCATTCCGAATGCCGCGCGAGCGCCATGGCTTGGGCTTCGACGATCGCTCTCGCATGCCGCGCGGCTGTTGCCGTTTGAAGGCCGAAGTAGCGTGCGCAGGAGTGTCGGGACGTTCGGCGTGATCTCCGGCTCGAACCAGGGAAGCATCATGGCCCCGTCGTTACCCGGTGGCGTCTTATCCAGCGCTTCTGAGAACTCCGCCCAGTTCATTCGGAACTCATCTCGGACCCGCTCGCGTGCCAGGGATCCGTTTCGAAAGACCGTGATCCCCATGTATGCCCCCAGTGGGGACGAGAAGACGTGTCCCGTGCCGTCCGGGCTGACGCTCGGCCGGCTCATAGGTCCGAAGATCGTGTCACTCGTGCCGAGGGAAATCGCAAGCTGTCCGTCCTCGAGCAGGCCCGTCCCCACCAGGGAGCAGGGATTGTCACCCGACCACGCAGCGATCTGGACGTCAGGGAGGCTGAACCGCTCTCGCAGGTCGGTCCTCAAAGGCCCGATCAAGGTGGTGGAAGGCGTGAGGGGTGGAAGCTTAGACGCCAAGTCCGGCGCAGTTGCGCGGAGGGCCTCACTGGACCACTCCAGCTTATGGATGTCCATCAGGTTCATGCCGGACCCATCGGCATGATCTATCGACGCGTGGCTCCCGGCCAGCACTGACGCCAGATAAGAGCTCACGAGGTGGATTCGGGCGGTGCGGGCGTAGCGAGCGGGCTCGTGGCGAGCGAACTTTCGGATCTGAGGACCGGTGAACCGGGGGAAGGCCCGGGAGCCCGTCAGGAACGCGACCGCCTTTGCGCCACCGAACGCGCTCTCGATTTCGTCGCACTCTTGCCGAGTGCTGCTGTCCATCCAAATCGGAGCCGTCTCTCGCGTGAGGATGGCGGGCCGGTCACCGCAGTAAACACTGCCATGTTGCTGGGCGGACCCGCTGATGACGCGGAGCGCAGCCACATCGACCGCGCCCGCCAGGCGACCGAGGACTGATTCCAAAGCCTCGACCCACATCCGTGGCGACGCGTGAACGACGCCCGGCTCCTCGGACGGGAGGAACGGCCTGTCGAAGGCGACCGAGTGACGGTAGGCCACCTGCCGGCGGTCGCTATCGATCACGACCACCGTCAGGCTCTGAGTGCTGCAGTCGAACCCCGCGTAGAGCGGCACGCCGAAAGTCTACTTGGTGTCAGCGACCGCGGGAGGGACCGCGCGAAAGGCCTCACGGCCCCCCGTTCTGACCCTTCGGATCCTCAGGACCGTTCGACGGCACTGCCGGCGATGGCGGCGATTCCATGGCCGTCGAACTCGCCCCGGGGCGAGTTCCCTGATTCCCGTCCTTCCGCCACTCCGAGGCCCGCCGCCCGTAGAAGGACTCTGACTCATGCTGGTTGTGCGCCCGGCAGCGGAGCTCGATGTTCTCCGCCGTCGTGGCACCCCCCGCTCCGAACGGCTGGAGATGATGGAACTCCAGCCCCCGCGTCTCTCCACATCGCCCGGTCGGGCCGACGAAGGCACACTTGAACTCGTCGCGATCCGACACCTCTCGGCGAACGGCCGCCGGAACAGATCGGCTAAACGGCGTCGTCGGCCTCTGTTTCCCGGGCCGAGACGACCGACCGAACTTCTCAGTCTCAATCTTCGTGAGCAGCAATCCCAACGCCTTCTCGAAGATTCGCGAAGGATCCCCGTCAGGAATCGAGTGGGAGAGCAGGTGCTGCACCCGTTGCAGCCGCTCCCACGCTTGCCGCGAGACCGACAGCTGCAGGCGGAAGTATTCAGGCGCGGCCAGCTGTGGCCGCAGGCCGGTCACGAGTAACTCGACCTCCCGTTTGCTCTTCCCTGCGACGGCATCGCAGCAGGTCTTGGCAATTGTCCGCGGTGATGTAAGGGCCGATCAACGTCAGGTTCGACAGGGTCAGCGATCCGTCCGCCAGGCGCTCGAGAATCGTCGGGAAGCGCCTGGCGAGGCGTGCGGCGGTGACGCGATCGTACGCGGCATGCTCCGACAGGCGAAGCACCCTCGTGCAAAACATGAAGATCGACGAGCATCCCTCCGCCAGATAGAGCCGCCGCGCGTCGACTTCCGCGATCGCCGCGATCAGTTGAGCGGTAGACTGCCGCTCACGCCCGGCAAGGCGGCCCGTTTCCTCGAGCAGGGCCTCGTTGGTCATGTCGTAGAGCAGTGAAAAAGGGGACATCTCAAACCTCACTCCTCCGTGGGATCGGCAAACAGCCGTCGCGCTTCTTCGCCGCGCAGGTCGCTCGCCCGCACGAATCCAGCCGCTCGTCGTGTGGTGGGTGGGCGCAGGATCCACGCCTTCTCGAGCAACTCGTGATAGGAAGGCTCGCGATCGTCGTCGTAGCCGCTGCAGGCGGTGACCTTGAAACGGATGGTGACCGGCTCGAGCGCGATCCCGGTGCAAAAGACGAGCTCTTCCTCGAGTCGTCGGCCGCGAATGATCTTGCTGTGTCGACAGGTGTCGCACATGCTCTCGCCCTGCTGCGTGCCAGTGCCGCCGTAGACCTTCATCATCATGTTCAGCGCTCCGGTGGGGCGCTAGTGCACCGCGCCTGCCAGCCGCAGGACCGCCAGTTTCCGCGGGATTCTGAGCGAGAGAATCCGGGATGTCGCAATTACCGCAACACGCGAATCGACCCGGATAGTGCAGGATTTGCGATGGTGGCCGGCAGCGGCCTGGGAGGGAGACGAATTGGCGAGGCCCGTGTGGACCTCGCCAATCTGCGAGCGTTATCTGAGGGAAGAAGTCGTCGGGGTCGTTTTCTTCATCGCATCGTCGAGCGCTTTCCAGTCGGGCGGCTTGACTCCGATCAGGTGGGTTCGCAAAGAAGTCGAACCGCTTGTGATCGCCGTAGGCGCCGCCGGAGCCGTGGCCGGCACCGGGAATCACCAGGAGGTCGAAGTTCTTGTTGTTGCGGATCAACTGGTTGACGACCTGCATCGTGGATGACGGATCGACGTTCTGATCCAGCTCGCCGACCACCAGCAAGCACTTTCCCCTGCAGCTTATGAGCGTTGTCGACATTGGACGACGCGGAGTACTCGGGGCCGATAGGCCATCCCATCCACTGCTCGTTCCACCAGATCTTGTCCATGCGGTTGTCGTGGCAGCCGACCGACGACACCGCGGCCTTGTAGAAGTCCGGGTGGAAGAGCAGGCCGCCGAGCGAGTTCTGGCCGCCGGCCGACGTGCCGTAGAGGCCGACGCGCGTGATGTCGTAGTACGGGTACTTCGCCGCGACCGCCTTGTGCCACAGGATCCGGTCGGGGAAGCCGGCGTCGCCGAGGTTCTTCCACGCGACGTCGTGGAACGCCTTCGAGCGGTAGTTCGTGCCCATGCCGTCGATCTGCACGACGATGAACCCGATTTCCGCCTGTGCCTGCATGGCGTTGAACGCGCCGAACGGTTTCGGCACGAACTGTCCTTGCGGGCCGGCGTAGATGTTCTCGATCACCGGGTACTTCTTCGCCGGATCGAAGTTCGTTGGCCGGTAAATGACGCCCCAGATGTCCGTCTTGCCGTCGCGGGCCTTGGACGACGAACACCTCCGGCGGCTTTCCAGCCCGCGGCCTGCAGCTCGCTGATGTCTGCCGTCTCGAGCGTGGCGAGCAGTGAGCCATCGGTCGCCGAACGCAGCTCCGCGACGGGTGCGGTATCCGTGCGCGAATAGCGGTCCACGAGTACCTTGCGATCGGGCGAGAACGTCGCATCATGCGTGCCTTCGCCCGGCGTCAGCGTCACCAGCCCGGTGCCGTCGAAGTTGATGCGGTAGAAATAGGTGTAGTAGGGATCCTTGCCCGGATACATCCCGTTGGCGCTGAAGTAGATCTGGCGCGCTTTCTCGTCCACGCTGACCACCGCCCGCACCGCCCAGTCGCCCTTGGTGATCTGGTGTTTCACTTTGCCGGTCGCGTAGTCGTACATGTAGAGGTGGTTCCAGCCGTCCCGCTCCGACATCCAGATCGTTTCGCCGGTCTCTTCCAGGTCCTGCCGGAAGCGCTTGCTGGAGTAGGTGAAGAACGTCTTCGGTTCTTCGCTGATGACCGCGCGTGTCTTGCCCGTGGTGGCGTCGACCTCGATCACGCGAAACACCTGGTGCCCGCGCTGGTTGTATTCGAACGTGACCGCCTTGCTGTCTTTGCGCCACGTCAGGCGCGAGTTGTCGTAGGCGTTGGGGAAGAGCGCGTTCTCGATGTCGAGGCGCTTCTTCGTCGCGACGTGAAATACCACCGGTGTCTCGACGTCGAGCACATCACCCGGCTTCGCGTATTGCATCGTCGAGTTTTTCGGTTGCAGCTGGTCCTCGGGAGATGACTCGACGTAGTTGATGTAGCGCCGGAAGCCCGGCTTCACTCTGAAGACCGCGAGCTTCTGCGAATCGGGCGACCACGCGATCGATTCGGGATCGTAGTAGCCACCTTCAGAGCCATCGGTCGTCAGGAAGGTGAGCTGGCGGCTGCCGGCTTCACGGATCGCGACGTTGTAGTTGTTGATGACCGCTTCGAACTTCTTGTCGGGCGATAGCCGTGGTTCGACGCCGTTGATTTCGAACGGCGGACGCACCGGCCCAGCCAATCCGCCGCCGCCGCGTCCCCCGCGGCCCCCGCGTCCCGTCGCCGTCTGCTGGCGGCAGGTGTACGACTCGAGCGAGCAGCGCCAGGGGGGCGTGTCGCCGGCCCCGCCCGGCCCGCCGGCCCTGGCGCCACCAGGACCGCCGCCGAGGGTGAACTCGATCGAGCGCTCGTTGTCGAGGAACGTGAACGTGGTGAAGGGCAGTTCCAGGGCGGTGGCCTTCCGTCCAGTCGCCTTCGCGATGGCATCGGCCAGCCGCGCATGATCGAACGCGGGCTTCTTCTCCTTCGTCGTGCCATCGACCAGGACCCACTCGTTGCCGCCCTTGACGCTCTTCCGGTAGTAGAACCTGCTGGTTTGCTCGATCCATCGCGGCGCTTCCGCGATGTTGAACGCTTTACCGGTGTACTTGTCGCGCAGCGTCATCGCTCGCTGATAGTCGGCGATGGTGCCTTGCGCCAGCAGCGCCGTGCGGGGCGACGACCGATCCGGTCAGGACCAGCGTGACGGCGATGATGCGATTCAGCTTCATATGAACTCCCGGAGCTGTGTTGCGACAGATTATCGGGTCAGAACCGCGCCGTGCGGCTCTTCCCACCGCCCTGATTCCGCCGATCTGAATACGGCCTCGATGCACTCCATGTTCGCGAGCGCGTCCTCGAGCGGCACCGGTACCTCGCGGTTGTCGAGGATCGCCTTCGAGAAGAGGTCTCCCTGGAGCGTGTATTGGTCGCAGGTGTCGAATTCTAGTGTTTCGGCGGCGCCGACGCCCGCGGCGTCGATGAAGATGCGGCACGGCCGGTCGGGGGGCGCGTTGAACGGAATCTCGATGTCGAGACGCCCTCGTGTGCCGAAGATCTGGACGCGCTGGTAGGCCGTCAGCTGGGTGCTGCACGTCCCGACGCAATGCTGGCCATCGAAATCGAGGAGCATCGACGCCATCCGATCGACCTTCAGACGCGGATCTCGTTCGAATGAGTCCCATGACCCGGCTGGGCTCGCGATCGAAGATGAACCGCGACGTGTTGATCAAGTAACACCCGATATCCATGAGCCCGCCGCCGCCGAACTCCGGCGACGTTTCGGATATTCGCCTCGTCGTCGTTGTAGTAGCTGAAGCAGCCGACGATCGATCGCACCTCGCCCAGGCGATCACTGTGAGCGATGCTCTTCGCCCTCACCCATTGCGGGTGGGCGCGCACCATGAAGGCTTCCTGGATGCGGACGCCCGTTCGGTCGCGCGCGGCAATGAGCTGTCGCGCTTCCGTCGCGCTCATCGCGATCGGCTTTTCGCACAGCACATGCTTGCCATGCTCCGCCGCCTTGATCGACCAGGGGACGTGCAGATGGTTCGGCAACGGGTTGTAGATCGCGTCGATGTCCGGATCGGCCAGCAGTTCCTCGTACGATCCGTACGCTTTCGGGATGCCGAGCGCTTGGGCCGTGGCCTCGGCTTTCTCGCGTACGCGCGACGCGATCGCCGTGACCAGCGACCACTGCCCGCGTTGCATGGCGGGAATGACCTTCGCCGTCGCGATATTCGCCGCCCCCAGTACTCCCCAACGGATCTTGTCCATAGAGTCGTGTTACCCTTCGCGCCGCCTGCGAGGAGTCTTCATGTTACTGACCGCACTGTTGTCGATCACGCTGATGTTCGCTGGCTACCATGCCGGCGATGCAGCAGCCACAACTGCCCACCCGAAAGACGCTAACGCTGGAGGTCGCCAGGCGCATCGCCGCCGCCGCCGAAGCCGAAGCCCGTCGAAACAACTGGGCCGTGTCGATCGCCGTCCTGGATGACGCGGGGCACTTGATGGTGTTCCACCGGATGGACGGCGCCAAGCTGGTCGCGACAGATATCGCCATTCGGAAGGCCCGGACCGCCGTGTATTTCCAGGGACCGACCAAGAGCCTCGAGGAAGAAGTCACCGGCGGACGGACCGCGCTGCTCCCCATCGACGGCTTCATGCCGCTCGAAGGGGGCATTCCCCTGATGGTCGACGGCGTGCTCGTCGGCGCGGTGGGCGTCAGCGGAGTCACGGGATCGCAGGATGCGCAGTGCGCACAGGCGGGTGCCAACGCGCTTACGCCAAAATTTCCTTGATCACCGCGCCGTGGACGTCCGTCAGTCGCATGTCGCGGCCGTTGAAGCGGTAGGTGAGCTGTTCGTGCTTCAGGCCCAGGAGGTGAAGGATCGTCGCGTGTAGTTCGTAGACGCTCTTGGGGTTCTCGACCGCCTTGTAGCCGTACTGATCGGTGGCGCCGACGATCGTTCCACCCTTGACCCCGCCCCCGGCGAGCCACACGCTAAAGCCGTTCGCGTTATGGTCTCGGCCGTCCATCCGCTCTGAAATCGGTAACCGTCCGAACTCCCCGTGCCACAGGATGAGCGTCGAATCGAACATGCCGCGGCTTTTCAGGTCCTTGATCAAGCCAGCGATCGGCTTGTCGGTCTCCGCGCAGTGCAGGCCGTGATTGCCTTTCAGGTCCCAGTGCGCGTCCCAGCTCGGTTCGAAGTTTCCACCGCCTGAGAAGATCTGCACGAATCGGACGCCGCGCTCGACCAGGCGCCGCGCCATCAGGAGCTGACGGCCGAAATAATTCGTCGGCTCTTCGCCGACGCCGTAGAGCCGTCGCGTCGCATCGGACTCTTTGGCAATGTCGATCGCGTCTGGCGCGTGCGACTGCATGCGGAACGCGAGCTCGTACGAATGGATGCGCGCCGAGAGTTCGGTGTCTTCGGGATTCTGCGACGCGTGCCGTTCGTTGAGTTCGTGGAGCAAGCGAAGCCAGCGGCGCTGCTGGTCTTCCGTTCGCTCGACCGGCGGTTTCAAATCCACGATCGGAGCGCCGGTGTCGCGGAACTGCACGCCCTGGTAGGCCGCCGGCATGTAGCCGTTGCCCCAGTTGGGCGGGCCGTTGATCGGGCCGCCGCGATGATCCGTGAACACGATGAAGCCCGGGCAGGTTCTCGTTCTCGCTGCCGAGGCCGTAGCTCACCCAGCTGCCGACGCTCGGATGTCCGGCGAGGATACTGCCGGTGTTCATCTGGAAGAGAGCCGGGCCGTGAGCCGGGCTGAGCGAGTGCATCGACCGGATCAGGGCGAGGTCGTCGGCGTGCTGGGCGACGTGCGGAAACAGCTCCGACACGTCCATGCCGCACTGGCCGTGCTTCTTGAACTTCCAGAACGACGGCATCAAGCCGCCCGGTGTTCCCATCACGGTCCGCACCTCTCCGACGCCGCGCATGGTCTCTCCCTGGTACTTGAAGAGATCTGGCTTGGGATCGAAGGTGTCGACCTGGCTCACGCCGCCGTAGCAGAAGATCGAAATCACCGCCTTGGCTTTGGCGGGGAAGTGTTGCGGCTTGGGCGAGAGGGGATTCTTCGAGGCTTGCTCGTCGGAGCGTCGACGCCAGCAGCCCGTTGCGAGCGAGCAGGTCGGCGAACGCGATGCCGGCGATGCCACCGCCAAGCCGATGGATCAACTCGCGGCGCGAGAGCAGCAGATCGGTCGCTTTGGAACAGCAGCGGTCGCTCATTGGCGGTACACGAACTCGTTGAGGTTGAACAGCACGTGACAGAACGCCGGCAAGCCGTCGCGGCGCACGTATTCGAGGGCCTTGTCGCGCTCGACCTTGTCAGGCGGGCGGGACAGCGCCACCCGGAAGGCGCGTTCGACCTGGGCGGTGACCTCGGTGCCGGCCTCGCGCTTGATGCGTTCCGCGAACTTCGCCGATTGCACCAGCACGAACGAGTTGTTCATCAGCAACAGCGCCTGCGGGGCTACCGTTGAGCGGTTCCGGCGGTCGACTGAGTTCACGAGATTGGGTTGATCGAAGGCTTCGAACAACGGGTAGCGGATGCTGCGCTTCGAGAAGACATAGAGGCTGCGGCGCCACGTGGACGGGTCGTCATCCGGTTTGCCTGGCCAGTTTCGCTTCGAGCTCACCTCGAAAAGATCGGGATCGATGTAGGGGAAGACATTCGGCCCTCCGAGCGTCCGATCGAGTGTTCCCGCCGTCGCCAGGATCACGTCGCGCATCGCTTCTGCTTCGACGCGTTGCCGTGGCATCCGCCAGAAGAACCGGTTCTCTGGATCGATCGCGACGTTCGCCGTGATGTCGCGGCTCGACATCTGGTACGCCTCGGACGTCAACATCAGCCGGTGCATCGCCTTGAGGCTCCACTCACGCTCGATGAATTCGAGCGCGAGCCAGTCCAGGAGCTCGGGATGCGAGGGGGCTTCCCCCATCTTTCCGAAGTTGCTGGGTGTGCGCACGATGCCTTCGCCGAAGTGGTGCTGCCACAATCGGTTGACCATCACGCGGGCGGTCAGCGGGTTCTCGGGGGACACCAGCCATTCCGCGAAGCCGCGCCGCCGCCAGCTCGTCTTGGCGTCTGGTGGGGGAACCGGGAAGTCGTGCTCCTCTTCGGACGCCACGGAAAGGATGCCGGGCGTCATCACCGAGCCCTTCGCGTCGATGCTCCCGCGATGCAGGAAATACGACGGACGCGCGTCGCGCCCAGCCTCGCCAATGGCCCGTGCCGTCGGATAGGGCGCCGGCTTGGTGGCGTCGACCGTCGCGATCTCTTCCTTCAGCGTTCCGTGCTTGGCCCGCACATCGTCAGGCATCAGCGCCACGATGTCTTTCTCGGTGATCTTCGCGCGCAGCGAATCCATTTGCAGCGTGCGTTCGATCTGCGCGACGTTCAGCCGCTGTCCATCGGTTCGCTCGGCGACCGGCGTCTTCCACGCGGCCTGAAGGTATTCCGGTAGCAGCGCGATCTCCCGGTCGACGAGTTGTTTCAAATAGGGGGCTTCGAGATCGCGCTTCGCCTGGCGGAGCGGCCGCAGCTTCGCGTCCACCTGCGCGGTCGCGGCTTTGTGGGCTTCGACCTCGTGCGCCGGCACCAGTGGGTACTCCACGTTGCGGGTCGAGAAGAACACCGACTGGATGCGGTAGTAATCCTTCTGGGGAATGGGGTCGAACTTGTGGTTGTGGCAACGCGCGCAGGCGACGGTCAACCCGCGTGAAGGTAAGGGTCGTGGTGGCGACGACGTCCTCGAGCGCGTCCTGACGACCGCGCTCGCCGCCACCGCCTTCGGCGCCGAGCCGGAGGAATCCGGTGGCGATGATCGCGTCGTCGTTTCCCGGTGCGTATTCGTCACCGGCGACCTGCTCCTTGATGAACTGCGAATAGGGCTTGTCGCTGTTGAAGGCGCGGACGACGTAGTCACGGTATCGCCAGGCTTCCGCGCGATCGACGTCGAACTCGAAGCCGCCGGAGTCCGCGTAGCGCACCAGGTCGAGCCAGTGTCGTGCCCAGCGTTCGCCGTAGTGCGGCGACGCCAGCAGGGTGTCCACCAACTTCGGCCAGGCATCCGCAGATCTGTCCTTGACGAACGCGTCCACCTGCTCCGGAGACGGCGGCAGGCCGAGGACGTCGAGGTAGGCGCGACGGATCAACGTTCGGCGGTCGGCCCTGGGTGACGGCGTCAGCCCTTTGGCCTTCATCGACGCGAGCAGGAATGCGTCGATCGCGTTGGCCGGCTGTGTCTTGTGCGCGGGCATCGGCGCCATCGCCGGCACCGCCGCGCGGCGTGGCTTTTGATACGCCCAGTACTGTCGCTCCTCGGGCCTGATCGGCCGGTCCTCGAGCCGCGCGCGCGCTTCGGGCGTCTTGTTTTCTTCGAGAACCGCGTCTTCCACCAATTCGAGCGAACCGCCGTCTTCAATCCACTGCCGGAGCGCCTCGATGTCGTCGTTGGGTATCTTGGGCCTCTTCGGCGGCATCACCTCGTCGGGATCCGCGTGCGAGGCGAGCAGGAACAGCTTGCTCTTCTGGGGCTCGTGCGGAACGACGACGCGGCCCGTGGCGCTGCCTTTGATCAGGGTGGCGTGAGTGCGGAGGTCGAGACCGCCCTTGCGGGCTTCGCCGTGGCACTCGACGCAGTGCTGCTTGATCACCTCGTACGCCCGGCGCGCGCGCTCTTCTTCTTGCGCGGCAGCGGGCAGCGCGGTGCCCAGCACGAGGGCGATGGCCGCCACGTCACGCACGTACGCCGTCCAGCGGGCGAACGGAGACATGCCGGGCATTGTAAGCGTTTACTGCCCTGATTTCCCGCATAAATAGAATGAATGTGGCTGTAAACGGGACCGTCGCGTACAGTCGCCGAATGCCCGCTCAAATACCCCGCCGCGATGCGATCAAACAGTTGACCTTGGCAGGTGCCGGTCTGGCATTTTCCGGCGGCATCATTCGCGGCCAGGGAAAGCCGATCGTCATCAACGGCAAGCCGGTCGAGATCGTCGTCGCAGCGGTCTCCCCGACGACGGTGAGGATCACACTCCTTCCGCTGGAGGGAGCTCAACTGCCCGACCACAATGCGCTCGTGCCGTCGGCAACGGGAAAGGCAGTCGGGCGGCGCCGTGAAGCGTTCCAGCCAGTGCGAGCGGGCGATCTGACCGTCCGCTTTACCGAAGACCCGCCGACCCTGCAGGTCGAGGACAAGGCCGGCCCGGTCCAGCGCCTCGTCTTCGATGCGGCGGCCTCGACCGTGAGCTTCTTGTTACCGAAGGGACCGCTCCTGGGCTTCGGCGAAGGTGGGCCGCAGTTCGACAAAAAGGGCACGACGGATCGCATGCGCAACGGTCAAGGTGGCTATCAGTTGCGCACCCATGGAGGTCGTGTTCCCGATCCAGTGGCTGATCGGCACGGACGGCTGGGGCATGTATATCCATCAGCCGGTCGTCGTACCTACCGGTGCCGCGTGCGCCGGACGGTCGCGCGCTTCCGGGCGCCGAGGCGCCGGCGAACGCTTTCGATTTCACCGGCGCCATGGGCAAGATGACACCGACTGGCGATCTCGTCCCGTTCGATGTCTTCATTACGGCGTCGTCGGATCCGAAAGCGATCGTCGCGGAGTACGCGCGGATCACGGGCTTCGCGGAGCTGCCGCCGCTCTGGTCGCTCGGCTACATGCAGTCACATCGGACGCTCGCCGGTCCCGACGAAGTGAAATGGGTCGCGCAGACCTTCCGCGAGAAAAAGCTCCCGTGCGACGCACTGATCTATCTCGGCACCGAGTTCACGCCATCGGGGTGGAACACCCGCAACGGCGAATTCGGATGGAAGCCGGAGAACTTTCCAGATCCGAAGAAGATGCTCGACGAGTTGCACGCGCTCAATTACAAGGTCGTGCTGCACATCGTGATCGAAGGACGCCGCATGGGCGGCGCTGTCGCAGGGCAGTGCACGCCCGAGAAAGCCGTGCCGAGCGGCCGCACCGAGGACAATCGCTGGCCGGAGGATCGCGCCGTCGAGTGTTACTGGCCGTATCACAAGCCGTTGATGGACATCGGCGTCGATGGATGGTGGCCGGATCAGGGCGATGGCCTTGACGCGGCGTCACGGCTGGCGCGCATTCGAATGTACTGGGAAGGGCCGCAGCAATATCGGCCCAACGAGCGGCCGTTCGCGTTGCATCGCAACGGATCCCCGGGGATGCAGCGTTATGGCGCATTCCTCTGGTCCGGAGACGTGCATTCGACCTGGGAAACGCTCAAGACTCACATTCCGGTTGCGGTAAACACCGCGCTCTCGGGAATTCCTTACTGGGGCACCGACATTGGCGGATTCGTCACGACGCCCGAGTACACCGGCGAGCTCCATGTCCGCTGGTTCCAGTTCGGCACCTTCTGTCCGTCCTTCCGGTCTCACGGGCGCACCTGGCATTTGCGTCTGCCGTGGGGATGGAACACGGGCAAGCTCGGGCACGAAGAGGTGCGCGGAAACACAGCCGGGGCCGGGAATCCGGACCCCAGCGAGCTTCGCAATCCGAACGTCGAGCCGATCGTCAAGAAGTACCCTCGAGCTCCGCTATCGCCTGCTGCCATACACCTATACCGCGGCAAAAGAGTGCACGGAGACAGGTCTGCCAATCATTCGCGCGTTGTGGTTGCACTATCCCGACGACGCGACGGCGGTGAGTCGTGGAGATCAGTTCCTGTGGGGACGCGACATCCTCGTGTCGCCGGTCGTCGAGAAGGGCGCGACGTCGCGCAAGTTATATCTGCCGCGCGGGCCCTGGTTCGATTTCTGGACGGAGGAGCGGCTCGATGGCGGCCGCGAGATCGAGCGCAAGGTCGATCTCGAAACGATGCCGCTACATGTGCGCGCCGGGGCCATTCTTCCCCTGGGACCGGTTAAGGAGCATGTCGACCAGAAGGTCGAGGCTCCCTTGGGTCTCACGGTTTATCCCGGCGCCGATGGTGCGTACGCGCTCTACGAGGACGATGGAAGGTCATTCGATTACCGCAAGGGTGAGTGGATGCGAATCGAGATGGTGTGGCGCGACGCCGACCGTCGCCTCACCCTTCGTCTCGCCAAGGGCGCCCGCATGCTGCCGCCGGAGCGCCGATCGATCGAAGTTCGATTGGCTGGATCGAAGGACGTGAAGAAAGTGACGTTCGAAGGGAAGCCCGTGGAGGTCCGCCTGTGACGTCAGGCCTGACCGGTGTTCTTGCCGCGGCGATTCTCGCGATAGCCTCGTTCGCGGGCGCGCAGGAACTGACCAACAACGCATTTCAGATCCAGTACGACCAGTCGGGCATTCGGAGTCTCAAGCGCGCGAACGATGTGCACGACACCGACTACATCGCCGCGAACGGCCGGCTCGGACCGCTCCTCGTGCGCTACCGCACAACACGGCACGGCGACTGGATCGAACTGCGCCAGATCCTGCTGTCGGCGGAGCAAAAGGGACGTTCGATCACCTACTCGCTTGGGACGCTCGAGCCCTCGCTCGCCTCCCGCGCCAGCGGCTCCGCCCAAACCGGGGCCGCCGGCATTCGCGGCTTGAACGACGGCATCGTCCCCACGCCTTCGACCGCAGGGCGTGGGATCGGTCCGGGTCCCGCGGGGACGGGAGCGCCGGATGTCCCGCTCTTCTCGTGGGCCGGCTCGCGTGGCGCGACGCAGTGGGTGCAGTACGTGTTTCCCGACGACCAGACCGTCTCGAGCGCCGAAGTCTTCTGGGTGCGTCCGCCGAAATCATGGCGGCTGATCTACCAGGACGGCGGACAGTGGAAGGAGGTCGCGGCGAGCGGCCCCTACGGTGTCGCGCCGAATGCGTTCACCAAGATTGAATTCGCCCCGGTGAAGACAATGGCGATGCGCATCGAGGCAACGATGTCTCCGGAGGACAACGTCAGCATCGCGGAGTGGCGCGTCGGTCCGGAGCCGAAGATCGTCGCGCCCGCCGACCTCAAGGTGAATCAGACGTTTGCGCTCGATGGCGACCTGCTCCAATGGACCGTGACGCTGCAGAACGACGGCACACGACCCGCAGAAGTGGGCGACCTGGGAGTACCGCTCAATTTCGCCGAGCGCACCGGGGCTCGCGGAGACATCTACACGAAGAAGCTGCTGCGCCATGCGTTCGTCGGCGGCCATGGATCGTTCGTCTACTGGCAGCGAAGCAACGGTGCGGGTCCCTATCTCGTGATGACGCCCTCCGGAGACGCGAAGTTCGAGTACTTCGAGAGCGGAGGGGGAGCCTACACGCCTTACGTTCATGGGGCGGCGGCCCAGAAGAGGGCTGTGGCGGCCGGCGGCAACTGGCGGCTACCCGTTTCGAGCTTGACGATTCCGCCTAAGGGGACGGTGACCTACACCTTCCGCTTCCAGTGGGCAAAAGACTTCGCGGCGGTTCGCGACGTTCTGCACAAGGAAGGGAAGTTCGACGTCACGGTGGTGCCCGGCATGGTCGTGCCGTCGGATCTCGACACCATGATCTCGTTGCGGACGACGCAGAAGATCACGGCGATCGAGGCCGAGCACGCGGCTTCTACAGCGGTCACCGCACAACCTGTGAAGACTGCGGCTGCGGACGCTCGCGTGTATCGCGTCCGGTTCTCTCGCCTCGGCGAGAACATGCTGCGGGTGAAATACGGCGACGGACACTGGACGTCTCTCGAATTCTTCGTGACCGAACCGCTCGAGACCGTCATCAAGAAGCGCGCGTCGTTTCTCGTGACGCACCATCAATTCAAGGACCCGAGCAAGTGGTATCTCGGCGCCTACGGCGACTGGGATCAGAAGAACGAAGTCCTGCGAGGGCCTGAGGATCGTGATGGTCTTTCTACCTGGCTGACCGATTCCAACGACGACGCGGGGAATGCGCGGCCCGCGTATCTTGCGTCGAAGAACGTCTTCTTTCCCGACCAGAAGGAGATTGAGAGCCTCGAGCTCTACATCAGCAAGTACCTGTGGGGCGGGATGCAGATGACGGAGAAGGAGAAGTATCCGTACGCCATCTACGGCATTCCCAACTTCAAGGCGAACCGAGCCAGCGCCGATCCTGGCCGCAACGGACAGGCGCACGTATGGCGCATCTACGACTACCCGCACATCGTGATGCTCTATTACCGGATGTTCCACATCGCGAAGTTCTATCCGCACCTGGTGAAGCATCTCGACGCGCCCACGTATCTCGAGCGCGCCTATCGCACGGCCGTCGCGTACTGGACGGTGCCGATTGCGGTCGAGAAGTGGTCGGCAGACGCCGTCGGAACGATGAACGAAGCGTTCATCCCCGAGCTGATCGACACGCTCGAGCGCGAGGGGAAGAAGGAGTGGGCCGACACGCTGCGCGGGCACTGGGAAGGCAAGGTCGAGCGATTTGTGATGAAGACGCCGAATCTCTACGGCTCTGAGTTCGCGTTCGACTCGACGGGGTTTGAATCCACGGGCGCCTTTGCGAAGTACGCGCTGACGCGAAACGATCCCGGCCTTCCGCCAGCGCGTCCCGCTTGATGCGTCGCAGAAGTTCATGGACTTTCAGTTGCTCCTGAACACGTCGGACCGAGGCTGGATCGAGCCGACCTACTACCAGTTGGGCAGCGACTACCGCGGCAACCTGACCTACCTCCTCAGCTACATGTCGCAGATGGGCGGCTGGTCGATCCTCGACTACGGTCTGCACTTCGCGACGGACCCGACCGACCACCTGCGTCTCGGTTACGCCTCGTCGTTGAGTTCCTGGGCGCTGGTCAATTCGGGGACTGCGGAGTCCGGCTTCGGCTACTGGTTCCCAGGTCGCAACAACGATGGCGCGGCCGGCGGTGGCTTTATGCCTGAAGCCCTGGGGCGTGCATGGATTGGGAAGCAGGTAATGCGAGGCGCCTGGTATTACAGCGCGGAAGAGGACGTGAGTTATTGCGGGGCGTTGCGCACGCACGCGACCATCGTGACGCGCGATCCCATCTTCGGCGAGTTCGCGTACGGCGGCGTGCTCACGCGAACAGCGAACAGCGTGAGCGTGATCCCCCGCGATGGATTGCGGGTCCGGTTCCACGTCATCAGGGATGACCAGCGCCTGCACATGGTTCTCGATCACGACGGCTTTGCGAAGGAGCAGCCGGTCGTGGTCAGCGACACCCTCGACCGGGTGCAGTTCGTGCTCGAGAACCGCACCGGCGGCGCGCACACCACCGGTCTCTCGATTGGTGGTCTACCCGCCGGGACCTACGGCTGCACGTCGACGGCCGCGCCGCCGGAACGGTCACCGGCGGCCCGCAGCAGACGCAGGTGACGATCGCCGTCCCGGCATCACCGAGCGCTCGCATCAGCATCACTCGCACGAAGTAGACGCGACTCGTCAGCGCAGGTAGCTGTTCAGTCCTGCCGACGAAGCGTCAGCCTACCGCGTCGCGATCCTGATAATCGTCAGCGAGTTCGCCGGAAAGGTGTGCGTGGTGGTCGCGCTCACCTTCAAAGGTGAGGTACGCGGCACGATCTTCGCCGGCTGTTCGAAGGTGTTCTCGTCGAGTGGGTTATCCGACGTCAACACGGTCGCCGTGGCGCGTGCTCCGAACTTCGGGACGCCATTCAGCTGAAGCGTCATCTGCTGCGGCTCCGCCGCGGCGTTGACGACCTTGACGATGATGTCCCCCGTGCGCTCGTCGCGGCCGCTGATCGCCAGCACCCGGTCAATCCGAGACAACGTTCGCTCCTGCACCAGCTTGCCGTCCAGGAAGCCGCGCACCGTCCGGCCGCTGACCTCGATCTTGATGTCGTACCAGCGGCCGGTCTCGATCGTGCCTGGCGTCTGCTCGCCTACGACCGCATCCGCCACCTGCACGGCATGCAGACGGTTGCCCCAGCCTCCGACGTTCCACTGCACGCGACGGCCGTCGGCGAGGCCGACGGGGATGATGAATCCTTCGCGGCCGGAGATCTTACGCGCCTTGAGCGAGACCGTGTAGTCGGCGCCACCGGTTTCTGGAATGTACGACCAGGCGACGGCGTCTTCGGCCTGGCGATACGCACCCTCCTGGACGCCCCACTTGCCGCGCCGCCCCTCGGGCGTCCATCCGGTCGGATCACGAGTGAAGTCCGACTTGAACAGCACGGCGCCGTTGCGTTCGATGACGACGTCCTTGAACTCGGCCGAGGTGTCGTGCGTGCCGAGGCCGACCCTGGCCGTGATCGGTTTCGACGCGGCCGGGCGGTGATCGACCGTGGTGGTGAGATTGACCGTCGGGAGGTTCTCGGCAAACAGCTTGTTCGCGTAGTACGTGGCGCGCGCGTACGAGCGGCTGCTATCGAAGTGGATCATGTTGACCGGCCAGTCGCGATCGTTCACGTTCTCGAGGAGCGGCGCGTAGCTGCCCATCTTTACGAGGTCGGTGTTCTTCTCCATGCTCATCATGTAGGCCGCGTCGTTGAGCATGGCGAGCACGTTGCCGCGGCCGACGCCGGCGTTGGTGGCGAACTCTCCGATGTAGAGATCCCACCCCTGGCGCTTGTAGGACGCGAAGCTGTCGAAGTTCTCGATCGCCCAGTGCAGCGGCTTGTACGCGTGTTCGTCCACGATGTCGATCTTGCCGGCGGCGTCGATGATGCGCTGGTCGATGCCGGCGATCCACGAGCTCAGCGAGAGCTTCAGCTCCGGATGTTTGGTCTTGATCGCCTTGTAGAACATCCCGACCCGTTCGCCGTAGCGCGCGCCGCGCTGCTCGTTGCCGATCTCGACGTACTTGAGCGGGAACGGCTTCGGGTGCCCGTTCTTCGCCCGCACGGCACCCCACTTCGACGTCGTCGGGCCGATCGCGTATTCGATCGCGTCGAGCGTGTCCTGGATGAGAGCGGGCAGCTGTTCGTCGTCGAGGAAGGTGCCGCTGCGCATGGAGCAGGAGACCCCGACGTTGGCCACAAACAACGCGTCGGCGCCGATGTCTTCGCTGAACTGCAGGAACTCGTGGTACCCGAAGCCGTCCGACGACCAGTAGCCCCACGGGCTGTAGGTGCCTTCGCGGTCTTCGAGACGGCCGATCGATTTCTTCCACTGCGGCCGGCTTTCGATGGTGATGCCTTCGGCAAAACAGCCGCCTGGCCAGCGCACGAACGCCGGCTTGAGGCCAGCAATCAACTCCGCAAGATCCGGCCGCAGGCCGTTCGGGCGGTTGCGCCAGGTCTTCTCGGGGAACATCGACACGAAGTCGAGCCACACGCGCCCCGTGGAGCCCAGGCCCAGCGCCAGCTTCGCCTTGGGATCCGAACTGGTGGCCGTCAGCGTCGTCTCGTACTTCTTCCAGCCTTGCGCGCGGTCCATCGCGACCAGCGAAGAGGCGTGCGGCTTGCCATCCGCTCCTTCGAGCGACACCGCAATGGGGCCCTTGAACGTGCCGTCGGATCGCGCGTAGAAACTGAGTTTGTACTTCGCTCCCTCGACGACGTTGATGCCCCAGAAGCCTTCGTTGACCAGCGCGGCGCGCCCGCCGGCGCCGAGGTTCGAAACATCGACCTGTACTGAGTGCGGTGTGGCCTCGGTGAGCGGCTCCACATCCACCAACTGCATCGTTGCCGCGGCGCCGTTCGTGGCGCTCAGCGTCCACGCCGGCGTTTGGCTCGTCACATTCCAACGCAGCCGGAACTCATTCGGCTTGCCGGTATCGAAATGCGGAGTGCGCGGCGGAACGATGAACCCGTTTTCGAGCTTGCACATCGGCGGCAGCCGGGCGTCCTCGAAGCCGCGGTTCTGGACCAGTTCGGCGTAGAGCCCGCCTTCACCGGCGTGGCTGATCTCCTCGAAGAAGATGCCGTAGAGGCTCGACGGGATGGCATGACCCGGCCGCGCGGCATCAACGGTGATCGTTCCTGCCGAAGTCGCGGCCGGCTGCGACCGCGGCGACACGAACAGCACCAGGCTGAGGAGGACGAGAAGACGCAGTGGAGTCATGGGTTCAGGCCGTGCGGCGGACCTGGCGCCGAATCAGTTGCAGCGCTTCCGCGCGCAAGTCGATCATCTGCCGGGCATAATCCGCCAGCAGCACGCCGGCCTCGGTAGGAAAGACATCACGGCTGGTGCGGGTCAGGAGCTGCACGCCGACCTCGTCTTCCAGCTTCTTGATGCTCTGGCTGACGGCCGGTTGGGTCCGGCAGACGCGCTCGGCCGCGCGTGTGAACGTCCGTTCTTCGACGACGGCGAGAAAGTGTTCGAGCTGGAGCAGATCCATGGAAGCCTCCGCAGGTGCCCCACAGGATATGCAAGCGCTTACATTCGTGCAAATCCTTACTTCTGGAGCGATGGCAATGCTGAATGCTAAATGCTGAATGCTGAATTCAATCTTTGTCCCTTGATTCAGCATTCAGCATTCGTCATTCAGCATTGCCATCGTCAGCGAATATGCACGCGCGACTGCTCCCGCATGAACTGCTGGACGTACCACGGGCCGCCCGTGCCGCGGCCGGTGGAGCCGCTGGCCTTCCAGCCGCCGAACGGATTGATGCCCGGCCACGCGCCGGTCGTCGCGCCGCTGCGGCGGTTCGCGTAGGTCACGCCCGCCTCGATCTCGTTGAAGAACTTCTCGATCTCACCCTGGTCTTCCGAGAAGATCCCCGCCGTCAGGCCGAACTCGGTGTCGTTGGCGAGCTTGATCGCTTCGTCGAGCGAGATCACGTCGGTGAGGACGGTGATCGGCACGAAGAGCTCCTGCTTGAAGAGATCGTGGTTCTTGGGTAAGCCATCGATCAGCGTCGGTTCGACGAAGTAGCCGTGGTTGAACGGCTCCGTCATGATCCGGTTGCCGCCGACGAGGATCTTGCCCCCGTCTGCCTTGGCTTTCGCGACGGCTTCCTCGAAGGTCTTCAGGGCGCCGGGATTCACGACCGGTCCCATCCACACGTCGCGTTCGAGCGGGTTGCCGAGCTTGATCTTCTTCGTCTTCTCGACGAGCGCGTCCACGAATTTCTGACGCACGCTCTTGTCGACGTAGACGCGCGAGCAGGCCGAGCACTTCTGGCCTTGCGCGCCGAACGCCGAGCGATAGACGCCGTCGCTGGCTTTCTCGAGATCCGCCTTCGCGGTGATGATGGCCGGGTTCTTTCCGCCCATCTCGATGATCACCGGGCGCGGGATCAGCCGCTTCGAGTTGTCGCGCAGCAGGTTCATGCCGACTTCCATCGAGCCGGTGAACACGATGCCATCGATGCCCGGGGTTATCGATCAGCTCCTGCCCGGCGGTGCGGCCCGGGCCGGTCACGAAGTTGAAAACGCCCTTGGGGAGGATCTCGTTGCACAGCTCGGCGAACTTCGCTCCCATGAGCGCCGTGTCAGAGGCTGGCTTGAAGACGACCGTGTTGCCCGCGACGAGCGCCGCGCCCGAGGGGCCGCCGGCGAGCGCGAACGGGAAGTTGAACGGCGCGATGACGGCGAAGACGCCGAATGGGCGCAGCACGCTGTAGTTGTGCTCGTCGGGCCCCAGCGTCTCCATCGGCTTGAGGTAGCCGTTGTTCTTCGTGAACTCGTCGCAGTAGTACTCGATGAGGTCCGCTGTTTCGACGACGTCCCCCAGGCACTCGAGCCGGTTCTTGCCGACCTCGTAGATCATCAGCGCCGAGAGGTCGTACTGCTTGGCGCGGATGGCGTCGCACAGCTTCTTCAGGAGGCGCACCCGCTCCTGCCAGGGGGTCGCGGCCCAGCCGGGCGCGGCCGCCTTCGCCGCAGCAATCGCCTGCTTGACGTGCTCTGGGCCTCCCTGCTGGAACTTGCCGAGCAGGATCCGGGTGTCGATCGGGCTGCGATCGTCGAACTGTTCGCTCGCCGTGACCGCTTCGCCGCCGATGTACATCGGGTAGGTCTGCCCGAGTGTGCCCTTCACGCGTTCGATCGCTGCGTCGAACTCGACGTGCAGGTTCGGGTCAGCCGCCATCGTCGCGTAGGTAATCCTTTGTTGCGTTGCCATTGATGCTCCTGAGTCCTAGTAAGGCCCTTTAGGGCCGCCCCGGTAGTCTATCAACCCGTCTACAATTCGACCATGCGCTTTGCGAGTGCCACCGCCGCATTGGTTTTTCTTATTTCTCTTTCGGTCCCGGCGGTCTCGTCGCCCCAATCCTCGCGGCCGCAGGCCCTGTCCGAGCTCTCGCGTTCCCTGCAGGAACTCTCAGAAAAGGTCAGCCCCAGCGTCGTCCAGATTTTCGTCAGCTCCTACGCGCTGCCGAATGAGGACTCGCCGACCGAGGGGACGGACCCGAAACTCGAGCGTGCGAGCGGATCCGGTGTGATCGTTGACCCTGAGGGCTACGTCGTCACCAACGCGCACGTCGTGGCCAACGCCACGCGCATCGAGGTCGAACTGCCGCTCGCCGCCAGCGGCGGAGACACCGGCCGGTCGATCCTCAAGCGGCGCGGCCGGATGGTCGGCGCCCAGATCGTGGCGATCGACGATGAAACCGACATCGCAGTGATCAAGGTGGAGGGGAAAGCCCTTCCGGCGTTGGCGTTTGGCGACTCCGACGCGCTGCGGCCGGGGCAGGTCGTCCTCGCGTTTGGCAGCCCTCTCGGTCTCTCGTCATCGGTCACCATGGGTGTCGTCAGCGCCGTCGCGCGCCAGCTGCTGCCCGAGGACCCGATGATCTACATTCAGACCGACGCCACGATCAATCCGGGCAACAGCGGCGGAGCGCTCGTCGACACCGACGGCAAGCTCGTGGGCATCAATACCCTGATCTACTCACAGAGCGGAGGCAGTGAGGGCATCGGTTTCGCGGCGCCGAGCAACATCGTCCGCAACGTGGTGGCGCAGATTCGCAAGTTCGGCCGCGTGCGGCGCGGTGAGATCGGCGTGATCGCGCAAACCATCACGCCGTTGCTGGCCGAGGCGCTCGCGTTGCCGGTGGATCGGGGCGTGATCCTGTCGGACGTCGCGCAGGGCTCGCCGGCTGCGAAAGCCGGATTGCGGGTGGGCGACCTCGTGCTGTCTCTCGACGACAAGCCGATGGAGAACGGCCGCCAATTCAGGATCAACATCTATTCGCGTGGCGCCGGCGAGCAAGTCGCCCTGAGTGTTCGTCGCGGCGAGCGTACGGCGCAGGTGCGAGTACAAGTGGCCGAGCGGCCCAGTGGCACGGCGCGGCTGAGCGAGTTGATCGGCGTTCAACGCCCGATCCCTATCCTCGGCGTGCTCGTGTTGGATTTGTCACCGGTTGTCGCCCAGGCGCTCCCATCCGTGCGCCAGGAGAAGGGGGCGGTGATCGTCAAGGTTGCCGCCAGCACGCCCTACTCGCAGCAGGGCCGGTTGTTGAGCGGGGATGTGATCTATTCGCTGAACGGAAAGCCAATCGGCAGTGGCGAAGACCTGGAACGCGCCGCCGCGTCCCTCAAGCCCGGCACCCCAACCGTCCTGCAAATCGAACGCGACGGAACGCTGATGTACCTGGCCTTCCGAGTCGAGCGATGAGCTCCCGAACCCTGAACCCCGAGCGGCGGCGCTAGCCGCCGCGAGTTTAGCCGCCGCGCGTATGCATTTCCAGATGCGCGTCCTTCTTCAGCGCGCGAATCGGGATGAGCGTGGTTTGCCGATCCATCCCGAGGCGCTCCTCCGCGCCGCGATCCGCGCGCAAGGACCACACCGTATGAATCAGTTGGCGCATCTCCTCGGGCGTCGCTCCGGCCCGGAGCGGCCGCCGCAGGTCGGTGCCGGCCGAGGCGTAGAGGCACAACAGCCAGATGCCGTCGGCGGTCAGGCGTGCGCGATCGCAATCGCTGCAGAACGGCTGCGTCGTCGACGCAATGATGCCGAAGGTGGTTCCGTCTGGCAGCAGGAACCGTTCGGCAGGGGCGGACCCCTGGTCGCCGACCGGGATGACGCCGCCGTAGTGTCGAGCAATCCGTTCGAGCATCTCGGCGCGCGGAACCACGGCCGCTGGAGACCAGCGAGTGGCGCCCCCTACGTCCATGTACTCGATGAAGCGGACTTCGGCGTTCACCCGGCGGGCGAACTCGATGAGCGCGACGAGTTCGTCGTCGTTGGCGCCGCGAATTACGACCGTGTCGAGTTTCAGCGGCGCGAAGCCGGCGTCGGCGGCGGCCTCGATTCCCGCCAGCACGGCGTCGTGATCGCTGGAGCCGGTGAGCGACCGGAAGCGATCGCGCTGCAGCGTATCGAGGCTTACCGTCACGCGATGCAGTCCGGCTCTACGGAGCGCGGAGGCATGCGCCTTCAGGAGCACTCCGTTGGTCGTCAGTGCGAGGTCCGCGACCGGTTTGGCAGCCAGTTGCTCGACCAACACCGGCAGGTCCCGCCGCAGGAGGGGTTCTCCGCCCGTGATGCGCAGCCGGTCCACGCCCTCGTGGATGAAGACGTCCGAGAGTGTCGAGATTTCCTCGAACGACAGCACGTCCTCGCGCGGCAGCCAGACGTACTCCGGCTCGGGCATGCAGTACCTGGCACCGCAGGTTGCAGCGGTCGGTGACCGAGATGCGCAGGCTGCGCAGCGGGCGTCCGAAACGGTCCACCAGGTTCATGGGAGCTTCCATTATTATCCTCGACATGACTCGACACCTGTTTGCGCTGGCGGCCATTGCCGCCTTGGCTATTTCCACCCCGTTGGCCCAGGACGATCGCCAAGCGCCGGCGCCGGCGCCGCCGCCCATGACCATTCCCAAGGACGATGCGCGGATCGAGAAGCTGAAGGCAGATGCCGCCGCGGACGTCGAAGCCATGAAGGAGCACACCCAGCAGATGGTGGACTCGATCTTCAGCTTCGGCGAGCTGGGCTTCCAGGAAACCGAGACGCATCGCTACGTCGTCGACATCCTGAAGAAGAACGGGTTCACGGTCGAGGAAGGGGTCGCCGGAATTCCGACCGCCTTCATGGCGTCGTGGGGCTCCGGCAAGCCGGTGATCGCGCTCGGCAGCGACATCGACGGCATCCCGCAGGCGTCGCAGAAGCCGGGCGTGGCGTATCACGATCCGCTCATCGAAGGTGCGCCCGGTCACGGCGAGGGACACAACTCCGGGGTTCCGCTCAACATCACGGCGGCGATCGCGGTGAAGAAGATCATGGAGCGCGAGAAGTTGCCGGGAACGATCAAGATCTGGCCCGGCACCGCCGAGGAGCTCGTGGGAACCAAGGCGTATTTCATCCGTGCCGGGTTGTTCAAGGACGTTGACGTCGCGCTCTTCGCGCACGTGGGCAGCGATCTGGGTGTTTCCTGGGGAGACCGTGAAGGCACCGGGCTCGTCTCCGTCGAGTATTCCTTCCGCGGCCAGACCGCGCATTCCGCGGGAGCGCCCTGGCGCGGCCGCAGCGCGCTCGACGCGGTCGAACTGATGAACATCGGCTGGAACTACCGGCGCGAGCATCTGCCGCTCGAACATCGTTCGCACTACGTCGTGACCGACGGCGGCGATCAGCCGAACGTCGTCCCGCGCACGGCGTCGGTCTGGTACTACTTCCGCCAGACCACACACCCCAGGATCAAGGAGCTCTGGGAGACCGGCGACGCCATCGCGAAGGGCGCCGCGATGATGGCGGGCGTCGAGTTGCTGCCGACGCGCGTGCTCGGCAGCGCGTGGCCGCAGCACATGAATCGGGCGGTCGCGATGGCGGCGCACGAGAACATTCAGAAGGTCGGCCTGCCGAAGTGGGACGAAGCCGACCAGGCACTCGCGCGGGCCGTGCAGAAGGAGCTCGGTGGCCGCGAGCAGGGCCTGTCGACGCGGACCGGAGCGCCGTTGGCCGGTCCCGTGCGCGACAACCGTGGTGGCGGCTCGGACGACATCGGCGACATTACCTGGAACGTGCCGACGATCACGCTGCGGTATCCCGCGAACATTCCCGGCCTTCCCGGCCACAACTGGTCGAGCGCCATCGCGATGGCCACCCCGATCGCTCACAAGGGCACAACCGCCGGCGCCAAGGTGCAGGCGATGACGATGATCGACCTGCTGACCAAGCCGGAGCTGGTGAAGATGGCGTGGGATTACTTCCGCAACGTCCAGACCCGCGAGATCAAGTACGATCCGCTGATCCGCGCGCAGGACACGCCGGCGATCCACATGAACAAGGAGCGCATGTCCAAGTACCGCGAGCAGATGCGCAAGTACTACTACGACCCCACGAAGTACAAGACTTATCTCGAGCAGCTGGGGATCAAATATCCGACAGTGAAGAAGTGACACGTCGGGCACCTAGCACCCTGCTCCGCGCCTCTATAATGGCTGGATGCTTCGACCGTACAAGGGCGCGACTCCACGTGTGCACGAGAGTGCCTATGTGGACGAGAGTGCCCAGGTCATCGGCGACGTCGAGATCGGCGCGGAATCCAGTGTCTGGATGAATGTCGTCATTCGCGGTGATGTGCACCGTATCCGCATTGGCAAGCGCTCCAACATCCAGGACGGCACCGTCGTGCACGTCATGCGCGGCACCCATGCGACGACCATTGGCGACGACGTGACCATCGGGCATGCGGCGCTGGTGCATGGCTGCACGCTCGCCGACCGCATCCTCGTCGGGATGGGAGCCATCCTGTTGAACGGCGTGGACGTTGGTGAAGACTCGATCGTGGCCGCCGGGACGCTGATCCCCGAACGTACGCAGATCCCGCCGCGATCGCTGGTTATGGGAAGCCCCGGCAAGGTCAAGCGGGCCCTTACCGACGAGGAAGTCGCGTCGATCCTCGAATACTCCGAGCGGTACGTCGGCTACCGCCTCGATTACATGCAGGCGTAATGTCGCAGCAGACGCGTCCCGCGCGCGGCATGCGGGATTTCCTTCCGGATGACGTCCGTCGTCGTGATTACGTGATCGGCGTTGTCGAAGACGTCTACCGCCGGTACGGGTTCGAGCCGCTCGAAACCCCCGCGCTCGAAAACATCGAGACCCTGACGGGCAAGTACGGGGAAGAGGGGAACAAGCTCATATTCAAGGTGCTTCGGCGCGGCGAGCACGAGTCGTCTGGTGAGACCGACCTCGCGCTGCGCTACGACCTGACGGTGCCGCTCGCCCGCGTGGTCGCGGAACATCGCGGCAAGCTGCCGAAGTTTTTCAAGCGCTACCAGATCCAGCCGGTGTGGAGGGCGGACCGGCCGGCGCGCGGGCGCTTCCGCGAGTTCTACCAATGCGACGTGGATGCGATCGGCTCCCGCTCGCCGCTCGTAGAAGTGGAGATGCTGTCGGCGGTGAGCGAGGTGCTGCAGAAGCTCGGGTTCAACGATTTCACGATCCAGCTGAATCACCGCGAGCTATTAACGGCGGCCCTCACACTCGCGGGCGTCGATCCGTCCCTTCACGCGACCGCGCTCGTGGTAGTCGATAAGCTGGACAAGATCGGACGAGATGGTGTCCGCGACGAGATGGTCGCAAAAGGAATATCCAGCGAATCTGCGACCAGTCTGCTCGAGTTCTTTGAACGAGGCTGGGACTTTTTCTCAACGGCGACGGAGGCTGCCGCCGCTGCAGAGAATGTTCGGACCATTCTCAATCTCTCTGAATTCACCACGGCCAGGGGGCACGTGCAGTTCACCCCGCGGCTGGCGCGCGGCCTCTCGTATTACACCGGCGCCATCATGGAAGTGGCCGTGCCGGACCTGGCGGGCAGTCTCGGCGGCGGTGGCCGGTACGACGGCCTCATCGGGATGTTCTCGGGCGAGCAGATCCCGGCGTGCGGATTCTCCCTGGGGCTCGAACGCATCCTGGTCGTGATGACAGAACGCAACATGTTCCCGCCGGACCTGGCGTCCGCCGCGGCCGACGTCATGGTCACGCTGTTCGAAGGCGAGCCGGTCGAGGAAGCCCTGAAACTCGCCGCCGACCTGCGGTCCGCCGGCTTACGCGTGGACGTGTATCCCGAGCCTGACAAGCTCGGGAAGCAGTTCAAGTATGCAGCCTCGCGTGGCGTGAAGTTCGTCACCATCGAAGGTGGCAACGAGCGCGCGAGAAACGAAGTGACCGTAAAGAACATGACGACCGGCGACCAGCAGCCGGTCGGACGACTTGCCGTAGCGGACCACCTTCGAACCGCGGTCGAGCGATTGACGAACAGCGAACAGCGAACAGCGAACAGCGAAGAGCAATGAACATCGAACCGCTCGGAAAAACGGCCCGCACGCACACCAACGGCGAACTGACGTCTGCAGAAGTCGGCAAGGACGTCGTCCTGCTCGGCTGGGTGCACCGCATCCGCGACCTCGGCTCGCTCGGTCTTCATCGACCTTCGGGACCGTCACGGCCTGACGCAGGTTGTTGCGCGGGAAAACGACGCGCTCGTGAACGAGGTGAAGCGGCTGCGCTCCGAATTCGTGATCTCCGTGAAAGGGAAGGTCGTTGCGCGGGCCGCCGAGGCCGTGAACCCGAAGATGAAAACGGGCGAGATCGAGGTCGAGGCCCTGGACGTCCGCCTGCTGAACGACGCGAAGGTCCCGCCGTTTCCCATCGCCGACGAAACCACGCAGGCATCGGAAGATCTGCGACTGAAATACCGTTACCTGGACCTTCGCCGCCCGCGTCTGCAACGCAACCTGACGCTGCGGCACAAGGCGACGATGGAGATCCGGCGGTACTTCGACGAGCAGGGCTTTCTCGAGATCGAGACGCCGATGCTCACGAAGTCCACGCCTGAAGGCGCGCGCGATTACCTGGTGCCGAGCCGCGTGCATCCCGGGGAGTTCTATGCGTTGCCCCAGTCCCCGCAGATCTTCAAGCAGATCCTGATGATCTCGGGGCTCGATCGCTACTTCCAGATCGTCAAGTGCTTCCGTGACGAAGACCTGCGGGCCGACCGCCAGCCGGAGTTCACGCAGGTGGACCTCGAGATGTCGTTTGCGACCGAAGACCTCGTCTTCAGCACGGTCGAACCGCTGATGGGTCGCCTGATGGGGTTGATCGGCAAGGACGCGCCGCGTCCATTCCGCCGGATGCCGTATGCGGAGGCGATTGCGACGTACGGTTCCGACAAGCCGGACCTGCGCCCGGGAATGGAACTGCAGGACATCTCCGCGCCGTTTGCGGCGTCAGAGTTTGCGGTGTTCCGGAACGTGATCGCCGCCGGTGGGGAAGTCCGCGGCTTCGCCGTGAAGGGGGGCGCCAAGTACTCGCGGAAAGACCTCGACGACCTGACCGAACAAGCGAAGCAACTGGGAGCCTCCGGGCTGGTGTGGGCGCGCAACGCGGACGGCGCGATTCAGAGCTCCGCGTTGAAGGCCGCCGGCGAAGTGGTCATCCGGCAGGCACTCGACGTGGCCGGCGCGGGTACCGGTGATCTCCTCCTGCTCGCGGCCGGGAAACACGAGGCGACGGCGAAGGTGTTGGGCACCTTGCGACTCGCGGTCGCCAGGAAAGAAAAGCTGCTCGACCCCGATCGATTCGAGTTCCTCTGGGTCGTGGACTTCCCGATGTTCGAATGGATCGAGGAAGAGGGGCGCCACGAATTCATGCACCATCCCTTCACCGCGCCGCTCGAAAGCGACGCCGGCCTGCTCGAAACCGATCCCGGCCGCGCCAGGGCGCGGGCCTACGACCTCGTGCTGAACGGGAGCGAGATCGCGGGCGGCAGCATTCGGATTCACGACCAGGCGTTGCAGCGGCTCATCTTCAAGCTGCTCCAGATTTCGGACGAAGAGGCAAAGCTGAGGTTCGGGTTCTTCACCGAGGCCCTCGAGTTCGGCACGCCCCCGCACGGGGGAATTGCGCTTGGCCTCGACCGTATCGTGGCCATCCTGTGCGGCGAGCCCTCGATCCGCGACGTGATTGCGTTTCCGAAAACGGCGCAGGCGGTGGATCTCATGGCCGGAGCCCCGTCCCCGGTCAACGAGAAGCAACTGCAGGAACTGAAATTGCGTTCTGTTACCATCGAGCAAAGGAGCTGAGCTATACCTCCCACCAACTCGAATACAACCCGCAAAGTCGACCTCCCCGAAGCCGGCGCCGAGACGCTGTTCGGCCCGCTCGATGAAAACCTCAAACTGCTGGAAGCGCAGTTCAACGTCGAAATCCGCACGAGCCCCAACGGCATGATCGTCGAGGGAGATCGTGGGGACGTCGGTCGCGCCGAGCGGGTGCTCGGGCAGCTCACCTCGATGATGAACGAGGGCTACAAGCTCGGAAAAGGGGACGTGAAGACGGCCGCCCAGCTGGTCGCGCAAGACGAGAACGTGGAGCTGGCCGACTACTTCATGAAGGGGACGCCTCGCACCTCAGGCAAGCGGCAGGTCATGCCGAAGAGCGTGAACCAGCGCCGCTACCTGGAAGCGATCGATCAGCACGACATCGTGTTTGGCATCGGTCCAGCCGGTACCGGAAAGACGTACCTCGCGATGGCGCAGGCCGTCGCCTACCTGCTCGCCAAGCGCATCAGCCGCATCATCCTCGCGCGCCCCGCCGTGGAAGCGGGCGAGAAGCTGGGATTTCTCCCCGGCGACCTGCAGGAAAAGGTGAACCCGTACCTGCGCCCGCTCTACGATGCGCTCTACGACATGCTGGATGTCGAGCGGGCCGAACGGCTGATCGAACGCGGCACCGTCGAAGTGGCACCGATTGCGTTCATGCGCGGGCGCACGCTGAACGACGCGTTCGTGATCCTCGACGAAGCGCAGAATACGACCTCCGAACAGATGAAGATGTTCCTCACCCGCCTCGGGTTCGGATCGAAGGCCGTCATTACCGGAGACATCACGCAAATCGACCTGCCCACCGGCCGTACCTCGGGCCTTGTCGAGGCCATGAAGGTGGTCGGCAACATCGAAGGCATCTCGTTCATCCGCTTCGACGAAAAGGACGTCGTCCGGCATTCGCTGGTGCAGCAGATCGTGAAGGCGTACGACGCCTACGGCAGTGGACCCCGACAGTAATCCCCGCCGGCGCGGCGTGTCCGTGAGCGTGACTGACGGGCGGGGGCGCGCCGTCAAGGACGGCGGGCTCGGCCGCTGGTTGTCGCGCGTCGCGCCGAGGACGGCACGCGGGGAAGTCGCCATCGCCATCGTCAGCGACGCCCGCATGCGCACCCTGAATCGCAGCTACCGCAAGAAGGACTACGCGACCGACGTCCTTTCCTTCGAAGGAGATGGGGCCACGCTCGGCGACCTGGTGATCGCGAAAGGGGTCGCCGCGCGCCAGGCGCGCGCCGTCGGGCATTCCTTGCAGACCGAGCTGCGCGTGCTGGCTCTGCATGGCCTCCTGCACCTTCTCGGATACGATCATGACCATCCGAATGACAAAGGACGGATGAGTCGGATGGAGTCGCGGTTGCGGCGAAAGGGCGGATTGAAGGCCGGTCTGATCGGTCGATGATTCCCCTGCTGCTCTTTTGGCTGGCGGCCGCCGCGGTGTATGTCGGCACCATCGAGACGGCCTTCAGTGCGCTCATGCGGCTGTCGCTGCGACTGATGGCGGAGCGCGGCGGACGCGACGACCGGCTCGGCTTCTACCTCGAACATCCCACGCAGCTGTTCATTCCCGCCCGGTTGCTGCTCGGATTGATCTTCTCCCTGGCGACGATGTGCATCGCGATCCTGACGGGGCGGACGGGCTTCGAGTCGATCGGGATGCTGCTGCTGTTCGTCGCGCTCTTCATCCTCGTGTGCGAGCACATCCTGCCGCTCTTCATCGTGCGCCGCAACCCGGAGCGGACGCTCGAAGTCCTGCTGCCCCCCTTCGATGTGGTGGCGCGGGCGATGCGGCCGCTGACCGGCGGCTTCGTGCAGCGCCTGGCCGAACCACGTCGCGACCGCACCGAGCCGGCGGCCGGCGCGCCGCCGCCGGAGACCCTGCAGGCCGAAGCCGCGCACGCCTATCTCGAAGCGGAGAAGGAGCAGGGGCTGATCGAACGGGACGAGCGCAAGCTGCTGCAGTCGATCGTGGACTTCGGCGACACGCTGGTGCGCGAGGTGATGACGCCACGGCTCGACATGGTCGCCATTCCGGCGGACTCGACGCTGACAGAGGTGCGCGCGGTGTTCCAGGAGCAGGAATACTCGCGCATTCCGGTCTTCGGCGAAAACCTCGACAACATCCTCGGGGTCGTGTACGTGAAGGACCTGATCCGGTTGCGAAACGTGCCGGAGTCCGCGCGGTTGCAGGCGGATCTGCCGCAGCTGATGCGTCCTGCGACGTTCGTGCCCGAGACCAAGCGCGTCGCCGACCTGCTCAAGGAGTTCCAGAGGAAGCAAACGCAGATCGCGATCGTCGTCGACGAATACGGCGGCACCGCGGGATTGGCCACGATCGAAGATCTCCTCGAGGAGATCGTCGGCGAGATCCGCGACGAATACGACGTCGAGACCGAGCCGATCGTCGAAGAGGCGAATGGCGCGTTCGTCTTCAGCGGCAAGGTGAACTTCGACGAGGTCCGCGAACGGCTGCGCGTCGAAGTGGAACCGGAAGGATTCGAAACCGTCGGCGGCTATGTACTGACTCGCGTCGGGCGGGTGCCGGCCGTGGGGGAGCGATTCGAACTGGACGGCATGGCCGTGGAAATCCTCGAGGCCGAGCGTCGCCGGATTCATCGCGTGCGATTCACCAGGCGGAACGTGGACGAGGCTCGAGCCAATAGTATATAAATACGATATACTGTTTACATGCGGAAGGCTCTGTCCGTCACATTGCAGGAAACGAACGTCCTCTGGCTGCGGGGGCAAGCGGCCGCCTCGGCCAAGGGGAGTGTCAGTGATCTACTCGATCGGCTCGTGACCGAGGCACGGGTGGCGGGCCAAGTCGAGCCGGGTGCCCTCCGGTCCGTCAGGGGCACGATCGATCTGCCTGATGACGATCCCGATCTTTCGCACGCGGACGCGTACGTGCGGTCGCTCTTCGACACCTCTCTTCGTCGCCCGGTTCTGGTGAAGGAGGCGGCGCCGGCCTCCGGTAAGCGAGCGCAGAAAAAGGTGCGTCGCCGTGGCTGACATTCCGGCAGCGGTCACCGACACGCATGCCCTGTTGTTCCATGCGGCCGGCAGCGGTCGGCTCGGCAAACGCGCCGCTGCGCACTTCGACGCCTGCGAACGACGTGAAGCCCTGCTCTATGTGCCGGCTGCGGTCATCTGGGAATGTTCGCTGCTGGCGCGTGCCTCCCGGGTGAACCTGCGCCGCACCGTACGCGGCTTCTTCGCCGACCTGTTCAGCAATCCTGCCTACCAGCCCTACGACCTGAGCCCGTCACAGATTTTTGCGGCCGACGAGCAGCGTCCGAACCGGGACCCTTTCGACGGCTTGATCTGCGCAGCCGCCGCCGACCTGGAACTTCCGCTGATCACCCGCGACGCCGACATCGCCAGCTCGCGCTTCGTGCGCGTGATCTGGTAGCGCGTACACTGGTTCCATGCCCCACGCGGGATTCGCGTCCCTCATCGGCCGCCCCAACGCCGGAAAATCCACTCTGCTGAACCGCATGGTCGGCCAGAAGGTGGCCATCGTTTCCGACAAGCCGCAGACCACCCGGAACCGGATCGTCGCGACGAAGAACCTGCCGGGCGGTCAAATCGTGTTCGTCGATACGCCCGGCATCCACCGTCCGCTGCATCGGATGAATGTGCGCATGGTGGACGCCGCGGTCGAGACCCTGCGCGAAGTGGACGTGGTGGCGCTGATTTTCGACGCGTCCACGAGGCCGGGCCACGGCGATGAGTACGTCGCGAACCTTCTGAAGCACGTCAAGGCGCCGGTCGTCCTCGTCCTCAACAAGATCGACCTGGTGGCCAAGAACCAGCTGCTGCCGTTGATGGAAGTGGCGCAGAAGTGGCACGACTTCGCCGCCATCGTCCCGGTGTCGGCCGAGACCGGCGACGGTGTCGATCACCTCGAGCAGGTGCTGCTGGAGAATCTGCCAGAGGCGGCACCGATCTACCCGGAGGATTTCCTGACCGATCAAGCCGAGCGGACGCTCGTCGGCGAAATCGTCAGGGAAAAAGTGCTTCACAACACCCGCAACGAATTGCCGTTCTCCACTGCCGTCGTGGTCGATCAGTTCGACGAGACGGAACGGGATCCCGAGGCACGAGAGACGAAGTCCGGCAAGGGGCTGCTGCGCTTGTACTGCACGATCTACGTCGAGACCGAGTCGCAGAAGCCGATCGTCATCGGACGCGGTGGCTCGATGATCAAGCAGATCGGGACCGAGGCGCGCAAAGAGCTCGAGTTGTTCTTCGACGCGAAAGTGTTTCTTGATTTGCGCGTGAAGGTGGATCCCGACTGGCGCAACAACGATCGAACACTCGACGAGCTCGGGGTGCCGCGCACCGCCCGGCGTCCACGCAAGCGGTGAATAGCCCATAATCTCCTCCGCCTCAGGAGGAGATGTGGCGAAGCTTACGCGCGGCGAGTTTCTCAGTCTGGGAGCAGCGGCTAGCCGGGACGGCCGTCTTCGGCAGCGACAGTGCAGCGCAGTCTCAAGCGCCTCGAGCCCGGTGCGGCAAGCTCGGATCTGCTCCTGACCAACGCCACCATCTACACGATGGATCCGTCGTTGCCGCGCGCGCAGGCGCTGGCGGTCGTGGGTGGCCGGTTCGTGGCCGTCGGGTCGAACGCCGATGTCGGCAATCTAAAGAGAGCGGGCACGACGGTCATCGATGCCGGCGGGGCGACCGTGGTGCCGGGCTTCATCGACTGTCATTGCCATCCGAGCGGGGTGCAGGAGCTCTACGGCGTCAACTGCAACGTGCGTCGAGTGTCGCAGATCCAGGAGGCGGTGCGCGCGGCGGCGAAGAAGACGCCGCCGGAGTTTTGGATCACGGGCTTCATGTTCGACGACACCAAGCTCGAGGACGGCCCGCTGCACCGTCGGCACCTCGACGAGGTGACGCGCGACCATCCGGTGGCGATCAACCATCGTGGCGGGCACACCTCTTGGTACAACTCCAAGGCGCTCGAGATGGCGGGGATCACGCGGTCCACGCCCGACCCGGAGCACGGCCGCTTTTTCAAGGACGAGTCCGGAGACCTCACTGGACGCGCAGCGGAGGCCGCCCGCAATGTCTTCAACCGCGTCGGCCGTCGGGAGCAGTTCACGCCGGAGCAACAGCGCAATCGAGCCCGCCAGGGTATGAAGCACATCTCTCAGTTGCTGACCGCCGCCGGCCTGACATCGGTGCACGACGCCGGCAGCGGCCGCGACAAGCTAACCGCCTACGAGGACGCCCGCCGCAATGGCGAGTTACGCCACCGCGCCTACATGATGGTGCGCGGCCGCGGCATGCTCGATTCTCTGAAGGCCGCTGGCATCACCACCGGCTTCGGTGACGAGTGGATCCGGATCGGTGGCGTGAAGTACGGCGCCGATGGATCGGCCTCCGAGCGCACGATGAGGATGAGCACGCCCTACGTCGGCACGAACGACTACGGCTTGCTGACGATGACCCAGAAGGAGATCGACGATGGCGTCGAGGACGCGCATCGAAACGGATTCCAGGTCGGAATCCACGCCAATGGTGACGTGACGATCGACATGGTTCTGCGCGCGTACGAGCGGGTGCTCGAGCAATGGCCCTACCCGGATCGGCGCCACCGCATCGAGCATTGTTCCCTCGTCAATCCCGACCTGCTGCGGCGGATCAAGGCGACCGGGACGATCCCGACTCCCTTCTGGACCTACGTCTACTACCACGGCGAAAAGTGGTCGCAATACGGCGACGAGAAGATGCGCTGGATGTTCGCGCACCGCTCCTTCCTCGACACCGGCATCACCGTTGTCGGAGCCTCCGACTACATGCCGGGCCCATTCGAGCCGCTGATGGCCATCCAGAGCATGGTGACGCGCACCGATTACAAGGGACGCGCCTGGGGACCGACACAAAAGGTGACCGTTGACGAGGCGCTGCGGATCGGCACGATCAACGGTGCGCACGCGTCGCGCGAAGAGCATCTGAAAGGATCGATCACCGCCGGCAAGCTCGCGGATTTCGTCATGCTCGAAAAAGACCCGCACCGCGTGCCGCCGGAAACGATCAAGGACATTCGCATCCTGCGCACCGTGGTTGGCGGCCAGACGATGTATGCGCCTTGAGCGTGTACCTGCACCGCTCATTACGCGGTTCGCGCCGGCGCCGACCGGACATCTCCACATCGGCCACGTGGTCAACGCGCTGCACGCCTGGGGCATTGCCCGAGAGCACGGCGGCCGGGTGCTCCTGCGCATCGAGGACCATGACGGCCAGCGTTCGCGGCGCGAGTTCGAGGGCTCCATCCTCGAGGACCTGGAGTGGCTTGGATTCACGCCTGACGAACCCATGGTGCGCCAGAGCGAGAGGGGAGAAATCTACGAACGCGCACTCGCACCGGCTTCGGGAGCAGGGTCTAGTCTACGCCTGCGAGTGCTCGCGTTCCTCGGTAGCGCAGGTCTTCAGACCTGCCTCCGCGAACTCCGACGAACTTTGGTATCCGGGGACCTGCCACGATAAACAGCTCGCCGAAACCCCCGGCCGTGGCCTCCGCGTCCGCCTGCCGCGCTCGGAAGAACACTTCGACGACCTTCGACTCGGACCTCAGACGCAGGTCCCCTCGGAACAATGCGGCGACCTCCTCGTCCGTGACCGCAACGGTTTCTGGACTTACCAGTTCGCCGCCACCGTGGACGACATGGAGCAAGGCATCACGCTTGTCATCCGGGGCATGGACCTGCTCCAATCCACCGGCCGCCAGATCCAATTGGCGCGCATGCTGGGGAGGCCGGCCGCTCCCCAGTTCCTCCATCACGCGCTCGTGATGAAGTCCCCCGACCAGAAGCTGAGCAAATCCGACCGCGACACCGGAATCCGCGAAATGCGAGCCGCTGGAATGAGCCCGTGATGAAGTCATCGCCGCCGCTCGGCACCTGGTTAGCAGGACTAGAAGTCCTGCGCACGATCCCGACCGCCGAGCCCCGAGCCCCGAGCCCCGAGCCCCGAACCCGAACACCGAACACCGAATACCGAACACCGAACACCGAACACGCGGACAGCGATTTGTGGAACTTTCGGCGGTGTCCAACTGAATACGTAGGGAATGCGTCGAACGGGAGACGATGGCAGCGCTCGATAATGCGTCCGACGAGACTCTGCTGCAGCGGGTGGCAGCCGGAGACCAGAACGCGATGAGCGTGCTCTTCAGGCGCCGCCAGCAAAGCGTTTACCGCTTCGCGCTCCATTTGACCGGGTCACCCGCCGTGGCGGACGACGTGACGCAGGACGTGTTCATCGCGGTGATCCGCGATGCGGCGCGGTTCGAGACTGGTCGGTCCACCGTTGTGGCCTGGCTGTGCGGCATCGCCCGCAACTTCGTGCGCCGGCGGTTCTCGGCGGATCGCGACCTCGATCCGATCGACGACGAGGAGCTCGAATCCTTGCCGTCGGTGCATCCGGATCCGCTCGGAGACCTGACGCAGGCAGAGGCCCTGGAAGCGCTCCGACGAGCCCTGCTCAGTCTGCCGATGCGCTACCGTGAGGTGGTCGTGCTCTGCGACCTGCAGGAAATGGGTTACGAGGACGCGGCCGGCGCGCTCGGATGTCCGGTCGGGACCGTCCGATCCAGATTGCATCGCGGGCGCGCCCTGCTGACCGCCAAGATGCAGGCGGAGCAGAAAACCCAGGACGCCGGCGGCCGCGTGGGAATTACAAGGTGTATCGCATGACCGAACAACAGCAGCGTGAATTGGCAAAAGGCCTGCGGGCCTTGGCCGACAGCACGCGGCACTTACAGGCGAGCGACCGCGTCGAAGCGGCGGTTCTCGCGCAGATGGGCTCCGCCGCCGCTCCCGCCGTGGCGTCACCGGTTCACCGGCTTCTCCCCCTCGCCGCGGCGCTCATCCTCGCCGTCGGCGGAGCCCTCTGGACGGCGCGGACGGTTCCGCCGCCGAAGTTCGCCAGTCCCACCGGCTTCGTTGCGCTCCCCGAAACTGGCGCGTTGCCACAGATGGAGAGCGCCACCATCGTGCGCGTGTCGTTGCCGGTCGCTTCGCTCCCGGCTTATGGCATTGCCATCGTCGATCAGAAATCAGATTCCGTCGTGGCGGACTTACTCGTCGCGCAGGACGGACAGCCGCGTGCGATTCGATTCGTCAACGATTCCGACTAAGGAGTGCGACCATGAAACGTTTTTCGAAGATTGCTTTGCTCGTCCTCGCCGGGTGGGCGGTGCCCGCCGTCGCCGCGGCTCAGACCACGGGCGCGGCCGCCCCCCGGGTTGTGAGCCCGGTCGAGCGGGAAAGGATGCTCGTCGAGCAGGTCGCGGTGGCGCAGGGGGGCCGGCTGGTGGCGTCGGTCGAGGCTCGCACGACTCCGGGTCGTCCGTACTCGGCGGAGGCGGTGACCGAGTCGCTGCAGGTCCTTGGGGATGGCAACCGGATCTCGAAGAGAACCGTCACCCGCGTGTACCGTGACAACGACGGGCGTACGCGGCGCGAACAGGTAGCTGCGGACGGCACGGTCCAGTCGATCACGATCAGCGATCCGGTCGGAGGGGCAAACTACGTCCTGAATCCGGCGACGAAGACTGCCTCGCAGAGCAACATCCTCTCCCTAAATCTTGCGGTCCCGCCGGCCGGCGTCCCGGTCGCGCGCGGTGGAGGAGGTGGAGCCGGTACGGGCGCAGCCGTCGGCGCGGGCGGTGGGGCAGGCGGCGGGCGCGGACGCGGCACTGCGGTCGCCCCCACGGGCACGCCCCCCGACCAGGATGCGCGGCGCGAGGTCGAGGTTGCGGCTCAGAGGGCGCGCGGCGCGATCGTCCCGTCGAACGTATCGGGCCCCGCGACGAAAGAAGATCTCGGCGAGCAGACCATAGAAGGCGTCCGCGCTCATGGCACCCGAAGCGTCACGGTGATCCCTGCCGGATCGAGCATCGGCAATCTCAACGAGATCAAGATCCTCTCGGAGCAGTGGTTCTCGCCGGACCTCGAGGTGCTCGTCATGACGAAACATAGCGACCCGCGCGTTGGCGAGACGATCTACAAGCTGACCAACATCGTCCGCGCCCAACCGGACCCGAACCTCTTCACGGTGCCGGGAGACTACACCCTCCGGCCGGGTCGCGGGGGCCGCGGGGGCGGCGACCAGTAGGCAAACATGCGCATCCAGCTTCCGCGGCGTCGTATCCGGCGTGTTACATTTAGCAGTTCGCGCAATGAGCGATTCTGCATATGCCGCAGCGGAAGCTGGACGTAGTCCTCGACTCGGTGAAGCGCCTTCTCCGAATGGGCGCAACCTCGAACCTGGTGAACCTGCTTCAGAAGCAGCACCCGGCCGACCTGGCGCAGCTATTCTCTGAACTCCCCGACAAAGACCGTCACGCCGCCTTTTCGCTCCTCGCCGAGCGCAACTCGAAGCTCGCGATGGAGGGCCTTTCGGAACTTGGGCCCGAAGCTGGCGCGGCACTCCTCTCCGACCGCTCCGCAGAAGACATCGTTCGGCTGACACAAGACCTGCCGACTGACGACGCGGCAGCGCTGATCGATTACTTGCCGGAGGAGTTGTCCACAGCCGTTCTCGAGTTGATACAGAAGCGGCCTGCCGGCGGCGGAGATGTCGGCGAGCTCCTCGAATACAAGGAGCAAACGGCCGGCCGCATCATGAATCCGAAAGTCTTTGCGCTTTCGGAAGACATGACCGCCGGGGAGGCGATCGCGGCTCTCCAGGGGTCGCGCGACGTCGAGATGGTCTTCTATCTCTACGTCATCGACGCCCGACGGCACCTCGTGGGTGTGGTCTCCCTCCGTCGGCTCCTGCTCGTGCCTCCCGCCACCCCGCTCAAGCGGATCATGACGACGGACCTGATCAGCGTCCGCGCTGATATGGACCAGGAGGAAGTGGCGCGGCAGGTGGCCTCGTACAACCTCCTCGCCATTCCGGTCGTCGATGAGGAAAACAAGCTGGTCGGCATCATTACGGTCGACGACGTCATCGACGTCATCAAGGACGAGGCGACCGAAGACGTCTACCGGCTCGCGGGTGTCAGCAGCGACGACCGTGTCTTCACGCGACCGTCCGAGTCGCTGAAAAAGCGGCTGCCCTGGCTGCAGGTGAACCTCGTCACCGCGTTCCTGGCTGCATCCGTTGTTGCCTTGTTCGAAGGGACGATTGCGCGGTGGGCGACGCTGGCGGTCTTCATGCCGGTGGTCGCAGGCATGGGCGGTAATGCTGCAATGCAGACCCTGACGGTCATCGTGCGCGGCATTGCGCTTGGCGAGCTGACGTTTGCCAACTCACGCAAGGCGCTCTTCAAGGAAGCGATAGTCGGCCTCGGAAACGGGATTGCGTGCGGCATCATGGCGGCGCTTGTCGTGTGGGCGTGGAAGGGCAAGTTGTGGCTGGGTGTGGTCATCGGCGCCGCGATGGTCATTAATATGTTTGTCGCGGCGACTGCCGGCACCTTGATCCCTCTGGGTCTGCGAGCAGCGAAAGTAGACCCAGCCCTGGCCTCATCCGTGTTCATTACGACCTTGACCGACGTGTTCGGATTCCTGTCATTTCTTGGCTTGGCGGCTGTGTTGCTCCGGTACGTCCCCGGTATCGCCGGATAGAATACGGAGTGCCCGTTTACACGTCCGAGGCGCTGATTCTTCGCACCTATAAGCTGGGCGAAGTGGATCGCATCGTCGTGTTCCTGACCAGGGATCGCGGAAAGAAACGCGGGGTCGCCAAAGGTGCGCGGCGCCCGCGGTCGCGATACGCGGGTGCGCTCGAACCGATGACGCGCGCGGGCGTGGCGTACTACGAGCGCGAGTTGCGCGATCTCGTGCGTCTCAACTACGTCGAGCCGGTGATGTCGCCGCTGTCAGCCATCGGGTTGCTGTCCACCTCGGCCGCGGCGCTCGGCCACGTCGGCTACTTTGCGGAGCTGATCGACGAGTGGGCGCCCGAGGCACACGCCGATGAGCGGCTGTATCGTCTCGGCTCGGCGATCGTGGATGCGCTGGCCGCCGGCGCGCCGATCGAACGCCTGGCGCGGTATTTCGAGTACCTGGCTGCTCCGGCTGCAGGGCGTGTATCCCTCGGTCACCGCCTGCCCCGCGTGCAGCGGTCCGTTCGAGGGAGGGGCGATGATGCCGCCCAGGGAAGAGATGTTCGTCTGCCGGCGATGCGCGCCGTCGGGCGGTGGAACCGAGCTGAGCCCGGAAGCGCTCAGGTTTCTGAAGGCATCGGGTCGCACGCCGCCCGAACAACTGGACGCGTTGACACTGGAGTCACGCGCGTCGCGCGAGCTCGAGACGGCCCACCGTCGTCTGCTGCACGCGCACCTGGACAAGGAGCTGAAATCGGTTCGTGTCTTGCGAGAGATGGGCCGTTAGTTCTCGATGGTGACGCTGCAACAACTGATCTTCAAGCTGCAGGAATTCTGGGCCTCCCGGGGCTGCCTTCTTCAGCAGCCGCTTGACATCGAAATGGGTGCGGGGACGATGCATCCCGAGACGTTTCTTCGGGTGCTCGGTCCCGACCATTGGAGTGTCGCTTACGTGCAGCCGTCGCGGCGGCCCGCCGATGGCCGCTTCGGCGAGAACCCGAACCGCCTGTTCAAGCACCACCAATTCCAGGTCATTCTCAAGCCGGCGCCAGACGAGGTGCAGCAGCTCTATCTCCAGAGCCTCGAATCGTGCGGCATCGACCTGCGCGCCCACGACGTTCGCTTCGAAGAGGACAACTGGGAATCGCCGACGCTTGGCGCCTGGGGCATTGGGTGGCAGGTGCTCTTCGATGGCCAGGAGATCACACAGTTCACCTACTTCCAGCAGGCCGGCGGGGTCGATCTGTCGCCGATTTCAGTCGAGTTGACCTACGGGCTGGAGCGCTTTGCGATGGCGCTGCAGGACGTCGACGACGTGTACGACCTGGAGTGGGCGCCGGGGGTGAAGTACCGCGATGTCAGGCACCGCGACGAGGTCGAGCAGTCCAAGTACGCGTTCGGCCAGATCGACATGCCGTCCGCCGAACTTCACGCGCTCCATCGAAATCTCTTCGATCAGTACTACGGGTTGTCGCAAACGCTCCTCCGCAGCAATCTGCTGCTGCCGGCGCTCGACTACTGCTTGAAGTGCTCGCACATGTTCAACCTGCTGGACGCGAGCGGTGGCATCGGCGTCACCGAGCGGATGGCCTACATCCTGAGGGTAAGGCAGCTGGCGGTGGCGATCGCCAAGAGCTGGGCGGGAATCGACACCCCTACCTAATATGGACAGAGAGCTTCTTATTGAGATCGGCGTAGAGGAGCTGCCGGCCGCGTGGCTCCCGGGGCTGAACCGTCAGATCCAGGAGCGGCTCGGCGCCAAGCTCCGCGAGTTCCGCATCTCGGCAGATGCCCCCGTCGAGCCGTTCAGCACACCGCGCCGGCTCACGGCCCGCGTCGGCAAGATCGCCGAGCGCCAGGAGGATCTCGAGGAAGTCATCACGGGTCCGCCCGTGTCGGCCGCCTTCAAGGACGGTGAGCCGACGCCCGCGGCCCTGGGGTTTGCGAAGAAGCAGGGGGTGGAGTTCGATCAGATCACCCGGCAGCAGACCCCCAAGGGGGAATACCTCGCCTTCAACAAGCGCACGCGCGGCAAGAGCGCCGTTGACACGTTGCCCGGCGTGCTCACCGCGTTGCTCCGCGACCTGCAGTTCCCCAAGCAGATGAACTGGGATGCGCGCCTCGAGGACGGGAAGGAGAACTTCGTCTTCGGCCGCCCGATCCGGTGGTTGCTGTTCCTGTACGGCGGCCGCGTCGTACCGTTCACCATCGGGCGGTCGGCCGCAGCCGCTTCTCAAGGCGTCCAGGAGATCGAGTCGGGTGCGCTGACCTACGGCCATCGCTTCCTGGCGACCAGCGGTCGCGCCGGCCGTTCGATCAAGGTGCGCAGTTTCGACGAATACCGTGCGCGCCTGTCGGAGCATTTCGTCGTGCTCGAGCATTCGGAACGGCGCGATCGCATCGGCCGTGAGATCGAGAAGCACGCGCGCCGTCTCGGCGGCCGCGTCCACCTGAAAGAGCACACGGCGTTGGTCGACGAAGTCGCCGATCTCGTGGAGTACCCGGGGGTCGTCGCCGGGTTCTTCGATCGCGCGTTCCTCGAGCTTCCTCATGAAGTGCTGACCACGACCCTGGTGCACCATCAGCACTGGTTCCCCGTGATCACCGATGACGGGAAGCTGAAGGAAGCGTTCCTTGCCGTCGTCAACACGCAGCCCTCCGACGAGCGGTTGATTGCGAAGAACGCCGAGCGCGTCGTGAGCGCACGGCTGCGCGATGCGAAGTTCTTCTGGGACGCGGATCGCAAGACGACGCTCGAGTCCCGGCTCGATCGCCTGCACACCGTGACCTTCCATAAGAAGCTCGGAAGCTACAGGGACAAGACAGAGCGCGTCTCGACCCTTGCCGAGTGGATCGCGCGCGAGGCGTTTGGGCGACCACGACGATGCGGCATCACGCCGCTCTGGCGGGACGGCTGGCAAAGGCCGACCTGACCACCGACATGGTGTTCGAGTTCCCTGAGCTCCAGGGGACGATGGGCGGGATCTACGCGCGCCAGGAAGGGCAGCCGGAGCAGGTCTGGAAGGCGATCTACTACCAGTACCTGCCGGTGGGAGTAGAGGCGGATGCGCCTCCCACTCGAGAGCAGCTGGGGTCCGCGGCGGTGACGTGGGCGGCGTTGTCGCTCGCCGACAAGCTCGACACCTTCGTCTCGCTGTCGAGGGCGGGCGAGAAGGCCACAGGCTCCAGGGATCCTTTCGGTCTCCGACGACAGATGCAGGGCGCGGTGCGCATCCTGATGGACCTTCCTGAATTGACAGGCATCGACGCGCAGATCTCGTTGACGACGCTGATGCTGCACGCCGCCGGCGAGACGCCGGCGCCCGACAAGGAATGGACGGCGTTTGCCACCGAGCGCGTGCGCTACGCGCTGGAGCAGCGCGGCTTTCCCATCGAGGTCGCGCGGGCCGCGACGTCACTGGAAGGTCACATCATCCCGCTACTCTCGCGCCGTGTCGCCGCAGCCTTGCAGGGCCTGCGTACCTCCCAGGACTTCCAGGCCCTCGCGGTGTTGTTCAAACGCGTGAAGAACATCGCGAAGGAGTTGAAAGAGGACATCGTGCTCGACCGCGATGCCCTGACCGAGCCGGCGGAGCTGGCGCTCCTCGACGAGCTCGATCGTCGACGGCCCGCGATCGAGCAGGCGGCTGGCGCCGCTGATTACCGCAAAGCGTTTACCGAGATCGCCGGCCTAAGAGCGGCGGTTGACAGGTTCTTCACCGAAGTGTTCGTCATGGCCGAGGATGCGCGGGTGCGCAATGCGCGGCTGAAGCTGATGGCAGACCTTCGGGACCTGATCCTGCAGTTCGCAGACATCTCAGAGATCGTTCCTCAAACGGAGTAATTCATCGCAATGGCAAAGACACTCGCGCGAAAGAAGTCGCGGACCAAGAAGGCATCGAAGGTACGTCTATCTCTTCGGCCGCAAGACAGACGGTAACGGATCGATGAAGCCGCTGCTCGGCGGCAAGGGTGCCAACCTCGCGGAAATGTGCCGCATCGGGCTCCCGGTTCCCTCCGGCTTCACGATCACCACCGAAGTCTGCACCTACTTCTACGACCACAAGCGCACCTACCCGTCCTCGCTGAAGCCCGAAGTGAAGGCCGGCGTCGAGTCGATCGAGAAGCAGACGGGGAAGAAGTTCGGTGATCTGAAGGACCCGCTCCTCGTGTCGGTGCGCTCAGGTGCGCGCGACTCGATGCCGGGCATGATGGATACGATCCTCAACCTCGGCCTCAACGACCAGACGGTGGAAGCGTTGGCGCGGAAGACCGCCAACCCGCGCTTCGCCTGGGACTGCTACCGCCGCTTCGTCCAGATGTATGGCGATGTCGTGCTGGGTGTGCAGAAGAGCCCCGACGAAGACCACGAGCCGTTCGAGATGGTCATCGAGGCCCTCAAGCACGAGCGCTATCACGCCGACATCGAGGACACCAAGCTCTCCGTCGACGACCTCAAGGAACTCGTCGCCCGCTTCAAGAAGCTGGTAAAGCAGCGCGTCGGCAAGGATTTCCCCGCCGATCCGTGGGAGCAACTGATGGGCGCCGTCGGCGCCGTGTTCGGCTCCTGGATGAACGACCGCGCCATCGTCTACCGCCGCAAGTACAACATTCCGACCGAGTGGGGCACCGCGGTCAACGTGCAGGCGATGGTCTACGGCAACACCGGCGATCGTTCGGGCTCGGGCGTCGCGTTCACGCGCAACCCGGCGAACGGCGCGAAGGAGTTCTACGGTGAGTTCCTGATCAACGCGCAAGGGGAAGACGTGGTGGCCGGCGTGCGGACGCCGGAGCCGGTGGCGGAGCTGAAAAAGCAGATGCCGAAGGCCTATCGCGAGTTGGAGCGCATCCGGCAGACGCTGGAGAAGCACTTCAAGGACGTGCAGGACTTCGAGTTCACCATCGAGGACGGCGTCGTCTACATGCTGCAGACGCGCAACGGCAAGCGCACCGCGATGGCGGCGCTGAAGTTCTCGATCGACATGCAGAAGGAGAAGCTGATCGACTGGAAGACGGCGGTGATGCGCAACCCCGCCGACCAGCTCGAGCAGCTCCTCGCGCCGGTATTCGACCCGGCGGAGGTCGCGAAGGCGCCGGTGATCGCCACCGGGCTCCCCGCTGGCCCTGGCGCGGCGTCGGGGCAGATCTACCTGAACGCGGAGCGCGCGGTCGTCGCCGCCGATCGCGGTGAGAAGGTGTTGTTAGTGCGCGTCGAGACGTCGCCAGAAGATCTTCGCGGGATGATCGCAGCCGAGGGCATCCTCACGGCGCGCGGCGGCGTGTCGTCTCATGCCGCGCTGGTGGCTCGGCAGATGGGCAAGGTCTGCGTCTGCGGCGCCGCCGCCGTAGAGGTTGACTACCAGGCGCGCAAGGTCACCGTCGCCGGCAAGACCTACAAGGAAGGCGACTGGATGTCGATCGACGGCACCGCGGGCAAGGTTTACGCCGGCAAGGTGAAGACGGCGCCGTCGGAGATCGTGGCCGCGCTCGTCGACGGCGACAAGGCTGCGAAGAAGACGGAGAAGTTCAAGAGTTTCCAGCAGCTGATGAAGTGGTGCGACCAGGCGACGCGCATGTCGGTGCGCACGAATGCCGACACGCCGGAGCAGACCGAGAACGCCATCGCGTTCGGCGCGGTCGGCATCGGCCTCTGCCGCACCGAGCACATGTTCTTCGAGGGGGACCGCATCGACGCGATGCGGGAAATGATCCTCGCCGAGACCGAAGAGGCGCGGAAGGCGGCGCTCGCCAAGCTGCTGCCGTATCAGCGCGACGACTTCGCCGGCATCTTCCGGGCCCTGAAGGGTTACCCGGCCACGATCCGCTTCCTCGACCCGCCGCTGCACGAGTTCCTGCCGCATACGAAGGAACAGCAACAGGACCTGGCGAAGAAGCTCGGCGTACCGGTGGAGAAGATCCAGCAGCGCGTGCACCAGCTGCACGAGTTCAATCCGATGCTCGGCTTCCGCGGCTGCCGTCTCGGGATCGGCTATCCGGAGATCTCCGCGATGCAGGCGCGCGCTGTGTTCGAGGCGGCCGCGCTGGTGCAGAAAGAGGGGATCAAGGTGAAGCCGGAGATCATGATCCCGCTCGTCGCCTTCAAGAAGGAGCTCGATCTGCAGATCGAAGTGGTGCACCAGGCGGCGCGCGAGGTGCAGGCGGAGCAGAAGGTCAAACTGAGTTACCTGGTCGGGACGATGATCGAGATCCCGCGCGGCGCACTGACGGCCGACGAGATCGCGCAATCGGCCGAGTTCTTCAGCTTCGGCACGAATGACCTGACGCAGACGGCCCTCGGCATGTCGCGCGACGACTCGGGTTCGTTCCTGCCGCAGTACCACGAGCTCGAGATCATGAAGAAGAATCCCTTCGCGACGATCGACGCCACCGGCGTCGGGCAGCTCGTCGAGACCGCGGTGACGAAGGGCCGCCGCAGCCGGCCGGACATCAAGCTCGGGATCTGCGGCGAGCACGGCGGCGACCCGTCGTCGATCCACTTCTTCGAGAAGGTCAAGCTCGATTACGTGAGCTGCTCGCCGTACCGCGTGCCCGTCGCCCGCCTGGCGGCGGCGCAGGCCGCGTTACAGAAGTAGTTAGCTCGCTTCGCTCGCGTACCGCGGTTCGTTGTTCGTTGTTCGCTGTTCGGTGTAGGCCGGGTCTTTAGACCCGGCCGCTTTTTTGTAGGGTGGGTATGAGGAGATACGTCGTAGCCGTCGTGGCGTCGATCGTCGGGTATGTCGGCGCCGCGGTCGGCGGGTACTTTCTCGTCGGGTTGTTATCGTCGAACACCCACGACCGTTCGGTCGAGGCGGCAATGACGGCCGCTTTCGTCTTCGGTCCGATCGGCGCGATCGTCGCGTTCATCGTCGGCTTGGTCTACGGCGGGCCCAGGACAGGGCGGCGCTGATAACCTGTTTCCGTGATCCACGTCGTGCTTGTCCACCCGGAAATCCACTGGAACACTGGCAACGCCGGCCGGACGTGCCTTGCCGCGGGAGCGCGGCTCCATCTCGTCGAGCCGCTCGGATTCTCCCTCGACGAAAAGCAGGTGAGACGTGCGGGGCTCGACTACTGGGAGCACGTGGACCTGCGTGTGTGGCCTGGATGGGACGCGTTCGAGCAGGAGTTGCCCAGGCTTGGTGAGCCCTACTTCTTCTCGACGAAGGCCGAGCGGCTGTTCTGGGACGCGCCGCTTGGAACGTCAGAGGACATCGTCCTCGTCTTCGGGCGCGAGACAGGTGGGCTGCCGCCGGAGATTTACCTTCGTTTTCGCGATCGCCTCGTCGGCATGCCGATCCTGTCGCCGCATGTGCGCTCGCTGAATCTGTCGACGGCGGTGGCATTGGGAGTCTACGAAGTCCTGCGGCAGCGGCGTACACATGCCTCGAGATCCTGATCATCGATTCGCCCGTGATTCGCGCCACTCGGCGACCCTCGCCGCGCTTGCGATGGATGGGCCCGATGACGATCTCGCCCGTGAAGCCCTCGCGATTCTTCATTACCGTGGCACTTCTCTAGAGTTCGAGATCGCACGCGAATGTGCGTCCGATCCCGATCCCGCGCGAAGACGCATCGCCGCGGCGATCATGAGTCAGCTCGGTTGGGACGACAGAACCTTCCTCGAGGAGTCGGTCGACATTCTGCTCCTACTTCTCGACGATCCCGATGTTGAAGTCGTCGCTGAGGCTGCAACTGCGTTGGGTCTTCGAAATCATCCTCGAGCCATTCCCGCATTACTACGGCGCGTGGCGGACAGCAATGCCGATGTTCGTTTGGGGGTGGTTCATGGGTTGTCCTCTCACGACGACCTCGCCGCGATTGGAGGACTCATTGATCTGACAGTCGATGAAGATAGGGACGTCAGAGATTGGGCGACATTTGGCCTGGGTTCATTGACCGATGTCGACGCGCCCGAACTTCGAGACGCGCTCGTGGCGAGGCTGTCGGAGGAGGACGACGAAATCCGAGGCGAAGCGTTGATCGGATTGACTCGGCGAAGCTATCCGGACGCGCTTGCTCTCGTACGCGACGAGTTGTCTCGCCCGTTCGCGGGCGACTGGGTCGATTGAAGCGGCGGAGCTTCTCGCAGATGCCCTCCCTGTATGCTCGACTTCAGGCACTCTGGGAGTCCCTATCGCTCGAGGATAAGGCGCACTTTGAGCGTAGCTTTACCGCCGCTCTCAATGCGTGCAAGCCGAGAACGGACCGAGACGAACAATGATGCTTAACTTGATTCGATACTCTGGGCGTTGCCGAACACGCTTGTCGGCCTTCTGTTCCTGCCGACAGCACTGCAGCGCGGCAGCGCCGTGCAAGTCGTGGACGGTGTCCTCGAGATTCACGGACCGATGTTGGCGACCATGCTGCGTCACCTACCGATCCGCGGTGGCGCCGCGGCCATCACCTTTGGACATGTCGTCCTCGGTCGCAATCAGCGGGCGCTGGACCTGACGCGGACGCACGAGCGGATTCACGTGCGCCAGTGTGAGCGCTGGGGTCCCGCGTTCATTCCGGCGTACCTGCTGGCCGGCGCATGGGCTGGGTTGTGCGGCCGCGGCGCGTACTGCGGCAACTGGTTCGAGCGTGAAGCCTATCGACGTGAATAAGGCTGGGGAGGATGCCCGCGCGTTCCGCTTGGGGACCGACGAGCCACGCGGCGTAGAATGACGCCATGACACGGCCAGCCGTAATCGGCTGTGCGCTGGCGCTGTGGGGAGGCTTCCTCCCGTCACAACTGCTCCCGCCGCCCGGCGACGGCGACATTCGCCAGGTTTTCTGGGAACTGCAGAATCGCAGCGAAGTCTGGTTGACGCTCGAGCCGAAGACGACGAACGGCGAGCGCGCACCCATGCTGACGTTCACCTTCAACTTCGCGGGTAAGAGTCCGGCGGCGCCGCCCACAAACGTTGAAGTGCGCGCATACGCGGGGTCCATCTATGCGCCGCGCGCCGACCTAGTCTTCGTGCTGGATGCCAGGCAGAGGATCGATCTCTCCACCGGGAGGCTGTTCAGCGGGACGCCATCGGACTACGCGGCAGGGACCATGACGATTGCCGTGCTCAAACAGGTCGCCGTCGCGTCACAGGTCACCGGCAACGCGCTCGGATTCGACTTCGAGTTGACCGCCGCACAACGCAAGGCGATTGCTGCCTTCCACGACAGGATCACCCGCTAGCTGGATCTGTGCCCCTGAGCGGCGAGCTGCACCGCACGCAAAATGCGGAGGGTGTTTCGGTTGACGTGCGCTCCGAGTGCCACCAGTCCGAGCGCCAGGATCGTGTAGGTCGCGACGGTCGCGATGAGCAGCAACACGTGGGTGCGGTTGCTGAGATCGGCGAGCACGAGATACGCAGGCAGCATCAGCGCTTCGATACCGACGGCCGCAGCGAACGCCAGTTTGTAGCGGCGTTCGGCGCGATCGATGCGTTCGAGCGCGTCACCGGTTGGGTTGTGAGTGGCGTCTGTCATTGGTGTGGCCTTTCTCATTTCGCGAGCAACATGTAGACGACGAAGGCAGTCAACGCGGCGGCTTCAGCGACAGCAAAGACGATGATGGCGATGCGCAGATCTCCAGGCGATTTCATAGAGCTGTCCTCGTTATGGTTTGCCGCAGTCGGCGCAGACCGTACGCGAGCCGGGACTTGACGGTGCCGGCCGAGATGCCCAACACCGCGGCGACTTCCTCGATGGTCAGGTCGTCCTGGTAGTGCAAGAGCAACACGGCGCGGCTGGCGGGTGAGGCCTGCGAGATGAGGCGCTCGAGGTCCCCCGGCTCCGGCGCGGTGGCCTCGATATCCGGCACGGCATCGAGCGCCGAGTCGTCGGCCTCACGTTCCTGCAATTGCCGCCGTCGCCCCATAGAGCGGAAGGCTTCGCGGGAGGCGATCCGGTACGCCCAGGGTCGAAAGAGGGCCGGATCATCCAGCCACCGCAACTTCCGGTAGATCCGCACGAGTGTCTCCTGCAAGACGTCGTCTGCGACTGACCGATCGCCAGTCAGCCCGAGCACATACCGGTGGAGCGGGCCCTGCACGGTCTCGAGCAAGGCTTCAAGCGCCGCACGGTCGCCGCTTTGCGCCTGGAGCACGAGCCAGGCTTGTGGGTCAGTCACTTCTTTCCTGTCAATAAGACCCTCGGTGAGCGAGGCACTGTTCGCATCGACGGGCGGACTTCCACATTTCTGCGTCCATCATCCGCGGCGATGTTTTGCTCCCGCCCCACTCCCGTGATGATCTGTTGGGGGCTGCCCGTACACGGGGGTGAACTCGCCCCGGCCCGGGGCGAGTTGAAAACCTCCCCTTAGCGTTCCATCGCCCATGACGGGTGAGCTGAAACCCCCCAGCTTTGCGCCTTCCCTGGCAGAGGAGGGTGTCATGAAGTTCTGGAGCACCCCGGCGCTGTTGGTGGGGATCTCGCTTGGTCTGGCGACCCCCAACGTTTACGCTCAAACCGAGACTGAAAGCGGCCCCGCGACACTCGAGGAGCGCGCATGCCGGGGCGAGGTCGAGGCTCAGGCCCAGCTCGGTGAGGCCCTTCTCGGCGGACAGGGCCGGCAGAAGAATGTCGTCGCCGGACTGGAGTGGATTCGCCGGTCCGCGGAGTCCGGCCATCCGCGAGCGTTACGGATCCTGGCCGACATTTTTTCTGCGGGGGAACTGGTTCGACGCGACGAGGCGCTCGCCCTCCAACTGTACCGGGCGGCCGCCGAGCGGGGAGAACCGGAGGCCCGGGCGGAACTGGGCTCGCGGTTCCTGCTGAAGCGGCCACGGAACCCGATCGTGACCGCGGTGTCCAAGCATCACTGAACCGCCGCGTGGAGGTGCCCTGTGAACGTCCGCACCCTCGCCGATCGCCGTCCGCCCGTCCGTCGCATCAACGGAACCGGCCTCACCAGGCTGGGCTGGCCACACTTCTGGCTGCTGAGTGGCATCCTTGGTGGAATGCTGGGCCTGGTGGCTCTCGTGTTCTTCGCGTCGTTCGTCTCGCGCTGACTCGCTCGCGCGCCATCGGCTTCTGGGCATAATGGCGGCGTTCCATGCCCGCCAGCAGACCACCTTTGTGGCGTTGTCAGAAGTGCGGCCGCCGATTCGCGAACCGCCATCAATCCCACGCCTGCGGACGCTACACGCTGGCCCATCACTTTCGCGGCAAGCCTCCAGCCATTCGCGCGCTGTTCAATCAGGTCGCGGCCGCCGTACGCGCTATCGGCCCAGTGCGCATCCTCCCCGAGAAGACCCGCATTGCCTTCCAGGTGCGCATGTCCTTCGCGCAAGTTACTCCCCGCCAACGATGGCTTGATGGGCACGTCGTCCTTGCCAGGCGGCTCGACCATCCGCGCTTCCTCAAGATCCAGACGTTCTCGCCACGCAACCACCTGCATGCGTTCCGAATTGCTCACGCGAACGAGATCGACGAGGTCTTGCGCGGGTGGCTGGCGGAAGCGTATCTCGTGGGCGATCAGCAGCACGTGCGACGTGCGAAACTAGCTCCCATGGCCCTCACCGCTGACGACTTCCGCCGGATCGCGCTGGGGATGAAGGACGCCATCGAAAGCGCGCATATGGGCCACCCCGACTTCCGCGTCAACGGAAGAATCTTCGCGACGCTCCACGCCGACATGGAGTGGGGGATGGTCAAAGTGTCGCCCGAAGAACAGCAGACCTTCCTGACTGAGCACCCGCGCGTGTTCAAGCCCGAGAGCGGAGCATGGGGGCGACAGGGCTGCACCGCCGTGCGTCTGGATGCGGTTGATGAAGAGACGCTCGGCGAGGCGTTGACGCTGGCCTGGCGGAACGGGGTGGCCGCTTCCGGGAAGCCGCGATCCCGAAAAAAGCCACGTGGCTGACACGGAGTGGACCGTGGCGGTAAGCGGAGGCGGGTATTCGGCTGGACAAGTTCCTCGCCGCCGGTGACCGGGTTGGTTCCCGTGCGCGGGCCGCGACAG
>CAVXMQ010000014.1:457500-614372 GCA_963762995.1 uncultured Acidobacteriota bacterium | reverse complement strand
GTGATCGCAGAGCTGGTAGGCCACTATCGTGTGGTCGATTCCTTGGGCAGCGGCGGCATGGGAGTCGTCTGGAAAGCCATCGATACCCGGCTGAATCGCCCCGTTGCGCTCAAAGCGATCCGCGATACGCAGCCCGGCAGGACCGATGCCGTCCTCCGCCTGCGCGCCGAGGCGCTGGCCGCGGCCTCGCTCGACCACCCCTACATCTGCAAGATCTACGAACTGCTCGAGACGGGCACCGCGACGATGGTCGTCATGGAGTTCGTCGAGGGGGAGACGCTCGGCGACATCCTCGGGCGGCGCATTCCACCCCTGATCGATACCCTGCGGTATGGGTCCGAGATCGCGGAAGGGCTGGCCAACGCCCACGCGCGCGGCATCGTGCATCGCGACGTGAAGCCGTCCAACGTGATGGTCACGCCGCACAACCACATCAAGCTGCTCGACTTCGGCATCGCGCGCATCAACGTCACCGGCGACACGGCGACGCAACTCGCCGGCGGCCTCACGCTGCCGGGGGACACGCCAGGCACGCCGCAATATATGGCGCCGGAGCAGGCACTTGGCCGCCCGCTCGATGGGCGCACCGACCTCTTCTCGCTCGGCGTCCTCCTCTTCCGCTGTCTGACCGGCCAGCTGCCGTTCGAAGGGAACACGCGCGACGAGTACGTGCAGCAGATGCTCTCGGGACAGTCGCGGCCGCTCGACGAGCTGGCGCCGAGCGCGCCTTACCAGGTACGCGAAATCGTCAAGGCGTGCCTGCAGCGCGAGCCGGATAAGCGTCCTGAGTCGGCGGCCATCGTCGCCGAGACGCTGCGCCGCGCCGCGGATGCGCTCAGCACCGGCAGCCTGCCGATCGCCACGGCGCCTCCCGCGCGCGGGTTACAACGCTGGGGTGTCCAGGTCGCCATCCTCGCCTTTGCGATCGTGGCCGGCGTGTTCGCGCTCCTGCAATGGAGCGTCCGACCATCGGACGATGTCGCCAGGCGAGCTGCGCCCGGCGGTCACCTGGCCGACGGGGGAGTCGGACGCGCGGATTTCACCTGACGGTAAGTGGCTGTCGTTCATCTCGGACAAAGGACCACATCCGCGCGTGTACGTCCAGGCGATCGACGGCGGCAATCCGGTGCCGGTCGACGTGCAGGGCAGCGTGCTGAGCCACACCTGGTCGCCCGATGGACGCGAACTCGCCTGCGTCCTACGGCAGGGCGAAGCGCAGTTCCTCGTCGTGGTGCCCGCGTTCTTCGGCGGGTCGCCGCGCGCCAGCGTGCCTATCGAGGCGGGAGCGCAACAGGTGACCGTGGCGAGATGGGTCGGCGACAAGGTGTTCGTGCAACTCAATCGTGGCGCGGCCGGCCACGCGCTCGTGAGCATCACACTGACGGGGGGCTTGGCGCAGGAGGTCTCGACCACGTGGCCGAGTACCGTAAAGTTCCGCAGCTTCGGCCTCTCGGCCAACGGCCGCTTCGTGGCGTTCAGCGGCATACTCGACGGCCGTTCGGACCTCTGGCTCGCGAATCTCGACGGCAGTGAGCCCCAGCGACTGACTGACGATGATTACATCGATCGGTACCCGGTGTGGGTGGGCAACGAGGCCATCGTGTTCCAGTCAAACCGCGGCGGACAGCTCGATCTCTGGCGCCTGTCGGTCGCGACCCGTCGCGCCACGCAGATAACGTCGAGCCATCCCGAGGAGGTCGCCAGCGACGCAAGCGCCGACGGCGGGATCGTCGTGTTCGAGCAGCTCTCGAACTCGAACAACCTGTGGCGGGTGGACGTGCCGACGGGCGCCAGCAGGCAACTCACCGGCGACGCGCTCGGCGACTACTGGCCATCGGTCAGCGAAGCAGGTGCACGGATCGCCTTCCAGCGCACGCGCCCGACACCGCACGAGGGATTTCAGTTTCTCGACGCGCGCGTGTTCGTCGCGCCGCTCGCGCCGTCCTCCCTCGAAGCGCAGCCCATCGCCGACGGCTTCAGCCCGCGACTCTCGGCGGATGGGGCCTGGCTCGCGTACTACCAGCGGCTGCCCGACCTGCGGCACTTCCGTCTCCTCGTGAAGAACCTGGCGACCGGCGAGGAACGCACGATCTCGGACCGCTCCGATATGCAGGTTGTGACCGCCGCCCTCCTGCCGGTCGAATGGCTGAACCGGACGATGACGTGGAGCCCAACGGAACCGCACTTGTATTTCATCGTCAGCGGAGCCGACGGATCCAGCGGGCACGAGGTGCACCGCGTGGACCTTCAGGCGAGCGGCCCCCCGGTCGTGCTCGCGAGAGCGGACGCCGGCGCGCGGATCGTCGATCTCGCCGTCTCGCCAGATGGGCAGACGGTGGCGTGGCTCGAGACCACGAAGGAGCAGGCGGTCATCCAGGTTCTCACGATGCCGCAGAGTCGGAAGTCGCTTCCGGCCGTCGCCCGTGAATCCGGTGCCTCGTATTACCTGGCCGGCTGGTCGCGTCAGGATGCGGTGCTGGTGAAGCGCAGCCAGCGGCGCGGACACGTGCAGGAAGTTCAGCTGATCGAAGTGCCGCTCACCGGCCCGGTGCGCACCGTCGCGACCATCGACCAGGCGGCCGTCGCGGCGGTCGGCCTCGATATGATGCGCGGGCGAGTGATGATCACGCGCAACGAGCAAGGCGTGCACAACATCTACGCCGTGTCGCTCCGTGACGGCGCGACGCAGAAGCTCACCAATAATGAATCCCCGGGCGTCTCGTTTTCCGGGATCCAACCGCTGCGCGCAGACGCCATCGTGTTCGCGCGCGAGGAACGCAAGCGCGACATCTGGGTCGTGCAGAGAAAAACACCGTAACCGAGAGGAGTTCGAATGAGGAAATGGGTACCGTCACCGAACGACGCCACCAACGTCGCCGCGTTCCGCTGGTTCGCGAACCAGATCGAGAACGAGGCGCTCGAGTTGTACGCCACCGACCAGGGTAACTTTGCGAGGTTGGAGGACGTGCTTCGCAACACGCTGAAGGAGCTCGGCTACATCCGGGAGAAGTCCTTCATCCCGCAGGAAGAAAACGGCTGCCCGGAAGGCTGGATCCTGTGCGACGGCATTTGCAAGCCGTCCTGCGACGGAATCGAGTCGGAGTCATCGGTCCGTCCGAAACGCTAGCGCGGCCCCTCGTGGGACGAACGCCTTGACGGGTTGAGCCCGCGGAAACCCCGTGGGCTAAACTGGCGTCCGAGTACTGGACATGATTCACATACCGATTCTCCGGCACGGCACTCCCTACACGAGCTTGGACGTCATTCGTATCCCGCATCACCGGACGCGGGAGACGTTTGCGGAGATGAGCCAGGTCAACCCGGGGATCATTCGGCGCGAGTTGCGTGACGAGGTGCAGGCGGAGGCGCGGGCCGCGCTCGCCGGCGTTCCGTTCGAGCGGCTACTCGACATGTGCGCGAAGGCGGCCGATCACTTTCTGAACGACACGCTGCCGCTCGGCGACGCGAAGCAGTCGCCGGACGATTACGTGCACCAGTTGTCGGCGACCACCGGCATGCCACATGTAATGGTGCGCCGCAACATGACGAAGATCGCGGGCGTGATGAAGGAGATGCGCACGGTGCTGCGCGGCCTTACCCGCGGTCTCGATCTGTCGATGCTCGACGCCGGGTTCGGCGAGCATGCTGGACACTCTCTGAGCTTCTATCCGCGCACCCATGCGCTCGGCGTGGTGCTGCCGAGCAACTCGCCGGGCGTGCATTCCTTGTGGGTGCCGGCGATCGCGCTCAAGACGCCGCTCGTACTCAAGCCGGGCAGCGCCGAGCCGTGGAGCCCGTTCAGGATTGTCCAGGCCTTCATCAAGGCGGGGGTTCCGCCGCAGGCGTTCTGCTACTTCCCGGCCGATCACGCGGGGGCGGGAGAGATCCTGCGGCGCACCGGGCGGAGCATGTTCTTCGGCGACGTGACCGCCGTCGGTTCCTGGGAAGGGGATCCGCGCGTCGAGATTCACGGACCCGGCTACAGCAAGGTGCTGATCGGCAACGACCGCGTGGCCAATTGGGAAGCCCACGCCGCGCTGATCGCGGGATCGATCGCCGACAACGGCGGGCGGTCGTGCGTGAATGCGTCGGGGGTCTGGGTCAGCGAGTCGCACGCCGAACGCGTCGCGCAGGCGATCGCCGAACGCCTCGTGAAGATCGTGCCGCGCGGCGCGGACGATGAAGAGGCGGGGCTGGCGCCGTTTGCGGATCCGCGAGTCGCCGAGAGGATCTCGCAGCAGATCGACGCCGGCCTGCGGACCGAAGGCGCGCGCGAGCTCACCGCGGAGCTCCGTAGCGGCCCCCGACTCGTGCAATTCGAAGGCTCGACCTATCTCCTGCCGACCGTCGTCTTGTGCGACAGCGCCGACCATCCACTGGCCAACCGCGAGTTCCTCTTTCCGTTTGCGGCGGTCGTGAAAGTGACGCCGGAGGAGATGGCGCGGATGCCGGAACCGATGGGAAAGACGCTCGTCGTGAGCGCGCTGACGCAGGAACGCGCGTTGATCGACCGCCTGCTGATGTCGCCGCTCGTCGACAGGCTCAACGTCGGACCGATCCCGACCAACGTCATTAGCTGGGATCAGCCGCACGAGGGGAACCTCTTCGAGCATCTCTACGCGCGGCGATCGTTCCAGGCGGGGTGGGAGACCCGCGAGCTCGCGTCGACGGCTCGATGAGGATCCTGTCTTTCACGGGCGGCGCCGGCAACATGTATTGCGGCAGCTGCCTGCGCGACAACGCGCTCGCCACGGAGCTTTTGCGGCGGGGGCACGACGTGTTGCTGACGCCGGTCTACACGCCGACGCGGACCGACGAGGCCAACGTCAGCGACGAGCACATCTTCTTCGGCGGCATCAGCGTGTTCCTCGAGCAGCACTCGGCGCTCTTCCGCCATACGCCGCACTTCGTCGATCGCATCTGGGATGCCCCCTGGGCGCTGCGCATGGCGACGAAGCGGCAGATCAAGGTGGACGCGAAAAGCCTCGGCGAGATGACGGTGTCGATGCTGCGGGGGGAGCGCGGCTTCCAGGCGAAAGAGATCCGCAAACTGCTCGACTGGTTGCGCACTGAGCCGAAGTTCGACGTGATCAACCTGCCCTATTCGCTGCTGACGGGTCTGGCCGAGCCGCTCAAGCGCGAGCTGAAGGTGCCGATCTGCGTCACGCTCCAGGGGGACGACCTCTTTCTCGATCAGCTCGGTGAAGGCTATCGCCGTGAATCGCTCGAACTGATCCGCCAGTGGAGTACCTACGTTGACGCGTACGTCGCGGTCAGCCAGGTACTACCTGGATTACATGCCCGAGTACCTCGGCATCCCGCGCACGAAGATGCGCCTGGCGCGCCTCGGCATCAATCTCGACGGCTACGCACCGCGAACCAGCCGGAGCAACGGGCCGTTCACCATCGGATACCTGGCACGCATCGCGCCCGAGAAAGGGCTTCACCTGCTCGTCGAGGCGTTCGTGCGCCTGCTGAAGAGTCCCGGGACCGAGGGCACACGCCTCATCGCCGCCGGTTACCTGCCTCCCGAGCACGAAGAGTACCTTGAACGCCGCGCGTCGTGTGCTGCGCGGCGCGGGGCTCGAATCCCGGTTCGACTACCGCGGAGAGCTGGATCGCACCGCCAAGGTCGCGTTCCTCCAGGAGGTCGACGTTTTATCGGTGCCGACGACGTACCGGGAACCGAAAGGGCTGTTCCTCTTCGAGGCGATGGCGTCTGGTGTTCCGGTCGTGCAGCCCCGTCACGGCGCCTTCCCCGAGATCATCGAGCGCACCGGCGGCGGTCTGCTCGTCGATCCCGACGATCCCCAGGCGCTCGCTGACGGGTTGGCCGCGTTGCACGCCGATCCCGCTCTCGCCGAGGCGCTCGGCAAGGCCGGCGCCTCCGCGGTGCATTTGCATTACAGCGTGCAGCACATGGCCGAGCAGGTCGAAACGGTCTACCGCGAAGTCGCTGCCCCGCATGCCCCTGTAGCGCAGGACTTTAGTCCTGCCAACTAACATGCTGAACGTCGACAACCTGTCGAAGTCGTACACCACCCCGCGCGGCGAGCTGTCGATTCTCGAGGGCGTGTCGCTGACGCTCGACCGCGGCGACGCGGTGGCGATCATGGGACCGTCGGGCAGCGGCAAGAGCACGCTGCTCTATTCGCTCGGTGCGCTCGAACCGCCGACGTCCGGCACGGTGACGCTCGACGGCGTCAACCCCTACAGCCTCGGCGAGCGCCAGCAGGCGGCGTTTCGCAACAAACACGTCGGCTTCGTCTTCCAGGATCACTCGCTGCTGCCGCAGTGTTCGGTCCTCGAAAACGTGCTGGCGCCCACGTTGGTCGCCGAGCGCACCCCCAATCGAAAGCACGATCAGGAACGCGCCGTCGACATCCTCACGCAAGTGGGCCTCGGCAGTCGGCTCGAGCATCGCCCCGGCGAGCTGTCGGGCGGTGAAAAGCAGCGCGCAGCGATTGCGCGCGCGCTCATCCGCACCCCGACCCTGTTGTTGTGCGACGAGCCCACGGGCAACCTCGACGCCTCGATCGCGGACTTCGTCGCCACGTTGCTGCTGGAGCTCCACGGCGCACGCAAAACCATCCTCGTCGTCGTGACGCACAGCGCGGCCCTGGCGGCGCGCTTCCCGCGTCGTTTCGAAATGAAAGGGCGCACGCTCCACCCCGCGCCATGACCTCCTTCCGCCTCGTACGACGCAGCGCGAGTTACCACTGGCGAACGAATCTCGCGGTGGTGCTCGGCGTCGCGGCGGCGGTGTCGGTGCTCGGGGGCGCGCTGCTGGTGGGGGACTCCGTGCGCGGCAGTCTTCGCGACCTCGCGCTGGCACGCCTGGGGAACACCCACACCGCGATCACATCTGCCGGCTACTTCGGCGAAGCCACGGCGCAAGACATCGGTACGAAGGAGGCGAGGCCCGGTGGTCAGGCCTATTCGATGACGCCGCTCACCGTCACGACCGGATTCGTGACGCACGAGCCTTCGGGAAAGCGTGCCGGCGCCGTCACCGTCTATGGCGTGGACGAACGGTTCTGGACGTTCCACGGCGTGCCCGCCCCCTCGGGCCCCGCGGTGTCGCAGGCGCTGGCCTCCGAGCTCGGAGCCGCGAGCGGGGATGTGCTGCTGGTGCGGCTGCAACGCCCGTCCGAGATCCCTCTCGAATCGTTGTTCGGACGGAAAGAGGAGGTCGGCCGTACGATTCGGCTGACGCTGGCTGAGATCCTGCCGCGGGAGCGGCTCGGAGAATTCTCGTTGCGACAGCAGCAGGCGGAGCTGCGAGCCGTGTTCGCTCCGCTCCGGAGAATTCAACGCGACCTCGGACTCCAGCAGCAGGTCAACACCGTCCTGCTCTCCGCGGGAAACGTCAACCTGTCGGCCTTCACCCTCGAGGACCTCGGAATCAAGGTGCGGCAAGCCGCCGATGGCAGCGCCGTCATCGTTGATGCCGCGAGCGGCATTCTGAGCGACTCGATGGAAGCGTCGGTGCGAGCAGCCGCGGCGAAGGCCGGCTACACGCCCATTCCCGTGCTGACGTATCTCGCCAACACGATGAAGGTCGGCGACCGCGTCGTTCCCTATTCGTTGATCAGTGCGACCGAGTTACGGCAGCTCGTGGCGGCGCCGCAAGACGACGGTGTGTATCTCAACGAATGGGCGGCGGCACAGTTGAACGCGAAGGTGGGCGACCCGCTCGAGCTCGAGTACTACCGTTGGGACGCCAGCAGCGGATTGACGACCCACACGGCGACGTTCCCGGTGCGTGGGATCGTACCGATCCGGGGCTTCGCGGCCGACCGTCAGCTCGCGCCGGAGTATCCGGGCATCACCGGCGCCGAAAGTCTCGCCGACTGGGACCCGCCGTTCCCGATCGACCTCTCGCGCGTTCGCCCGGTGGACGAGAAGTATTGGGACGACCATCGTGCCACCCCAAAGGCCTTCATCGCCTTCGCCCGTGGGCGCGACTTGTGGCAAACGCGCTACGGCGGCGTGACGTCGCTGCGGTTCGCCGCGCCCGGCGGAACGACGGTCGCGGAGGTCGAATCGCGGCTGACGAGTGAGCTGCGTTCGATCGTCAAGCCCCAAGCGGCTGGCATCGCCGTGGTGCCCGTCCGCGCGCAGGCCATCGAGGCCTCGGCCGGGGCCACCGATTTCGGCGAGTACTTCACCTACTTCAGCTTCTTCCTGGTCGTGTCGGCGCTCATGCTCGCGGTGCTCTTCTTCCGCCTGGGCATCGAGCAGCGGCTGCGGCAGATCGGCGTGATGAGGGCGGCGGGGTTCCCGATCTCGAAGATCCGCACGCTGCTGCTTCTCGAGGCGATCGTCCTGGCGACCGTCGGCAGCGTGATTGGCGTTGCCGACGCGATCGCCTACGGGCAAGTCATCCTGTACGGCCTTCGCACGTGGTGGATCGGCGCGGTAGGCACCTCCGACTTGTCCCTTCACATCAATCCCGTATCGCTGCTGGTTGGCGCTCTCGGTGGGATCGTCGCGGCGGTCGTCTGCGTATGGTGGTCGCTTCGTGCCGTCGCCAAGCTCACGCCGCGCGCGTTGTTGACGGCGCAATCGATCGGCCAGGAGCCGGCCGGGAGCAGCCGCCTGGCGCGCCGCAACTTCGTCATCGGGATCGTCTTTGCGGTGCTGGCGCTGGTCGCGATTGGCGTCGGTTTCTCGGGCCGCGCCGAGGCCGCGGCCTTCTTCGGCGCCGGCGCGGCGGCGTTGCTGGCGTCGATGTTCCTGCTGTCGTCGTGGCTGCGATCGCGCTCACAGACCGTGATCGCCGGCCGCGGCGCGGGTCCCGTTCTGCGTCTTGGCTTTCGCAGCGCGACGTTCCGCCCTGCGCGGAGCGTTCTCTCCGCCGCGTTGATTGCGGCAGCCGCGTTCATCATCGTGTCGGTCGATGCCTTCCGGAAGGGAGGGGGGGAGATCGGCGGCGATCGCCAATCGGGCACCGGCGGTTACGCGCTGCTGGCGACTTCGGAGTTGCCGCTTGTGCACAACCCCAACGAGCCGTCCGGGCGCGAGGCGTTGATCGTGCAGTCGCCTGCGTTCGAGCGCGCGACCTTCACCCGCTTCCGCGTGCGCCCGGGCGATGACGCGAGCTGCCTGAACCTGTATCGGCCGACCAGCCCCACCATCGTCGCGCCCGAGAAGGGTTTTGTTGAACAGGGCCGCTTCACGTTTGCGGCAAGCCTTGCGGAATCCGACGCGGAACGCGCCAACCCGTGGCTGCTGCTGAATCGGCCCGCGGCGAACGGCGCCGTACCGGTTATCGCCGACGCGACCTCGCTGCAATACGTGTTGCATCTCAAGGTGGGAGACACCTTTTCGATGGACGTCGGGGCGGCCGAACCGTTGCAGCTGCAGTTCGTGGCCGCTCTTGCCGACAGCGTGCTGCAAGGGGAGCTGGTCATGTCGGAAGACCAGTTCACCAGGCACTTCCCGACACAGCAAGGGTACCGATTCTTTTTGATCGATGCGCCTGGCGTGCAGACCCGCGAAGCCGCCGCCGAACTGGCGGGAGCGCTCGAGCGCGACCTCGAGCCCTTTGGTTTCGACGCGGTGACCGCGGCGGAGCGCCTCGAAGCGTTTCACCGCGTCGAGAACACGTATCTCTCGACCTTCCAGTCCCTTGGCGGTCTGGGGTTGCTCCTCGGCACGATTGGCCTTGCCGCGGTGATGTTCCGCAACGTCCTGGAGCGCCGCAGGGAGTTGGGGTTGTTGCGAGCGGTTGGTTACAACCGCTGGCGCGTGACGCAGATGATCCTCGCCGAAGCCATCCTGCTGCTTGGGGCCGGGCTCGGCGCGGGCGCGCTCAGCGCGGCTCTCGCCGTTGCCCCCGCCTGGCTCGGCCGCAGCGGAGCGCGACCGGGCGGAACGCTGCTGGTGCTCCTGGGCGGCGTCGCCATCGCCGGTGTCTTATCTTCTATCGTTGCCGCGCGCGCGGCGCTACGTGGCAACCTGCTCGAATCGTTGAGGGCCGAATGAAATCCCGTCTCGTTACCGCCGTTCTCGTTGCCATGGTCGCCGCTCTGCCGAACGCACAGGGTCAGGAGTGGCACCAGTGGAGGGGGCCAGGTCGAACCGGCGCGTCCAGCTTCGCGCCGCCGGCGGCGTGGCCGGAGAAGCCGAAGCAGATCTGGAAGATCCCGGCGGGCATCGGGCACGCGTCGCCTGTCGTGGCCGACGGACGCGTTTACCAGTTCTCGCGCATCGGGGAGCAGGAAACGACGACCGCCTACGATGCCGCGACCGGAAAACAGCTCTGGCGCGACAGCTACGACGCGCCGTACACCATGTCGTCGGCCGCGACGAGCCACGGCAAGGGTCCGAAATCGACCCCGGTGGTTGACCGCGGCCGCGTCTACGCGCTGGGCATCAGCGGGATACTGAGTGCCGTCGATGCTGTCACGGGAAAGGTCGCGTGGCGTTATGACTCCAGGAAGGAGTTTCCGAAGACCTCACCCGAGTTCGGCGCCTCGATGTCGCCGATCGTCGACGGCGAACTCGTCATCGCCCACGTCGGCGGCGACAAGAACGGCGCGATCGTCGCCTTCGATCGGACGAGCGGAGCGCAGAAGTGGGCCTGGAAGGGTGACGGTCCTGCGTACGCCTCCCCGATCATCGCGACGTTTGGCGGTGCGCGTCACCTGATCACGCAAACACAATCACACGTCGTCGGTCTGTCTCCGTCCGATGGCAAGTTGCTCTGGCAGATCCCGTTCACGACCGAATACGAGCAGAACATCATCACGCCCGTGGTGACTGAAGGCTTGTTGATCTACGCCGGGCTGAACAAGCCGACCACCGCTGTACGTCTCGTCACAGGAAGGGGGCGCGTGGAAGCCGCAGCAGGTCTGGCAGAACGCTGATATCCCCATGTATATGAGCTCGCCGGTCGTGGCCGGCGGCGTCATGTATGTGCTCACGCACCGCAACCGCGGCCAGTTCTTTGCCGTGGAGGTGAAAACCGGCAAGACGCTGTGGACCAGCCCGCCCCGCCAGGGCGAGAATGCGGCGCTGACCCTCGCCACAGGTGTCGTAATCGCAACGACAACCGAAGGCGAGCTCGTCGTGTTCAAGCAGGGCAGAACCGGCTTCGAACTGATTCGCAAGTACACCGTGGCGGAGAGCCCGATCTGGGCGCACCCGGGTTTTGCCGCGGGAGGCATTCTGATCAAGGACGCGGAAACACTGTCGCTGTGGCGGTTCTAATTGTGCGAGGGACGGCTGTCGCTGTTTGAGTTGAGGAGGTCGGCATGAGACGCATCGTTGTCGGTCTTGCTGTCGCCGCTCTCGTAGTGGCTGACGCGCGGACGGCGCCGGATACGTCGTGGCTGCAGTGGGGCGGGCCACGGCGGAACTTCATGGTGGAGTCTGCTCCGCTCGCGTCTAAGTGGCCTGCGGCGGGACCGAAGCAGCTCTGGACGCGTTCCCTCGGCGAAGGCCACTCGGCGATCGTCGTCGAAGGGGACCGCCTCTACACGATCTATCGCGCCGCCGGCCTGCTGTCGATGGTGCGGCGCACGCAGACGGAAACGATTGGTGCGTTCGACGCCGCGACGGGGAAGACGATCTGGGAGCACACCTACGACTCGGCGACCGGCGACCTGAACCTCACCGAAGGCGCGGGGCCGCATTCGACGCCGCTGATCGTCGGCAACACGCTCTTTGCGATCGGCAGCCGCATGGAGCTGTTCGCGCTCGACAAGAACAGCGGCAAGGTGCTGTGGCAGCACGACGTGCTGAAGGAGTTCGGCTCGAAGCTTGACGACCGCGGCCACTCCCCGAGCCCGCTCGCGTATCGCGACACGATCCTCATCCCGACGCGCGCCAAGGGCGCCGCGGTGATCGCGTTCAACCAGAAAACCGGCGCGGTGGCGTGGAAGGCGGGGGATTACGACACCGGCCCGGGATCTCCGATGCTCATCAACGTCAACGGCCAGGACCAGGCCGTGATCTCCGGTGCCAATGAAATGGTTGGCATCGATCCCGTAAACGGCGCCGTGCTCTGGAAGCATCCGCACAAGACCGACTGGGGATTGAACATCAGCACGCCGGTGTGGGGAGCGGACAACCTGCTCTTCGTGTCGGCGGCGTACAACAACGGCGCGCGCATGCTGAAGCTGGCGCAGGCCGGCGGCAAGACGACGGTGCAGGAGCTCTGGTTCCAGAACCGCATGCGCACGCACATCGGTACCGTGATCCGGCTCGGCGATTTCGTGGTCGGCTCGAGCGGCGACTTCGGTCCCTGCCCAACGGTCGCCGTCGACGTCAAGACCGGCGAGGTGTTGTGGCAGAACCGCGACTTCGCGCGGTCCACGTTCCTCTACGCCGACAACAAGCTGATCATCATGGACGAGGACGGGAACATCGGCCTCGCGCAGCCCAACCGCCAGGGCCTCAACGTTCTCGCGAAGGCGTCCGTGCTCACCAACCGCGCGTGGACGGTACCCACGCTGGTGGGCACGACGCTGTACGTGCGGGATCGGGCAAAGATGATGGCGTTTGACCTTCGCTAACGCGCGCTGCGATGTTCGGTATTCGGTATTCGGTGTTCGGTGTTCGGTGTTCGGTGTTCGGGTACTCGGTGTTCGGTTTCAGTATGAAACAGCCCGGCAGGGGCGAGCGTAGTCAGCCAGAAGGCTTGCCGTCAGGAACGCCGACCTGGACCGACGCACTAGCCCATCGTTGGCACGAGCACCAGGTAATGGAACATGATGGTGCACGCAAAATAGCCGGGTCGATAGCCCGGCAGAGGAGAAGCGTCTCTCATGCCTGTTGATTTGAAACGCGTGATGCTCGCAGCCGTCCTCGCCGTAGGCACGATCACGGCGCTCTCCGCCGACAACTGGCCACAGTGGCGCGGTCCGCACCATACGGGGGCCAGCCTAGAGAAGGGGCTGCCGGTGAAATGGTCGACGGCCACCGGGGACAACATCGCCTGGAAAGTGGCGATGCCCTCGCGGAGCGGCGCCACGCCGATCGTTTGGAACGACACGATTTTCTTGAACATCGCGACCTCACCGGGCGGCAAGCCGGAGGCGCCCGAGGGAGACGTCGAGCTCTGGGCCATCAATCGCGCCAACGGCGAGATGAAATGGAAGCGCACCATCGCCGGCGGTAACTACCGCATCAACAAGCAGAACATGTCCTCGCCGTCTCCTGTGACCGACGGCAGGACGGTCTGGGTGCTGACCGGCGTTGGCATCCTGAAGGCGTTCGACTTCGCCGGCAAGGAGCTGTGGACTCGAGATATCCAGAAAGACTACGGCGCCTTCGGCTTGAACTGGGGATACGCCTCGTCACCGTTGCTCCACGAGGGCATGCTCTACGTGCCGGTGTTGCATGGGATGAAGACCGACGATCCGTCATACGTCATGAAGATCGACGGCGCCTCCGGCAAGACCTTGTGGAAGGTCGAGCGTCCGACCGACGCACTCGTGGAATCTCCGGACTCCTACACGACGCCCGCGCTCTTGCAGTACGAGAAGACGAAAGAAGTCGTCATCACCGGTGGTGACGTGGTGACCGGCCACGACCTCGAAACCGGCAAAGAGCTATGGCGCGCCGATGGCCTCAATCCCGGCAAGGCGCGCAACTACCGCATCGTTGCTTCCCCGATCGTCGCCGGCGGGCTGGTGATCGCCCCGACGCGCATCCGACCGATGCTCGCGATCAAGCCCGGCGGCCGCGGCAACATCAGCACCAGCCACGTCGCGTGGTCGTTCGAGCGCGGCCCCGACGTGCCGACCCCCGTCAGCGACGGCAAGCTCCTTTATGTCGTCAACGACCGCGGCGTCGTCGAAGTCCTCGACGTCCAGACCGGCGCCGTCGTGTATGGCCCCGAACGCCTGAAGCCCGCCATCTACAGCGCCTCACCGACGCTGGCCGACGGCAAGATCTACGTCACGAACGAAGAAGGCCTGACGTCGGTCTTCACCGCGGGACCGAAGTTCGAACTGCTGGCCGAGAACGACTCGGCGGAGTACACGCTAGGTACCGATCTCCGTGTCGCAGGGGCAGCTGTTCCTCCGAACCGAGAAAAACCTCTACGCGATCGGAAAAGCCGGTACTCGATAGTCGGTATTCGGTGTTCGGGTACGCGGTGTTCGGTGTTCGGTAGTCGGTGTTCGGTACACGGTACGCGCAGGTTCGGGTTCAACTGGCGTTGGTCTTCGCCGTCGCGATGGGTAGCGCCTGCGCGGGGGCGCGGCCGGTGATCTCGGCTTCGGACCCGTCGCTGGAACGCAGAAGCGATGTCGTCGAAGCCGCGCGCATCCTTCGGGATGCGCTCGTATCCGCGGGTGCATATCCGCACGTCCAACCGCATTGCCTGTATTTCGATCTGATGCATGCAGGGATTCGCGAGTATCACTTCGCTGTTCGATTCAACCAGGCGAAATGTGGCGGAGACTCGCCCTCCAATCTCCTCGATCGATTCAGCGTGGTAGACGGCCGGGTGCTGTGGAGCGACACGCCTGATGGCGGAACCCTCAAGCCCTTGGGCGACTTCTTGAAACGCCGGGGCGGTGTCGAAGAACCGAATGTCACATTGCCCGACCCTCTGGAACGTTCTTCACGATGGTGAAATCACTGACGTCAGTGGCAGGGTCCCTGGCGTTGTGGTGTTGCGGGTCGAAATCGATTACCTCCGCCGTCGCTTCCGCGAAGAAGGTGAGCGGTTCGTGGTGACCCTCGCAGGTTGCACCAGATTCTCGTTCGTTCCCTGGGCGGATGAGCAGAGTCGATTAACCACCCTGGCCAACTACAAGGGATACCGGCCGTGATCCTCAGCGCAGATGCCGCAGGCTCGTACTGTCGCGTTCACTGCAATCCCGGTACGCTCGAGATCGCCGCCGAGAATGCCTCAGTGTCCCTCGACAGCGGTCGCGCCGTTCCGCTCGAGGAGTTAATTCGCGTCGCCGACGAGTACCTGGCAGGAGTGGGAGCGGAGGCGAACAACTTAGGGCGCTCGAACACCGAACACCGAACACCGAGTACCGAATACCGATTACCGCAACGCGAGCGTGTTAGCATCGGGCGCATGCAGGCTCTCATCGAGGAAACGATCCGCCTGGTCGGCTGTGTCGTGCTGCGAGCACTGAGCCTTGGCCGGTATCGTGGCGGCAAAGAGAGCGACCGACTCGCCGAGGGCGGCTTGGGCCTAGCGACCCTTGCTGTTGCCACCTATATGGCCCTGACGTTCCGCTAACATCCCCGAGTCCCGAGTCCCGAGCCCCGAACAGCCGAGTCCGCACGAATCCGAACCGAACACCGAATACCCGCCTTCGCCAAGGCTACGGCGGGCAAGCCGAACACCGAATACCGGATGCCGAAGATTCTCCTGGTCGAAGACAACGAGATGAACCGCGACATGCTGTCGCGGCGATTGGAGCGTCGCGGCTTTCAGGTCGTGATCGCGATGGACGGCGCGCAGGGGATCGCCATGGCGACCTCTGAATCCCCCGACCTGATCCTCATGGACATGAGCTTGCCGGTCATCGATGGCTGGGAAGCGACGCGGCGACTAAAGGCGGCGGACGGGACCAGGCACATCCCGGTTATCGCGATCACCTCGCACGCGATGGCGGGGGACCGGCGGGCGGCGCTCGACGCGGGGTGCAACGACTACGACACCAAGCCGATCGAGCTGGATCGGCTGTTGGGGAAGATTGCGGCGTTGTTGCCGAAGACGTGATGCCTGTCTCGCCGAAGCCTTGGCGTAGGCGGATTTACTACGGCTTATGGCTCGGGGCGGGGAAGCTGGGGTTGGTCGGGTCGTCGAGGCCGGAGGTCAGGTGGGCCTTCGCGGCATCTGGAGACTGCGAGATCGCGACGGCGGCGGCAAAGCGTTGCACCAGGAGTGAAGCCGTCGGCCGCAGCAGCGGATCCTTTGTGAGCGCTTCCAGCACGACGGCTTCCACGGCCGGCGGGATGTCTGGATTCACGTCGCGGGGCGGCGGCGGCGTGGCGTTCATCTGCTGCACTGCGAGCGCCACCGGGTCCTGGGCCTTGAACGGCGGGTGGCCGACGAGCATCTGGTACAACATCACCCCCACGCTGTAGACATCGGCGCGGCCGTCGTACGGCTGGTTCGACACCCGCTCCGGCGCCATGTAGGCCGGGGTCCCGAGCAGGCTTCCCTCCATCGTCATCGTCGCGTGCTCGTCGCTGGCGCTGCCCACCAGTTTGGCGATGCCGAAGTCGAGCACCTTGACGATCTCTTCACCACGCACCAGGTGCAGGAAGATGTTCGCGGGCTTGATGTCGCGATGCACGACGCCCGAGGCGTGCGCTTCTTCGAGGACGGCGCAGATGGGCGAGAGGATCTCGAGGCAGCGGCCTGGCGAGAACGTCCCCAGCTCCTTCAACGACTCCGCCAGGGTCTTTCCCTCGAGCAGCTCCATCACCAGATAGGCGACACCGTTGTCGGTGACGCCGAAGTCGATCACCGTGACCGCGTTGGGGTGGTTGACGCGGCAGGTCGAGATGCCTTCCCGCCGGAAGCGCGCGAGCGCGTCGGATCGGTCGTCCGACAACAGCACATTGTGCTGGAGGATCTTGACCGCAACCGCATGGTCGAGAGCGACGTGGGTCGCGCGGTAAACGACGCCGAACGCCCCGGCGCCCAGCTTCGCTTCAATCCTGTACTTTCCGGCGAGCACGGCTGCGGTTTTGACTTCGGCCGCTGCCGCCGCGGGGACGTGCGGCTCTGCGTTCAGGAATGAAGGAACCGCCGCGGGTCGGGCGGCGCCGGACTTCATTCGGAGTTGCGTCTGCACGCGCGCCAGCACGACCGCGAAGTCGATCGGCTTGGTGACGTAATCGTTGGCCCCCAGCTCGAGCGCCTCGACGATGTCGGTGCTTTCGTCTTTCGCCGTCACCATGATGACCGGCAGATCGATCGGCGAACGTTTCTCGCGAACGGCACGCAGCACGTCGAGGCCGGTGATCCCGGGCATCATGACGTCGAGCAGCACCAGGTCGACCGGCGTCGAGGCGATCGTGTCGAGCGCCTGAAGGCCATCAATCGCCGTGAGCACACGAAACCCTTTGCGCTCGAGTCGCCGCGACAGGAGGTCGCGGTTCATCTCGTTGTCGTCTACGACGAGCAGCGTTTGCACGGCTGCGTTCATTTTGACCCAGATCCGCTTGCGCCGTTCCCGGTGCTGGTTCCGATTGCGGGCAGGGGAATGGGCAGGTCGAGCAGATCGACACCCAGGAAATACGGGACCTGATCCGGTGCGAGCGGCGGGAGACGCGGCGAGTCGATGGTGACCGTCGGCATCGCGATTTCGAGACCGCGGGTCGCCCCCGTGGGCAAGCGCAGCAGCCCGGTGCGCTCGAGCGCGGCGCTGCCATCGGGAATTCGCTGCAGCCGGTCGATCGCAAGGCCAGCGAGGATCGACTGGCTGTCCGACGCCCGTTGCAGCGAGGCGAGCGCCTGCTCGATGGCCGTCCGTTGCGCCTCGGGCAACGAGCTGCGGATCGCGACCACGGGCAATGACACGGGCCGGCTCGCGTACACCTCGCGAAGGTCCTTGCCGAGATTCGCGATCACCAGCGGGTTGTCGTCGGACACGAGCGCCGCGTCCACCCGACCGAACATCACGTTGGTGACCGCGGTGAAATCGTCCGGCTCGTGGACGATGCGAGAGAACCAGCGCTGCGGATCGATCTCTCCACCAAAGATGGCGCGTGCCAGGTAGGCGGTCGATCCCCTGCCGGACCCCATGGCAATCGCGATCGCGCGTCCGCGCAGGCCGGCCAGCGACGTGGCCCGGTCGTTGTTCCTGACGACGACGATCTTGCGGCGCGTCTCCCGGCCCGAGCGCACGAAACGGAACGACGGCACGACGTCGAAGCCTTGTGGCAGGTCGAGAAGAAAGGCCTGATCCGAGACGATCATCACGGCTTCGGCCGGCGAGCTGGCCAGGTATGCGGCCGCATCCTCCGCGCGCCGGAAGGCTTTGGGCTCGATGCGGGTCCCCGTTCGCTCCGACACGTGTGCGGCAAGCTGGGTAATGGCCGCGGCCACGCGCGTGGCGGACTCGGTCGGCGCCGAGGGCAGGTAGACGACCATCGTGCGGTCCTGGGCGAATGCGGTTACAGGAAGGATCGCGGCCAGCAGCACGGTGAGGATGCGGATCATCGATAGATTCTCCGCAGCTCGTCCACCCAGCCGCGCACTTCGTCGGCGCGAGGGCCACCCATGCGCAGGTACTGCTCGTAGAAGGGGAGCGCGCGCGCCGCCTCGCCACGCTCGTGGAGCGCTATCGCCAGGTTGAGCGTCGCTTGCGCGGAGCCGGTCCCGCCACGTGCCGAACCTTCGAACTGTCGGGTCGCTTCCGCCGTGTTGCCGGAGCGATGGAGGGCAATGCCCAGGTTATTGCGCGCGGCCCCTTTCAAGTCCTCTGGCAATGGCGCGGCCAGCGCGCGCGTGAGGTCCTCGTGGGCGGCGGCGTTCTGTCCGGCGGCGAGCTGGAGCGTGCCGCGCAGAAACAGCGCCTTGGCGCGCGTTACCGGATCCAGGGGCAACGCCAGCGCCCGGTCGAGCAGCTCGCGCGCCTCGGCCGGGCGCCGTGCGGCTTCCGCCGCCGCACTCGATGCCAGCGCCGCACCGAGCACCGTGCGCGCGCGGGCACACAGCAGTTCGCTGCCGTTCGCCGGGCCTCCGACCGCGACACGAAGCACGTCGTGCTTCGCGCCAGCCTCGTCGGTGGCGCTCGCGCCCTTGCCGGCCCGGGCCGTGCAGATCTCGATCCCTTTGGAGAGGCGTTCGATGGCTTCACCGCGATCTCCGGCGGTTAGCGCAATCTCACCGAGCGCGATGTGCAGGCTCGGGAACGAGGGAAAGGCCTTCAGCGCTGCCTGCAGGTGCGGCCGCGCATCAGCGCCTCGGCCGGAGAGCCACAAGGCGTGCCCGAGATTCATGCGCGCGAGCGAATCGATGGCGCCGCTGGCCGCTTGTTTGACGACAGCCCCGAGGCGGGATGAGGACTCCTGCGTCTCGCCGCCCAGCAAGCCGACGATCGCCAGCCCGGTGAGTGCCGGAGCGAAAGACGGGTCCTCGCGCAGCGCCGACTGGAACTCGCGCGTGGCAGCAGGCCGCTGATTCTCGCGAAGAAGCAGGATGCCGTAGGTGGCGTGCAGGAGCTTGCGCACGTTCGGGTCCGGCGCAGAGGCGTTGCCGCGGGCCGGCAACCGCCGCATCAACCCCTCCATCGTGCGGGTCGCCTCTGCAAAGTTTCCTTCGCGCACCAGCAAGCCCACCAGGTTCACCTGCAGCGGCCAGAGGTCCGTTCGGTCGGGATCGCGACGCAGGACGTCGGTATAGATGGCGCGCTCAGCGACGGGATCTCCCGCGAGCCGCGCGAGGGCCGCGGTTTCGAGCGCGGCGCCGATGTTTCCCGGCGCGGCTTTCCGCGCGCGATCGAGGAGCGCGCGCGCCTCGACGAGTTCGCCGCGTTCCCGCAGCAGGCGCCCCAGTGCGACGAGCGAGGTCACGTCGTTGGCATCCTCGGCGAGCAGTTCGCGGTAGCGGGCTTCGGCCGCCGTCGAGTTCTTCTTCTTGACGTAGAGATGCGCCGTGGTGAGCCGGGCGGTCTGGCGCTCGGTGCCCTGCAAGGACGGCAGCGCGCGCTCCAAACGCGCGAGCGCCTGATCGTCGTTCCCGCGCTTCAGTTCGATGAGGCCGAGATGGTAATGGGCGAGCGGCAGCGCCGGATCGAGGTCGACGGCGCGCGAGAACGAGGTGTAGGCCTCGTCCTCGCGGCCGAGCCGGTATTGAATCGTAGCGGCGTTGTAGTGCGCGGCGGCGAGGTCAGGCCGCAGGCGTACGGCCTTGGCGTACGCGTCGAGCGCGCGAGGCCAGTTCTGCTTTCGTGCGTGGATGGCGCCGAGCGTCAGGAACGCCTGGGACGTCGCCGGATCGACGGGTTTGCCGGCGGCGAGATCCTTCTCGACTGGCGCCAGCGCCACGTCATAGGCGCGCAGGGCCTCGTCATCCATCCCGAGCTCGTAGAGCACGGCGGCGAGGTTGTAATGCGCCGACAACAACGTGCGATCGTGACGGATCGCCTGCCGGTAGGCGTCCGCGGCTTCACGCTTGCGGTCGGCCTGGTGCAGCAGGTTCCCGAGATTCAGGTAGGCGGACGCATTCCGCGAGTCGAGCCGCACGACCTGCTGGAACTCTTCGAGCGCCTCGGCGCTGCGCTCGAGGCGCCTGAGTGCCGACGCCCGAACCATGCGGATCGATGCGTCATCCCGATGCTTGGCGATCCCACGGTCGGCGATGGCGAGCGCCTCGGCAGGCCGCCCGAGCTGCAGCTCCACGGCGGCCGCGTTGTAGAGGAGCAACGCATCGTCTGGCGTGCGTTCGAGACCGGCGGTGAACGCGTCGCGCGCTTCGGTGAGCTTGCCCTGGCCGTGGTAGAGGACGCCGATGGCGAGATGCACCTGCGCCAGTTGCGGCGCCAGGCGGAGCACCTCTCGATAGCGTGCGATCGCTTCCTCGACGCGTCCCGCGCTGCGATGGCGTTCGGCCTCTTCGAGCAGAGGCCGAACGACTTCGGGCGCGTTCTCCTGCGCGGCGGCCGACAGCGCCAGCAATAGCAGCACTCCCGTAGCGCAGGACCTCAGTCCTGCCCTAATCAGGACCCTAAAAACCAAACGTTAATCCTCCAAACACCTCGCGGCCAGCGATCCGCGTGTCAACGCCGATGAGCGTCTCCATCGGCCGCTGGTCGAAGATGTTCTTCAGGTAGAAGACGAGCCGCGTCGGCGTTTGCGACGGCCCCGACGCCCACGGCAGGTCGTAGCTGACGCGTAGGTTGGCGAGCGCGTATCCATCGAGCGGGCGGATCGTCGGATCGGTGAAGTTCGACCGATCAGGTACCACATCTGCGGGCCGACGTATTCCCCCTTCCACTGCATTTCGAACGCCCCGCGAAACCGTTTGAACGGACCAAAGTAGGTGCCGAAGTTGATCTTGTGGGTTGGCGAGTACGTGAACTCGAGCGGTGTGCCGGAGGCCCCCAGCGTGTCGTGGACGGCGTCGTTCGACTGCGCGGAGTAATTGACGAACCCCGTCGCGCGTCCGGGAACGCTGAAGCGCATCTCGAGCTCGATGCCTGTGATCGTGGCGTCGTCTGGATGGTTCTCGTACTGGTAGGCCGGCGGTATGGGTGGCGGCGCACCAACCAGCATCGCGCTGATGAAGTTCTTCACGCGCGAGCGAAAGAAGTCCGCCTTTGCCGAGAGGTTCTGGCTGAACCGATACTCGCCGCCCAGCTCGAACGTCTCGATTTCCTCAGGCTCGAGTTCGGGGTTCGGGCCGAAGACAGCGAACGGGAAGGCGCCAAAGCCGGTATCCACGCTGAAGAACCAGGTGTTCTGGTACAGCTCGCTGAAGTTCGGGTTTCGGAACGCGCTGCTCCAGCCGCCACGCAGCACGACTTTGTTCGACGGGTTGTACACGGCTGCGATCCGCGGCGAGAATTTGCCGTCGAACAGCGGCGTGGAACCGTCGTAGCGCAGGCCGCCGACGAGTTGCACGCGGTCCTGCGCGAACGAGAACTGGTCCTGGATGTAGAACGCCGGCTTGTTGTAATTCGTCACCAGTTCGGCGGTGCTACCCGGCGGCACGCCCATCTCGTGGTCGTGATCGCCGTCGTCCACGCGGCGAGCTTCCACGCCGACGAGCAGGGTATGCGACGGCACCGGCGTCATCGTGAACCGCAGATCGCCGATCAGCTGAAAGCCGTGATTGGCGCTTTCGGCAAACATCGGCATCTCTTTCACGCCGTGGCACGCCGCGCAATGGCTGCCGTTGCGCCGCGCGAACGACACGTCACCCCCCATTGACACCTTGGCGTTGAGCCGACGCTCGTACTTCCCCGCGAGGATGTCAACGCTCTGTTCGAGTTGATCGGCGCTGCGAAACGCTGATCCCGGCGGCAATGTCGGATCGGGAATGGCTTCTTCGAAGCCGTCGAACGAGTCGTCATGCCGGTAGTACGAGAACTGCATCCCCTTGTAAGACGCCTTGACAAAGCCGTCGAATCCCTTGACCGCCGAATCGTTTTCGTCAGCCCAGAAGGCCATCGGCAATTGGCTGTGCACGAACTTGCCAGACAGGAAGAGCGACCCGTTGGTGAACCGCCGGCCGTAGTAGGTGCCCGCCGAGGCGGTCTCCCGCGCGCCGCCGAACACTTCGACCCGGCCGCCCTGCAGGTCTTCGCCCGACAGCGTGACGATGTTGAGGACGCCCCAGAACGCGTTCTCTCCGTAGAGTGCCGACCCTGGTCCGCGCACGACTTCAATCCGTTTGACGTTCTGCAGGACGAAGAAGTCGAGGCTCGGGTGCTGGGGGAAGCCGCCCTTGTCCCAGGCGTTGTACGGCACGCCGTCGATCATCAGGAGCACGCGGCTGGTGAACGGGTTCTGGCCGAAACCGCGAATGTCGATGGTCTGCACCATCGGATTCCACCGCACGTTCACCCCCGCCACTAACCGGAGGAGTTCCGGAATCGATCGCGCCCCCGATTCGCGGATCTGCTGCGCGGTGATGACGGTGACGGAGTTCGGGACCTTCGAGATCTCCTGCTCGACTTTCGCCGGCGCTTTGATGCGGATCTCTTCCCCCTCGAAAAGCTTGACGTCGCCGATCATCTGTTGCGCGATGGCTGGCACGGCCATCAGCATGGCCAGGACAACGCCGCTCGCAGTCCGTACGGTCCACTTCATGTTGACTCCTGATCCTTAGACGCGCGCCTGCTTCGAGGCGACGGTCACAACCCGTCTGATCTCACGCGTCAGTTGCTCGCGGGAATAGGGTCCCTTCTGCAGCACCTGCTTGACACGTCCATTCAGGCGCTGGCGATCCTCTTCGGTCAGATCCTTCGCGGTGACGACGATTACCGGGACGTTCGCCATGGTCTGGTCCCGCCGCAGGGCCTCGAGGAACTCGAAGCCGTCCATTTCGGGCATCATCAGGTCGAGGATGATCAGCTCGGGCTTGACCTCGGGCAGGCGCGCCAGTGCGACACGGCCGTTGTCAGCTTCGGCGACCGTCCATCCAGCCTTTTCCAGCGTGCGGCGCACCATGTCGCGCGTGGCCACGTCGTCTTCCACGAGGAGGATCGGGCACGGCGGGCGCTGGCAGCGGTACTTCCTCAGGAGCTGTGTCAGGCGATCGGAGTCGATCGGCTTGGTCAGGTAGTCGGAGGCTCCGAGCGCGAAGCCCATCTCGTGGCGATCGACGATCGTCACGATGATCACCGGGATCTGCGCGAGTTCGGGGTCGGCCTTCAGCCGCGCCAGCACCGTCCATCCGTCCATACCCGGCATCATGACGTCCAGCGTGATGGCGTCTGGCCGCAGCGTCTTCGCGAGCCGCAGGCCCTCTTCGCCGCCTGGCGCCGTGATGACCCGGAAGCCTTCGCGCGTGATCATCCGCTTCAGCAGGTCGCGGGCGTTCGGATCGTCATCGATGGCGAGCACCGTGCCGGCCCCTTCGTCGGCATCTGCCTCGACCGCCGGTGCATCGGTCCCGGCCTGGCTGGCGACAAGCACCGCGGTGGTGCCGCGCGGTTCCTCTTTCGGGTCGAGCACGACGGCGGGCAGGCGCACGGTGAACGTCGAGCCGCGCTTGGGCTCACTCGTGACCGTGACGTCCCCTCCCATCATTTCGCAGAAACGTTTACAGATCGCGAGGCCGAGCCCGGTGCCCCCGTACTTGCGGCTCAGCGCGCTGTCGATCTGGCTGAAGGCCTGGAAGAGCGCGCCCATCTGGTGCGGCGCCATCCCGATGCCGGTATCCGACACCTGGAACACGATCCATTCGCCGGCCCCGGTGCGCTCGCGCTTCACGCGCACGGAGATCGTGCCGCGCTCGGTGAACTTCGAGGCGTTGCTCAGCAGGTTGTAGAGGACCTGGCGGACGCGCGTGACGTCGGCGTGCATGGTGCCGATGTCGGGCGGGTAGTGCACCTCCAGCGTGTTCGCGTGCTTGGCCACCAGCGGCCGAATGGTGGTGCCGACGTCGTTGAGGAGCTCGCGCAGCTCGAAGGTCTCGAGGTGCAGCTCCATGCGCCCGGCTTCGACCTTCGAGAGGTCGAGCACGTCGTTGATCAACTCGAGCAGGTGCTTGCCGGCGCCGCGGATGCGCCTCAGGTCGGGGATGAACGCCTCGAGGTTCGCGTCCTGCGCCTCTTCCTCGAGCATCTCGCTGTAGCCGATGATGGCGTTCAACGGCGTGCGCAGCTCGTGGCTCATGTTCGCCAGGAACTTGCTCTTCGCCTGGTTCGCGTCTTCCGCCCCCTCTTTCGCGACCGTGAGCTGCTCGTCGCGCGCCTGGATCTGGGAAACCATCTCGTTGAAGGCCACGACCAGTTGCCCGACTTCGTCCTGCCCGTGTTCGGTGGCGCGGACGCCGTAGTCTTTCTCGGTGGAGATCCGCCGGGCCACGTGAGAAAGCTCCAGGATCGGCCGCGACACGCCGCGCTGCAGCAACGACGACAGGAGAAGCCCAACGATAAAAAGGGTCGGCAGCAGGACGCCGAGGACGACGCCGTACTGGTTCCGCCGTTCGGTGAGCTCCGAGGTGTCCGACACGACATAGACCGTCCCGATGTCGCGTCCGTTGAAAAAAATCTGGCGGTGGAGCACCACCAGGTTGTCCTCGAAGCGGTGGGCCGTCCCGGTCGGCCGGGCCGGCGGCGCCGGCCCCCCCTCGTCGCGGGTGTACCGAGCGAAGACTTCCCCGTCTGCGTTGTAGATCGTCGCCGAGACGATCGGCTTCTGCGTGCTCAGCGCGCCCAGCAGCTTCCCCGCGGTCTCGCGGTCGTTGAAGAGCAGCGCCGTGGACGCATTGACCTCGACCATCTCGGCGAGCCCCGAGGCGCGGCTCACGACCTGGTCGCGATAGGTGATGAAGTCGGAGGCGAGGAACCCCGCGCTGGCGAGCAGCACCACCACGGCGCACGTCGCCATGATGATGACGGTCAGCTTCCGCCGAATAGAGAGGTCCCGAAAGCTGATCAAAGATTCACGTCCAAGGCTCGGCGGGCGCTGCGCAGCCCGGCCAGGAGAGCTTCAACTGGGTGCGGCGGCCGGGAGCATAACACAACCGTAACTTACTCGGGAATAGTCACTTGCCGCGAGCTCGACCTTCATTTCAAGGACAGCCACTTCACTCAGCCGAAGCGACAGCCACTCGGTCCTCTTCACAGAAGATCAGGAGATCAGGAGGTCATTAATTGGCGGATGGCTTGTGGCAGCCGTGGAACGGGACGGAACGTCATAATGGCAGTATGCGAGGCGCAACGCTCGTGTTGCTGGGGTTAGTGAGCATCGCGGGGATGATCGGGGCGGCCCTCGCGGTCATTCTCGGGTTCGAAGAGGCGCCTCGAAGGGCTGCTGCTCTTGTCGGCCTGGGAGCGCTCGCCTTACCGGCCGCCTGTTGACCGACCTCCTGCTGCGACGGACGTCCGGCCGCAAGCGCGTGCTCCTGCGCGCCCTACTCGGCCGCCGCGCCCCGCGCGCGCTTTCCGCCTACCTCCGCCTCGCGATCCGTTGACCGTTGTCCGTTGTCCGAGGTCCGGCAGCCGTGCTGCGAAATGCCGCAAACCATCCGAGCCAAAACCCTTTGAACCTCCTGATCTTCTGATCTCCTGTTAAAGGTGAGTGGCTGTCGGTGGAATTTCAGGGAGTGGCTGTCGGTGAACAGGGATTAGCGCACGAATCTTTCCATCATTTGTATGAGCGCCTGATCCATCGCTTCTGCGGTATCGGTTTGCAGCAGCACGGGAACCAGCGTGGCGAGGTCGGGCTGTTCGGCGTCGGTGACCCGGGCGATGGCGCCGGTCTTCGGGTCGAAATCCAGCGCCACGATTGGGGCGCGGGGTGACGAGGCCATCCAGGCGCGCAGTTGTTCGCGGGCGTAGTCCCCCCACTGCTGCGTGCCACAGCAGTACAGCTGCCAGGGGGCGACGACCCGCACTTTGGTCGTCAGGTCCCAGGTCTGGTAGGGCGGCCGCAGGACGAACGGAATGCCCCACTCCCACGACTTCACCGGCGTGCGCACGAGAATCAGCGTGCCTGGAGGCGCGGCCAGCGCTTCCTGGTTCACGCGTTCGACGGCGCTCTTCGAAATGCGCGCCAGTAGATGCCACGTTTGCAGTGTTTGGTGCAGCCGCACCGTGTACACCGATACGACGGCGATCGCCGCCGCCGCGACGGCGGTGCGCAGTGCCGGGCGCGTCGCCCGCGCGAGCAGCCAGTCCAGAATCAGCGCCAGCAGAAACGCCCACGCCGCCGAGGCGAGATAAACATGCCGTGGGGATTCGTAACCCGCGACGATCGCCGGCGCCGCCCCGATCCACCACCATCCCACGACGAAACACACCATCACCCGCGCCGCCCGAATGCGTCCTGCCGCGATGATGACGATCGCCATCACCCCGATCACCACCGCCGCCGCGATCTCCCAATCCGCGAACGGACCGGTGTGCCCGAGCGTCACGCGTTGCAAGTGACGCCACACGATGCCCAGGAACGTTTCCACCTGGTGCCAGGCGGTGACACCGCCGCGCACGGTATGGCCGAGCAGCGCGCGCCGCAGGAGCAAATAGCCGGCGGTCATGAGCACGAACGGCATCCACGCCCTGATCGACGAAATGAGCGTGCCGCGCCGCTGTCGGTCGAGCACGAGCAGATCGAAGGCCGCGATCGACGCCGCCATCGTGATCGCGTTCTGCTTGCTGAATAGCGTGACGAAGAAGAGCACCAACGACCAGATGTACAGCGACCGCCGTTCTTCGAACCTCCAGCGGACGTAGGCCAGGAACGTTGCGAGGTAGAAGAACGCCGGCATGGAGTCCACACGGCCGGTGATCCACGCGGCGCTCTCGACGCCCGACGGCAGCACACCGAACACGACACCCGCAAACGCCGCGGCGAGCGGCGACAACCCGGCCCCCACCCGAGCGATGGCCATGACCAGCAGCGCGTTCCCGGCGTGGAACGCGATATTCATGATGTGGTGGAACTCGGGGCGCGACGGCGTGAACTTGCCCGATAGCTGATACGTGAAGGCGACAAACGGACGGATCTCATCCGGGGTGTATCCCCAGATGTATTCCATCCACGGCATCGTGAACCACTTCGGGAACATCGTCCACGGCCGCTCGGTCAGGATGAAGACGGTGCCGAAGTCGTCCTGCACGAAGTAATCGGGGATGACCGGCAGGTAGGGGAGGCACGCCGCCAAAACGACCGCGGCCACGAGCGCGCGCTCTCTCGCGGTCGCCATCCGTCAGGTGAGCCGATAGCGCAGGATCGTCCCGATCATGCGAAAGCCGGTCCGCAGTGTGCCCTTGAGAGTGCCAGTGATTTTGGACTCGCCGATGCGCCCGCGATAGTTCACCGGCACTTCGATGATCTTCAGGTTCTTCCGTAAAGCCAGGATCACCATCTCCGGCAGGAAATGCGAGGCGCCGACGGTCATGTCGTCGATGATCTTCGCGAGCGCCGTGCGATGCGTCAGCCGCATGGTGCACCCGCAGTCGCTGAGCGAAGGGCCATCGAAGAGCACCTGCACCATCTTCGCGACGACCCAGTTCCCCTTGCGCAGGAACCAGCCCATGTTGGCCTGCTCCCAGACCAGTTCCTGCGTCGTCCGCGTGCCGCACACCATCTCGAAATCGTGCGAGTAGGCGAGCAGCTTCAGGACGTCGCGGGCGACGAAGGTGCCGTCAGGCTCCGCCATGATCACGAGGTCGCCGGTCGCTTCGCGTAGTCCCCGTTGCAGGGCGTGACCATATCCCTGCTTCGTCTCGTTCACCAGCCGTGCCCGCGTCAGCCGTGTTTCGTCCGCCGTGCGGTCGCGCGAATTGTTGTCGACGACGATGACTTCGTCGACGACGCCAGTCTCGAAGAAGTCGTCCACCGCGCGGCGGATGTTGTGTTCCTCGTTGTAGGCCGGCAGGACGATGGAGACGCTGTGCTCGCCGTACATGAAATCGCGGCTATCGCCACACCGACGGAAGATTCTTTTCGATCTCGATTGCGCCGAAGCGAGGCGTCTCGCGGGCGCCGTGGCGCCGCACCCATTCAGCCATCTCGCGCAGGCCGTCCGCGAGCGGTGTGTGGCGCCGCTCGCCGAAGATCTCCCGGACCTTCGCGTGCGACGAATGCGCGTGGACGACCTCCTGTCGCGCGGGCAGGTAATCCATCGTCGGCTCGACGCCCATCGCGCGCGCCACTTCCCGCGCGAGGTCGTTCAACGCGTAGGGCTGGTCGGCGCCGACGTTGAACACCTGGTTCCACGCGCGCGGCTGTTCGATCGACTCCGCAATAACCGGCGCGACATCATCGATGTAGCTGAAGGCCCGTGTCTGCGTGCCGTCACCGAAGATCGTCATCGGCCGGCCCTGCAGGATCTGGTTCATGAAGATGCCGACCACGTTCCGGTAGCGGTCGGCGATGTTCTGGCGCGTGCCGTAAACGTTGTGCGGGCGGAAGACGATGTAATCGAGGCCGAACATCGCACGCGAGGCGACGAGCTCCTGCTCGACGGCCAGCTTCGCGATCCCATAGGAATCTTCCGGATGCGGCGGCGTCTCTTCCGTCATCGGTAACTGCGGCGTCGCGCCGTAGACGGCGATGGACGACGTGAAGACGAACCCCTTGACGCCGGTGTTTACCGACGCGTTGATCAGATTCACGCTGCCGATGACGTTGTTGGTGTAGTTGAACCGCTTGATGAAGTGGCTGAGCCCTTCGGCGGCGTAGGCGGCGAGGTGGAAGACGTAGTCGAACGAGTGACGCGCGAAGAGACCATCGACGAGCGCGACATCGGTGATGCTGCCCTCGACGAATTCCGCGGCCGCCGGCACGTTCTCGCGGTAGCCGCCGGAGAGGTCGTCGAGCGCCGTCACGCGATGGCCGCGGGCGAGAAGCGCATCGGCGACGTGCGATCCGATGAACCCCGCGCCCCCGGTGACGAGTACCTTAGCCATCGTCGCCTGTGTTCTTCTGTGTTTCTTCTGTGTGTTCTTCTGTGGCTAGTGGGCCGGTGGCTTGAAGTACAGCACCATGCCGGCGCCGAGGGCCGTGACCAGGAAGCCCGAGGTACAGCATCGGGTTCGGCGCGTGCTTCGGCGGGTGCATGTACATCGTGTAGAGGACGTTGACGAGCGGCGCGCCGCCGAACACGAGCGGCATCACGTAGGTCGGTGTGCCGCCGGTGCGGAACGCGTAGGTGATGCACACCGCGCCGATGGCGCCGAGCGCCCCCGCGACGGTGGCGGTCGTCGTGCCGGCGGCGTTGAAGCCACGCAGGCCCTGGCCCTGCGAGAACAACACGGCCAGCGGCACGAGCACGGCGATGAGGAAATACGCGATGCCGACGCACAACATCGCCCGCATCGGGCTCCCGAGTTTTCCCTGGCCGTCATGAAGCATCGATCCGTAGACGCCCCACGACAACACCGCTCCCACGACGAAACTTAGCCAATGCATGCGTGAATACTACCTAGAAATGAATCTTGACGCCGAGCTGGATTTGCCGCGAAGAAGTCACCGTCGTCGTGATGCGGCCGAAGGTCGAGAGCACCGGTTCGGTGACCGTAGTCGGTGCGCCGGCGAAGGCGACCAGCGCGGGTGGACCGAAGTTGGCGCGGTTGAGCACGTTGAAGGCTTCCAGGCGGATTTCGACGCGGCCGTCGCCACCGAGCGCGCTCCACGTCGCGCGCTTGGTGAGCGCGAGATCCAGCGTGCGCAGGTCGGGTCCGGTGAAATCACCGCGGCCGGTGTTGCCGAACGTCCCGGCCGGCTGCAGCACGAACGCTTGCGGATCGAACCACATGTCCTGGCGGCCGAGTACGGCGTTCTCGGGGCCGTACCCTGGCGCGTAGCTCGGCCGGTCGAGGCCGATGCCGGGGCCGATCGAGGGGTTCCACTGTGACCGAGACCGGTTGCCCTGCACGAACACCGTCAGCGGCTGCCCGCTGCGCATGTTCCACAGCCCCGACGCCTGCCACCCGTTGAAGAGCCCCCAGAGCGCGTCCGTACCGGGAAGATCGGCGGTGAAGTTCACCACCCACGAGTGCCGCGTGTCGAAGTCCGAGGGGCCCCTGTTGTAGCCCGGGATGTACTCGGGGAACGCGGTCGTGGTGCCGTTGGTGGCGTCCGAGAAGAACGTGGAGGCCTGCGTGGTGTCTTCGCTCTTCGCGAGCGTGTACGACGACTGGAACGAGAAGCCGCCGCTGAAGCGGCGGCGGACGTCGACGATCAGCGCGTCGTACCACGATTCGCCGTCGCTGCTCTTCAGTTCGATCGTCGTGAACGCCGTGTTCGGCCGTGGGGTTCCCTGCGGAATGAAGATCGTTCCGTCGGGCAGCGTCGTAGGCCGTGCGGTATTGACGTCGTTGCTGCGCCACAGGTGATGGCCGCGCGAGCCGGCGTATCCGAGGGTGATCGCCGTCTCGGACCAGAACTCGCGCTGCACGTTCACGTTGAACACGTGCACGCGCGGTGACTCGATATCCCACTGCATCGGCCGGATGGAGATCGACCCGGCGCTCGGAAACGGATTCGGGAATGTCGGGTTGACGATGACCGGCCGAGGCGTCGCCGGCGGATTCGTGACGGTGACGATCAGGTTCTGGTGGCTGTTGGTGTTGTAGTAGAGCCCGTAGCCGGCGCGCAGCGACGTCGAGCCGTCGCCGAGCACGTCCCACGCGACGCCGCCGCGCGGCGAAAAATTGTGCGGCGGATCCTCGTAGAGCCGGCCCGTCGTGGGTGCCCTGTCCATCAGGTCCGGCAACGCCGAGTCGCGGCCGTACTTGTCCTCCGGCATCGTGGTCGTCTCGTAGCGGAGGCCGGCATTCACCGTCAGGTGCGGCGTGAGCCTGAAATCGTCCTGGAGGTAGGCGCCGAACAACGTGAAGCGCCAGTAGCGATCGAACTGGGCGTCCGGCGTCAGGCCGATGAAGCTTGCCGGCACGTTGACCAGGAAATTCCGCAGGTTCAGGAAGCGGTAGATGCCCAGGCTGAAGGTCGGGTTGACCATGTTCTCCTGGTAGTGCTCGGCGAGCAGCCCCGCCTTGAGCAGGTGGCGCCCCTGCGTGTGCGTGAGGTCGTTCTGGACGCTGAAGACGTTCTGCACGAGGCGCAGATTCGCGGAGGTCTGTGGGCCGAAGCGCTTGATGCCGCCGATGTCGATCGCGCCCATCAGCCCGCGCCCCGGAACGAACTCGCTCACCGGCTGCGTGGTGTTGGCCTCGACGTTCTGCCCGACGCGGGTGCGGCTGAAACCGATCCGCGTCGTGTTCAGCGTGCGGTCCGACAGCACGTGGCGGTATTCGCCGGTAAAGAACTGGTTGCGCGAGAAGAATTCGCGCGGGAACTGCGGAAAATCGGTCGGCAGGAACTGGCTGGTGTCGTCGAGCGTGTAGCGCCCGAACAGCTGATTGCCGGCGCCGAGGTTGTAGTCCACGCGTCCCTGCACGAAGTGCTCGTCGAGCTTCTGGTTGAACGGGAAGGTGTACTCGGCCAGTCCTTGCCCGAGCGACGGACCGTTCGCGCGCGGGAACTCCGCCAGGTAGGGGGCGACGAGCGGATTCACGGGCACCGTCTCGTTCGGCAGGATGCCGAGGCGCGCGTTGTCGTCCGGGACGACCGTTGAGATCGTGCGTCCGAGCCGCTCGACCAGCGCTTCGTAGCCGAGGAAATAGAAGGCGCGGTCGGCGCGGATCGGGCCGCCGAGCGTCGCGCCGAACTGGTTGCGCCGGAAGTCCGGTTTCTCCCCCGTGTCGAAGTAGTTCTTCGCGTCGAGCGACTCGTTGCGATGGAACTCGAAGGCGCTTCCGTTCATCCGGTTGGTGCCGGACTTGGTGAGCACGCTGACCTGGCCGCCGGAACTGCGGCCGAACTCGGCGCTGTAGGCGTTGGTTTCGACGCGGAATTCGCGAATCGTGTCGAGGCCGAGCGCCGTGCCGGCGGCGCTGCCCGCGGGTCCGTTGGTGAAGTCGTTCTGCAGGGTGCCGTCGAGCAAGTAGACGTTCGACCGCGGGTCCTGCCCGTTGACCGACATGCCCATGCCGTGTGCGACGACCGACCCGCCGTCGCGATGCGGGTAGGGGAGCACCCCGGGCTGCAGCATCGCGAGATCGGTGTAATTGCGGCCGTTCAGCGGGATCTGTTCGATCTGCTGCGACGACACCAGGTAGCTCAACTCCGAGCTCGCCGTGTTGACGATCGGTGTCTTGCCGGTCACGACTTCGACGATGGCGACGTCGCCGACCTGGAGGCTGATGTTCAACGTGATCGACTGCGCGACCGTCAGCAGGACGTCGGGACGCACGTGCGGCTTGAACCCGCCCATTTCGGCGCGCAGCTCATACTCCCCAGGAGGCAGCTGAGCGATGACGTAGCGCCCGCCAGGGCCTGTCGTGACGGTGCGGGCCAGTCCCGTGGCGCCGTTCTTGGCCGTTACCGTCACTCCGGGCAAGGGGGCCCCCGTCTGGTCCACGACGACCCCGCTGATGGTGGCCGCCGTCTGCGCCGCCGCCGGAGTGATAAACGCCGTGACGAGAACCGCGAATATGATGAGACGCTTCAGCATCGGTAAAATTGCTCCTAGTAAACATTCAATTGTATCGACTCCTGCTTCCGCTCGCGATCCTCATCCTCTACGGGCTCCACCAGGACGTCTGGTTCTGGCGAACGGCGCGCCCGCTCGTCTTCGGCTTCCTGCCGATCGGGCTCGCCTGGCACGGGGCGTATTGCCTCGCCGTCGCCCTGCTCATGTGGTGGCTGACGCGCGTCGCCTGGCCCGCCCATCTGGAGGATTCACATAAGTGATCCCGGCGGTCATCGTCTTCTGCTATCTCGCTGTCGTTCTGTACATCGGGATCTTTGCCTTCCGCCTGAGTGCTGGTCCTCGAGGGGCCGAGGAGTACTTCCTGGCCGGCCGCTCGCTGGGCCCGGTCGTGTTTCTGCTCTCGCTTTTCGGGACGAACATGACGGCCTTCACGATCCTCGGCTCTGCGGGGCATGCGTTTGCCAACGGCATCGTGACCTTTGGCCTGATGGCCTCCGCCTCGGCCTTGGTGATCCCACTCACGCTCTTTTTCGCCGGCACGCGCATGTGGGCGCTGGGCAAGCGCCACGGGTTCATGACTCCCGTGCAGATGTTCCGTGACCGCTGGGAATGCGGCCACATCGGCACCGCGATCTTCGCCGTGCAGGCGGCGCTGCTGGTGCCGTACATCATCATCGGGGTCATGGGGGGCGGCACGGCACTGCGCGGCATCAGCGGCGGTGTCATTCCTTACTGGCTCGGCGGCGCCGTGGTCGCCATCGTCGTCATGAGCTACGTGTTCTTCGGCGGGATGCGGGGCACGGCGTTCGTCAACGCCTTCCAGACCGTGCTCTTCCTCTCGTTCGGTGCGATTGCCCTGGTCGTGATCGGCCGCGGCATGGGCGGATTCCCGGCGGCAATGGAATCGTTGCTGGAGTCCCCCACGACCGCACCGCTGTTGACGCGCGAGCGGATCTCGCCGTGGTTCTTCTTCAGCTATACCTTCATCCCGCTCTCGACCATCGCGTTCCCGCATATCGCGATCTTCTGCTTCACGGCCAAGCGAATGGTCCAGTTCAAGCGCACGGTGATCCTGTATCCCCTCTGCATCCTGGCGATCTGGCTGCCGTGCGTCTTCCTGGGGGTCGCCGCCAATGCGTTGCGCGACGTCCCGAGGATCGAGCAGAAGCTCGAGGCGCGCGCCGCGCTCGCCGCGCTGCCGCAGAGTGCCCCCGCCGAGGAACGCGCCGACCTCCGCCGGCAGGCCGCCGGTGACGACGTGGTGCTGGTGATGCTGGAGCGGTTCGCGCCGCTGTGGCTGGCCGGTCTGCTCGGCGCCGGCATCATGGCGGCCGTCATGGCCAGCGACTCGCAGATCCTCGCGCTCTCGACGATGTTCACCGAGGATGTGTTTGCGTTCTACGGCGGCACCGCGCGCTTCGGCGAGAACGTCCAGGTGCAAACCGGCCGCCTGTTCGTCGTCGTGCTGACGCTGATCGCCTATGCGATCGCCCTCCGTGTCCCGCAAGGGATCTTCGACCTCGCCGTCCAGTTCGCGTTTTCCGGCTACTCGGCGCTCTCGCCGCTGCTCTTCGCCGCGCTGTTCTGGAAGCGGAGCACCAAGTGGGGCGCGCTCGCCGTCACGCTGTGGGTCGCCTTCGCGGTCTTCTACACCTGGCGCGTCCCCGGCGCGCTCGCCTGGTACGGCCTCATGCCAGTCGTCCCGATGACGCTCATCTCGTGCGCGCTGATGATTGTCGTGTCGCTCGTCACCCCGCCACCGTCGCGCAACACGCTGGCGCGCTACTTCCGCTGACCCCCTCGCGCTGCCCGGGTGTCTCGAACAGTGGGGTTATCCGGGGGGCTCGAAAACTAAGAACTACAGAACTTAGAACTTAGAACGATCTGTTGGTCGGGCCTCGCTTCGCGCGGCGTTCTAAGTTCTTAGTTCTAAGTTCTGAGTTCTTAGTTTTACAGTCGCCCGAATCACCCCACTGCGATCCGAGCGACGTCGCTGTGATTACTCAGAGCGCGGCGCGATAGATCTCTGCTGCGCCTTCTGCGTTGAAGGGTCGAGGATTGAAGGTGCCGGTCCACTGCTGGGCGGCGAGCTCGGCGAGTTCGGGGATGGCGGCGGCGTCCACGCCGGTGTCGGCGAGTTTCAGCGAAAGGTTGCCCATGGCGGCGAGGTCCTCGAGGCGGCGGGCGAGCACATCGGCCGGGTCTTCGTCCCGGGCACGGCGTGATGGGGAGGCGAGGAACGCGGCGTAGCGATCGCGCGCGGCTTCTCCGTTCCAACGGACGACGTGCGGGAGCAGGATGCCGAGGGCGAGGCCGTGCGTGATGTTGAAGCGAGCGGTGAGCGGGTTCGAGCAGGCGTGCGCGGCGCCAAGCATCGACTGCTCGATCGCCATGCCGGCATAGTGCGCGCCCAGCATCATGGCCGCGCGCGCGTCGGCGTCCCCCTGGTTGAGCAGCACGCGCGGGTACGCGTCGTTGAGCAGCTTCCAGGCGTGGTGCGAAAAAAGGTCGGAGAGCGGCGTTCGCTTGGTGGTGACGGCGGTTTCCACGGCATGCGCGATGGCATCGAACCCGGACATCGCCGTGACGTGATGCGGCGCGGTGGCGGTCAGCTCGGGATCGAGAATCGCGACTCGAAACGCAGCGGACGGATCGCCGCACGCCATCTTCGTGTGTGTCGCGGCGTCGGAGATGACCGCGTAACTCTGTGCTTCGCTGCCCGTGCCCGCGGTGGTTGGGATGCCGATCATCGCCAGCAGGGGAGTCGTCGCCTTCGCGTAGCCTCGATAATCGGCGATCGTCCCGCCATTGGTCAGCACGAAATTGATCCCCTTCGCGCAGTCGAGGGAGCTGCCGCCCCCGAGCCCGATGATGGAGTCCACGCCGAGCGGCGCCGCGAACGTCGCGCCGGCGGCGACCATCGCACTGTCGGGGTTGGCGCCGAACTCGCTGAAAACGTGGTGCGCGACGCCCGCCACCTCCAGGGCGCGGAGCGCCGTGGAGACGTAGCCGCTGGCGCGAACGCCAGCGTCGGCGACGACGAGCGTCTTGCGGAACCCGAGCTCGTGGGCGAGCTCACCAACGCGATGGATCGCGCCCGAGGCGAACACCACGCGCGTGCGTGGCTTGAAATCGAAGGGAACCATTTACAGTAGACTAACGCATTCAAAAAAAGGTCCGGTGGTAGTGACGCAACGACTCACCCCGATCCAGTGGCTGATCTGCACCATCGCGGCGATCGGCTTCGCGTTCGACATCTACGAGATCCTCATGCTCCCGCTGGTCGTGCGGCCCGCGCTGCTCGAGCTGACGGGATACGTGCAAGGCTCGCCGGAATACCAGATGTGGGTCGGCCGCCTGTTCTACATTCCGGCGTTCGCCGGCGGCATCTTCGGACTCGTGGGCGGGTATCTCACCGATCGGTTCGGCCGCCGCCGCGTGCTGACCTACAGCATCCTTATTTACGCGCTGGGTGCGTTCTTTTCGGGATTCGTCACCTCCATCGGCCAGTTGCTGTTCCTGCGCTGCCTGGTGTTCATCGGCGTGTGCGTGGAGTTCGTCGCCGCCGTCGCGTGGCTGGCGGAGCTCTTCACCGACCCCAAGCAGCGCGAGAAGGTGCTCGGCTATACGCAAGCGTTCTCGTCGCTGGGCGGATTGCTCGTGGCGACGATCAACGGCTGGTCGGTGAAATACGCGCTGAGCCTCCCGGCGATCAGCGCGTTCGACATTGCGGTGCAGAACCCGCACGCGCCGTGGCGCTACACCCTGATGTCGGGCGTGATCCCCGCCATCCCGCTGATCCTCATCCGCCCGTTCCTGCCGGAGTCGCCGATCTGGCAGCAGAAGAAGGCGGCCGGCACGCTCAGGCGTCCGAGCATTGCGGCGCTTTTTGCGCCCGAGTTCCGCCGCACCACCATCGTGACAACCATCATGTTTGCGATGGCCTACGGCGCGGCCTTCGGTGCGATCCAGCAGATCCCGCAGATCGTGCCGGGGATTCCCGAAGTTCGCGAGATGGTGCAGGGTCAGCCCCCGCCCGAGGCACGCCTGGCGATCCAGCGCGTCGCCTCCGATGTCACGAAGGTGCAGGAGGTCGGCGGCCTTGTTGGCCGTACCCTGCTCGCCGTGCTGGCGATCTACATCGTCAGTCGCCGCAAGCTGATTCGCCTGTTCCAGATCCCCGGATTGATCGTCATGCCGATCGTGTTCGGGTACGTCGCCACGCGCGACCTGCAATGGCTGTACGTGGGGATGTTCTTCGCCGGTCTCTTCACCGTCGGCCAGTTCAGCTTCTGGGGGAACTATTTGCCGCGCGTCTATCCCGTCCACCTGCGTGGCACGGGGGAGAGCTTCGCCGCCAACATCGGCGGACGCTTGATCGGCACCTCATTCGCGTGGCTGACCGCGACGCTCGCGGTCACGTCCGACCGCGCCTACGCACCCACCAAAGTCGCGCTGGTCGCCGCGGCAATCGGATTCTCCGTGTACCTCGTCGGGTTCATCGCCAGCTTCTGGTTGCCAGAGCCCCCGGCGCGGGACATCGAGTCCCACTGATACGCGGATTTAGGAGCGGATTGACGCGGATTCTCGCGGATTGACCACCGCTACCGACGACTCTGGGTCCGGTCATGGAAACTGACTGGAGCTGCCGGGGACGCCGGCCTGCGGCCGGCGTTATGACGGGCGGAAAAGCGAAACCACAAGCCACCTGTAATGTCTTTGCGTGGCTTGTGGTTTCGCTTTTCTGCCCGTCATACCGCGCGCAGCGCGGCCCCGGCAGCTCGGTAGCGGAGTAATCAGCGGCGATCCGCGCTCATCCGCGTAATCCGCGGCTGAATTCAGGAGTACGACTCACCCGGGTGGACCGCCTTCAGCACGAGCGAGAAGAGCGGCCTTGCGATCATCGGAAACACCTGCCAGGCGACGAGCAACCCCACCATTTGGAACGCTGGCTGGCGGCTCAATTCCCCGAGCTGTTGCGCCAGCCGTGGCGGTAGAAAGATTTCGAGAATGGCGCCGCCGTCGAGTGGCGGTAGCGGCAGCAGGTTGAAGGCGGCGAGCAGGACGTTCAGCGTCAGGAAGATCGAAAGCACCGCGCCGATAAACGTGCGGCCACCGTCACTCAGTGCGACCAGCTCTTCGTAGCGTACGGTCTCGGGTGCGATGAACCATCCCGACAGCAATCCGAGCTTGAGCAGCGCGAAGGCCACGAGCGCGATCATCAGGTTACCCGCCGGGCCCGCTGCCGACATCAGCGCGGCTCGTTTGGGGTGGCGCGCCGCCCAGTAAGGATCGTAGGGCGTGCTCGCCCACCCGAGCGCCCAGCCTTGCGTCAGTGCCGTCAGCAGCGGAACGACCACCATGCCGATCGGCTCGCGGCGAATGTGGGGGATTGGAGACAGCGAGACCTGGCCGCCGTGATACGCCGTCGGATCGCCTCCCTTCCAGGCGACGAAGGCATGCATGGCCTCATGAACGGTCGTCGAAAAGAGGAACGCGACGAACCAGAGGAATCCGCTGACGATATTTGGTTCCACGGCGGGCGCTAGACGGCAGTAACCTTGACGCTCATGCTGCGGGTTGTAACACCCGTGACCCGCATCCTGCAAGGAGACGGATGGCTGGCCTGACCACGCTTCTCATCGTCCTCGCGATCGCCCTCTATCTGTGCTGGCAGATGGTGCAGCCGTTCGTGAACGTCATCTTGTGGGCGACGGTGCTGGCGGTGGTGTTCTACCCGTTACATCGACGGATCAGGGAACGCGTCGTGAATCCGGCCGGCGCCGCCATCGTTTCGACGTTGCTCGTCGTGGTGCTGATTCTTCTGCCGGCGACGTTCATCACTGTCGCGGTGGTGAGGGAACTGGCGGGGGCCGCCGATAGCTTGCAGGCGGGCGTTCAGAAGCTCTCCGACGCGTCAACGATCCCTGGGCTCGGCTGGGTGCTCGAAAAAACGCGCGGATACGTCACGATCGATCCGGTCGAGGCGCGGAAGTTCCTGGCCGAACGGATGCAGGTCTGGGGTGCCGCGCTGGCCGCCAGCACGCTCGTCGTCGTCGGCGGCGCGGTCGGCGCGGTCGTGCAGATGGTGCTGGTGGTGTTCACGCTCTTCTACATGTTCCGCGACGGCGAGCGCATCCGGGGTTCCGTCTACGACATCCTGCCGCTCCAGCGGATCCAGATGCACGACATCAGCAGCCGCACGCGCGATGTCATCGCCGCGACCATTTATGGCGTGCTCGCCATCTCCGCGATCCAGGGCACGCTGGGCTTCCTCATCTTCTGGATCCTCGGCATCCCGTCGCCGCTGCTCTGGGGCGTCGTGATGTTCTTCCTGTCGATGATCCCGATGGCGGGCGCCTTCCTCGTCTGGGTGCCGGCCGCCATCTACCTGGCGCTGACCGGCGCTTACCTCAAGGCCCTCATCCTCGTCGTGTGGGGCCTGCTGGTCATCGGGTCCATCGACAACTTCCTGTCGCCCCGCCTGGTCGGCCGGCGTGCCCGGCTGCACGAGTTGTTGATTTTCTTCTCGGTGCTGGGCGGGCTCGAAGTTTTCGGCATCCTGGGACTCGTGCTGGGACCCGTGGTCGTGGCGATCACCTTGGCGCTCGTCGAGATGGTCCGCCAGTCGTTCAAGCCGCCGTCGGAAACGCTGCCCCAGGAAACGGTGATGGAAAAACAGTCAAAACTGAGAGAGGCGTAGCGGCCACCGCGCCACTTCAGCCGTCTTAATGGGCTGGAAACGCGTTAACCTGATCTCGCAGGAGCTTCACATGCACGCCACAGCCACCGTCCTGACCATCGCGATTGCGGCAGCCGCCCAGCAGGCGCCCGTGTCGAAGTCCTACGCCGAGGGCCAGGAGGTCCGCGTCTGCGGCGAAGTCAAAATGTTGCGGGCGCTTCCGCCTGCCTGCGATACCACGCTGCGGGTCGCGTCGGCGGGCGAGGAATTCGACGTCGTCATCCCGGCGTCGGTCGCGAGAGACGCTGAGCGTCAGCCCTCAGGGCATGCGTGGGGGCGAGGCCTGTTTCACCGGCCGAATTGCCGTCGGCGCCGGGCATCCCGAAGGTCAACGTGGCCTCCGCGGTCGGGGTCGAATTGATTTCCACGAATCTCGACCCGAATTTCGGCGCCGAGGCGGCCGTCCCCTGTGGGCCTAACGTCACCCTGCCGCAGGTGCTCAAAGAGCAGAAGCCCGAGTACACATCCACGGCCATGCGCGAGAAGGCGCAGGGGTCCGTCGAGGTTCAGGCTGTTGTCGATGTCGACGGAACCGTCAACCAGGCCCGCATCGTCCGCCCGCTCCACCCCGAGCTCGACGAACAGGCGCATCCTCGCGGTGAAGCAGTGGCGCTTCGCCCCGGGCACGATGAACGGCCAGCCCGTCCCCGTCCTCGTCGAGATCGAGCTGACGTTTACGCTTAGATCGCGCAGATGATCGTGCCCATCGCCCTCGTTCTCGCCATCGCGACCGTCGTTGCGCAACAGGCGCCGCCGACGAAGTACTACACCGAGGGCCAGGAGGTCCGAGTCTGCGGCGAAGTCAAAACGATCCGAACATCGCCGCCGGCTTGCGACACGACGATCCGAGTGACGGGGACCGGCGAACAGTTCGACGTGGTGCTTCCGATATCGGTGGCGAAGGAACTCAGCATCCGCCCTCAGGCCCTCCAAGGGGCACAAGCCTGCTTCACCGGACGGATTGCGGTAGTCCCAGGGCATCCCCAAGGTCAACGTAGCTTCCGGAAGTGCAGGTCGAACTAGTCTCCACGCTTCTCGATCCGAGTTTCGGCGCCGATGCGGCCATTCCATGCGGCCCCAACGTGACGATGCCTCGCGTGCTCAAGGAGCAGAAGCCCCAATACACGAGCGCCGCCATGCGGGCGAAGGTTCAGGGCCGCGTCGAGATGCAGGTCATTGTCAATCTCGACGGGACGGTGACCCAAGCCCGAGTCGTCCAATCGCTGCATCCTGACCTCGACGAGCAGGCGCTCCTCGCAGTGAAGCAGTGGCGCTTCGTTCCCGGAACGAAGGACGGCAAACCCGTACCCGTGCTCGTCACCATAGAGATGACCTTCACGCTTAAATCGGATAAATGAGTCGAGCCGACAAGGGCGTTCGCGATCCTTGCGATCGGGGCGCTCTCTGCATCGCTGCTCGCACAAGCGCCAGCGAAGCAGGACGTCGCGGCGCTCCAGAAACAGCTCCAGGCGAAGTTCGAAGAACTCCACAAGGCCGGCAAGCTTCCCGGGCGGAACCGCAGGATTCGTCCTCGCCGACGGCACGGCGTTCAGCATCGCGGTCGGCGTGTCCGACCGGACGGCTGGCACGCCGATGAAGACGACGGACCGTCTCCTACTTGGCAGCGTGGGGAAGACCTACGTGTCGGCAGTCGCGCTGCAGATGATCCACGAAGGGAAGTTCGCGCTCGAAGACACGCTCGACAAATTCTTCGGCAAGGAGCCCTGGTTCCCGCGCCTCGCGAACGCGTCGGCGATCACCGTGCGGCACCTGATGACGCACACGAGCGGCATCGTCCGCTACGAGTTCAATCCGCAGTTCACGAAGGACCTCAGCGCCAATCCCGACAAGGTGTGGACGGGAGAAGATCGGCTCGCGTATCTCTTTGACGCCAAGCCCCCCTTCGCGCCAGGTGAGGGTTGGCAGTACCTCCGACACCAACTACATCGTCCTCGGCATGATCATCGACCGCGTCGGCAAGGCGCCGTATTACGAGCAACTCAGGAAGCGGGTGCTCGATCCCCACAAGCTGCGCGACACGGTGCCGGCCGACAGCCGCACGGTTCCGGGCCTCGTCCAGGGTTATGCCGGACCGAACAACCCGTTCGGCGGCAGCGACGAGATGATCAAGGACGGAAAGTTCGCCGTGAACCCGCAGTTCGAATGGACCGGCGGCGGTCTCGCGGTCACGGCTCTCGACCTCGCGAAGTGGGGAAAGATCGTCTACGAAGGCAAGGCCTTTCCGCCGGCGATGATGCCAAAGTTCCTCGACGGCGTGCCGGCGCGACTGGGTCCTGACGCGAAGTACGGGCTCGGCGTGATCATCCAGCCATCACCCCTGGGCGTCACCTACGGGCACAGCGGCTTCATGCCCGGCTACCAGACCGAGCTGGCCTACTTTCCCGACCTGAAAACCTCGATCGCCGTCCAGGTCAACTCGAGCGCTCCGCGTTCCACGGGCCGTTCCCTCCGCGCATTCGTCCTCGAGTTTGCGCAGCTGATCACGAAGTAGAATCTCCGTCTCACGTTCTCCCAAGGAGTTTTCATGATGCGTACGCGCCGGCGGGTCACGCTGGGCCTCTGGATGATTCTTCTCTTCGTTGGCTGGGGTGTCGTCCCCATGCCCGCGCATACTGATGCCGTACTGGCGCAGCCCGGTACCCAGGCTCTCGTCGATGCGATCCGCTTCCGCGAGATCGGCCCGACCGCCCAGGGTGGACGCTACGTCGAGTTCGCCGTCGTCGAAAGCAATCCCCGTGTGTTCTATGGCGCCACGGCGACCGGCGGATTGTGGAAAACGGAGAACCATGGGATCAGCTTCGTTCCCGTGTTCGACAACCAGCCAGATTACGCAATTGGCGCGGTCGCCCTCGCGCAGAGCCGTCCCGACGTCGTCTACGTGGGCACCGGCGAAGCCAATAACTCGCGTTCGAGCTACGGCGGCAACGGCGTCTACAAATCGACCGACGGCGGCAAGAGCTGGGCGAAGGTCGGACTCGAAAAAGCCGGACGCATCGGGCGCATCGTCGTCCACCCCAAGAATCCCGACATGGTCTACGTCGCGGCGGGCGGTCATCTCTATTCGCAGAATCCTGAGCGAGGCCTGTATCGCTCGACCGACGGCGGAAAGACGTGGACCAAGACGCTGGACCACAAGGTCGATGGCCGTGAGATCGGCGCAACCGACATCGTGATGGATCCCGTCAATCCGAGCGTCCTGTACGCCGCGACTTACGACAAGGTCCGCCGCCCGTGGACGTTCGGTGAAGGTGGGCCAGGAAGCGCGATCTTCAAGTCCACCGATGGCGGTGGCAAGTGGACGCAGCTGACCAACGGGCTTCCCACCGGATTGCTCGGCCGCATCGGCATCGCGATCGCGCGCAACGATCCAAAGACGGTGTACGCCGTCATCGAGAATGCGAATGCCGCACCGCCGACGCAAGGACGAGGCGGCGCCACGACGGCACCGGTCTCTCCTGAGGAGCGGCGCAAACGGATGGCGGAAGGCTTTGGAGACGGGTCGATCGGCGACGAGCTGTACCGCTCCGATGACTCCGGCGCGACCTGGAGAAAGGTGTCACCGGCTGAAGCCCCGACGACAGCACCTGCCCCGACGACGGCGGCCCCCGCGCGTGGCAATGCGCCGGCCGGTGCCGATGCTCCGCAAGGTGGTGGCCAGGGCCGCGGACGCGGGACGTTCAACGGCGGCAACCCGCCGTACTACTACGCGCAGATCCGCGTCGATCCGATGAACAAGGACCACGTCTATCTGCTCAGCGTCGGCGTGGTCCATACCACCGACGGCGGCAAGACCTGGTCGTCGGCGTTCGGTTTCGGCGGCGATAACCACGCGCTGTGGATCAATCCGACCGACAACAACCATCTCCTCCTCGGCCACGACCACGGAATGGGCGTGACGTTCGACGGCGGCAGGAACTGGCTCAGCCCGGACAACAAGCCGCTCGCGCAGTTCTATGCCATTGGCTACGACATGGAGCGGCCGTACAACGTCTACGGCGGCATCCAGGACAACGGATCCGTACGGGGACCGAGCTCCATGAAGGGAGGCGGCTCCATCCCGTTCGAGGCGTGGTATCGCGTTGGCGGCGGCGACGGCTTCTACAACGTCGTGGATCCCACGGATTCGCGCTGGCTGTACAACGAGAGCCAATTCGGGTCGATCCAGCGCATGGACCAGCGCACCGGGCAATCGCGCTCGATCCGGTACTCACGCGAAGCGGGCAAGGAACCGCTGCGCTGGAACTGGTCGTCCCCGATCATGATCTCGCCGCACAACCCCGAGGTCGTCTACCACGCGGCCAACGTGCTGCTTCGTTCGAGCAACCGCGGCGACACATGGACGGAGATCAGCCCGGATCTGACGAAGAACCTCCAGGAACGACGCAACGGCTCCGGCAACATCCAGTACGCGACGATCACGTCGATCGACGAGTCACCGATCATTGGCGGCGTGATCTGGGCCGGCACCGACGACGGCAACGTGCAGGTCACGCGCGACGGTGGCAAGAGCTGGACGAACGTCAGCGACAAGATGACCGGCCACCCGGGTTACTGGGTCAGCCGGGTCGCCGCGTCCCATCACGATGCGGGAACGGCGTATGTGACCGTGACCGGCTATCGGCATGACGACTCGAAGCCGTTCGCCTGGAAAACCACCGACTACGGCGCGACCTGGTCGTCGATCGCTGGAAACCTGCCGAACGAAGCGATCAACGTGATCCGCGAGGATCGGCGGAATGCCAGCCTGCTCTTCGTCGGGACCGACTTCGGTGTCTACGCGACTCTCGACGGCGGTAAGACGTGGAACCGGATGAAGAACGGGATCACGACGAATGCCGTGCACGATCTGCATATCCACCCGCGCGAGCAGGAATTGATCGTCGGTACGCACGGCCGCGGCATTTACATCGCCGACATCTCCGGTCTGCAGGCGCTGACGCCGGCAGTACTTTCTGCCGACGGGCACCTGGCGCCGATCGTCCCGACGGTGCAGCAGACCCCCGGCATGCGTCCCATCGCGGCGTCGATCAATTACAACGGCCAGAGCCGCTTGCCGGGTGTGCACATCAACTACTACCTGAAGTCGGCTGCGACCGGCGCCACGCTGAAGGTTTACGACGGCGCCCGGCTGATCGCGGAGACGACCGCTCCCGGCAACGCGGGCCTCAACACCGTTCGCTGGACGATGCAGTCGTCACGTTCGATGACCGAAGCGGAGCAGGCCGCCCGCGGACGTGGCGGGCGCGGCGGCGGTGGAGGATTCGGCGGCGGCCGCGGCGGTGGTGGAGTGCCCGCCACGCCGCAGTTCCCTGGCCCCGCAGCGAACGCGGTCACCGCCACGGTGCCGCCAGGCGAGTACCGCGTCGTCCTCAGCGTCGGCGGCCGTGAGTACTCGCAGACAGCGGTGGTGATTGGGGACAGCGAGTAGCCTCGTCGAACAAAGGGGTAGTTCGCGGCGACTCTAAAACTACGAACTACGAACTTAGAACTAAGAACGATCTTGTAGAAGGGCCGGCGCGTTGCGCCGGCCCTCTTTATTTGCCGGGTCTGAAGACCCGGCACTGCAGCTGCGTGTACGCAGGCCGGGTCTTTAGACCCGGCCGTTGCACGCATGCGCGAGGGCGGAAGCCGCGAGGCGTTCCACGAGATCGTTCTTAGTTCGGAGTTCGTAGTTCTTAGTTTTCTAGCCGCTCGAACCACCCCACTGCCGAAAGCAGCAAGGCCGAAGGAATCAAGCACCCAGGCAGAACAACTTGCCATCGACGTTGCCGATGACGAGCCGGCCGTCCACGATGGCGGGGGAGGCGGAGATGGCGCCGCCGGCGGTGAACTCGAAGAGGCTTTTGCCGCTCGCGGCGTCCACGACGTAGAGCTTGCCGTCGCCGCTGCCGACATACACGCGGCCGGCGAGGACGATCGGCGAGGAGTCGATGCGGGCGCGGGTTGTAAACGTCCAGATCGCCTTGCCGGTGTTCAGGTCGAGGGCGTGCAGCATCTTGTCGCGACCGCCCACGAAGAGGCGATTGCCGGAGACGGCAGGGGAGGAATAGAAGGGGAAGTTGCGCTGCGGGTGCTTGTAGCGCCACAGGATCTTGTGCGCCTTGAGATCCACTCCCAGCACCTCGTTTTCGTAAGTGCCGTAGTAGGCGCGGCCGTTCAGGATCGCGGGGGACGCGCCGGTGTAGGCGCCCGACGAGATCTTGAAGACCTCCTTGCCATCGGCCACCCGAATCGCGCGCAGGATCTCGTCGCATCCGGCGATATAGGCGATGCCATCGACGACGGCTGGCGTGGCGTGGATGTAGCCCTCAGTCTGGATCTTCCACGCGACCTTGCCGTCTTTGGCGCCCAGCCCGTAGAGATGCGAGTCGTAGGACCCGATGAGCACCTTGTCGCCGGCGACGACGGGAGAGGATTTGATCTCGCTGCCGGTCTTGAACGTCCACGCGGCCTTGCCGGTGGCGATGTCTACGGCGTGCAGCGTGCCGGCAAGGTCGCCGACGTAGACGAGGCCGCCGGCGACGGCCGGCGAGGATTCGCCGATCCCGTCCTCTGACGTCTTGTACTTCCACTTCGCTTTGCCGTCCGCCATGTTGACGGCGTGCAGGTCGCCGTTGGCCGACCCAACGTACGCGACGCCGTCCGCGATCGCGGCTGATGAGTCGATCGCATCACCCGCCTCGTACGTCCACAGCACCTTCAGCTTCGCGGGCAGCGTGGCCTGCGTGGTGCCGAGCAGTGCCGGGGATCCGCGGAACTGCGGCCACGCGGTCGCGGAGGCCTGGGCCTGGACGGCAGGACTGAAGTCCTGCGCTACGAGACCCGCGAGGAACAGGAAAAGGACGAGCCGTTTCACTTCGTTTCAGAGAGCGCGATCAGTTGGTTGCGGTTCACGATGAAGATCGTGCCCTTGGCGGGCACCGGGGTCGAGTAGACCGAGCTGCCCATATTGTTTTCCGCCACAACCTTCATCGTGCGGTCGGCGTTCAGGATCGTGACGTCGCCGTCTTCGTCGCCGAGCCACACGCGGCCGTCGATCACCATCGGCGATCCCCAGATCGCTGCGAACATGTCGTGCTTCCAGACCTGCTTGCCGGTTTTCGCATCGACGGCGTGCAGGAAGCCGCTGAAGTCCGAGTAGAACAGGATCCCGTTGAAGTAGGCGCCCGTCGAAATCGAGCGGCGGATGTCGCCGTAGTGCCAGATCTGGCCGGTCTTGGTGATGTCGCCGCGCTTGGTGGCGTCGATCGCGTAAAGATGGCCGACCCCTTCCCCGTGCTCGGGATCCTGCCCGTTGGCGATGTAGACGACGTTGTTCACGATGATCGGCGTGCTGATCACCTCGTTGCGGGTCTTCGGCCACACCGAATCCTTGGGATTGAGGTCGAACTCCCACAGCTTCTTGCCGGTTTTGGCCTCATAGCCGCGCACGTAGCCGTCACCCTGGCCCACCGCCACCTGCACGACGCCGCCGACGGTCCCCACGGCGGGGGAGGACCACTGGCCGTGCAGGATCTTTTCGCCGACCGAGTTGTCTTCCCAGGCGAGCTTGCCGGTCGTCTTGTCGACCGCGATGATGGCCGGGGCTCGCGGCGAAGGCACGTTGACGTGGCTTTCGTCCTGGCCGTTCGAAGTACTAATGAAGATCAGGTTCTCGAAGACCACTGGCGACGAGTTCGCCATGTTGTGCTGCTGGACGCCGAGCTCCTCCATCATGTCGTAGCGCCAGATGATGTCGGCGTCGACCTCGCGGGTCAGCTTCTCGTCGGTGACCGGACCGTCGTTCTTCTTGTCGCGGAACCCGTCGAGATCCACCGCCATGAGCTCGCCGCGGTTCGACACGTAGTACGCGATGCCGTTCTCGATCAGCGGCGACGAACAGACACCCTGGAAGGGCCAGTCGTTCGCACGGCCGGCGGCGAGCTTGTCGTGCACCGCCTGCCAGAGGAACTGGCCGTCCGACGCGCGGAACGCCATCACGATGCCCTTGTCACCCTTGATGTTGGGGTCCTTCATCGCCTCGTTGTTGGTACCGACGAGCACGATGTCGTTGGCGACGACGGGATTGCCGTAGGTCTGCGACCCGAGTTCCGCCATCCACTTCACGTTCTTCTTCGACTTCAGGTCCCAGGTCGTCGGGAGCCCCTTCATCGACGAGAACATGTTGCGATCGGGCGTTCCGCCCCACATCGGCCACTGGTCGGGTGGTGGCTCGGGTGTGGTTGCGGCGGCCGGCGCCGCGGGCGTGTTGACCGTGGGCGGCTTCTGCGGTTCGGGCTTGGGGGGCACCGGCTTGGCCGTCTGGGCCGCCAGCGCGATCGCAACGAAAAGAATCAGCTTCGTCATTTGTTCCTGTAAACCTTGATGTTGTCGTAGAAGATTTCGGAGCCGCCTTTCGGATCCGAGTTCATGACGTCGGCGTAGATGCCGGGCGACCCCTTGGTGTTGCCGATCGGGTCAATGCGCTCGATCGTCCACGCGGCGGGTTCCGGCTGTCCCTTCGGCCACACCTTGCCACGCGCGCGCACCTGACCCTTGTCGAGGTTCTGCACCTCGAGCTTCATCACGTACCAGGTGTCCTTCTGCCAGGGAAACTCCTTCTTCACCGTGCGCTGGGTCTCCGGCTGCCAGGGCTGCAGCTCGAGCCGCTGGTGGTTGCCGAAGAGCACCAGTTCGTAGCGCTGGGCAACGATGCCCACGTCGGCGATCTGGCGCCGCACTTCCTTCGAGCGGATCTCGGCTTCGATCGTGTAGTTGCTCAGATCCGGCGACCCGAAAAATGGACGCGTGCGCTTGGCGAACGCGAACGGATTCTCGGCCAGCTTCACGAGGACCTTGTTCCCCTCGAAATCGCGCACCACGAACTTGCCGGTGGCGTTGATCCAGTGCGCTGGCGAGGCCTCGCCGCTGTTCTCGAAGTCGAACGTCCACGGCAAGTCGGGAATGACGCGGACGCGCGCGGCGCCCGACACAGATCCGACGGTCGCCTTGACCACTCCCGCCTGCGCGCCGGCGGCGGCCTCGGGCGTGAACTTGCCGTTGGCGACGCTGCCCTTGAGGCCTTCAACGGCCCACGTCACGTTGGCGGGAGCCCCGAGACTGTTGCCGCTCGCATCGAACGCGCGGACCGCGAGGTCCACGGCTTCGCCTGGTTTCAGGATCAGCTCCGTCGGAGTCACGAGCAGCACCGCGGGAGCAGTACCCGCCGGGGCCGCCGTTGTCGCCATATTCGTGGGGGGCGCACCGGCCCCGGCCGGGACGGTCTTGGGGCCGATGGCGTACATCGCGTCCATCGACGTCACGTAGACGCGGCCGCGCGCCACGATCGGCGAGGCGACGATCAGCTCGGACTTCTGCGGCGTGCCCAGCCAGTCCTGGTCGAGGATCTCGGCCTTGTCGGCGTGCGGGCGGATGATGAAGAACTTGCCGCCGGCATCACCCGTATTCTCCGTTCCGATATACAGCTTGCCGTCCGCCAGCACCGGCGACGCCTTGGCGATCGTGCCGAGGGTCTGCTCCCAGAGCCTGTTCCCCGTCTTGGCGTCGTAGGCGAAGAGCACGCCGCCGTTGTCGAGCACGTAGATCCGTTCGCCGTCGCTCACCGGCGAGGCGTAGCCGGCCTGCACGCCGCGCGCGACCCAGCGCGCGTCCTTGTCGGCGAGTGTTCCCTTCGAGCCTGCTGGCACCGCCGCGAGCATGCCCATCTCGCTGGTGCCGACGTTCTCTTCGCTGTGGCTGACGATGACGTCGGAGCCGAGCATCAGCGCGGCGGTGTTGAGCCCGCGCTGGCTGACGCGCCAGTTCCAGATCGGCTCGCCGGTCGCGACCTTGATCGCGTGCATGGCGCCGTCGCTGCCGCCGGAGAAGAACGTCCGGACGCCGTTGATATCGGCGATGTACGGGTTTGCGTAGATCGTGTCGGTCGGCCGCCCTTCAGGCGAGCTGACCCAGATCGTCTTGCCGTTCGATTTGTCGAACGAGACGAAGCGGTGCGCGCCTCCCGCCATTTGTCCCCACAAGAACGTCAGGCCGCTCACGATCACCTGGTTGCCGTCGATGACCGGCGATGACACGCGCCCGCCGTGGGTCGTCCACATCCCGAACTCCTCGGGCAGCGAGCGTTCCCAGAGCGGCTTGCCATCGGGGGAGTAGGACATCAGCAGCCCGTTGCCGCTGAACGCGAAGACGTTTCCAGTCGCAGGATCCACCGCCGGTGAGGCCCAGGCGATGCGATGGGGTGGCACGTCGCTCGTGAAGAGGTTGTACTTGCGTTCCCAGAGCAGCTTGCCCGTATCGGCGTTGAAGCAGATCAGCCGTTCCTGCAGGGTCGGGCCGGCGCCGGATGAGGTTTGCAGGTAGAGGTGGTCGCCGAAAACGACCGGGGACGACCGGCCGCCGTAAGGAATGCGCCAGGCCAGGTTCTCGCCGGCCGTGGACCAGGTGTTCGGGAGGCCCTTTTCGGTGGAGACGCCGGTCCGGGCCGGGCCGCGCCATTCAGGCCAATCCGAAGCGGTGAGGACTGCGGATGCGGACACCAGCGTTGCCGCTGCCGCCCACGCACCAACTCCATGTAGAAATCTAGGTTTCATAGATCCTTCCAAGAATATCAGTCCTTACCGCGGTCCCCGGAATGCGTCAACTGGTCCCCACGCTGAGGTTCTCGTCCCCGGATGTCAACGCCACTGGTTCAGCCGCCTATACTTCATACATGCACCGGTCATCATTCGTTTCGTCTGTTCTGACGCTCTCCCTGGCCGCCACGGTTTCCCTGACGGCTGACAACTGGCCGCAGTGGCGCGGCCCCAATGGCCAGGGCATCTCCACCGAGAAGCAACTCCCCACCGAGTGGGGAGCCGACAAGAACCTCGCGTGGAAGCTGCCACTCGAGACCGGGCATTCGTCGCCGATCGTCTGGGGGGATCGCGCCTTCGTGACGTCGGTCATCGAAGGGGAGCAGATCCCGGGGCAGAAAGCTGCCGCGCACACGCAGGGCGGCAAGGAATTCGTGCATCCCGACAGCGTGGCGGCGGATCGAAAGCACACCTTTAAGGTCGTGGCGATCGACACAAAGACGGGCAAGGTCGCGTGGGAACAGGTTGCGTACGAGGGACCGGTCTACGACGCGCGCCATCGCCAGAGCAGCTTCGCAGGGCCGACGATGGCCACCGACGGAAAACTGGTCTTCGCCTACTTTGGCGCCGAGGGCCTGTTTGCGTACGACTTCGGCGGCAAGCTGGCGTGGAAGGTCGTAGAAAAATTCAAGACGCTCGGCCTCGGCACCGGGACCTCGCCGGTCCTTTACCAGAACCTGGTGATCATTCAGCGCGACGAAGACAACGGCGAAGAGTCCGTGGTCGCCGCCTACGACAAGACCACGGGGAAAGAAGTCTGGAAGACGAAGCGAGCCATCCAGGTGAGCTGGGCGACACCGGTGCTGGTGCGATCGCCCCTTCGACTGGCTCAGGGCAAGCGGGCACGCGGACCGAGCTGATCACGAACGGAAACGAAAGCATCATTGCCTACGATCCCGCGACCGGAACGGAACTCTGGAAGACGGAGGGGATCAAGAGCAACGCCATCCACACGCCGCTCGTCGGCAAGGGCCTGGTGATAATAACCGCCGGCTTCCCGGCCAAGCGTATCGTCGCGCTGCGTCCGGGCGACCAGGCTGAAGGGAAGCGCATTGCCTGGCAGTACGCGAAGGGCACGGGCTACGTGCTCTCCAACTTGCTCTACGGTGATTACGTGTATCTGTCGACCGACAACGGGATCCTGACGTGCCTCAACGCCGCGACCGGCGAAGTGGTCTACGAGGGCGGCCGTCCGCCGAAACCGTCGCGCTTCGTCGGTTCACCCGTCGCCTACAACGGCCTGATCGCGATGACGAGCGAGGAGGGAGACACCTACCTCGTGAAGGCCGGCCCGACGCACGAGATCGTCCGCATCAACAGCATCGACGAACCCGTGTACTCGTCCGCCGCGCTCGCCAACGGGCGTGTGTACATTCGCGGCACGAAGCATCTTTGGGCTATCGGTAAGTAGTCAGCGGCATAGCCACGCCGAGCAGAGCTTCAGGCGGCGACTCGCCCTGGCGCTGAGAACGCAGAGCTCGGTTTAGTGCTTCGGACTTCGTGGCCGCACTACACCGCGGGCCAAAGCGCCAACCACCTCTGCAGTCCTTGGCGCCTCAGTCAGGCGCGAAGCGCCGCACTAGCCGGAGCCGCGAGCCGCGGGCAGCTCTCAGAACACATACTTCACGCCGAACTGGAACCTGCGCGGAGAACCTGCCGACAGGACCTGGCCGAAGGTCGGCGAGCCGAGGAACGAATCGGGCAGGTCGAAGTTGGCGCGGTTGAAGAGATTGAAGGCTTCGGCGCGCAGCTGGAGCCGCGACCTGGTGCCGAAGAGCATGTTTTTCACCAGCGCGAGGTTCACGTTCTTGTAGGACGGGCCCTGGAGCATGTTGCGGGGCGCGTCCCCGAACGTGCCGAAGGCCGGGAACGAGAAGGCGCCGGTGTTGAACCACTGCTCGGGCGATTTGTTCGAGACGCTCGGGTCGCCGGTCACGTTCGGCCGGTCGTTGAAGCCGAACCCCAGGTTGGAGCGACCCGTGTTGCTGGCGTCGATCGTCGGCAACAACGCGACGGTGAACGGACGCCCGCTGTGGAACAGGTAAGTGCCGTGCAGTTCCATCTCTGACAGGATCTTCCCCACCATCCCGCTCGCCAGCCAGCGCCGGCCGTCGCCGAACGGCAGCGGATACGAGAACGCCCACGTGAGCTTGTGGCGAATGTCGAACGACGAGCGGCTCTCTTCGGCCTCCGGGTCCAGGCTGTCCTGCGGGAAGTTCGGATCTCCCGCACTCGTGAAAAACCCCGACGCATCGTCGGTGGACTTGCCGTACGTGTAGGCGAACAGCGTCGAGAGACCCGATTCGGAACGCTGCTGCAAACGGAACTGCAGCGAGTTGTAGCGCGAGGAGGCGCGCGACTCGATCAGCGTGATGTCGGCAAACGCCGGATTGGGCCGGAAGTTGAACGGCGATGGGCTGGCCGGAGGTTGGTTCACGTCGCGCGCCGAGATCAGATCGTGCCCACGCGACCCGACGTACCCGATCTCCACGGTGCGGGAACGCCCGATCGCTCGCTGCAGCGTGACGTTGTAGTGCTCCATCCACGGCGTTTGCAGGTCGCGCTGATACGCGGTCGCCGATTGCGGAACGGGAATAGGGAACGACTCGGGGAACGGATCCGTCAGCGTGATCGGCGGCAGCCCCTGGAACGGGAAGAAGACGTCGAGGTTGAAGAACGGTGGATTGAAAAACAACCCTTCCGACGTGGCCAGCGCTCCCTGGTTGTAATAGATCCCGTAGCCGCCGCGCACGACCATCGTCGCCTCGGAGTTGGCCGTCCAGGCGAACCCGATTCGCGGCGCGATGTTGTTGCGATCGGGGTCGTACCCACCGCGCGGCATGCCGTTGGTGCCAACCTGCACGAGTTGTCCCGTCTCGACGTCGTACAGGTTCGCCCGGTCGTCCTTGTCCACGGGTGGCGACGAGTAGTCGTAGCGCAGACCCGCCGACACGGTCAGCGACGGCGTCGCGCGCCAGTCGTCGTGCGCGAAGAAGCTCCAGGTCTGAGTGCGCAGATTCTGCGGGTTATCGAGCGTCGCGCCACCCGTCAGCACCGGGAATCCGAGCAGCAGATCCGCCAACGCGTTGCCGGTCAGGTACTGATCGATGAAGTTGAGGAAGCCGCGCGCCTGCACGTCGCGGAACGCGCTCTGCTTCACGCCGTACCACTCGGCGCCGAACTTCACCAGGTGCGCGCCGCGCGTCCAGGTGGCCGTGTCGGTGAGCTGGAAGGTGTCGGAGGTGCTCGACTGCGGGTTGTTGTACTCGGGCCCCAGCGGCGAGAACCCCGAAACCGAGATGAGGCTCAGCCCCGCGTCCCGCGGGTTGCTGGAAAGCGCCGGCAGGCCAACGCTGGCGTTGGTGATCGATGTGTCTGCCGGGAAGACGTCGATGCTGACGCGGTTGTAGCCGAAGCGCACGTCGTTCACGAGCGTCGACGAGGGCGTGTGGGTGAAGGCGGCCAGCAGGTTCTGTCCGCGGCGGTCCACGTCGTTGCCGTAGCCGGGCAGCGACGAGAATCCCGCGCCGGCGAACGGTTCGAACAGCGTCCGATCGCTGAGGCTGTACCGCAGCGTCAGGCGGCTGCCGCCAGCCGAGCGCATGATCGAGGCGTCCGTCGAGTTGATGGATATCGTCTTCGAGCGTCGGCGACGAGACGAAATTCGCGAACGGCGTACTGCGATTGGGATCCGGGAAGAGCGCCGCGATGGCGCGGCCGCTCGGATGCTGGACAGGCAGGGGAACGATGCCGCCCGGGAACGGGATGGTCGTTCCGGGAACAACCGGGCGCGCGAACAGGCTCTGCGAAAAATTCCCTTCGCGCTCGGCGCGGGTCGGCACGTTGGTCACGCGCGTGATCCCCTCGCGCAGGCGTGTGCCCTCGTAATCCACGAAGAAGAACGTCCGGTCCTTCACGACCGGTCCACCGAGCGCGCCGCCGAACTGATGGCGGCTGTATTCCGGCGCATCCTCGTCGTCCGGCGCAAAGTAGTTTCGAGAATCGAATGCGCCTCCGCGAAAGAACTCGTAGGCGGCGCCGGCGAGACGGTTGCTGCCCGAGCGGGTGAGGATGTTCACCTGGCCGCCGCCGTTGCGTCCGAAGGTGGCGTCGTAGGTCGACGTGCGCACTTCGAACTCGCGGATCGCATCCACCGGCGGCCGGACGCCAACCGTTCCGAGCTTCGGGTCCACGTTGTAGATGCCGTCGAGCAGGTAGTTGGTAAAGTCCTCGCGCGCGCCGTTCACCGTGAACGCGAAGTCGCCTCGCACCGAGCTCGCCGATCCTTGCGGCGCCGGCGCCGTTCCGGGCGCGAGCAGCGAGAGTTCCAGGAAGTTCCGCCCATCGAGCGGCAGCTCGGTCACCAGCCGGTTGTCAAGTCGCGTGGCCAACGCCGGCGAGTCACGATCCACCGGAATGAAAACTGCGCGCACGTCCACCGACGTCGAGGCGGTCTCCAGCGCGAGGGGCAGGTCGAGTCGCAGATCCTGATTGATGGCGAGTTCGACGCGCGCCGCAAACGTGCGGTACTGGCCGCCTTCGACTTCGATGCGGTACGCCCCCGGTTCGAGTTCCGCGGCGACATAGCGTCCCTTGTCGTCCGAAATCACGCGACGTACTTCCGTCGTGGCTTCGTTGATGAACCGCAGTTCTATCTTGCCGGCGGGTGCGCCCGCAGGATCGAGCACGACGCCCCGCACCGCGGCGCGTTGCGTCTGCGCGGCAGCCTGGGTGACGACGAACAAGAGGAAGAACAGGACGACGTGGATACGTACACGCATATAACGCACAAAGATATCGGATAGGATCACTGCCGTGAAGCGAACCTCAGCGCTGTTCCTGTTTTTCTTTTCGATTGGCTGTGGGACCAACCCCGGCCCCGCAACTCAGCCGCAAGGTGCGGCGGCTGCCGAGATCTCCGAGACATCGGTGCGCAGTCACATGGAGTTCCTCGCGAGCGATGCGATGAACGGACGCGCCAGCGGCAGCAGGGATGAATGGATCGCTGCGAATTACGTTGCTGCCCAGCTTCGCCGGATCGGGCTCGAGCCGATGGGTGACCACGGGCGGCTACGTGCAGACGATCGATATCGAGCGTCCTGAATTGGGTTCCCCGCCTGTGTTGACGATCGGCGATCGCCGCTTCATGCACGCAAAGGAATTGACGGTCGTCTCGATGCCAACGCCGAGGATCAGCGGCGCATTGAGCCGGCACCAGAAAGGCACACCCGCCGCACGCGGAGCGGTCGTCCTCATCTCGGAACCCTTAGGACCGATCGCCGCGGAGCTCTCGGCTGCCGCCATGGTGTTGACCAGGCCCGACGGGTGTGGCCCGCAGACGACCGCGGCGCGTGGCCGGCTGCCTCGTCCGGCATCACGCACGATCGGCACACCGCCGCCACCATCGCGGCCCGCGTGTGTGGCGCTCGATGCTGCAACCTTTGACGTCATCGACAAGATCCCCGCCGGTGCTACCGTCACGCTGGAGGGCGAGGTCAAGTCGGTTCAGAAAACGAGCACCTGGAACGCGGTCGGTCGCATTCTCGGCTCCGATCCGCAGATGTCACAGGAGGTGATCCTGCTCAGCGCGCACATCGACCACATCGGCGTTCGCGCGAATGCGCCGGCGGGCACAGACGCCATCAACAATGGGGCGGATGACGATGCGTCGGGGAGTATTGCTGTGCTGGAATTGGCCGATGCGATCGCGCGCGGGCCGCGGCCGAAGCGCACGATCGTCTTCGCGTGGTTTGGGAGCGAGGAGTCCGGCGGGGCGGGGTCGCGATTCTTTGCCGACAAGCCAGTCGTACCACTCGACCGGATCGTCGCCAACCTGCAATTCGAGATGATCGGCCGCCCCGATCCGAAGGTGCCGCCGCAGACGCTCTGGCTGACCGGCTACGAGCGGTCGAACCTAGGGCCTGAACTCGCGAATCGAGGGGCGAAGCTCGTGCAGGATCCGCATCCCGACCAGAGCTTCTTCACGCGTTCCGACAACATCCAGTTCGCGCGTCGCGGCGTCATCGCGCACACCGTGTCGAGTTATGGACTCCACAAGGAATACCACACGCCTGCCGACGACATCAGCAAGATCGACTTCGCGCACATGACCGATGCGATCCGTTCGATGGTGGAACCGGTTCGCTGGCTCGCCAACGCGCCGTTCAAGCCGGCGTGGAACCCGGGTGGACGTCCTCAGTAGACGCGCAGCTCCGACAGCATCCATCTCGGCGCCGGATGAATCCGCAGATAGCGCGCGCGGACGTCCGGCAGCGGGATGCGTAACGGCCCTTCTCGCGGATCTTCGATGGCACCCGCAATCGCCGGCCCTCCCGTCCAGTCCAGCCACACGCTCTGCCAGATCACCCCGTCGGCTGACGCCTCCACCTCGATTCGCGGGGCCATCTTGTCGAAATGCCACCGCACGGGAAAGGTCACCTCGCGCACGAGTTGCGTCTCGCCGAGATCGATGACGGCGTGTTCGCGCGCTTCCTCTTTAATAGAGGTAATCGGCAGCGCCGCACCGGTCTTGCCAGTGCGGGCGCGCGGGTGCGCTGGGAGAACGAAGACCGAACCCGCGGCGGACCCGCCGTGTTCGACGATACCGGGAAGGCTGCGAATGAACCGCAGCGACCATCCGTAGGGGTCGTAGCGGTGGTTCACCGTGATGATCACGGGCCGTCCGGCGGCGAAGTACCGGACCGACGAAGGATCGTCGCGCTCGAGCGCGCTCGCGAAGATGCGCAGGTGCGGCGGAAAGTGGCCGCTGTATCCCGACAGTAACGGGCGCCGGTGTTCGATCGCGCGATACATCGCCGCTGTCCCAGCGCCGGGCTCGTCGATCGGAAGCTCCAGGATCAGGGCGTCCCGGACGTCGGGCAGCGCAAGGCGTCCCGGCGCGGCGTGCAGCGGGATGCTTTCCGGATATCCATCCACCAGCAGGCCTACGGCGGCAATCGCCACCAACGCGCCGCGCAAGCGCGGACGCACGGGCGCGAGGCGCACGAAGGCCAGAGCCGCTGCCACCGACAGCGACAGGGTGGCCAACATGGCGAACCGCGACGGCGCGCGCAGGCCGCTGAAACCGGGGAGCAGCGTGAGCCACGTGTACGGCTTCACGAAGGCCTGCAGCGGTTGATCCTCCGGCGCAGGACCAAAGGCCAGCCACCACATCGCGAGCGTTGCGGCGCTATAGAAAAGGAGGGGCGATCGCCGCGCCAGGAGGTTCGAGGTTCGCACGCGCGGCACAGCGACCAGGGCCGCGATCAGCACGAGCATCACGGCTGTGACGCCCGGAAAAAGAAAATCCTCCTGCGTCTTCGGTTCGAAGTACGGCCAGAACTTCAGCAGGTCCGGCATCCGGAGCAGGGATCCGGGCTCGGCGCTGAAGAGCAGCATCTCCCCGCGCTGGCGGGCGAGGCCCATCGCGTCGTGCACTTCGCGGTACTTGAGGAGCGTCGGGAGCAACAGCAGGGACGACCCCGCAAACGTGGCGAGAAGGGCGAGGCCCGGACGCGCATCTGCTTTCCAGCGAACGAACCACGCGAGCCAGAGCGCGATCAGGACCGGGAAAAACAGCAGGAAGTATCCGTTCGACAGCGCTTGCAACAGCCAGGCGACCGCGACCAGGGCGAGCCAGCGGCGGCGGCGATCATCCAGGTACGCGTGCATGCCGTACAGCGCGAGCGGCATCCACTGGGCGGTCAGCACTTGCAGATGGGCGAGCTGGCTCACCCGGTACGGCGAAAACCCGAACGCCAAGCCGGCAATGACGCCGGCCGCCGTCGAGCCCGTCAACCGGCGTCCGAGCAGGAAGGCGAAGAAGCCCGAGAGCCAGGCCGACAGAATCAGCGCGACGTTGTAGGCGCCGATGGGATTGAGACCGGCAAACTGCAGGGGCGCCGTGAACAGCGCAATGCCGAACAGATGTTCAGAGAGCGCGAGCGCGCCGGGCACGGGGTAAAAAAAAGGCGCGTTCCACCAGCGCTCGGTGAACGGCACCGCCTGTGTGTTCCACCAGAGAATCCAGGCGTTGAGGAGGGGGTCGCCGAGGTCGTGGGGAATGCGCGAGGTGAGTCGCCTCGGCACGGGCCAGAGCCATGCCAACGCCAGCGCCAGGAAACCTAGCGCTGGCGATAGCAATGCTGAATGTCGAATGCTGAATGCTGAATTGAGGTTCAAGTTCAGAATTGCCCCATTACTTCAGCATTCAGAATTCAGCATTTAGCATTGAATTGCGTTCCGCGGCCGGCCCCCTTGCGCAGTCGGCAGCGGCTTGCGGGGCAGTTTCGCGTCGTGGTTCGCCGCGTGGTAGACGAAGGCCGCGACGATCACCGCGTTCTTCCGCATGTCCTCTTCCTGGATGCGCTCGTAGCTGTCCATGTTGGAGTGGTGCGTGCGCGTGTCGTACTCGACGGGATCCTGGATGAACTGGAACCCGGGAAGGCCGACCGCGTCGAACGACTGGTGGTCCGTGCCGCCGGTATCGCGGATCGTCAGCGTGTTCATGCCGATGTTGCGGAACGGCTTCATCCACGCCTCGAAGATCGGAGTGACCGCTTCATTCCCCTGCAGATACACGCCGCGGATCGCGCCGGTGCCGTTGTCCACGTTGAAGTAGCTCGAGAACTGCGCGTGCGCCGGCTTGAGCGCCATCGTGGCGCGATCGGCGAAATGCTCGGTGACGTAGGCCCGCGAGCCGAGCAGCCCCTGCTCCTCTCCGCCCCACAGTCCGATGCGGACCGTCCGGCGCAGCTTCAGCCCGCTCTTCTTCAGGATGCGCATCGCCTCCATCATCACGGCGGAACCTGCCGCGTTGTCGGTGGCGCCGGTGGCGCCGTGCCAGGAATCGAAGTGCCCGCCCAGCATCACGATCTCGGCCGCCTTGTCGGTGCCGGGGATTTCGGCGACGACGTTGAACGACTGCGGATCGTCGTGGAACGTGTTCTTGATGTCCGCTTCCATCTTGACCGGCATCTCTTTTTCAAGCGTGCGGACGATGCGGCCGTAGTGTTCGATCGCGATGACGATCTGCGGCAGGCCGAGGTCGGTGACTGTCGGCTGGCGGTTCGCGCTGTTGCCGCCGAGGAAGATCGTGCCGCCGTCGCCGCGGCCCGCGGAGATCAGTGCGACGACCCCTTCGTCCTTGAAGAACTGGGTCCGCTGCTGTGCGAAGCTCGGTGCCCCCGGGGCTCCGCCGGGACCCCCCTGGCGGCCGGGGCCGCCCGCGCGACCGGGTCCACCGGCGCGTCCGCCGCGGGCCCGCGTGTCGGTTTCGGTCTGGATCTCATCAAGCTGCTGATCGGTCAGGCGCTGCGCGGGAGCGGTCCACACCGCCGGCACGTCGCGCATGGCCGTGGTGAGGACGAATTTTCCCTTCAGCTTCCCCTTGAACTTCGCCAGGTCTTCCGGCGTTTCGATGATCGCGTAGACGGCATCACCCGAGACGAGACCGCTCGTACCGGCGGTCCATGCCGTCGACATGCCGATCACCGGAAAGCTTCCCCCCGGCGTCGTCGCCTGGAGGTAGAACTTGTCGTTCGACCAACCGCGGCCGAAGGGCCCGAACGGTTCGAGCTTCGCGTTGGCGAGGCCCCACTCGGTCATCTGCTTCACCGCCCACTCGCCTGACTTGCGGAAGCCGGGCGAGTTGGTGAGCCGCGGACCGTAGACGTCGGTCAGCCAGCTCATGACGTTCATGACCTGCGAGTTCTGAAAACCTTCTGCCTTGATCTTGTAAATCGCCTCGTAATCGATCTTTTCCTGCGCCTGCTGTGCGGCAAGCGGCACGAACGCGAGCGTTGCCGCGAGCGTCGCGCCGGCGATCACGGGACGGTGCCTGAGCTTCAACATCATTCCAATCCTCCAAAAACCCCTGAGAAGTGTACCTCGCCCAAACTCCAAACTCCCAACTCCAAAGATCAAAACTCCTTTGGAGTTGGGGGTTTGACGTTTGATGTTTGCGCGCGCGAGCGAAGGTCTGCGCGATTACAGAATCGTGAGTGTGCGTCGAGGCTTGTAAATGGCGCACTCGATGCAAGCGTGTAATTGCGAGCGATTTTCAATAGTTTACGTGGTCTGGCCGTTGCACAAGGGGCCTGCGCCATGTCTGCGGCCCTATACCCCGAAAGCCCCGAAGCCCCGTTGTTCTCAGACGGCATCGGCGACCGTGTTGTGTCCACGGATGGCGCGACCGGCGACCTGGTGCAGGTCCTCCGCATCAATCCGGCGCTGACGGCCGTGCCGTCCTTCGAGTTCGCGTTGCGGGAGCGGGTCGCTCGCCTCGCCAATTTTCGCCACGGCTACTACGCCCGGGTCCGCCGCGTCGATCGCTCGCACAACCACGCCACCGGACTGTCAATCGTATCGGATCACGTCGAGGGGACGCGCCTCTCCGACATCCTGCGGGTGGCGAACGAGCGCGGGCTGTTGCTCGATATCAACGCGGCCGTCTGCCTCATTCGGCAGCTCGTACCGGCCGTCGCGTTGCTGCACGAGAACGCGCGCGACGTGGCGCACGGCCTGATCGCGCCGGAGCGCCTGCTGGTCACGCCGCACGCGCGGCTGGTGATCGCCGAGCACGTGATGGGCGCCGCCATCGAGCAGATGCAGTACGGCCGCGAGCGGCTGTGGAATGAGTTCCGGGTCGCCATGCCGGCCAGCGCCGGCCTCTCGCGGTTCGACCAGCGCGCCGACGTCGCCGGCATCGGTGTGGTGGCGCTCTCCCTCATCCTCGGGCGCCCGCTCACCAACGACGAGTACCCGCGCGGGCTGAACGATCTGCTGAACGAAGCGCGTGAGCGTACCGCGCTCGGTGACGAGCAGCCGCTGTCGCCCGCGATGCGCACCTGGCTCGCGCGCGCGCTGCAGGTGGACGTGCGCCGCGCGTTCGCGTCCGCCCCCGAAGCGCTCAGCGCACTCGACCAGCTGGCGGCCGAAGGCAACGACTACGTGGCGGCGCCGGTCGCGCTCGAAACGTTCCTCTCCCGTTACATCGCGGCGTTGCTGACGCCGGCGGCGCCGAAACCGGGGACGCCCGCTCCAGTCCAGACTCCGACTCCGGCTCCAGCGCCGATCCCTGTGTACGGCGCAGGCGCCTATTCCGAGTCCGTCGCCGCGACGCCGGTGGTCCCGACGCCGACGTCCCGGTGCCGAGCCCCGAGCCACCGGCCAGCTATTCGGAGTTTGCGAAGATCGATCCTCCGGTTGCGGCGCCGCCCGCTCCCGTCGCTCCGGCGCCGGTGCTGGCCTCGACCACCACCGGTGATGGTGCAGCAGGCCCCTTCGCTCGACGCGATTCTCCAGGAGGCCGCTGCTGCCACGAGGCCGCTCTTCGATCCCGAGAAGCCGTTCGGATCGCCGGAGGCGACCGCCGAGGCACGAGGGCGGTTTGACGAGAGCGCGGCGAGCCTCGAGGCGGAACTGGCGGCGGTGACCACGTCGCGCTCAGGGGCTCGCGCCTCCCGTTGAAGAAGCTGGCGGTCGCCGCTGCGGTCCTGGTGGTGCTCGCGACCGGTGGCTTCCTCGGATTCAAGAAGTTCGCGGCGGCATCTCCAGCGCCGGCGATGGCGACCTTGTCGGTGCAATCGAACCCGCCCGGCGTGCCGGTGTTCGTCGACGGCATCGAGCGCGGAATGACCCCGGCGCGCGTGACGCTTGCGGCGGGCCCACACATCCTCGAGCTTCGCGGCCGCGGCGTGCCGCGCGTGATCCCGGTGACGCTGACGACGGGCGCGGAAGTGTCCCAGTACCTCGAATTTGCCGAAGCCCCGTTGCCCGAGCAACCGCTCACCGTCCCGGGGCCGGCCGCACCGACGCCTGCGCCGGCAGCGACCGTGGCGGCGACGCCCGACCCTTCGGCGGCGCCGCTGGCCGGGTGGATCACGGTGAAGCTGCCCTTTGCCGTGGAGATCCGCGAAAACGGCCGGTTGCTCGGAGCACCGATGCCGATCGCCTCATGTTGGCCGCCGGCCGGCACGAGCTCGAGTTCGTGAATACGACCCTGGCCTTCAGCGTCACCCGCACGGTCCAGGTCGCTCCCGGAAAGGTCACCACGATCCCGCTCGAGCTGCCCAAGGGTGTCGTGAACCTCAACGCCGCGCCGTGGGCGGAAGTCTGGATCGACGGCACGCGCGTCGGCGAAACGCCGATCGGGAATCTGTCGGTGGCGGTCGGACCGCACGAGATCGTCTTCAAGCATCCGCAATTCGGCGAGAAGAGACACGCGGTGTCGGTCACCGTCGGGACGCCGGTGCGCCTCAGCATCGACATGAAGTAGGGAGCACGTCATGAAGAAGTTCCTCGCCGCCCTCTTGCTCATGCTCGCGACGGTCGCGGCCTCCACAGTCTCGACGCAGCAGGCGGGGTTTGCCTCGCGCGTGGGCGCGGCGACTCGCGAATCGAACGTGGCCGCCGCCCGCGAGCTGTATGCCACGGCGCGCTACGACGAAGCGCTCGCGCTGCTCAACACCCTGCGCACCAGCGAGGCGACCGACCTGTCGGAGCGCAAGACGATCGAGCAATACCGGTCGCTCTGCCTGCTGGCCCTGGGCCGCGACCTGGAAGCGGAAACCGCGATTGCGGCGGCGGTGACCGCCGATCCGTTCTTCGCGCCGACCGAGGCGGAAGCCTCGCCGCGTGTTCGCACCAAGTTCAGCGACGTGCGATCGAAGCTTCTGCCGGGGATCGCCACCTCGCGCTACGCCACCGCCAAGCAGGCGTTCGATAAGAAGGAGCACGCGAACGCCGAGCGGCAGTTCCGGGAACTTCTGACGCTGCTCGACGATCCGCAGATGAACGGTCGCCTGCCCGACATGCGGACGCTGGCGAGCGGTTTCCTCGACCTGGCCGCCGCGGCGGCAGCGCCGCCGCCCGCGCCTGCGAAACCCGAACCGGCGCCGACGACTGATGACTCCGCCACCCGCCCCCAAGCCGTCCGCGCCCGTTGCGCCGGCCGCGCCGCGGATCTACGGCGGCGATGATCCTGGGATCATCCCCCCGGTGGCGCTACGTCAGCAGTTCCCGGCGGTGCCGAACACCATTCTCGGGATGACCAAGGATCGCGGAATCCTCGAGGTCATCATCGATGAGCAGGGTCGCGTGATCTCGTTGACGCTCCGCATGTCGATTCACCCCGTGTACGACACCATGCTGGTGGGCGCTGCCCGGGAGTGGAGGTACAAGCCCGCGACGCTGAATGGCGCGCCGGTCCGTTTCCGGAAGATGATCCAGGTGCAGGTGCCGCGTCGCGGCGAATACTGATCGGGCGTGTAATTTCCGCTGTTGCGTGAATGACCTGCCCTCTCATCCGTTGCGACGTGGGTGTGCACTTGTGAGAAAGCGGCCCTAATCCGAGAGGTCGCCGACCGGCGCCAACTGGCAGGCTTGTCGCAATGTTGGCCGCTCGATGGGGCGGCCTCTTCATTTTTCCCTCGCTGACCTCGCTGCTGCCGGTGTGCTCCTGCGCCCGTCGGACGCCGCGACGATCGCCCGCGAAGTCGCTTCGCGGACCGCACGCGGCGACTTGCCGGGAATCCCATCCGCCCACGTCATCCGGCTCGACGAAGAAGGGGAGATCCACGTCGAAGGCCCGGTCGCATCCGGGCGTGACATCGAACGCGCCGCCAGGCTCGTCGAAGCTCTCCTTCCGCCGCTCGATGCGCCGACGGACATCCGCGTGCCCGGCGCCCTGCGCCTGGTCATCGCCCGGGCGCTGCGTATCCTCGACCTGCCGCCGTTCGAATCGCTCGAGGCCTTTACGGACGCGCTCGGCCGCTTCGCGGTTGACGATCCGAGAACGGTCGTGCTGAACCTCGCGGTCGCCTGGCGCTCCGCCACTCGCGGATCTGATCCCGCGGATGTCTTCGTCGAAGTTGAAGACGACTCGGCCCCGCCAGCCTATCTCCCGTCCGTCGAGCCGTCGCAGCTCACGATCTCGGACATCCGCCGGGCGCGTCGCGCGACTCGACTCACGCTGAGCGACATCGCCGAGCGGAGCCGAATCCCTGTCGAGTTGTTGCGCGAATTCGAGTGGGGTTATCTCGCGAACTGGCCGTCGGGCTTCTACGGACGAACCCAGGTCGTGCGCTACGCGCGGGCCGCGGGACTCGACGAGCGGATAGTCGTGCGCGTGGCGCTCCCGCTGCTCGAGCAGTGGGACTCGGCCCCGGCGCTCGACGAGCGAGCCGAGCCTATGTCTCCCGCCGAGGTCGTGCTATCTGCCGCGCCGGCCGTGCCGACCGAACTCGTGCACATCGGACCGCAGCCGATGACGATATCCGCGCGCAGGCGTTGGCGGGCCCCATGGGTTGCCGCAATCGCGATCCCTGCGCTACTCGCGGTCGGGATCATCCCGGCATTTCTGATCCTGAACGATCGCGACACGCCGGACGTGGCCGTCGTGCACCGCCCCGCGCCGGTTCAGCCAGCGAATGCCCCGCGTGTTACCGAACAAACCGAGCAGTCCGTGATCACCGGTGCCGACGACTGTGAGCACGACGGCGTTTTCGCCGGCGTTCGCTACCGAGGGATCTGCCGTTTTCTATCACTCGGGCAGCGGCGCGAGCAGTGCGATCTTGAAGGCCGATACCGACGCCTCCGGATCCGTGCTCCGCGTGACACGGGTCGTGGACGATCGCGCGAGCAACTTTCACGCGCGGCCTTCACCCGACGGCACGTTGATCGCGTTCGACTCCGATCGCGACGGCGAGCGCGGTGTATATGTGGCCGACGCCGAGGGGCAGGACGTGCGCCGCGTCAGTGGAGAAGGGTTCGCGGCCGTGCCGAGCTGGTCACCCGACGGCCGAATCCTGGCGTTCGTGCGCGCCGAAATCGACCGGCCGCAGGTGTGGAACATCTGGACGCTCGACCGGGACACCGGCCGCGAGACGCGTATCACCGCGCACACGGTCGGCCAGCCGTGGGGCGCGGCCTGGTTCCCGGACGGCAAACGCATCGCCTATAGCCACGAGGATCGGCTGGTGATTCGCGCGCTCGATGGGTCGCGCCAGTGGACGTTCCCCTCGCCAATCCGTGGCCGTCTCGTGCGGACGCCTGCCGTCTCCCCCGACGGCCGCCGAGTGATGTTCCAGGTGCGCAGGGACGGCGGGTGGCTCCTGGACGTCCGCACCGGGCGGATGACAAAAGTGTTGGCCGATCCTTCGGCGGAGGAGTTCACCTGGTCGCCGGATGGGAACCGCATTGCCTACCACAGCCGTCGGTCCGGCAAATGGGGTGTCCGGATTTTGAGCACGGGTTCGCTTCCCTCCATCCCCTGAAGACCCTAGCATTTAGGGGTTGTCCCCTCAGCAATAGCCCGGTACACTTCAGGTTCCAGAATGTTGCGGAAACTGGTGATACCGCTGTGTTTGGCGGCTGTGCTGAGCGGCTGTGCCGATGAGCCTCGCGTGCGTCGCACTCGACCAGACATCATCCTGCACAGCGAGATCCAGACCATCAGCGCTCGCGTACCACGCAACGCCACACTCGACAGCCTGTTGCGCGCGCACGATCTCTCCACGGACCTCGTGATGGCCGCGGTGTCGGCAGCGAAGAACGTTTTCAACCCGCGCGACCTGCGCGCCGACCGCCCCTATACGTTGGTGCGATCGATTGATGGCGCCCTGCGCGAGTTCTATTACGAGATCGATGCGGACCGTTTGCTGCGCATCGTCAATCCGAACGTTGACCGCCCCGCGGTGCTCGAAGCGAGTGTCCTCCCGATCGAAAAGGAAACATCGGTCGAGGCGGTGAGTGCCACGATCGACGCGTCGCATCCCTCGCTGATCTCCGCAGTCTCGTCGTCGGGAGAAACGATCCAGCTCGCACTGGCGCTGGCGGACGTCTTCGGCGGTACCATCGACTTCGATTCGGACCTGCAGCCCGGCGACAACTTCGAAGCGGTCTTCGAGAAGGCGACGCGCCAGGGAGAGTTCGCTGGGTACGGCGCGATCCTCGCGGCGCGCTTTGTTGCCGACGGCAAGGAACACCAGGCGTTCCGCTGGACCGATCCCGCGACCGGGAAGTCCGACTACTACGACGAGGATGGACGGTCGCTCAAGCGGTTCTTCCTCAAGAGCCCGCTGAAGTTCGAGGTGCGCGTGACGTCCGGCTTCTCCCGGCGACGGTTCCACCCGGTGCACCGCTCCTTCCGGCCGCACCTCGGTGTCGACTACGGCGCGCCGTACGGCTCGCCGGTCGTCTCGGTGGCGAGCGGCGTTGTGCTGTCGGCGGGCTGGGCGGGCGGGGGCGGCAAGCAGGTTCGCATCCGCCACTCGAGCGGCTACGAGAGCTATTACCTGCACCTCTCCTCGTTTGGCACTGGCGTTCGCGCCGGGGCGCGCGTGTCCCAGGGGCAGGTGATCGGACGCGTCGGGGCGACCGGCACGGCCACCGGCCCTCACCTGGATTACCGGCTGCGCCGCAATGGCGTCTTCGTGAACCCCCGTGCCGAACACGCGAAGCTGCCGCCGGGAGAGCCGATCGCGGCCGCCAACCTGCCGACTTTCCGGCAGTTGCGCGACGCCGCCATCCAGCGCATGACCACTTCACTCGCCGAGCGTCCCCGCAACCGTCCAGACGCGATCAAGGCCATCACCCAATAACGACCTCGCACGTTTGCACGTTCGCACGTGGCACGTCCGCACGTCGGCACGTGCACGTCGCACGTCGCACGTCGCACGTCGCACGTGGTTTAATCTTCGGATGGCCTCGATCCATCCCTTCCGTGCCTTGCGGCCGGAGCCCGGAGCGGCGCCCGCCGTCTCCTCAGTTCCCTACGACGTCGTCAGTACTGAAGAAGCGCGGCAGCTCGCGTCGAACAATCCGCTCAGTTTCCTGCGCGTCACGCGATCCGAGATCGATCTTCCGTCCGACACGGATCCCTACGCGGCACGCGTGTACGCGAAGGCGCGCGAGAACTTCGACGCGCTGCGGCATCAGGCGCCGCTCGTCAGCGAGGAGACGCCGTCCCTCTACTTCTACCGCTTGCGGATGGGCGGCCACGAGCAGACGGGGATCGCCGGCAGCTTCTCGGTTGACGAGTACGAGGCCGACATCATCAAGAAGCACGAGCGCACGCGTCGCGACAAGGAGGACGACCGCACGCGGCACATCATTGAACTTCGCGCGCAAACCGGCGTCGTGTTCCTGACCTACAAGTCGGCGGCTGGTGTGGACGCGGTCGCTCGCAAAGTGACCTCCGAAAAGCCGCTGTACGACTTCACGGCGGCCGACGGCGTGCAGCACACGATCTGGCGCGCGTCCGCGGCCGACAGCGCGGCGCTGGTCGCCGAGTTCGCCAAGATTCCCGCGCTGTATATCGCTGACGGCCACCACCGCGCCGCCAGCGCCGCGCGCGCGAGGGCGGAGCTGAGCGGGCAACCGGGCGCCAGCGAAGCGAACACCTTCATCGCCGTGGCGTTTCCCGACAACCAAATGCAGATCCTTCCCTACCATCGCATGGTGAAGGATCTTGCCGGCCGCACCGCGCAGCAGTTCCTCGACGAGCTGCGAAAGGTCGCGCCGGTGAGCGAAGGGAGTGCGACGCCGCGTCGAAAGGGAGAAGTCGCGATGTACCTCGACCGACGTTGGTACACGGTTGACGTCTCGCGATTGAAGCCGGAAGACGACTCACGCGCCAGCTCGCTCGACGTCGCGCTCTTGCAGCGTCACGTACTGGAGCAGATTCTCAAGATCGGCGACATCCGCAGCGACAAGCGGATCGATTTCGTCGGAGGCGCGCGTGGCACCAAGGCGCTCGAGCAAGCGCGTCGATTCGGGCCAGTCCGCAGTCGCCTTCTCGATGTTCCCGGTCACGATCGACGATCTGATGGCCATCTCCGACGCCGGCGGCATCATGCCCCCGAAGTCCACGTGGTTCGAACCCAAGCTGCGCGACGGATTGCTGATCCACACGATTGACGTGACGCTAGACTCGTAGGCCTGTAGGCCGGGTCTTCAGACCCGGCAAGGACCAACGAATGAAAGTCCTAGTTGCCGACAAGTTCGAAAAGAGCGGGCTCGACGGGCTCAAAGCCGCGGGCTGCGAAGTGATCTACGAGCCGGATCTCAAAGACGACGCCCTCGCCGACGCGATCCGCGCCAGCGGCGCCGACGTGCTGGTGGTGCGCAGCACGAAGGTGACGACGCCGATGCTCGACGCGGGACGGCTGGGACTCATCGTGCGCGCCGGCGCCGGGTACAACACCATCGACGTCGCCGGCGCGTCCCAGCGCGGGATCTACGTCTCGAATTGCCCTGGCAAGAACGCCATCGCGGTCGCCGAGCTCGCGTTCGCGCTGATGCTCTCCCTCGATCGCCGCGTCCCCGATAACGTCGCCGAGCTGCGTTCCGGCAAGTGGAACAAGAAGGAATACTCCAAGGCGCAGGGGCTGTACGGCAAGACGCTGGGGTTGCTGGGTGTCGGGAACATCGGGCAGGAGATGATCCGCCGCGCCGCCGGCTTTGGGCTCGACGTCGTGTTGTGGAGCCGGCGGTTCGCGGGCCAGAAGCGGCCGATCACCGACCAGGAAGCGCGCGAGCTCGGCGTCGAATCCGCCGCTCGAGCGATCAAGATCGAGCTGGCGCCGACGCCGGGAGACGTGGCGACGCGCGCCGACATCCTCAGCGTCCATCTCGCGCTTGGCAGCGATACCCGCAATATCGTCAACGCAGACTTGCTGTCGAAGATGAAACCGGGCGCGATGCTGATCAACACCGCGCGCGGCGAGGTCGTGGACCACGCGGCGCTGGCGGCGGCCGTGCGCGGGAAGAACCTGCGCGTCGGCCTCGACGTCTTCGCGAACGAGCCGGGGACGGCGACGGCCGACTTCAGCGATGACCTGGTGGGTTTGCCGAACGTCTATGGCACGCATCACATCGGCGCCTCTACCGACCAGGCGCAGGAAGCGATCGCGGCCGAGACCGTACGAATTGTCCGCAGCTACAAGGACACGGGACGAGTGCCCAATGTCGTCAACCTCGCCAAGCGGACGCCGGCGACGCATATGCTGGTCGTGCGCCACCACGACCGCCCCGGCGTGCTCGCGCACGTGTTCGATGCGCTTCGCGAGGCGAATCTCAACGTGCAGGAAACGGAGAACATCGTGTTCGAAGGGGCGGAAGCGGCGATTGCGAGGATCAATCTCGACGGCGCACCGTCCAAGGACACCTGCGACCAGCATCACGACGAACACGGACATCCTGGATCTTCAGGTGGTGAAACTGTGACGACGACCATGAACCGCATCTACAACTTCTCGGCCGGCCCCGCCGTGCTGCCACTCGAGGTCCTCGAAGAGGCGCGCGAGCACTTGCTGTCGTTGCCGGGCGTTGGCATGTCGATCCTCGAGATCAGCCACCGCTCGAAACCCTTCGAAGACATCCTCGCCGGCGCCGAGGCGGACCTCCGAAAGCTGGCTGGGATCCCCGACAACTACAAGGTCCTCTTCCTGCAAGGAGGGGCGAGCCTGCAGTTCTCGATGGTGCCGATGAACCTGCTGCCGGCGGGGGGCTCCGCCGATTACATCGTGACCGGCTCGTGGTCGCAGAAGGCCGTGAAGGAGGCCAAGCGTGTCGCGGGCGCGAAAGTCGCGGCGTCCACCGAGTCGGAGAATTTCGCGCGCATCCCCAAGCAAGGCGAGCTGAAGCTCGACCCGGGTGCGGCTTACGTGCACTACACGACCAACAACACGATCTTCGGCACCGAATTCCACTATGTGCCCGATGTGGGGAGCGTCCCGCTCGTGGCCGACGCCTCGTCGGACATCTTCAGCGGACCGATGGACGTGAAGAAGTTCGGGTTGATCTACGCCGGGGCGCAGAAGAACCTGGCGCCCGCCGGCGCGACGCTCGTCATCATCCGCGACGACCTGCTCTCGCGCACGCCGGCGTCGCTGCCGACGATGCTTCAGTACCCGATCCACGTGGAAAACGGATCGATGTACAACACTCCGCCGGTCTTCACGATCTACGTGATGCGGCTCGTGCTGGCGTGGCTGCTGAAGAACGGCGGCCTGGCGGCGGTGGACAAGGCGAATCAGCGCAAGGCCGACAAGCTCTACACAGAGATCGACCGCTCCGGCTACTACAAGGGGCATGCGGAACCGGGCAGCCGCTCGCGGATGAACGTGACGTTCCGGTTGCCGAGCGAGGATCTCGAGAAAAAATTCGCGAAGGACGCCACAGCTTCCGGCCTGGACGGCCTGAAGGGACACCGTTCGGTGGGGGGTATGCGTGCTTCGATTTACAACGCGTTCCCGGAGGCGGGCATCGACGCGCTGGTGCAGTTCATGCGCGAGTTCGAGAAGAAAAACGGGTGACCTGACGATTCCGAAATAACACCGTCAAAAGTGTCGTTTCGTGCAGCGCCCCCAGTCATTACAGAAGTCTTACAAACGCGGATCGCCAGAGCCATTACCTTTGAAGTGCAGGATGTTCGTCCTGCGCTTCAAGGAGCATTCATCCGTTGGCGACAGCGAAGACTCTTACTTCCAAGCGACTTCCTTACAACCTCACGACGCTGAATTGCATCACGGCCGTGGTGATGGTTCTCTTCCACGTTGGCGCCGTGGCGGCGCTCTTCTTGTTCACGTGGACCAACTTCTTCGTCGCGCTCGCGCTGCACTGGATGGCGGTCGGGTTCGGCATCAGCCTCGGCTACCACCGGCTGCACACGCATCGCGGCTACAAGACCTCGAAGGCGTTCGAGTACTTCCTCGCGTTCTGCGGCACGCTGACGCTCGAGGGAGGGCCGATCTTCTGGGTCGCGACGCACCGCGTTCACCACCAGCACTCCGACCACGAAGGTGACCCGCACACGCCGCACGACGGCGGCTTCTGGGCGCACGTCGGGTGGATCCTGTTCGGCGACTCGCATCACAACAACACCGCGCGTGATGTCAAGTACGCGCCAGACCTCGGCGCCGATCCCTTCTACCGCTGGCTCAACACCTACCACTTCGTGCCGGTGACCGTCGTCGGTCTGATCCTGCTCGCGGTCGGCGGCTGGTCGCATGGTGCTCTGGGGCATCTTCCTGCGCATCGTGTTCGGCCTGCACGCCACGTGGCTGGTGAACTCGGCGACCCACATGTGGGGCTCACGCCGCTTCCAGACCAGGGACGACTCGCGCAACAGCTGGTGGGTGGCGCTCCTGACGTTCGGCGAGGGCTGGCACAACAACCACCACGCCCACCCGGTCTCTGCCCGTCACGGCCTTGCCTGGTACGAGTTCGACGTCTCCTGGATCACCCTGAAGATGCTGAACGCCATCGGCATCGTACGCGACCTCAAGGTGGCCAAGGTCCGCCAGGAGCTTCCCGAAGAACAAGCCGCGTAGTCGGCGATGCGCGACAGCGGTTATCCTCGAGGCATGATTTTCGGGCCGACGGCGCTCGGTCATCTTCTTCACCGTCTTCGGCATCTGCCTCGTTGCCATCGCCGTCACGCTGAACGTGGGATGGCTGGTGATCAATTGGGAGCGGGCGCTGCTGGCCGTCTTCGGCCTCGTCTTCTTCCTCATCATCATCGCGGGGATGGTGCTCAACACCATCTTCCTGGTCCGCGAGATCCGACGGAACGAGCAGCACGACTCGTTCATCAACGCCGTCACCCACGAGCTCAAGACCCCCGTCGCGTCGATTCGTCTCTACTTGCAGACCTTGCAGTCGCGCGAGCTGGATGACGCCAAGCGACACGAGTTCTACCAGATCATGCTGGCCGACAGCGACCGCCTGCTGCACACCATCGAGCAGGTGTTGCGCGCCGGTAGCACCCGGTCGCAGTTCCGGCGCATCGCGAACGCGCGCGTGGACCTTCGCGAGATCGCCCGCGAATGCGTCGAGCTCGCGCGAACGCGCTTCCACCTTCCCGAGGAGGCGGTGTCGTTCGAGTCGCGGACGCCCGGCGAGGCCATCGTCGTGGGGGACGCCGACGAGTTGAAGGCCGCCGTCTGGAACCTGGTGGACAACGCCGTGAAATACTCGCCGTCGGGTCCCAAGGTGAACATCACGCTGGAGGAAACCGCGGACCATTCCCGCTACGCGCTGAAGGTCCGCGATCGTGGCCCGGGCATCTCGCAGAACGAGCTGAAGCGCGTCTTCCGCCGCTTCTACCGGATCCAGGGCATGGCGGTGCGTGCGAAAGGGAGTGGCCTGGGCCTCTTCATCGTCCGCTCGGTGGCCAAGCGCCACGGGGGCAAGGCGTACGCGGAGAGCGACGGGGCCGGGCGCGGCGCGACGTTCACGATCCTTCTTCCGCGTCCCCCTGAAGCCGCATGACGACACCCGCTGGCCGCATCCTCATCGTCGAAGACGAGCAACATCTCGCGCACGGCCTCAAGTTCAATCTCGACGCCGAGGGATACGAGCGCTGACGTCATCGACAACGGCGAATCGGCGCTGCAGCATCTTCTCAATGGCGGCCGCTCGACGTACGATCTCGTCGTGCTGGATGTGATGCTGCCGGGCAGGGACGGCTTCTCCGTGGTGTCAGAGCTGCGGGCGGCCAACCAGTTCGTCCCGGTGCTGATCCTGACCGCGCGCGGTCGTCCGGAAGACGTGCTCAACGGCTTCGCGGCCGGCGCCGATGACTACCTGCCCAAGCCGGTGGAGCTCGCGATCCTGCTGGCGCGCATCCAGAGCCTGCTGCGCCGCAGTGCGTGGACGAAGCGTTCCACGGACCAATTCACTTTTGCGGGCCGCACGATCGATTTCGACACCCTCGAGTTGCGCGTCGAGAACAAGACGCTGCAACTGACGCTGATGGAGGCCAACCTGCTGCGCCACCTGATCCAGCACGAAGGCAAGGCGGTCGCACGCCGCACCATGCTCGAAGAAGTCTGGGGTCTGCACGAAGACACCGACACGCGCGCGATCGACAACTTCATCGTCCGCCTGCGGCGCTACATCGAGAAGGACCCGTCCAAGCCGAAGCATCTGCTCACCGTCCGCGGCGTCGGGTACCGCTTCATCGCGAATCCTTCATAGATGGATATTGCAGCGGCACTGCTCTGGATGGCGCTTCGGGTGGCGGAAGCGCAAGCGCCGCCGCGAATCGCGGAAACCGTTGTTGTCGGCAGCCACTCCATGCCGATGCTCACGCCACCTGCAGCCGTGACGACGCTGAATCGCGAGGTGCTCGATTTCGCTCCCGCCGCGACGCTCGACGATGCCTTGCGGTCGGTGCCGGGATTCAGCCTGTTCCGGCGTTCGTCCTCGCGCGTCGCCAATCCAACCACGCAGGGTGTGACGTTGCGCGGGCTCGCGGCGTCGGGATCGAGCCGCGCGCTCGCACTCGGCGACGGTCTGCCTCTCAACGATCCGGTCGGAGGGTGGGTGTACTGGAATCGGTTGCCGCTTGCCGCACTGACGAGGTCTCTGTCGGGACGCGGAGCCGCGGGAGACGTATTCGGCACTGACGCGGTTGGCGGCGCCGTGGTGGTTAACAGTACGGCCATGCCGGCGCGCGGTTGCTGGTCGATGGAGGCACTGACCAAACGGCAGACTCTCTGCTACGGCGGTCGCGACTGGGGCAACGGCTCGATCTTCGCGGCCGCTGAAGCCTACTCAACCGAGGGGTTCATCATCGTCGCTCCCGAATCACGCGGCCCGATCGACACGCCTGCGGGATCGCGGCACGGGTCGGCCCACTGGGGCTCCTGCGCCAACGTCGTCGAACCAGTTCACAGCACGTGGGGGACATTTCCGCGAGTCGAGGAGGAACGGCACGCCGTTCCAGGAGTAACTCTACATAGGTGACGCACGCGGTGCTCGCGTGTTCGGTGCGCGAGTGCGTTCTGGTTCGGGGCGTACGGCCAGGTTCAGCATTACTACCAGACCTTCAGCGCTGTGCTCCCCGGCCGAGCCGCCGAAGTGCCGACCAGCGAACAAAATGTCGATGCCAGCGCGTTCGGGCCCGCGGCCGACTGGCGCTGGTACACCGCGGTCTGCGTTCGGGTTCGGCGCGGCCGGGCGCCACGTCCGCCGAACTGAAGGAAACCGATTTTCCTCGCAGGGCTTCCGCTTGCTCCCACGACCGTCGAGCCAGACCAATCCACGCTGGGCATCGCCGGCCGTGGCATTGGGCGGTCCAGGGTTCGATCTTGGGGCGACGGCCCGACGGAGTGTGGCAATCCACGCTCGACGGCACGAACCGGCACATGTTCTTCAGTCCGCGCGTCTGGTTCACGTACGGCGCGTCGCAGTTTCCGCATCAATGTCGCCGTGCAGAGCGGTTCTCGCGGCCCGACCATCAACGAGCTCTATCGTCCGTTCCGAGTCGGCAACACCTTCACGCGTGCGAATCCGCTGCTGGAACCGGAAGACGTCCGCGGCTTCGAAGCCGGCGTCTCGCGTCCGCTCGGCCGCTCCACCGTTCGTGTGCTCGGTTTCTGGAGTCGTGTGGACGATGCGATCGTCAACGTGACGCTGTCGTCCAGCGGCGGCGTGATCACCCGGGAGCGCCAGAACGCCGCGCGAATTCGCGCACGAGGGGTCGAGCTCGAACCCGAAGCGCGGGTTGGCGCCGCCCTCGTCTTTTACGGGCGCCTCGAGGCCTACACCGATTCGGTATTCACCGCTGGTCCGCTCGATGGTTTGCGCGTTCCGCAAGTGCCGCGCTGGCACCACGCCGTCGGCGGTCGTGGCGTCATCGGCGCCGCACGCTGGTCCGCGGAATGGCGGTTCATCGACGAGCAGTTCGACGACGACCGCAACCAGTTTCCTCTCGATGAGTCCTCGATGCTCGACGCACGCCTGGGATGGATGCTGACCCGAAAGATCGAAGTCTTCGGCGCGATTGAGAACCTCCTCGACGAAGAACAGGACGTCGGTCGTACCCCGATCAGGACGATTGGCCTGCCGCGAACCAGTCGTGTCGGGCTGCGGTTCGTCTTCTGACCGACCCTCGGTCCAACTCGTGGCGAGCGGAGCGACACGGCGAAGCCTGGAGAGCGTCAGGGGTGTCGATCAAAAGGCCAGTGCGATTCCTATGGACGAGCGCCAGAAGTCAAGGTAAGTCGTGCCGAAACCAATCGAAGATTCAGCTCCCTCCGCCCGTCGGCTGCGTGTGTAGCGGAAATCTGCCCGCAGGCTGAACCGGGGCCTGATCCGGATCGCCATGCCGCCGCCTGCGATCACGGCGGGCTGCCAAACCGAAACTGGAAAGACCTCTGCCTCGTCCCGGATACTGACATGGAGCGCGCCCATCCCGCCAACAGCGTATGGTGTCACCCGTCCGAGACCCGGCAGGTTCACTATCAGGTTGCCGCTGAGGAGTAGCACATTACTGTTCGTTATGATCCTGTCTTCACCCTTGCCGGTGAAAACCCCAGGCACATCCGCGAACTCGACATCGAGAGCGAGGCGATTCCAGTTTTTCTCCACCGCGGCACCCACCACCACTCGTGGCTCTTTGACGGCGCCATCCGGGTCGAAATAGCCCGTCTTGGCGCCGCCCGCTACCCCGGCGAACGGCACGAACCGCCATTCGGCGGACACCGGTTGCACGCCTCCTGCAACCGACGACAGGACAAACACGATGCTCGATATCAGAGCGGGCGAACGCGGTGGCGCGGTTCTCCGCTCGTTCAATCGACGAACATTCTCAGAAACGTCCGTGCAAACGCGGAGACGGTCACATCGCCGGCGCCGAGTGGAAACGGAGAGCTGAGCTCACCGCTGTTCGCCAGGAGGATCAACGTCAATTCGCGCTCGGGAACCTTGAGATAGAGCGCCGAGAACTGCGTCCAGTATCCGTAGTGCCACACGAGGCGCGTTCCACGGTAGCGTTGAACGAACCATCCGAGCGCGTGCGGTTGTGTCACGCCAGCATTGTTAACAAATGGGGTCCACGCCAATTCCCGGGTGTCAGCAGAGATGACGTCGTGCCGGTCGATCGTGGCGTCGTAGTTTGCCAGGTCACGCACCGTCGAGATGAGACCCACCGAGGCATTGATGACCCGGGGGGGATAGTCGGCCGCAACGCTCCGGCCTCGCGCGTCGAGAGTGTACGGCTTGGCCAGCCGCGCAATCACCGACCTGTACCTTGTCAGCGATGGCGGATCGAACAGCGAGGCGGCCTCGACCGACGGTTGCTCGAGGTCTTGACCCGGCACCGAGTCCTGCATGGCAGCGCGATCGAGGAGACCTGCGAGGGCCGATCGAAAAGGCTTACCAGTGCACTCCTCGACCACGGGAGTGAGTGCGACGTAGCGGTCTCCGTTGTACATGAATGCCCGGCCGGGAGTGCCTTCCGATGTGTGGCTCAAGACATGTCGCACGGCCGCGCCGGATTCGCGAATCAGCTGTGTGTAGTGGTTGATTGGAGAATCGAGATCGAGCGTGCGACCCTCGACACAGTCCATGAGCAGCATCGACGTAAACGTCTTGGTCAGTGACGCAACGCGGTACGGAGTATCCGGCCGGGCCGCGATCCGGCGCTCCAGATCCTGATAGCCGAAGCCTTTCTCCCAGATGATCCGCTGCCGGAAAACGATGGCCGCGGAGACCCCCGGAATGCGGGCGCGCAGCCGCAACGCGTCGACATAGCGTTCGAAGAGCGCGAGACGTGACGTCGATAGCTCCTGCGCCGCCCTGTTTGAAGGACCTTCGCTGGCGGCCAGAGTGCAGCTGGCGGTGATCGCAACCGCGGTCACCGCAATCACCCCACCGATCATGCGAGGGCGTTTCATATGTTCGTGTCCACGGCAGCAGGGGCGACTGGATACGTTTCGGCGCTGCAACCGACGTGCCGTTCGCAATTGAGATGTGCTCAGAACGAAACATCGTAGAAAGAGCGCTCATCCACAGCAGGCTCCACCCTCGCGTTCGCCTCTCGTAAGTCGGTTACGTCTTGCGGGGTCCAAAGCCAATCGTGGGTTTGATTCCGATTCCGTGGACAGTGTCTGGAAGGCGCGCGCTTCACACTGGAGTGGTGCTTGCGACGTAGGGTACGTTCCGGCGGCTCTGTAGCTGAATCTGTGGCTGCAAAAGCCGCGCGGTTCCTCACGCCCGCGCGGACTACCGCACGCCGAAGCTGACCGCGATCGACAGCGCCTACACGGATTCCACATTCGTTCGCGGTCCGCTCGAAGGTCTCCGTGTTCCGCAGGTGCCGCGCTGGCACCACGCCGTTGGCGGTCGTGGCGTCATCGGCGCCGCACGCTGGTCCGCGGAATGGCGTTTCATCGACGAGCAGTTCGACGACGACCGCAACCAGTTTCCTCTCGATGAGTCATCGATGCTCGACGCGCGCCTGGGATGGATGCTGACCAGGAAGATCGAGATCTTCGGCGCCATCGAGAATGTTCTCGACGAAGAACAGGACGTCGGCCGCACGCCGATCCGAACGATCGGGCTGCCACGCACGAGCCGTGTCGGGATGCGTTTCGTTTTCTGAGCGCGTCGCCCGCGCGTTCTCGCGGACTACCGCACGCCGAAACCGAACTCGATGGACGATCCGTCGTCCAGGCCGATGCTGTAAAGGTAGGTCGCGCCCGCCGCGAGGTCCCTCGTGCTCAGGTTGAAGATCCATTGCTGACTGGTCGGATCCCAGCGGAATGCGGTATCGGGGGTCGTTGACACCGGCTCCACGGTGACCTCCGTTGTAGCGGTACCCTGAATGACCCGCAGCAGCGTGAACGATGTCACGACCCCCGGCGTGCCAATAGAGACGCCGTTGGCGTCGCAGACGCGGAACTTGACAGGGATCGTCGCGTTCTGCCGCACCACACTGGAGCCGTCGGCGGTTAGTGGCGGCAGTACCTGGTGCCCCGGCGATCCGAGGCACTGTCCGGCCGACGCGTAGGTGATTGCAAACGCGTGCGTCACCGGATCCGCTGGTGCGTACGTGTCATCGCCCGCCTGGGTTGCGGTGATCGTGCACGAACCAACGCCGGTGATGTGCACAGTGGTTCCCGACACTGAACATGCACCTGACGCCGAAAAGCTGACCGGCAATTCCGACGTCGCGCTCGCGGCGAGGGTGAAGTCCGGTTCACCGAACGTACGGCCCGGAAGCGGCGCGAAGTCGATCTGCTGCGCCAGCTTCATGAAGGTCCTGAAGGTGAGGTCGCGCGGAGTCGAAGGCAACCCGCTTCCGATGATCGTCCACGTCAGCCCGATGTTCGACGAGCCGACGCGATTGCCGTTCGGATATGCCGCGGCGGTTGTGCTGAAGCTGGCGGCGTAGGTTCCCGTCGGGCGCGCAGTGGCGCCATGGATGGTGAAGGCGTACGTCGTGCCGGCGGTCAAGATCGCGGGCGCGGTGAATACGGCCGAATGAAACGACGACGAGCCGCTGGAGAATCCCGTGAGCGTCGTCGTGGCCAACACGGTCGAGGTCGGCAGGCCGCCGCTCGTGGTCCTCACCTCAACGATGATTTCGGGGTTGGTGCCGGAACACTGAAAACAGAAGAGGCTGACCTCGAGCCGCGAGAGCGCACCACTGACGTTCGGCACGAAGCTCTGGCCGACCCACGTCACAGCGTTGAACGGGCTCCCACCGCCGCTGCTGTTGAGTTGCTGCTGATCGATTTGCTCAGCGGCGAGCAGAACGCTGGCCAAGAGCCACAGCGCCCAGGCAGGACAGAGGCAAGTGAGTCGTTTGCGCACGCTGGCCAATGAAATGCTACACCCGTACCGGATGCCATCGAGACTAATGATCAGCTTGTAAAGCGCTGAGTTCTAAGCACATCCGACGATCTGCCTCTCGCGCCGAATGTTCCTCCGTTGTAGACTCCTCTTCCCCTCAGCAACTCAGAAAACTCCCGCGACCGGGTTTTGAACGCCAGCCGGCAGAACGCAGGGCCGGAAAAGGAGCGTCACAGGTGGCTTCGCGCAGAACTTTGCACGTCGCACTCGCAGTAGTTGTCTCTTTGGGCGCGCTCGCGCCGTCGGCAGCCACACAATCTTCCGACCCGGCGTTGAAGCTTGGTCCGATTGTTCGCGCGCAGGCAGCGCACGCAATCGGATGGTCGCCGGTGATCATCCGCGCGGTTGACGGCGCGTCACTCGCCGCCGTCGGTCCGGCGATCGCGCAGGCAGGCGGCGTGGCCGGCCGCGAGCTGCGCATCATCAACTCGCGGGCCGCGGTCGTGCCGAACACCGCGCTCGTCGGTCTCGCGCACAATCCAAATATCGCGAAGATCGCGCTCGATCGCCCCTCGCGGGCCGCGATGGAGCGAACCGCCGCGACGATCGGCGCGGTGGCCGTCCGCCAGCAGCACGGCTACGACGGCGCCGGCGTCGGCGTCGCGGTGATCGATTCCGGCGTGGCTTCGTGGCATGAGGATCTGGGCGGCGCGAACGGTCTGCGCGTCTCCGAGTTCGTCGACTTCGTCAACGGGATCGAGACGACGTACGACGATTACGGCCACGGGACGCACGTCGCCGGCATCGTTGCGGGAAACGGATTCGACTCGGACGGTGCGCGCGCGGGGATCGCGCCGGCGGCGCAGCTGATGGTCCTCAAGGTGCTGGACGCAGCGGGCAACGGCCGGATCAGCGATGTCATCGCCGCGCTCGATCGCGTGCTGGCGCGCAAGGACGCGCTCAACATCCGGGTGGTCAACCTGTCGGTGGCGGCGGGCGTGTACGAGTCGTACGACACCGATCCGCTGACGCTCGCGGCCAAACGCCTGGTTGAGGCCGGTGTCGTCGTGGTGGCGGCGGCCGGGAACGGCGGGCGCAACTCCGAGGGCCTTGCTCTGTACGGCGGCGTCACGGCGCCAGGGAACGCGCCGTGGGTTCTCACCGTCGGCGCCGCCAATCACCAGGGCACGAGCGATGCCGCGGACGATACCGTCGCCGTCTTCAGCTCGCGCGGCCCGGCGGCGATTACCAACAACGCCAAACCGGATATCGTCGCGCCCGGCGTGGGGATCGAGTCGCTCATCACTCCGGAAAGCGCGCTCTACACCACTCGATCCGCGTTCCTGCTTCCGGGTACCGTGCCGACCGATTACATGCCGTATATGAGTCTCAGCGGAACGAGCATGTCGGCGCCGGTCGTCAGTGGCACGATCGCGTTGATGTTCCAGGCGAATCCAGCCCTGACACCGAACGCCGTGAAGGCCATCCTGCAGTACACGGCGCGAGCGTCCGCCGGGTACGACCACCTCACACAGGGCGCCGGCTTCGTCAATGCCGCCGGCGCCGTGGAACTCGCACGATATTTTGCGGCTCCAGCCGACACCCCCTATCCATCTTCCACAGACTGGTCTGGGGAACTGATCTGGGGCAACCAGGTGCTGAGCCAGGGTCGCCTGATGCCTGGTGCCAACGCATGGGCGGCGGATGTGACCTGGGGCGCCGTTCGTACGACGACCGGAGAGCAGGTTCAATGGGGCGTGAGCCTGGATGCGACGCAGACCTGGGGGACCAGCTGCGACGATCCGCTGTGCACCACGATTCAGTGGGGCTTCGGCACGCCGCAGAACGTCGTCTGGGGCTGGACGTGCGGTGGCGCTGATTGCCCGCTCGAGTGGAGCGCCGCAACGAGCGGCGTCGTCACCGACACAAACGCGGCCACGGTCGTCTGGGGCAGCACCGTCGTGTGGGGCAGTACGGTTGTGTGGGGCAGCACGGTCGTGTGGGGGAGCACCGTCGTGTGGGGCTCGGTCTGCAGCGATCCCACCTGCGACATCATCTGGAATCCCTGAAGCAAGGTAGGCACATGCGAGACGTGGTGAAGGGCGGCACGCCGGCATCGCGCGTTCCGTGGAGGACGCTGCCGCTGTCGGCGCGGGTCTACGTGACGCTCGTCGTTGCCCTGGGGGCCGTCTGGCTGGCCGTGTCGGTTCCGACGACGTTCGCGGATCCGGTGATGTTCGTCTCGCTGGCGGTGTTCGCGTGCGTGACGTCGGTGTGGAAAGTGAACCTGCCGATCGCCGTGGCGAACGGCTCGACGCTGTCGGTCTCGTATGCGGCAAACCTGACGTCGCTGCTGTTACTCGGTCCGCAGCACGCGGCGCTGATCGCAGTCGCGGGAGCCATCACGCAGTGCCGTTATAAGGCAAAAGCAGAGTATCCATCCTACCGCACGATCTTCAGTGCGGCGGCCGCGGGGATCACGATGTTGACCACGGGCGCGGTCTACATGATGCTGGGCGGGACCACGCCGCCGACCGCCGGGCTCGCGGTGGCGAAGCCGCTCGTCGGCGCGATTGGCACCTACTTTTTGGTGAACACCAGTTTGATCGCGGGGGCGATCGCGCTGTCATCGAACCGCACCTTCGCCGAGACATGGGGGCGTGATTTCCTGTGGAGCGCGGCGAGCTTCATGGTGGCGGGCACCGCGGGCGCGCTGACGGCGATGGTCGTGCAACGTGGCGAACACTGGATCGCGGTGGTGCTGGTGGCGCCGATCTATCTCACCTACCGGAGCTACGAACTGTTCGCCGGTCGCCTCGAGGATCAGAGACGGCATACCGACGAGATGCGCCGGCTGCATAGCGAAACGATGGCCGCGCTCGAGCAGGCGCGCAGCGCGGAACGCGCGCTGGCGGAAGAGAAAGAGCGGCTCGGGGTCGCGTTGGCCGACATGACCCGGCTCGAGGAATCCCGCAATCAGCTGCTCGCGCGCGAGCAGCTGGCACGCGGTGCCGCCGAGGAGGCCAGCCGCCTCAAGGATCAGTTCCTCGCGATCGTCTCGCACGAGCTGCGCACGCCGCTGAACGCCGTGCTCGGATGGGCGGACATGCTGTCGCGCCGCGCGCTCGAGGGCCAACTTCGTGACCGTGCGCTCCGTGGTATTTCGGAGGGCGCCCGGCGGCAGGAGCGGCTGATCGAGGACCTGCTCGACGTCGCGCGCATCTCCTCCGGCAAGATGCGGCTCGATCGCACGTTCGTCGATTTGGCCGACGTCATCAGCGATGCCCTGCTGATCGCGCAGCCGAGTGCGTCCAGCAAGAACATCCGCCTCTCGTTCGAAAGCGGGGTGTGGACGCCGAAGGTCTTCGGCGACCGCGTCCGACTCGAGCAGGTCGCGTCCAACCTGATCTCGAACGCGGTGAAGTTCACGCCTGACGGCGGCGTCGTCGACGTGCGAATGCGGCGCGTCGGCGATCACGCGGAGCTGGTGTTTTCCGACAGCGGCCAGGGCATCCCGATCGAATTCCTGCCCTCTGTCTTCGAGCTGTTCCGCCAGGCGGACGGTTCCACGACCCGCATGCACTCAGGACTGGGCCTCGGCCTGTCGATCGTCAAGAGCCTGGTCGAAGCGCACAACGGCACGGTCCAGGTTCACAGCGCGGGCGAAGGCATGGGCGCCACGTTCGTGGTCACGCTCCCCGCCGCGGTATGGGAGCGGTCGGCAAAAGTGGTAAGCGCCGGCGACACGCAACCACCCAGCGATGTTCCATCGCTGGCGGGGGTCCGCGTGCTCGTCATCGATGACGACCAAGAAAGCCGGGACGTGGTGGCGGCACACCTGCACGGGTGCCACGCGGCCGTGTCGACGGTCCCTTCAGCGGCGGATGGCTTCGAGCTGCTGCAGCGCGAGCACTTCGATGTCCTGCTGGCAGATATCGGGATGCCCGGCGAGGACGGCTATTCGCTGATCCAACGCGTGCGCGCGCTGTGCCCGGCCGGCAGCGCGTCGATTCCGGCGGCCGCGCTCACCGCCTTTGCGCGTAAAGAGGATCGCGAGCGTGCGCTCCACGCCGGATTCCAGCTGCACTTGACCAAGCCGATCGATGCGTCCGCACTCGTCGCGGCGGTCGCCGCGCTGCACACCAGGACCTCAGCGTAGAGGATCGGCCTCACGCATCAATGGGTCGGAGGTGGTCGCCGGGGTCCGCGGCGGCGACGCCGACGGCGCTGGGGCCGGAAGTCGACCGGGGCACCGGCATCCGCAGCGGCGTCGTGGTGATGAGCGCCTTGCTCGTGCCGTTCTGCGAGGAGGTCCTCCCAGTGCGCGACGACGTCGGGGCGATCTCCGTGGATGTCCAGCCAGGTCAGCGCTTCCGGCAACGATGCGCGCTGGAGGAGTCCTCGCTGGGCGCGCGGCGGCGCCTGCAGATCCATCATCCGTGGGATCAGGCTGAACATCTGCTGCAGGCGTTCGACATCGCGACGCGCGATGGGGAGAACGCCTAACTCGATGCGGCGTTCCGTTGGGTCCGCGTGGAAGCGCTGGCGGCGTCCGATGAGGCCGAGCGGGTTGAGCAGCGTGCCGGCCAGCACGGGATTCGTCAGCGACTCGGGCGACGATCCGAACTGCCGCCGATACGTGTCGATCGCCTCCACGGCGCGCCAGAACGTGGCCGGCGCGTTGTCGAGTTCAGGGGTGATCTCTTTCAGCAGGCCGATGTCGTGCAGCTGGCGGAACGCGTCGGCGGCGTGGCCCGAGCGCAGGATCTTGAAGTACTCCTCGAGCAGCCGCGGCGCCGCGCTGCGCGCGATCTCGTGTTTGAGCTGCGCGATCGCGTCGAGCACGCGATCCTCGATCGTGAACTCGAGGCGGGCCGCCAGCACGACGGCGCGCAGCATGCGGACCGGATCCTCGAGGAACCGCACCTCCGGGTCGCCGATGCAGCGGATCACGCGCTCTTCGAGATCCTTGAGCCCGCCGGTGTAATCGATGATCGAGTACGTCCCGATGTCGTAGAACAGCGCGTTGACGGTGAAGTCGCGGCGGAAGGCATCTTCTTCCGGCGTGCCGTAGGTGTTGTCGCGTTGGATCAGGTGATCTTCGGCGCGGCGTCGAGCCCTGGCGGGCGTGTCGCCGGGCTCGAGCTCCAGCGGTTCGCCCGGCCCGACGGTATCGGCGGCCGTGGTCGTCGCCAGTTCCGCCTCCGCCGTCAGCTCGGAGGATTCGACCTGCCGTCGGAATGTCGCAACCTCGATGGTCTTCAGGCCAAACTTGACGTGCGCCAGGCGAAAGCGGCGCCCGATGATCCAGCAATTGCGGAAGAGCTTTTTGACCTGGTGCGGATGGGCCGACGTTCCGATGTCGAAGTCTTTGGGCTTGCGGTGGAGCAGCAGGTCGCGCACGCTGCCGCCGACGAGGTAGGCGACGTAATTGTGCTCGTGGAGCCGATAGAGCACCTTCAGCGCGTCCGGGTCGATGTCACGCCGTGAAATCGCGTGTTCCGACCGCGGGACGACGACGGGCTCCACCATCGGCTGCCGATTATAGTGCAAACCCACCCGTAACCGTCACAGTGGCAGTGACTTACGTTGCACGAGCGGCTCGTGTGGCGGATCGTCCGCACGGCGGCGCAACTTTGTTACGATGCGTGCGTGCGTGTTGCCGCGGCTCTGACCCTTTTCCTCTTGTTGCCCTTGACGGTCGTTGCCCAGGACCAGTTGACCGAGGCGAGGCGCCTTTACAACACCCATCAGTACGAGGAGGCAGAGCGGGCCGCTCGCGCCGCCCTCGCGCAGGCGCGCAGCGCCAACAGCGCGCGCGTGGTCCTCGCGCGCATCCTGCTCGAACGGTACCGCCAATCGTCGAATGAGCCGCAACTGGTGGAGGCCCGGGACGCCCTCCGGGCGGTCAACCCGACCCCGTTGGATTTGCGAGAGCGTGTGGACCTGATGCTCGGTCTCGGCCAGGCGCTGTTCCTGGAGGATCGCTTCGCGGCGGCGGCGGAAGTCTTCGAGCCGATCCTCGATTCGGCTGTAGCGCTTGGCGCCGCCCCGCACGATCGCGCGCTCGACTGGTGGGCGACGGCGATCGATCGTCACGCCGCCACGCGTCCGTTCCCCGAACGCGCGCCGATCTACGAACGCATCACGCGCCGCATGACCACCGAGCTGACGCGTGATCCAGGGTGCGGCTCGGCCAACTACTGGCTCGTCGCCGCCGCGCACGGCGCCGGCGACCTCGATCGCGCCTGGAGCACTGCCCAAGCCAGCTGGGTGCGCGCTTCCTTCGCCGGTGCGCGCACCACCACGACTCGCGCCGACATCGACAAAGTGATGGTCGAAGGCATCATCCCCGCCCGCGCGGCACGGATCGGCGGCCGCGACCCCAACCTCGTGGTGGCCGGGATGGTGGCGGAATGGGAATCCTTCAAGAGCGCCTGGACGCGCTAGGCGACTCGCTTCGCTCGCTCTCAACTCCCAATTCCACAACTCCCAACTCCCAAGGTTCGTGTTTCAGCTGGGTACCTTTGGGAGTTGGGAGTTGCGGAGTTGGGAATTTGGGCGGGCGCGAAGCGCCTAGCTCTTCGCCTCTTTCCAGTTTTCGCCGATCCCCACATCGACGGTGACCGGCACTTTCAGGGGGACGGCCTTCTCCATCACCTCGGTGACGAGGGCCGCGGTTTCATCGGCGGCTTCCTTCGGTGCTTCGAAGAGCAATTCGTCGTGGACCGTCAGGATCATCCGCGCCTTGCCGCCGGCGACGGAGGGAAGCGCCTGGTGCACGTCGATCATCGCCTTCTTCAGGATGTCGGCGGCGCTTCCCTGGATGGGGAAGTTCATGGTCATGCGCTCGGCCTGCGCCCGCATCTGATAATTGCGGCTGTTCAAGTCGGGCATCATGCGGCGGCGGCCGAACATCGTCTTCACGACGCCGGTGGCGCGCGTCTCCGCGAGCAGGTCGTCCAGGAACTGGCGCACTGACGAGAACCCGGCGAAGTACGCCTTGATGAACGCTTCGGCCTCCTGCACGCTGACCCCAATGTCCTTCGAGAGCGTGAAGGCCTGCTTTCCGTAGAGCAGCGCGTAGTTGATGATTTTCGCGCGACGACGGAGTTCGTGGGCGCTCAGGCCGCTGGTCTGGCCGAAGACCTTCGCCGCTGTTCGATCGTGGATGTCCTCGTTGCGGCTGAAGGCGTCGATGAGCGTGTCTTCGTTCGACAGATGCGCGAGCACCCGCAGCTCGATTTGTGAGTAGTCGGCCGAGATGAGCACGTTGCCGCGATCCGCGACAAACGCGCGCCGGATCTCGCGACCGACCTCGGTGCGGATCGGGATGTTCTGCAGGTTGGGATCGCTGCTGCTCAAACGTCCAGTCGCAGCGACGGCCTGGTTGAAGCAGGTGTGCACACGCCCCGTTTCCGGGTGCACGAGCTGCGGCAACGCGTCGATGTAGGTCCCTTTCAGCTTCATCAACCCGCGCCACTCGAGGATCAGCCGCGGCAGCTCGTGTCCGAGCGCCAGCTCCTCGAGCACCTCGAACGCCGTGGACTGCGCCTTGGTCTTGGTCGTTCGCCGGATCGTCTCCGTGCGCATCCCGAGCTTGTCGAAGAGGATCTCCGACAGCTTCTTGGGAGAGTTGATGTTGAATTCCTCACCGGCGTACTCGTAGATTTTCGCGGCCAGCCTGCCGAGTTCCGCTTCGATGTTGCCCGACTGCGAGGCCAGCGCGGCGCCGTCGATCCGGATGCCGGCGCGCTCGATGTCGACCAGCACGGGCACGAGCGGCCGTTCCAGGTCTTCGTAGAGCCGCTCCAGTTCCTCCTTCTTCAGCAGCTCTCGCAACGGGCCGGCCATTTGCAACGCCAGGTCGGAGCGCTCGCCGGCGTAATCGAGTAGCCGTGCGAGCGGGGCCTGCGCAAAGGGAATGGACTTGGCGCCGCGGCCGCACACGTCCTCCTCAGTCAACGCCTTGTAGCCGGCATGCTCCAGCGCGAGATCCTCGAGCTGGTGTGCCGACCGGGTGGCGTCGAGCAGGTAGCTCGCCAGCATCGTGTCGGTTTCCAGCCCGCGCAGCGTCACGCCGTGGCGCGCGAGGACGATCGCGTCGAATTTCAGATCGTGCCCGACTTTCGCGATCCGCTCGTCCTCGAGGATCGGCTTCAGTGCGTCGAGCACTTCCCGGAGGTCGAGCACCTGGCCGCCGCCTTCGCGTTCGAGGTCGGTGCCGAACAGGCCTCCGCCGCTTCCGCCTTGCGCCACCGGGACGTAGCGCGCTTTGCGGGCCACCGTGGAGAAGGCCATACCGACGATGGAGGCGCGCATGGCGGCGGGAGCGTCGGGAATGACGCGAAGCGCAAACCGGCCTGCGCTCTTCAGCTCGGACGCCAGCGCCGCAACCGCGTCCGCGGTCTCGACCAGCGCGTAGTCCTTGCCGATCGTCTCCGCCGTCGGGGCGTACTCCATGACGAGCGACCGGAATCCGAGCCGGGTGAACAGCTCGAAGCAGACGGCCGGCGAGGGCCCCCGATAGCGAAGCGCTTCCGGATCGAATTCAACGGGGACGTCGGTGCGGATGCGGGCCAGCTCTCGGCTCTGCCGGGCGTCTTCCGCGTGGTTGAGAAGCCCTTCGCGCTGGCGCTTGTTCGAGACTTCGGACGCGCGGGCCAGTAGGGTCTCCAGGTCGCCGTAGACCGCGATGAGATCGTGCGCACCCTTCTCGCCGATTCCTGGAACACCCTTGATGTTGTCGATGGAGTCGCCCATCAGCGCGAGCACGTCGACGACTTGCGATGGCATCACGCCGAATTTCTCTTTCACGCCGACCTCGTCGAACCAGTACCCGTCGTCTTTCGGGTTGTAGACCTTGAGGCCGTCGTGCACGAGCTGAAAGAAGTCCTTGTCGCCGGTGACGATCGCCACCTCAAAGCCTGCGGCGATGGCTTTCGCCGCCAGCGTCCCGATGACGTCGTCGGCCTCGTACCGCTTCGACGTCAGGATCGGCACACCAAGCGCTTCGCAGGCTTCGTGCACCCAGGGGATCTGTTCGGCGAGATCGGGGGGCATCGGTGCGCGGTTCGCCTTGTAGTCGGTGGCCATCTCGGAGCGGAAGGTCGGCCCGGGGAGGTCGAACGAGGCGCCGATGTACTGCGGCCGATGGTCCTCGATCAGCTTCCGGAGCATGTTGACGAAGATATAGACGGCGTGCGTGGTCTTGCCGCCGTGGCTGAAGCCGCCGCCGCGCATCGCGTGGTAGGCGCGGTACATCTGCGAGCTGCCGTCGATCAGGAACAGGCGCGGGGATTCAGCCACCGAACCAGATTATCATTCGGTGGATGGTCACTCGCCTGCGCGCCGCGCTGTTGGCGGCGCTTCTCGCAGCCTCGGTCTCCTGCGGAGGCAGCGGGATCTTCGGCAAGCAGTACCGAATACGAAGAAGACATGACGCTGGCGCTCGATGGCAGCGCCACGCTCGTGGTGAATGCCTCGCTGGCATCACTGGTCGCGCTGCGCGGTCTGGACGTGCCGGTGGATCCGAACGCGCGTATCGATCGCGATCGTATCGGTGAGATGTTCACGACCCCGGTGACCGAGGTGAAGCGCGTGAGCCGGCCGTGGACGCGCAACGGCCGCCGCTTCGTCCAGATCCGGATGGCCATCAGCGATGTTCGCCGCCTCCACGAAGCGCCCCCCTTCGCCTGGTCGCAATACACGCTCGAGGAAAAAGAGGGCCTTCACATCTTCACGCAGAACGTCGGCACGTCGGCGTTGAAGCCCGGCTCGCTGAAGAACTACGGCTGGAACGGCAGCGAAATCGTCGCGTTCCGCCACCACATCCCAAGCAAGATCGTCTATCACAACGCCCGCGACCTCGCGACCAACGCCCCCGCGACCCACGCCCGCGGCAACATCATCGCGTGGGAGCAGCACCTCGCCGACCGCCTCGACGGCCGTCCTGTCAGCATCGAAGTGAAGATGGAGAGCAAGTCCATCCTCTATCGCACCCTCTGGCTCTTCGGCGGCGCCTTCCTTGCCGCGGTGCTCGTGATCGTGCTCATGGTCTGGTGGTTCATGCGCAAGGGAGCGGTCAACGACAGCCCCGTCTCGTGAAGCCGTTTACCGGGACGCGCGTTCGGTCGTGAGCTCGCAGCTGAGTGACATCTCCCCGAGGCCGGTGGCCAGTGAGCGGGCGAGCATGCGGTCGCTGTCGCTGCCGACCACGCCGGTGAGCGTTACGCGGCCCTGTTCCACGAGGATGCGGATCGGCGGCGTCGGCATGGCCGCATACCGCCAGAACGCGGCGTTCCCGTAAATGGCGCGCGCCACGCGACGGCGCAGCTCGTCGTCGGAGGGTGATGCCGCGAGGACGTCGATGTCGTTGCGCACGGCGGTGACGCCGTCGATGGCGGCGACCCGCTTGCCGATCTCTTCCTTCTTTCCCGGCGCCGTGACCTTGCCGGTCAGCGTCACCACGGTGCCGTCCAGTTGCGCGCGCACGTCGTCGAAGACCGTGTAGCGGGTGTAGGACGTCACCGAGCGCGCGATGGTCGCGGCGAGGTCGTCAGCCTGGACTCGAGCCGCCGTCAAACCCGACGTGAAGCAGAGAAGCGCGGCCGCGACCGCGAGGGGAATTCTGACCTTCATGGAACCGACCCCCCAGGCGAGGCTGTCATCAGCCCCTACGGCGCAAATGAAGTGCCACGCCAATCCGCGAATTTCCGGGGGAATTGACGGCGTGGACTCGCCGAGGTGTCGCTACAACAGGACGATCGTCGCGATTCCGGCTGCAATCAGCAGCAACTGCCGCATCGTGCTGCCGCCGATATTGCCGCGGTGCAGGTCGGGGATCAGGTCCGACATGGCGACGTAGAGGAAACTGCCGGCGGCAAACGCCAGCACGTAGGGAAGCGCGTGCGGTAGCGATTGAGAGGCGAACAGCATCGCGAGTGCGCCGAGAATCCCTCCCAGGCCGGACATCAGGTTGAGCGTCAGGGCGCGCCCGCGCGAATACCCGGCGCGCAGCAGGATCGCGACGTCACCGACTTCCTGGGGAATCTCGTGCGTCGCCACCGCGATGGCGGTTGTCACGCCGAGCGGAATCGACGTGAGCACGGCGGCGGCGATCACTGCGCCATCCACGAACGTGTGGAAGGCATCACCGATGATGACGAGTGACGCGGCGCTCGTATGCACTTCGCACTCGTGGCCGTCATGGCAGTGCCGCCAGAGCACGAACTTCTCCAGCATGAAGAAGGTCATGACGCCCGCCAGCAGCGTGCCGAGCGCGGTCGAGGGGGGGAGCGTCTCGAGCGCCTGTGGCAGCAACGCCAGCAGCGCCACGCCGAGGAGCGTGCCGACCGCATAGCTGATCGCGGCGGGCACGAGCTTGACGCGGAGGTTGTCGCCGAGCAGCAGAACACTGGAAGCGGCGAGCAGGCCACCGAGGCTGCCGAGCACGCTCAGCCCGATGGCCGCCGTATACGAGTGCACCCCTAATGATCTATCGAGACATTCGTCGATTACTAGGGCGTCGCGACGAATCCTTTGCGTGAGCGCACAAGGTAGTTGCCGTTTCGAACTTCGACCCGGATCGCGTGCCAGCGGCCGTCCTTCTTTCCCGACGCCGCGTATCCCATGTAGGACCTGCTTCGACAGCTCGTCGGCGATCGACGCGGTGGCCGGATCGAGGTCGCGCGCCGAGCGGATGATCTCGGTGCGACCGCCGCTATCGTCCGTCATGTCGCGCAAGGCGGCGACGTTGACACGATCAGACCCGCCCCCCGTTCGGTTCGGTGCATTGCGCGGCACGATGACCGGCGGCGGTGGCGACGGCGCCGGCAGGCCCGGAACCCTGGGTCTTGGGTTGCTCGGCGGGGGAGGAGGCGGCGGGTTGGTTCGTCTTCCGGGAACCGGGAACGGTGACGGCCGTGGGCGCGCCTGCATCAGGGCTTGTCCTGAGCGAGCGGTAGCGAGTCGAAGGGACTGGAACACGCCACCCCACGTCCGGCGTGGCGTCCATTCCGTCTCCGTTTGCGAGTCGATGCCGATCGCATACACGAGGACCTCGGTCTCTCGGATCTGCGCCTGCAGGGCCGCGATGGCGGTCTGGCTGTTTTGGTCGTTCCCGTCCGAAATCACCACCAGCGCCTTCTTGCGATGCTTGCCGGTCTGTGCGAGCGGGATCGCCTCCGCCACCGCGTCGTACATCGCCGTACCTCCACGCGGTCGCAACGCGGCCAGTTCCCGGCTGACCTTCTGCCGATCGGTCGTCCAGCCGTGCACGAGCTCCGGATTGCTGTCGAACCGATAGAGGAATACTTCGTCGTCGGGGCCGAGCAGTTCGAGGAGGAAACGATTGAGCGCGCGCTTGGCGGCCAGCATCTTTTCCCCTTCCATGCTGCCGCTCGTGTCGAGGACGATGCCAAGGCTGACCGGCACGCGCTCGCTGCTGAAATGGCTGATCGTCTGCAGCTCGTCGTCTTCGAAGACGCGGAAGTCCTCTTTCCTCAAGCCGGAGACGAACCGACCGCTGCCGTCGGTGACGGTGGCGGTGACGTTGATCAGTTCGACGCCGGTTCGGAAGCGGAACGCCTGCTTGTCGTCCTGTGGATTCTGGCTGGCGCTCTGCTGCGCCTGGATGGCGGCCGCAAATCCGGCGACGAGGATGGCGATGGCCAACGGTTTGGGATACTTCATGGTCGTTTCCTAGAACGTGCGGCCCACCTGGTTCGTTCGACGATCGACGTGCGCGAGCACCTGATCGTCCCGTCCCCGAAATCCGACACGATAGCGCGCGACATTACCGGAGATCGGCACGCGGATCACGAACGGCGACTCGTCGCCGGGCACCAGCGAGGTGAAGTCGAGCGCCGCCCGTCCGCTCGTCAGAAAGTTTCCGTTCGACCCGAAGACAAAGAGCGTCGCCTGGACGTTCGAGAGCGTGGTGCCGTCCTTGGGGTTCTGTACCAGCCCGGTTACCGTGAGCGTATTCCCATCGTTCGTGTGGCGCAACGACAGCAACTCCAGCGCGGTCGCCGCGGAGGCCGGCCCCGGGGCGGCGACCGAAGAGACCTGGTGAGACTCCGGCGCGCGCATCTGGGTCCACCCGAACATCGCGAGGCTGACCAGCGCCGCGATGCCGCCGGCGAACGCCACCCGGCGCGGCCAGGGTGACGGCTCGTGCGTTTCACGGAAGAGATCCTGAACGCCCGAAACTTCCTCAGGCGGCGCCTCGCGCAGGGGTAGATCGGTCACGGTCCTGCGCGGCTTCGACGGTGCCGTAGAGAGGCGACGCGGCGCGACAGAAGGCACCGGCGCTTCAAGCGTATCCGTGTAGCGAAGGACTTCCGCCTTCGCCGGAAGTGGCTCGGCGGACGGCTCGTAGCCCTGGAGCGGGCGGCTCGTCCTGCCCGAACCGCTGGCGAGTTCCTCGAGCAGCTGCACGCGGGCGTCGGAGCGCTCGCGCTCTTCACGCATCATCCGCGCGAGCAACATCCCCATCCCCGCCGCGAGCGCGAGCGCAACACCCGTAACGATCACGAGGACTGTATCCATAGCAACCTACCGAAGTTTGAATTCGACTGCGACTTCCACCATCACGTCCACCGGCGTTCCAAACCTCTTCGCCGGCGAGAACCGCCACTGCTTCACCGCATCCACGGCCCGTCGATCCAGACCCGCCCCGAGTCCCTGCATCACCTTCACATCGCCGACGCTGCCATCCCGGCGGACCACGATTTCGAGAACGACGTCCCCTTCGACATTGCGGCGTCGCGCCTCCTCGGTGTACTCGGGTTTCACCTCGCGCACGATCTCCGGCGGGGTGATGCCGCTGCCGGGTCGATACGGGCCCCCACCTGTGCCGCCGCCGGAACCAGGGCCGATGCCGGCGCCCGTCCCCTCGCCGAGACCCGTGCCCTGACCTGTGCCCGCCCCGCCGCCGGATCCGCTGCCCTGGCTCGTGGACTCTGGCGCCGGCGTTTCAGTCGGGATCCCCGCACGATCGCGTGGATCAGCCGACGCCGTCACGACCGGCGCGACGACCTGCGGCGTGATCGGCGGCCGCGGGGCGGGTGGCGGCGGTTCGACCGGTTTCGGCGTCGCCTGCACCACGGGCGGCGGCGGCGGTGTTACCCGCTGCGGATCGGGCTTCTTCGTCGTCAGCGGTTTCGGAGGCGGGACCGGACTGCGCAACTTCGAGGCCGTTTTCATCTCCGCCTTCGCCGGCGGCTTCGGCATCTTCATGCCGCCGCCACCACCGCCGCCACCAGGGCCCGGCCTCACCAGGAACACCAGTCGCGTCGGATCGATACGTGGTGGCGGTTCGTTCGACGTCGCGGTCGCGCCTAGCCCCGCAAGCAACAGTAAGCCACCAAAGATCGCGGCGTGTACCGAGTCCCGCTCCCGTCACGCCTGCGCGAGTTGAGCCGGGGGCCGCCGCCGGACGCGCAAACAGCTCGCGGCGAACCGCCGTCGTCGTCTCTCCCCGAAGGCGGCGCACCAGGGCTACGGCATCCCGGACCCTGACGTAGGTCCCGGTGACCAGGGGGACCTCCCCCGACAGGAGGCGCTCTCGCACCTCGCGCACCGGGACCCCCGCCGCGCGGGCGATTTCGCCCGCCGCGAACACGTCGGCCACCGCAGTAGAGTGCCTGGACATAGAACTGTGGTCGCTTGCGGGGCAAAAGCCTTGCCGGGCCTTTCGCCGGCGCGCACAAGTCCACCTATCGTTTTTCGGCGCTTTTGGACGTTCCCTGTTGGGTGGCGCTGCCGCCGGGCTGTATTCGTCCTGAGACACTGACGCTCCCGCAGGACAGTTAGTCGGGAGGGGGAAGTAGAGTGAGAAACATGAAGAGCGCGATCGTGACCGGAGCGACGAGCGGGATCGGACGTGCCACGGCTCTCCGACTCGGCAGGGACGGCTGGGGTGTGACTGCTGCGGGTCGAGACGTGGCCGCGCTCGGCGAGGTCAGCCGTTCTATCGAGGAAGCGGGCGGCCGGTGTGCCACGTTCGTTGGAGAACTCACCGACCCCGACGTTCCAGGGGCGCTCGTCGAAGCGGCGCGCGCGGCGTTCGGCGAGCTTCACCTCCTGGTCAACGCCGCCGGCATCATCGGCACTGGCAGCGTTGAGACGACGGTTCTCGAAGAAGGGGACTACATGATGGCGATCAACGTCCGGGTCCCGCTGGTGCTGATGCAGGCGGCAATCCCGTCACTGGCCGCTACGCGCGGATCGGTCGTCAATGTCTCGAGCGTCGCCGGATTGCGCGCGTTTCCGAACCTGCTCGCGTACTGCGTCAGCAAGGCCGCGCTCGACCAGCTCACGCGCTGCGCGGCGCTCGACCTCGCGCCGAAAGGCATTCGCGTCAACGCCGTGAACCCTGGTGTTGTCGTCACCAACCTGCATCGGCGCAGCGGCATGTTGGAAGACGCCTACGCCGCCTTCCTCGAACACTCGAAGACGACGCACCCACTCGGCCGCGCCGGAGAGCCGGACGAAATCGCCGACCTCATCGCCTACCTCGCGTCCGATCGAGCAGGCTGGATCACCGGCGAGACGATCTCGATCGACGGTGGTCGCCACCTGACTTGCGCGCGCTGAGCGCGCGCGCAGCAATGCTGAATGTTGAATGCTGAATGCTGAATCTGAAGGTTGAATGCGAAGGACTCATTGATCCACTTCGTTATTCAGAATTCAGCATTCAGAATTCAGCATTGCTACGTTCGCTTAGCGCCTTCTATAAAAGCAAGACCGTCACGTTCGGCGAGAGTGCGAACGGCGCGGAAGCCGACCTGCGTCATCTCGCGTTCGATCTCGCCGCTGGGCAGGCGCGATCCGCCGATCAGCGAAGCGAGGCCTCCGCGTGTCGCCGGTTCGATGGCAACACCACGTCCGCCCTCGCGTAGTACGCGACGCGCTTCCGCGAGGGCGCCGACGCGCCGGGAGTCCGGCAGTTTGCCGAGCGCGTGATTGAGCACGACGATGTCGAAGGCGCCGGCGTCGTAGGGGAGCATGGTGATCGGCGCGTGCTCGGTTTCGATGAGCGCCCCTTCGCGCGTCGCCGTCTCGCCGGCGCGCGTGGCGATTGCCGCGTCGTCGTCCACGACGCAGGCGCGGCCGGAGATTCCCGGCTTCAGCGCGAGGAGGGCGACCGTCTTCGTGTCGGAGCCGCCGATGATCAGCAACCGATCGCCCAGCTTGACGCCGGTCATGGCGACGACGAGCGGGTCACCGGGAGGTGACGCGCGAAACCAGGCCATTTCACTCGATGATATAGTTCGTACCCGTGAAAAATCCGCCAAAAATCGCTGAAGCCCGAGGAAAACTCGGCATTCTTCTCGTCGGCATGGGTGCCGTCAGCACCACCACAATTGCCGGCGTGATCGCCATACGAAGAGGTCTCGCCAAGCCCATTGGATCGCTCACGCAGATGGGCACGATCCGTCTCGGCAAGCGCACGGAAGGCCGCTCTCCGCTCATCAAGGACTTCGTTCCGCTGGCGTCGCTCGAAGACGTCGTGTTCGGCGGGTGGGACATTTTCGAAGAGAACGCGTACGAAGCTGCGAAGACCGCGGGTGTGCTCGACAAGGACTTGCTCGAGCAGGTTCGTCCGGAGCTCGAAGCCGTCAAGCCGATGTCCGCGGTATTCGACCGCCGCTATGTGAAGCGGCTCGATGGGCCGAACGTGAAGAAGGGGAAGAACAAGAAGGATCTCGCCAACCAACTCATCGAAGACATCCGCCGTTTCAAGAAAGAGAACAACTGCGATCGTCTCGTGATGGTGTGGTGCGGCAGCACCGAGGTGTACCTGACGGAATCGGCCGCCCACGCGTCGATGGCCAGCTTCGAGAAGGGGCTCGAAGCCAGCGACGATTCGATTCCCTCGAGCATGATCTACACCTACGCGGCGCTGAAAGAAGGCATCCCTTACGCGAACGCCGCGCCGAACCTGAGCGCCGACGTGCCCGCGATGTTGGAGCTTGCGGCGCAGACAGGATCGCCGCTCGCCGGCAAGGACCTGAAGACAGGGCAGACGTGGATGAAGACGCTCGTCGCGCCCGGCATCAAGGCCCGCCTGCTTGGCGTCCAGGGGTGGTACTCGACGAACATCCTCGGGAATCGCGACGGTGAAGTGCTCGACGATCCGGAGTCGTTCAAGACGAAGGAAGAGAGCAAGAAGTCAGTGCTCGACTACATCCTGCAGCCGAACCTCTATCCCGATCTGTACGGAAAGCTGGATCACGTCGTCCGAATCAATTACTATCCGCCCCGCGGCGACAACAAAGAGGGCTGGGACAACATCGACATCTTCGGCTGGCTCGGATATCCGATGCAGCTGAAGATCAACTTCCTCTGCCGCGACAGCATCCTGGCGGCGCCGATCGTGCTCGATACGGCGCTGTTCCTCGACCTGGCGAAGCGGGCGGGGATGTCCGGGATTCAGGAGTGGCTCTCGTTCTATTACAAGAGCCCGATGCACGCGAAGGATCTGTACCCGGAACACGATCTCTTCATTCAGCTCATGAAGTTGAAGAACACCCTACGCTTCATGCGCGGTGAGGAGCTCATTACTCACCTCGGCCTGGAGTATTACGACTGATGGATTCAGGCAGACTACAGCCCGCGCTCCTCGGTGGTGTCTTCATCGGCGTCCTCTCGGCGCTCCCGATCATCAACATGGGCAACTGCTGCTGCTGCCTGTGGGTGCTCGGCGGAGGCGTGCTCGCGGTCTACCTGCGGCAGCAGAACTCACCCACGGCGCTCGAGGCTTCCGAAGGGGCCTTGCTTGGCTTGATGGCCGGCTTCATCGGTGGCGTGATCGGCGGGATCCTCGCGATTCCGATCCAGATGTTGATGGGTCCCATGCAGATGGAATGGATGTCGCGCATGATGGAAGGCAACCAGGACATGCCTCCCGAAGCGCGCGAGATGATGGAGCGCCTGATGGCCGGCGGGGCGATGGGCGGCTTCGCCATCATCGGGATGATCGTCAATACGGTCATCTCCACCATCTTCGGCATGCTCGGCGGCCTGCTGGGTGTCGCGATCTTCAAGAAGACCGCACCGCCACCGCCACCGCCGCCACGGTCATTACTCACGATCCCGGTCTCGCCCAGTAGGGCGGTCCGGGACTTCGGGTAGCGGCGCGCGCTCCGCGCGCGCCGCTTCAGGCTTCCGACTTCAGGGGGCGGCGCTTTGCGCCGCCGCGCCGGCGGAGCCGGCGCCCCGAAGCCCGAAGCCCGCACGCGCGCGCAGCGCGAAGGCGGGCGTCCCGACGCCCCGAGAGCCCCCACAATATCTTGCGGTGTGCAGAATTGCTACGTTTTGCACTTCCCCTGTGGTAAGCTTCACGCGCTCAACGACTTAGTTGTGACGCCCCCAGCACATCAGGTCCCGCGCTATATACCGTTTGTCGCGGTCGGGTTGCTTTCGCTTTTTTGCCTCCCGGCAGACGGTTTCGGCCAACCTTCACCCCTTCCGGTCACGCGGATCGACGACCGTCCGGTCGTCGAGGATCTCGACGCTCCGCACGCGGTTTCGCTCACCATCGCCGAACCGCTTCCGCTCAAGGACGCGCTGATGCTCCTCGTGCGCGGCACGGCGTTCAGCATCGTGCTCGATGACGCGACTGCGGGCACGTTCTCGGGCGAGTTGAAAGGGCTCACGCTGCGTCAGTCGATCGACGCGGTGCTGCGGCCGCACGCCCTCGAGTACACGCTCGACGGCAACCTGATCGCCATTCATCGGCGGCGGCCGTCGATGCGGCTCTTCGACGTCAGCTTCCTGAACGTTCGGCGTGAGTGGCAGCGCGGGATTCGAAGTGGATCCCCTGGCGACCCCGCGAGCGCGCAGTTCGCGACGTCGATCGGCGACAGCTACTACGACGAAATCGATCGAGGCGTGGTGTCCTTGTTGTCGCCCGACGGACGCGCGCACGTCGACCGGCGCCACGGCGTCGTCCAGGTCACCGACTTCCGCGATCAGCTCGACCGCATTTCGACGTATCTCGAGACCGTGCACGTGCGGGCATTGCGGCAGGTGCGGCTCTCGGTGCGGATCGTCGAAGTGACCCTTGCGGATCCGGCGGCAGAGGCAATCGACTGGAACGCCGTTGCCGCGCGAAGCGGACAGCCATGGGGCGTCCCGGGTGGGAACGCCGGTGTTCGCGTTCCGGACTTCTCGGCGGTCGTCGCTGCGCTGGCGGCGCAAGGCAGCGTCCGAACCATCGCCTCGCCGCAACTGCTGGCCATGAACAGCGAGCCGGCAGTGATGCGCCTCGGCTCACCGGAGGGGTTCACGATGACGATCACGCCGTACGTCGATGCCGGCGGGGTGGTGCACTTGAGTGTGTCCCCGACCTATTCGGAGAAAACCGCTGCGGCGACCGTGAACATCTCCGAAGCCGACACGGTGCTGCGCATTCGCGACGGCGATTCGATCGCGCTCGCCGGACTGCTGCAGCGCAAAGAGGCCGCGAGGGCCGAGCTCGTGATCTTGGTGAATGTGACGGTGGTCACGCCGGGGCCGGTGGCCTCGATGGGGGCGCGATGAGAATGGCCAGTCCGTTACTGGGCGTCCTGAATGCCGTGAGGGAACCGGATTTCCCCATGCACGAGGACTACTTCGGTTTCGCCGAGAAGCCGTTCAGTCTGACGCCGGACCCGAAGTACCTGTATCGCAGCGCGTCGCACGGCAGCGCCTTCGAGCTGATGCAGTATGCGATTCGCCGTCGCGAGGGGTTTGTCGTGGTGACCGGCGATATCGGCACGGGAAAGACGACGTTGTGCCGCGCGGTGCTCGACCAGCTCGATCGGCGCACCTTCACCGCGCTCGTGCTGAACCCGTTCCTCTCAGAAGAAGACCTCCTGCGCGTGATCCTGCAGGACTTCGGCGTCGTTTCGCGCGACGAGATCAAGCGCGGCCGCCTGGCTGGCGTCAGCAAGCAGGAATTGATCGAGACGCTGAACCAGTTCCTGCTCTCGCTGCTGCCGATCGGCGCCGGCGCCTTGCTGATCATCGACGAAGCGCAGAACTTGCCGCTGCAGACCCTCGAGCAGATCCGCATCCTGTCGAACCTCGAAACCGACAAGGAAAAGCTGCTGCAGATCGTACTCGTGGGCCAACCCAACTTGCGCGATCTGCTCAAGTCCCCAGCGCTGCGGCAGCTCGATCAGCGTGTGTCGATCCGCTTCGAGCTCAATCCCTTGTCCAAGGAAGAAACGGCGGCGTACATCAGCCACCGTCTCACCGTTGCGGGGGGCGGGTCGGTCGTCACCTTCACCCCGCGGGCGCTCGCCACGGTCTATCGCTTTAGTGGCGGGATCCCCCGCCTCATCAACCTGCTGTGCGATCGGGCCCTGCTCGGGGCCTTCGCTCAGCGGACGAACCGCGTCACGCACCAGATCGTCACCGCGGGCGCCGCCAGCCTCGAGCTGACACGGGCTCCCGGCACATCGTGGCTGACGGTTCGGCGCCGGTGGGCGCTCCTCGCTGGGGCGGTCGCGATTGCAGTCGCGTCAACGGCGGCATACGCGGCGATCGCCCAACCACGTCGGGGGGTCGTTCCATCGAGTCCGAGTCCGGCTGTGGCGATCGCGAAGGAGACCCCCAAGCCGGTGGCCCAACCCGCAGCTGCATCGGAACCGGCGCCCCAGGTCGCCGCGACGACGGGCGCATCTACCCCTGCAAGTTCGCGCTCGTATTCGATCGTTGTGGGCTCCTTCCGGCATCGCGCCGAAGCGGAATCGCTGACGCGCGATCTCAAGGCGGCGGGATTCGATGAACGCGCGGTTCGCATTCGTCTCATCACGGCAAGTAGTGGGGTCTGGCACCAGGTGCTGGCGGGTCCCTTCTCGGACCCTAGCCTCGCCGAGCGTGAGTACTTGCGCGTGCGGCAGATGCCCGGCTACGCCGACGCGCGACTGATAGTCCATTGAGTCAACTGTTCGACTCGCTCAGGCGCGGACGGCCAACGACCGTTCCCGCTGCGCCGCGGGGCAGTGGCCGCCTCTCCAATGGCGAGGCTCTCTTTGCGTCGCTCGGCTACACGCCCGTGCGGCGCACGCGCCCAGACCTCGTTGTCGCGGTGGGCCTCCTGGCACTCGTCGGCGCCGGTACATACGCCTGGTACGTGTGGCCGAAGGCATCGCCGCGCCCGGCGCAACAAAAAGTAGCGGCGGTGGCCTCCGCGCGGCCCGTTGCTACAGCGTCCGCACCGGCGAAGCCGTCTCCAGTTCAGCAACTTCCGCCGCCACCACAGGCTCCCGCGCAGGTCCGTACGCCGGCCGCCAAAGCTGTTGCGCCGCCGCACCTCCCGCGGCGCGTCTCGCAAGTGCAACACCTCCGGGACCGGTACCGCCCGTCGCGGCGCCGGCGCCTTCAGTGGCGACCCGTCCTTCGCGAGTCACGACTGAATCCGAGGACTTCAACCTCGCTGTGTACCACCAACGATCCGGTGATTTCGAGAGCGCGCTCTTGAAGTACCGGGCCGTGCTCGAAAAGAACGAGCTCAACGCGCAAGCGCGCAACAACCTCGGTCTCCTGTACCTCGACAAAGGGCTCGTCGACGACGCGCTGCGCGAGTTGCAACGGGCGGTCATCATCGATCCGCGCTACGCGCGGGCCAGGATAAATCTTGGCGTCGCATTGATGCGTCGCAACCGTCTCGACGGCGCGGCGGCGGAGTTCCGGGCGGCACTGGCGCAGGAGCCTCGTAACGTGGACGCGTTGATCAACCTGGCGCTGGTGGAGAACGCCAACGCCGCGCCCGAGCGCGCGAAGGAGCTGCTCATCCGCGCCCTGGGAATCTCTCCCCGGAATGCGTCGGCGCATTACAATCTCGCAGTGGTCTTCGACCATTCCGGCGAGGTCGCCCGCGCGGTGGAGCACTATCGCTCCTTCCTCGAATACGCGGGGCCGGATGTCTCCGCGCGCGCGCCCGACGTCCGCGCCCGCCTCGACGCGCTCACCAGGCGCTGAACGGACCCATGTCAGAAATTGACGCCCTGCTGCAGGAAAACCGTCGCTTTCCGCCGAGCGACGCCTTTCGCGCGAACGCCCTCGCCAAGGATCCCGGGATCTACGAGCGCGCCGCGCGCGATCCCGAGGCGTTCTGGGCCGAGATGGCGTCCGAGCTCGAGTGGATGCAGCCGTGGGAGAAGGTGCTCGAGTGGAAGCCGCCGTATGCCAAATGGTTCCTCGGCGGCAAGCTGAACGCGAGCGTCAATTGCATCGACCGCCATGTGCGCACCCCTCGCCGCAACAAAGCGGCGCTGATCTGGGAAGGGGAGCCGGGCGACCGCCGCACGCTCACGTATTGGGATCTCTATCGCGAAGTCGGCACCTTCGCGAACGTCTTGAAGTCGCTTGGCGTGAAGCGCGGTGACCGCGTGGCCTTGTATCTGCCCCTGATTCCCGAACTGGCGATCTCGATGCTCGCGTGCGCGCGCATCGGCGCGGTCCACAGCGTTGTCTTCGGCGGTTTCAGTGCGGAGTCGCTGCGCGATCGCATCAACGACGCGCAGGCTGTGGCGCTGGTGACGGCAGACGGCGGCTACCGGCGTGGCCAGATCGTTCCACTCAAGCAGATGGCCGACGAGGCGCTCACGGACACGCCGTCGATCAAAAACGTCGTGGTCGTCCAGCGCCAGGCAGGAACCGCGTTTCCCGTCCACATTAAAGAGGGACGCGACCACTGGTATCACCGCCTCATGCAAGACGCCACGTCGGAATGTCCTCCGGAGGCAATGGACGCCGAGGACATGCTCTACATCCTCTACACGTCGGGCACGACGGGGAAGCCGAAAGGGATCGTCCACACCACAGGCGGTTACCTCACCGGCATCTACACCACGACCAAGTGGGTGTTCGACCTCAAGGAAGACGACGTCTATTGGTGCACCGCTGATATCGGTTGGGTCACCGGTCACTCGTACGTTGTCTACGGTCCGCTGGCGAATGGAGCGACGGTGCTCATGTACGAAGGAGCGCCGGACTGGCCGCGGAAAGATCGGTTCTGGGAACTCATCGATCGGTATGGCGTGACGATTTTCTATACGGCGCCCACCGCGATCCGCGCGTTCATGCGCTGGGGCACGGACTGGCCGGAGCGGCACCCGATGAAAACGCTTCGACTGCTCGGATCGGTTGGCGAGCCGATCAACCCTGAAGCCTGGATGTGGTACCAGGAGCACATCGGCCGCCAGCGTTGCCCCATCGTGGACACGTGGTGGCAGACCGAGACGGGCATGATCATGATCACGCCGCTGCCCGGCCTCACGAGCACGAAACCCGGGTCGGCCACCATGCCCTTCCCCGGCGTGACCGCGGAGATTCGCGACGGCAAAGGCAACCGCGTGGAGACCGGCGGCGGACTGCTCACGCTCACGAAGCCGTGGCCGGCGATGTTGCGTGGGATCTACGGCGACCACGAACGATACGTCAAGACCTACTGGAGCCGTTGGCCGGACGGTTCGTACTTCACCGGCGACGGCGCCCGGCGCGACGAGGACGGCTTCTATTGGCTGCTCGGCCGCGTCGACGATGTGTTGAACGTCGCGGGACATCGGCTCGGCACCATGGAAGTCGAAAGCGCGCTGGTCGATCACCCCCGCGTCGCCGAAGCCGCCGTCGTCGGGCGCCCGCACGAGATCAAGGGGCAGGCGGTCGCCGCATTCGTGACGCTGAAGGAAGGGACCAAACCCTCCGCGGGGCTCGAGGACGAACTGAAGGAACACGTGGTCCGCAAGATCGGGGCGATCGCCAGGCCCGATCAGATCCTGTTCGCGGCCGACCTGCCGAAGACGAGATCCGGAAAGATCATGCGGCGTTTGTTACGAGACATCGCGGAAGGGAAGGCGCTGGGGGACACGACCACGCTTGCGGATCCTGCGGTCGTCGCCAGGTTGAAAGACGAGTACGAAGAGAAAGAAGGCTAACCGGGCTGGAGCGCCACCTGCTCGGTGCGATTGCCCCCTTCTTGTTTGGCTCGACGCACCGCCGCTTCGGCTTCCGCGATCATGCATTCCGCGTCGATCCCCGATCGCACCAGCTCGGTGCCGACCGCCGCGGCGCTGACCGTCACCGTCACGACGCTTTCGGTTTTATGATCGAGCAGCACGAGACGCTGTTGGACCATTTCGCGGAACCGATCCGCCAGCGTCACGGCCTGGTCCAGCGTGGTTTCCGGCAGCAAGACGGTGATGGCGTCATCGCGATGGCGGGCGACCCAATCGTGCGTGCGGAAAAAGAGCCTGGCCGAGATGCCGAGGCGCTCCAGCAAGCGGTCCCCGGCGCCGAAACCCTGCGACTATTGACTTCCGACAGGTTGTCGACGTCCAACACCAGCATCGAGATGCCGTGCCCGTAACGGTTCGCGCGCTCGATTTCCTGTTCGAGCGCCAACCGGAAAACGTGCTGGGAAATCAGGGTGGTCAGAGGATCCCGAAGCGCCGCGCGGCCGCCGTCACGCTCCGAGTATCCCGCGACGATCTCGAACGACGCGCGCCGGATGGTCCGGGTCGTCACCTCCCAGCCGTCAGTCGTGGCACCCACCTGATCGTTCAGGGCGAGCTCCTCGAGAAGCAACCGTTCCGCACGCTCGATCGCCTGGATGACCTGTCGGGCCTGCATGTTCCCGGTTGCCTGACAGAAATCGTGCAACCCGCCCCTGCCCTGATCGAGGCTACCGGTCTCTGACGCCGAGGCAAAAAGATTGACCAGAATCGACGCGAACTTGGGCGAATCAGTGCCATCGATGCCTGGCATCCCGGCGAGAACCGACGAAATGTCCTCGGTCAGCGAGACTTGATGCTGACGCAACGTTTCGGCGATATGGGTGCGGAGGTTACGCGGGAGGTCCCAGAGGTAGCTGCTCATTACACGGTCCGGCATCTTAACTGAAACGGATGAGCCGGCGCTAACGCGATGGCCGTGTGGGGCCGAGAATCAGAACGATGAGTTCAGCTACCGGTATCGATCTCGGTCCGTCTTCCTGCGCCCTGGTTGGCGCCCGCCAGGGCTCGACCGGCGCCGACGTGACGGCCGTGCACGCCATCGAGCCTGCCGAGTGGCCGGTTGACGGCTTTCGCCTGGCCGACGCTCTGCGATCGATCCGGCGTCAACACCGCTTTCCACGTGACGCCCGCGTCATCGCGTGGCAACTCGCGTCCCCGGTCACCCCGGACGATCCACGATGTCAGTCCCTGTTGAAACCCATTCTGGATGCCGGATTCCACGTCGAAGCGGTGCTCACACCGTCTGAGGCGCTCGCCCGGCTGGCCGAGTCGAGACCGCGGCCGCACCAGGGGTCGGTCGCCTGGCTGTCGATCAACGTCCATGGAGCCGTGATCGTGATCATGCGCGGCCCGGAGCTCTTGTTCTCGCGGACGATTCACTGGGATTACAAGGCGTCACTACCCACCGTGCGGGAACAACTGCTTCAGCGCTACACGCTTGTTTCGCATCTCGCGCCGGAACTGCAGCGGGGCATAAAACTGGCTCGGGCGAAGTACGCCACCAACGTCGACACCGTGATTACGTGTGGCAACCTCCCCGAGCTTCGGTCGCTGACGATGCCGCTGATCGAGGAGATCAACCTGGAGGTCGAAACGCTTGATTCGGCGGACGGCCTGGCGTCTCTCGGGGCCGTTGCCCAGGCGAAGCTATCCGACATGGCGCCGGCCATCAGGCTCGCGGCCGTGGCCGCGCTGCTGCCCATCCAGCGCCGCAAAGTTCTCGGAGTGCCCCTTCGATTTGCAGCCGCGATGCTATTGGCGATGGCCGTACTGGGTGCCTACGTGATGCAGTCGAGGCCGGCGGCGTCGCCCGACCCGGTTGCCACCCTGGAGCCTGCTTCTCCGGTTGAGAGCTTTCCCCCCTCCGATCCAACGCCGACAGCGACCTCGAGCGGCTTAGGAGCCGCGGACGTGCCGGTTTCCGGCCTTGGTTCGGGCTCTCCGGCCCCGGAACCCCCTCGGACCGTCGCTCCGCCAGGGCCACCGCGGGTTTCTCGGCCCCTGCCGAGGGTGCCACCCGTGACCTCGATCCTTATCGGTAGCGGCCGTCGACTGGCCATGTTTGGCGGTTCGATTGTGGGTGTTGGGGATGCCGTTGGCCCCAGGGTCGTTGCCCGGATCGACCAGGACGCCGTCACCCTCATGGAGCCGTCTGGTGCCCAAATTACGGTTCTGCTGCATATTGGACTGCCAAATACGGTAAGATTGGGACTCTTTGATCCGCACGGCCGCTCCCCAAGCCGGCGCACGCACGCTGTACGCTGACAACTTTCGAGGACGACGGTGCGCAAGAAAATCGGGGAATGCCTCATTCAGGCGGGGCTTATCACGGAGGACGACCTTCAGGTCGCCCTTGCGGAGCATAAGCGCAGCGGCGAGCGCATCGGCGCTGTCCTCGTACGCCTGAACCTTGCGACCGAGAAGCAGATCACCAAGGCCCTGGCGTACCAGCTTGGGTTCCCCTACGTCAGCCTCGCGGACGATCCCCCCGACCCTGCCGCGATCGTCCTGATTCCCAAAGAAGTTGCGCTCAAGCGCATCTGCGTCGCCGTCAGTCTCGAGAAGAATCTGCTGACGGTGGCGATGTCTGACCCGCTCCTTTTCAGCCTGGTCCAGGATCTCGAGTTCCAGACGGGCTACAGGATCAAGCAGGTGGTCTCGACGCGCAGCGACATTGTTGAAGCGATCGAGAACGGGTATCCCGACAAGGCGCTGGCGAAGGTCGTCAACCCCGCGAACACGTCCGATCTGGCGGTGCCGCAGTCCGCGGGCCGCGGCGGGCGTCAAGGGGGTGATGGCAGCGGGGAAAGGTCTCTTGTCCGGCGTGGCGAGGAAGACATCTTCGAGCAGCCCGCGCCCGGAGTGGGTCAGCGAGAGGCGGGCGACACGGCGCCTATCATCGACCTCGTGGATCTCGTCGTGAACAGCGCGATCAGCAGCCGCGCCAGCGACGTCCATATCGAGCCGATGGAAAAGGGGGTGGTGGTCAGACACCGCCTCGACGGCCTGTTGAAAGAAGTGATGGACCTGCCGAAGTGGGTCCACGAAGGCCTCGTCGCCCGCCTGAAGATCATGGCGGGCATGGACATCGCCGAGAAGCGGCTTCCGCAGGACGGCCGTATCCGCGTGAAGACCGAAGACGGGAAAGAGGTGGACTTCCGCGTCTCCTCCTTGCGCACGCTCTTCGGCGAGAAGATCGTGCTTCGCGTCCTCGATCAGCGGAAAGGCGCCCCTCCCCTCGAAGAGCTCGGCCTGTCCGCGGCCGCCATGGAGGAACTGAAGTTCTTCCTGCGTCATCAACACGGAATGATCCTGGTGGTCGGCCCAACGGGTAGCGGCAAGACGACCACGCTGAGCTCCGCGATCACCTCGATCAAGTCGGGCAAGACCAACATCATCACGATCGAGGACCCGATCGAGTATCAGATCCCGGGCGTGAACCAGACGCAGGTCAACGAAAAGGCCAAGCTGACGTTCGCCAACGCGCTGCGTGCGATTCTTCGCCAGGATCCCGACGTCGTCCTGGTGGGGGAAATCCGCGACCAGGAAACGGCCAAGATCGCGATGCAGGCCGCACAGACAGGCCACCTGGTGCTCTCGACGCTTCACACAGACGACGCCCCGTCCACGCTGACGCGACTGACCGACATGGGCATGGAGCCCTATGTCATCGCCTCCGCGCTGCTCGGCGTCGTTGCGCAGCGGCTGGTGCGGCGGCTGTGCCCCAGCTGCCGGCGGCAATACACGCCCGACCCCGAAACGCTGCGTGCGTTGAACATCAGCGAGGCGGAGGCGGCCCAGTTCGTCTTTTATCGTGCGTCGGGCTGCGAAGAGTGCAACCACACCGGCTATCGCGGGCGGATCGCGTTGTACGAAGTCATGCGCGTCAACGACAAGGTGCGGCGGCTGATCGCCCAGCGCGCCAGCGAAGACATCGTTCGGGAGGCCGCGGTCTCGTCAGGCATGATCACGCTCGGCGAAGACGGTCTGTCGAAAGTGAAAAGCGGCATCACGACTGCGGAGGAATTGCTGCGAGTCGTGACCGAAGTCCGCGAGATGCGCACGCTCTGTCCGGGCTGCGGCGGCGCGGTGGCCGTTGACTTCATGGGCTGTCCGCACTGCGGACACCGACTCAACGCCGGGTGCGCGAAGTGCGGCCGGGCCTTGCAGCAGGGGTGGAGCTTCTGCCCGTTCTGCAACGTCAGCACCGCGCCTTCCAAGTCGGCGAAGAAGAAGCTGGCCAAACAGAATAGGACCCTCGAGCTCCCGGCGTCCAACGTCGCCGAGTTCAAGAACACCCAGAATCGTTGAAGACCCACTACGAGCTACTCTCGATCGAGCGGACGGCGTCGCCCGACGAAATCAAACGCGCCTTTAGGCGCGAGATCGCCCGATACCACCCCGACAAAGTTCAGCACCTGGGATCCGAGTTTCAGGAAATCGCCGCCACGCGCGCGGCGGAGCTCACCGAGGCCTACCGAATCCTGATGGACGTCGAGCTGCGAACCCGCTACGACGAAGGCCTCGGCCAGGGCGGTGCCGCTCCGCCGTCCCCGCCGCAAGCACCGCGATCTCAGACGCCGCACGAGCCAGAAACGCCAGCCGGGCCCCGAGACCAGCAATTTCAGCAGGAACGCGCTACGTCGAACGAGTTCCTAAAGCGCGCGGTGATGGGGAAACTCGCCGACGCCGTGGACGCGCTCGGCGGTGAGAAACAAGGCGCCGGCGGATTCGACGCGGCGTATCTGATCAAGGGCCGCCGTGGGCTGTTCAAGAAACCCGATCCCGACGTCAGGCTCTTGCTGCGTGCAGTCCCGGTCGTCGACGCCGCCTCAATCGAGGAGGCCTGGATGCCGGCGGCACGTGCGGCCTCCCCCGGGGAATCCATCTGCTTACTGCTTCTCGGCAATGCCGTCGCCCCCGCCAAGGAGTTGTCGCGGTCGGTGTCCGAATTGCGGACGCGCTCCAGGCAGGCGGGACCGATCGTGGTGCCCGTCGATATGAGAGACTGGGAGGCACTGTTTCCTCCTGACACGCCGGGGGTCGTTCGCACGCTGCTGGAGCGTCTTCGCACCGGGCGGTGAACACCGGCGGCCTCTGAGTCGTAGCTAACGAAGTTGACGCGCATATGGGCCTGATCGAAACACGCGACTTGTGGAAGACGTACGTCATGGGCGAGGAGGAGATCCATGCCTTGCGTGGGGTCTCCATTCAGATCGAACGGGGCGAGTACGTGGCGATCATGGGGCCTTCCGGCTCCGGCAAATCGACCCTCATGAATCTGATCGGCTGCCTCGACACGCCGTCGAAAGGCAGCTACTTGCTCAATGGCAAGGAAGTCGCGGCGATGGATGACGATGCGCTGGCGCAGATTCGAAACGAAGAGATCGGGTTCGTGTTCCAGACCTTCAATCTGCTGCCCCGCGCCACCGCGCTGCACAACGTGGAGTTGCCGCTGATCTATGCCGGGATCTCGGGGAAGGCGCGCCAGGAAAAGGCGAAGTTGGCGCTCGAGAAGGTCGACCTCATGTCCCGCGCCTCACATCGGCCGAACGAGTTGTCGGGCGGCCAGCGCCAGCGCGTCGCCATCGCGCGCGCGCTCGTGAACGATCCCTCGATCCTGCTCGCCGACGAGCCCACCGGCAACCTCGACTCCAAGACCGGCAACGAGATCATGGGTGTGTTCGATCGTCTCCACCAGGCCGGCAACACCATCGTCCTCGTCACCCACGAAGCCGACATCGCGGCGTACGCGCATCGCGTCATCCACATCCGCGACGGACAAGTGGAAAAAGACGTCAAGCGCGCCGCGTAGCTCGGCTTGCCACCGTAGCGCGTAGCGCGAAGGTGGGCGCTGCGCGCCTCGCTCGGGATTCGGGTCCGGGGTTCGGGATTCGGGTACTCGGTGTTCGGGATTCGGCTTGCCCGCCGTAGCGCGCAGCGCGAAGGCGGGGGTTCGGTCTGCCCGCCGTACCGCGCAGCGCGAAGGTGGGGGCTCGGATTAGGCAGTCATACCGACGTCTTGATTGTACTGCGAAAATCAATGCAAGCGGAAAGAAAGTGAGGCCTCCATTCGCCGTGACGACGTCCTTACGACATCTCGGCAGTCTGGACTGGCATCGATTGCAAGCATGTGGCTCATGGATTGGCTGCGCAGTCCTAACAGCCTCTCGGCATAGACTGCTACCCGGTGTTCGTCTGTCAGCTCAACGTTGCCTTGTGCCGAGCTCTAGCGCTGGCGGGTGATCGGCGTTCAGACTTCCGAGATCTGTCTCGGCGAGATGCACGTCCTCAAGCATTTGACGCGTTATGATTGTCGGCAGTTCTTGATTTTCGTGGTAAGTCGATTTCAACCACGATTGAACTCATGCGGCGTTGGAAATCGCACAGATGCGCGGTTCCCACAGATAGGATCAATCGGCTGGCCTCCTCAGTGACGTCGTCAGCGTGCCCTGGGCTTGACCCGATTTCGCGGACACTCTCCGACAGACAGATCCGAACGCTGATTCCGCTTGCGACTAAACCGCCGCGAGGTGGCCGTCGGCAACCTCCCGCAGCGGCGCCTGCGGGTTGAACGACGACGGGTCCAGCACGAGTCGAGTCCGAACCGCGTTCGGGTCGGGCACCGGCACGGCCGATAGCAGCGCGCGCGTGTACGGATGCGCCGGCGCCGCAAAGAGCGAGGCCGTGCGGCCCATCTCCACGATCCGTCCCTGATACATCACCGCTACCCGGTTGCAGATGTGCTCCACGAGTCGCAGGTCGTGCGCGATGAAGAGGTAGGTGAGCTTCAGCCGTGCCTGCAGGTCCATCAGTAGATTGACGATCTGCGCCTGGATCGAGAGGTCGAGCGCGGAGACGGGCTCGTCGGCGATGATCAGCGATGGGTTCAGCGCGAGTGCCCGGGCGATCCCGATCCGCTGCCGTTGGCCTCCACTGAATTGATGCGGATACCGCGAGAGTTCGGACGGATCTAGCCCCACGAGCTCGAACAGCTCACGCACGCGCGCCTGCCGCTCTTCCTTCGAACCCCTGCGATGAATGATCAGGGGTTCCTCGACGATGGCTCCGACCCGCATCCGCGGGTTCAGCGAGGAATACGGATCCTGGAAGACGATCTGCATGTGGCGCCGCGTTTCCCGAAGGCGCGACGCCGAAAGCGCCAGGACGTCTTCGCCTCGAAACCTCACTTCTCCGGCCGTGGGTTCCACGAGACGCAGGATGCACCGCCCGGTCGTTGTTTTCCCACTGCCCGACTCGCCGACCAGGCCGAAGGTCTCTCCCTCGTCGACGTGGAACGACACATCGTCGACCGCGCGCACCGGCGTCGCCGCGCCGAAGAGACCCTTCTTGCGGGTGAAGTCTTTGGTGAGGTGGCGAACCTCGAGGAGGGGCTTGCCCTGAGCGAGCGGATGCGAGTCGAAGGGGTTCATGATGGTTCCACCGCCGGCCCATGCAGATAACACTTCACCGTGCGTCCATGCTCGAGCACGGTGTCTCCCGGGTGTTGCGTGGGGCACGGTTCGAACCGGTCTGGGCACCGCGGAGCAAAGGAACATCCTGGTGGCAGCGCGGTGAGAGGCGGCACCGTTCCCTGAATGGCCTGCAGCCGCGTTCCGCGCGCACCTCCGGGTATCGATGCCAGCAACCCCTTGGTGTAGGGGTGTTTCGGATCGGCGAACAACTCCTTGACCGGCGCATGTTCGACAACGCGGCCCGCGTACATGACGGCCACGCGGTCGGCCATTTCCGCCACGATCCCCAGGTCGTGGGTGATCAGCAGCAACGCCAGCCCCAGTCGCTTTTGCATCTCTCGAAGAAGATCGAGAATCTGTGCCTGGATCGTGACGTCGAGTGCTGTCGTCGGTTCGTCGGCGATCAGCAGTTTCGGCTCGCAGGCGAGCGCCATCGCGATCAGGGCCCGCTGGCGAAGGCCCCCTGAGAGTTGATGCGGGTATTCAGTCGCACGGCGCTGAGGTTCGGGGATGCTGACGGCATCGAGTAATTCGACCGCGCGGGCCGGCGCCGTCCGCCGGGTGGCCCGATCGTGCACGCGCAGCGTTTCCTCGATGTGACCGCCGATGGTGATCACCGGATTCAAGGCGGTCATCGGCTCCTGGAAGACGAACCCGATCTCCGCTCCACGCACTTTCTGCATGTCGCCATCCGACAGCGACATGAGATCGCGACCATTGAATGTGATGGTCCCACTCGTGATGCGTCCGGGGGGCGGAACCAGCCGGATCAAGGAGAGGCCGGTGACCGATTTCCCGCTTCCGGATTCCCCCACGATGCAGAGCGTCTCTGCCGCGCGAGAGACTGATGCTGACGTTGCGCACCGCCGGCACGAAACCGCCACCGACACCGAAGCCCGCAGTCAGGTTGGCGACTGCAAGCAGCGGTTCAGACATCGATCTCTTCGTGCTCCCCGAACACGGCGCGCATCGCGTCCGAGATCTCGCCGACCGTCGCCCGTGCCTCGACGGCGTGAATGATCGGAGGGACGAGATTGCTGCCGTCCTTCGCCGCCGCGGAGATGGCGTCGATGGCGGCTCGCCAGTCGCTCGGACTGCGTGAGCCGCGAACGCCTTGAACTCGCTCAACCTGCCGACGCTCGATGTCAGGATCGATGCGCAGCACGTCGATCTCCGAGGGCTCCGGCGTTGCGTAACGATTCATGCCGACGACGACCGATTCACCGGCGTCGATCTGTTGTTGGGCGCGGTACGCGGACTCCTGGATCTCTCGCTGGATGAATCCCTGCTCGATCGCCGGCAGCGTGCCGCCGAGCGCATCGATTCGATCCAGCAGGAGCCGGGCCTCGGCTTCGATCCGATCGGTGAGTTGCTCGACGGCGTACGAGCCACCGAAGGGATCGACCGTATTGGGGACGCCACTCTCGAACGCAATGACTTGTTGCGTGCGCAGCGCAACCCGCGCGGACTCCTCGGTTGGCAACGCCAGCGCTTCGTCGCGTCCGTTGCAGTGCAGCGACTGGGTGCCGCCAATCACCGCCGAGAGCGCCTGGATGGCGACGCGCACGATGTTGTTGTCGGGTTGCTGCGCCGTCAGGGTGCTGCCGGCCGTCTGGGTGTGGAAGCGGAGTTGCTGCGCGCGCGGGTTCGTCGCGCCGAAACGGTCGCGCATGATCAGGGCCCACAATCGCCGCGCGGCGCGGAACTTCGCGACCTCCTCGAGAAAGTCGTTGTGCGCGTTGAAGAAGAACGACAACCGTTGTCCGAAGCGATTGACGTCGAGGCCGGAGTCAATGGCCGCCTGGACGTAGGCGATGGCATTGGCGAACGTGAACGCGACCTCCTGGACGGCGGTCGATCCTGCTTCGCGGATGTGATACCCGCTGATCGAAATGGTGTTCCAGTTCGGCAGGTCGCGCTCGCAGAACGCGAAGATGTCGGTGACGATGCGCAGGGAGGCGCGCGGTGGATAGATGTGCGTTCCGCGCGCGACGTATTCCTTGAGGATGTCGTTCTGAATCGTTCCCGACAGGGCCTTCTGGTCGGCGCCTTGACGCCGTGCCACGGCAATGTAAAGCGACAGCAGCACGATGGCGGTCGCATTGATCGTCATCGACGTCGAAACGCGCCCCAGCGGAATGCCGTCGAACAGCTCCGCCATGTCTTCGATCGAATCGATCGCCACGCCGACGCGTCCAACTTCCCCCGCGGCCAGCGAATGGTCGGAGTCGTAGCCCATCTGCGTCGGCAGATCGAAGGCCACGCTCAGTCCCGACACTCCCTGGTCCAGAAGGTACCGGTAGCGGCGGTTCGACTCGGCGGCGGTCCCAAACCCGGCGTACTGCCGCATCGTCCAGAGTCGGCCGCGATACATGGTGGGCTGGATGCCGCGGGTGAAGGGGAAGGATCCGGGCAGACCCAGCTCGGCCGAGCGGTCGGAGTCGGTCGGAGCGGCGAATGGCCGGTCGGATGACATGTCGAGGTCATTGTAATCAGTTGGTGCTGTCGGACTGGAGACCCCAAGATATTGCGGCCGAGGCATTGACACTCATCAGGCGGCACCTTTACAATGACCGCAGTTTCCCGCTGCAACTCCTTACATATGAACAAATATGGCGTTCGAGACCAACCTGCCGGCTACGGTGGTTGCCGCTCGGGACACGCCACCGGTATGTCCCCGCGTCTGCGGCGACGAGGAGGTATTGAAATGGATGACGTCGTGAATCGGTTGGCCCGTGAGCTCTCCGACGCCATTGCTGCCGCCGTCGCCGATGACGCCAGGATCGAGGCCTGCCGGGAGCGCGCCCGCGCGGCGGGGTTCGAGTTGAAAGTGTCGCTCGAGGCCGTCATCGGGTTCGTGAATCGGTCCAATAACGCCGCGCTCGCCAAGATTGGCCCCACGGCCAAGGCCGCTCGCGCCGCCGAGCGCCGCTCGTTCGAGATCAGCGCGAACGACAAGCGCTTCCTCCGCTCGCTGCGCATCGCCGCAGACGAAGCAGAGGAGAAGGAAGTCGAGTAGCTAGCTCTCAATCAGGCTCGCGCCGGTCATTTCCTCGGCGCGGGCCAACCCCAGTAACTCCAGCAGCGTCGGCGCCACGTCTCGAAGCGTGCCGTTGCGGAGCCGCGCGCCGACGAAGCGCTCACCGCACAGGATGACCGGGACTGGGTTCGAGGTGTGGGCCGTGTGCGGCGCGTTCAACGCCTTGTCCCACATCTGTTCCGCGTTTCCGTGGTCCGCGGTGACGATCGCCGTGCCTCCCGCCTTTCTGAGCGCCTCCAGGATCTGACCCAGGCAGCGGTCGAGCGTTTCGACTGCCGTCACCGTCGCCGGGATATTTCCGGTGTGGCCGACCATGTCGGCGTTCGCGAAGTTGCAGATCACGACGTCATGCGCGTTCGAGTGGATGTCGGAGACGAGAGCCTCCGCGATTCCCGGTGCGCTCATCTCAGGCATCAGATCGTAGGTGGCCACCTTCTGCGACGGCACCAGGATGCGGTCTTCCGCCGGGTACGGCTCCTCGCGGCCGCAGTTGAAGAAGTAGGTGACGTGCGCGTACTTCTCCGTTTCGGCGAGCCTCAGGTTAGACCGGCCGTTGGCGGCCAGCACGTCGGCGAAGTTACCCGTGAAGGTTTGCGGTTCGAAGATGACGGGCAGCTCGAAGGTCCGGTCGTACACCGTCATCGTCGTGAAATGGACGCGGGGCCACGTCCGGCGTTCGAACCCGTCGAAGTCCGGGAAGGCGATCGCTCTCGTCAACTGCCGGGCGCGATCCGCGCGGAAGTTGAAGAAGATGACGGAGTCGCCGTCGTGAATCGGTCCCAGCGGTGCGCCGTCCGCCTGGACGACCACGATCGGTTTAATGAATTCGTCGGTGACGCCCGCTGCATGTGACGCTCCGACGGCGTCGAGAGGGTTGGCGACCGGAGTGGCCGACACGCCGCCGACGATCGCGTCGTAGGCCAGCTGGGTGCGTTCCCAGCGCTTATCGCGGTCCATGGCGTAGTACCGCCCCGTGACAGTAGCGATCTGACCCACGCCGGCTCGATCGAGCACCTCCTGCACTTGCGGGATGTAGCGGATGCTGCCGGTCGGGGAGGCATCGCGGCCGTCGGTGATGGCGTGGATGAACAGGCGGGAGACCCCGCGTCCGGCCGCCAAGCCAATCAGCGCGTGCAGGTGACGCTGATGGCTGTGGACGCCGCCGTCGGACAACAGTCCGATGAAATGAAGCGCGCTGCGACCATCGAGACAGCGGTCGAACGCCGCGTTCAGCGTTGCATTGGTCTCGAGCTCGCCATCGCGGACAGCCTTGTCGATCCGGGTGAGGTCCTGGTACACGATGCGGCCGGCCCCCATGTTCGTGTGGCCGACCTCCGAGTTTCCCATCTGGCCTTCAGGAAGACCGACCGCTTCCCCCGACGCGATCAGCTGCGCGTTCGGATATCTCGCGAGCAGCGCGTCGTAGACGGGCGTGCGGGCGAGGGCAATCGCGTTGTGCTCGCGCTCCTCACTGATGCCGAAGCCGTCGAGCACGAGAAGGATGAGAGGCGCCACGGCTCAGAGGGTGGCCCGTATGGCGGTCTTGCCTGCGTATTTGGCGCGCGCGCCGAGCTCTTCTTCGATCCGCAGCAACTGGTTGTACTTGGCCGTGCGATCGCTCCGGCTCGCGGACCCGGTCTTGATCTGGCCGGCACCGGTGCCCACTGCGAGGTCGGCGATAGTCGTGTCTTCGGTCTCGCCGGAACGGTGGGAGATGACCACTGCGTAGCCCGCATCACGTGCCATCGCGACCGCGTCGAGCGTTTCGGTCACGGTCCCGATTTGATTCAGCTTCACCAGCACCGCATTGCCGACCTTCTGTTCGATGCCGCGGCGCAGGATTTCTGGATTGGTGACGAACACGTCGTCTCCGACGAGCTGAATCCGAGATCCCAGCGACGAGGTCACCGCCTTCCACCCGTCCCAGTCCCCTTCCGCGAGACCGTCCTCGATCGACACGATCGGATACTGGCGCACCCAGTCTTCCCACAGCTTGACCATCTCGTCGGCGGTTCGCGTCTTCTCGCCGGATTTCTTGAAATCGTACCGGCGCGTTGCTTCGTTCCAGAGTTCGCTGGCGGCGACGTCGAGGGCGATGTACACGTCGGTGCCCGCCTTGTAGCCTGCCTTGGTGATGGCTTCGAGCACAACGTCCACGGCTTCCTGGTTCGACGAGAGGTTCGGCGCGAACCCCCCTTCGTCGCCGACGCCGGTCGAATGTCCCTTTTTCTTCAGAATCGAGCGCAGCGTGTGGAAGATCTCGACGCCAGCGCGCAGCCCCTCGGCAAACGACGGCGCGGCCGCGGGCACCACCATGAACTCCTGGAAGTCCACGCTGCTGTCGGCGTGCGCCCCGCCGTTGAGGATGTTCATCATCGGCACCGGCAGGCTCAAGCCGCCGGCGACCGCGTAGAGGCTCGCGAAATGCTGGTAGAGCGGAACGGCGGCGGCGGCCGCAGAGGCCCGGGCCAGGGCCATCGAGACGCCGAGCAGCGCGTTGGCACCGATGTGTCCCTTGTTCGGGGTGCCGTCCATTTCGATCATGAAGCGATCGATCGACCGTTGATCGGCTGCACGCCCGGCGAGCGCCTTCGCCACTTCGCCGTTCACGTTCGCCACCGCCCGCGATACGCCCTTCCCGAGGTAGCGCTTCTTATCGCCGTCGCGCAGCTCCAGCGCCTCACGCTGACCCGTGGAGGCACCAGAGGGAACCGCCGCGCGCCCGAAGGCGCCGCCGTCGAGCGTGACTTCGACTTCCACGGTGGGATTACCGCGTGAATCGAGAATCTCGCGCCCGTGCACTCGCTGAATGTTCATGTCCTGTATCCGTATCGATTCAGTCTTCGGAGCCTCGCCTGTCGAACTCGGCTTCCACCTGAAGCGCCTCGTCACTGATGGGCCCGATGAAGGGCTCGTCATCGGTCGTCACCACCACGATGCCGGTTTCAGTGACGGTGTGGCGGCGGCGGTCTTCTTCCGGATCGTGGCCGATCTGGGCGCCGCGGGGGATGAAAACGTCCCGGTCGATGATCGCGCGCCGAATCCGAGCATGCCGGCCGACACGAACGCCCGGCATCAGAATGCTGCGGTCGATGTGGCAAAAACTGTGGACGCGCACGTTGGGGCAGAGCACGCTGCCCGCGATCTTGCTGCCGGAAATGATGCAGCCCGCCGAGATGATCGAGTCGAGCGCCTGGCCGCAGCGCCGCCCCTCGTCGGCGAACACGAACTTCGCCGGCGGCGCCTGCACCTGGTGGGTCCGTAGCGGCCACTCCGGATCGTACAGGTTGAACTCCGGGTTCACCTGGCAGAGATCCATGTTCGCTTCGTAGTACGCGTCCAGCGTCCCGATGTCTCGCCAATATTTGGACGACTTCTTGTTCTCGTCGGTGAAGCGATAGGCGAAGACGGGCGCGTGGCTGTTCACGAGCGCCGGAATAACGTCCTTCCCGAAATCATGGCTGCTCGATCGCCTCGCGTCCTCTTCGAGTGCCGGGACGAGGACGTCCATGTTGAAAATGTAGATCCCCATCGATGCGAGAACCGGCTCGCCGTGCTTCAGGTGCTTCGGCTTCTCGAGAAAGCCGGTGATCCGGTCCGCCTCGTCGGTCTGCAGCACGCCGAAACGGTGCGCCTCCTCCGACGGCACTTCGATGACGCCGATGGTGGCGGCGGCGCCGCGCTCCTGGTGCATGCGGAACATGCGTGCGTAGTCCATCTTGTAGACGTGATCGCCCGAGAGCACGATCAGGTAGCGCGGGTTCTCGCGCAAGATTGAATAGAGATTCTGGTAGACGGCGTCGGCGGTGCCCAGATACCAGTGTTCCCCTACGCGTTTCTGCGGACTGAGGATCTCGACGAACTCGCCGAGTTCGTCGGCCACCACGCTCCAGCCCATGCGGATGTGGCGGCTGAGCGACAACGACTTGTATTGGAGCGCGATGAAGATCCGGCGCAGGCCAGAGTTGATGCAGTTGCTGAGCGTGAAATCGATGATGCGGTAGGGCCCGCCGAAGTAGACCGCCGGCTTGGCGCGCTCCTTGGTCAGCGGATACAGGCGCTCGCCGACACCTCCCGCCAGCACCATTACAACGACGTCGTCCAGCACGAATCCCTCAGCGCTTCAGCACGACGCGCGCCGGTGCCCCGTCGCCGCCGCTCACCGGCAGGGGCAGGCAATACATCTCGTACATGCCCGCTTCCGCCTCGGCGAGATTCAGTCCTTCGATGATGATCACGCCGTTCGAGAGCAACATCCGGTGCGCAGGCGCGCCCGCCAGGCGAAATTGTTCGATGGACAGGTAGTCGATTCCCACGAGTTTGACGCCCTGCTCGACTATGTAGCGCGCTCCCGCTTCGGTGACGTACGTGTAGTCCTCGTGAAACGTGGTGCTGTTCCACAGGCGCGAGTTGCTCGTTTTCAGCAGCACGCGGATGTCTTCGCGCAGCCCGGCGGCCGCGAGATCTTCTGCGCCGATGCCGCCCCGGTGCGTGATCTCGACGACTCGAGCGCGACCGATGAGGATGTCGAGCGGCAACGCGTCAACACCCGCGCCATCGTCGAAGAAGTGCTTCGGCGCATCGATGTGCGTACCGGTGTGGGTGCCTAACACCAGGCGCGAGACATTCGAGCTGCCCCCGTCGGCGATGCGTTTGATCGGCTGAAGCTCGAAGTCGGGATTGCCGGGATAGGCCGGAATGCCGGCCGCCAGTGGTACGCTGACGTCCAGCAGTTTCGGCACGCGCGCCATAAGGGGGCGATGATACCATTCGGCGCGTCTAACACCGCTGGATGGAGCGCCAAGCTTCCGGTGCGCCGTTGTATGCCGCGCGGTCTGCGCGGTCGATGCGTTTTTGCCTGTCGAACGCATCGCTTCTCCTGCTCGTGTTCACAGCCGTTACGTCGGCGTTGCACGCCAGTGCTCCACAGGCGTCCGATCGCCGCCAGCAGACGCGACTGGACGAAGCGCTGCGCCGCGAAGGGGATGCGGTCATCGCGCTGGCCGATGCCGCCATGGGCGGCCGTCCGTCACCGTCGGACTTTGCGATGGAGTGGCGAAACGACTACTTCAAGGCGCAGCCCGGCACCTTCGTGCCGTTCACCGTCAGCGTCGATCCATCGATCCGCTCCACGCCGGGCGCCCTGATGTACGTGCGGGTCGTCGATCGCACCGCAAGCCCGGCGAACAAGCGCCGCCAGGGTCCGGTGGTGGCCTATGAGGCGATCTTCCCGGTCGACCTCGACGACGCGGCGGCGCAGCCGCTTCGCATCCGCCGTGGGTTCGCGGTTCGTCCCGGCAGCTACACCGTCTACGTCGTCTTAAGGGAGCGGCCGCCTGAACCACTGGAGCGTCGGAACGGGAAGCGGAAGGCGGCGGTCCTCGTTCAGCTCCTCGACGTCCCCGACTTCTGGACGAACGAATTGACGACCAGCACCGTGATTCTTGCCGACAAAGTCGAGTCGCTGGCGGCCAGGGTCCCCGCCACCCAGCTCGAGGAAAACCCGTATGTTGTTGGAAACAGTAGGATTTATCCGTCTTCCAGCGCCGCGTTCCGGCGCGAGCGGGAGCTGATCGTCGTTTTTCTGATCTATAACCAGCTGGTCGGAAGTGACAAACATTTTGATATCCAAGTGGATTACCATTTGTACAGGAAAAACCGGGACGGCGAGAGGTATGTCACGCGGACAAACCCTCAGCGCTTCACCCCGTCCCTGATGGGCCCGAACTACGACCCAGCCTCTGGCCAGCCCGTGCTGGCGGGGCAGGGCATCTTGCTTTCGGAGTTTGAAACCGGCGATTACCGACTCGGCATCACGGTGACTGACCTGCTGGCGCGCAAATCGGTTTCGCGGGACGTGACGTTCACGGTGACGGGTTCGTAGGCGAATTGGAGGAAGCGATGGCACGCCTGGGACGGGTGCTTTCGGCGGCGATCGTGGTGAGCGCTTCGGCAATGCTCCCGACGTCCGTCCACGCGCAGACCGGCACGTCTTCCGTCCAGGCACGCGGCGATTCGGCACGGGCGCCGAAGCCCACCACGCTTCCCCCCTCCGCCCGCATCACCGGTGGCTCGATTCGCGGCGTCGTCAACGACGAGCACGGCGGGCCGGTTCGCGGCGCGCTGGTCTCAGCGATCGGCGTGACGATGGCCTCTGCAGTGACCGATCAATCTGGTCGCTTCGCGATCGATGCGTTGCCGGTGGGGGAATACGTCGTTCGCGCGCATATCACCGGGTTCACCGCCTCACGTCGCGAGTCGGTGCGCGTGACGGGCGCTGTATCGATCATTCCCGAACTTCAGGTCCGCCGTCTCGAACATGCGACCGGCACGTCCGGCGAGAAGACCCTGCCGTCGCGCCCCATCGTTGCCGCGGGGCTCCAGCTGCCGCAGGCCGAGCGCGCCGAAGGGGACGCCACGGAAGGCGCGACGAAAGACCACCCGCATTCGGAACTGGCCTGGCGGCTTCGCCATCTGAAGCGCAGCATCCTCAAGAGCGATTCCGGCGACGCGATCGTCGCGGCTGACAATACCGACTACACGCAGGGCTCGATGCTGGGGCGCGCGCTCGACGGGGCGGCCGGCTTCGCGGCGGCGCTGTTTACGGAAGTCCCGTTCACCGGCGAGGTGAACCTGTTAACGACGAGCGCGTTCGGGCCCGGCGAGTTATTCGGCACTGACGGGCTTCCGCGCGGCATTGCGTACTTCGCGATCGGATCTCCGACACCGGCCGGCGAATGGACCGTGCGGGCGGCGATGAGTGAAGGCGACCTGGCGTCGTGGGTGCTTGCCGGTTCCTTCGCGTCGCGCGCGGGTTCCGCGCACGCCTACAACATCGGCTTGTCCTACAGCACGCAGGATTACCAGGGCGGCAACCCGGCGGCGCTGGCGGCGATTCGAGACGGCGGGCGCAATGCCGGAGAAGTGTTCGCGTTCGATCGCTGGACGGTGAAGCCCTGGCTGACCCTCGACTACGGCGCGCGGTTCGCGCGTTACGGCTATCTCGACCAGAGTCCCGCCCTGTTCAGCCCCCGTCTTGGTCTCACGGTCGAACCGTACGAGGGCACACGCGTCTCGGCGCTCGTCGTTCAGCGCATGGTGGCACCGGGCGCAGAAGAGTTCGTTCCGCGCGCGCTGACCGGCCCCGCTCTTCCGCCCGAGCGGACGTTCGCGCCGTTCCTCGGAACTGACATGCGCGCCGAGCGCGCCCGACTCGTGGATGTGCAGCTCGAGCGCGAATTCGGCGGCGCGTACGTTGTGGGCGTGCGTCGCTTCCATCAGAACGTCGATGATCAGCTCGTCACCCTCTTCCGCGTGTCGCCGGTCGGCGGGCAGGAGTCGGTCGGGCACTATTACGTGGCGAACGTCGGCGCGTTTGACGCGAACGGGTGGTCGTTCAGGGTGAGTAGTCCCGCGACGGCGCGCGTACGAGGCTCGATCGACTATGCGATCGCCCGTGCGAACTGGACGTTCCGCAACGCCGAGATCGGCGCGCTGCTCCCCTCCGTGATGCGCCCCGAGTCAGAGAGCATCCACGACCTCACGACATCCGTTCACACGAACATCCCCGAAACGGCGACGCGGTTCTATGTCATCTACCGCATCAACACCGCCTTCAGCCGTTCGAACGACGACATGCGTCCCGGCATGGACGCCCGGTTCGACGTCCAGGTCAACCAGGCGTTGCCCTTCGGAGTGGCTGGCACGCAGTGGGAGGTGCTCGTCGGGCTGCGGAACCTGTTCCGCGATACCGCCGACCCCGCCTCGATCTACGACGAACTCCTCGTCGTCCGACCGCCGAAGCGCGTGGTCGGCGGCTTCCTCGTTCGCTTCTAACGCTTCCCGCATTCTCCGTGCTTCCTAGAATTCGGGTTCTTGAAGAGGACCTACGGACAATTGGAGAAACGACTGTCAATCGACTCGGCAATCGCCTAAAATCATTGTTCCACAAGGGTTTATGGGGTCTCGTGGCATGACGTTCGGGGAACGGCGTTTGCTCAGTCAGCGGCGGTCGTACGTGCTGACGTCAGGCGAAATCCATCCACTCTCCGACCCGCGCCGACGAGCGTGGCTCAAATCGACGGTGCATCTCGCCGTCGTAGCGGCACTGCTGTGCTTGGCCGCCGCCAACATTCGGCTCCGAGCCAGTTGGACCGAGCTCGAGGACGGCGTGCTCTGGACGACCGAGGCCGGTGCCGTTGTCGCAAAAGAGGTCTTCAGCCAATCCCCGGCGGCCGTCGCCGGCGTCCGGCCCGGCGATCTGCTCGAAATGATCGACAATCGCCCGGTCGTTTCTCTCCGGGACGTCGAAGAGGCTCTGCACGGTGCGCGGAAGGGTGAGTCGTTGAAGTACACCGTGGCGCGGCTCGATGCTGCCCAGGTGCTTCAGATCCCGGTCGGCCCTGTCCCCTCGGGGTCGAAAACGCAGTACTTCATCCTGGCGTCGGTCGGCATCTTCACGCTGCTAGTGGGAGCGGGGGTCCGGCTGCGCCGGCCGGAGAACCAGGCCACCCTGCATTTCTTCTGGCTGACCGTCGCGTTTTTCGGGGTTCTCTCGCTGTCGTTTGCGGGGCGGCTCGACACGCTTGACTGGGTTTTCTACTGGGGCGACGTCGTCGCCATGCTGGTCCTGCCGCCACTGTTCGTGCACTTCGCGCTGATGTTCCCGGAGCGCCCTGACAGCTGGACGCGCAGCGACGCCGGTCGCTCGCTCGTGCCGGTGGTGTACGTGCCGGCGCTGCTGCTTGGCGTCGGACGCGTGGCCGCGGTCCTCCTGCGCAGCGAGGGCAATGTCGTTTCCAACGTGATCGCGCTGATCGAGCGCGTCGAACTGCTGCATCTGGCAGGCGCCCTGGTCGTTGGACTGTTTCTCATGATCCGCGCGCTTGGGCGGGTGCGCTCGGTGACGGCGCGCCGCCAGCTTCGCTGGATCGTCTGGGGCACGGCCTTCGGTGCGGCCCCCTTCGTGCTCGGCTACGGCCTGCCCTACGCCCTCGGCTTCGAACCCTGGACGGGCTTCGAGTGGTCGGCGATTCTCCTCGGTCTCGTGCCGCTGGCTTTCGCGTCCGCCATCACGCGCTATCGCTTGATGGACGTCGAAGTCATCATCAAGCGCGGACTGGTCTACGCCGCGGCCGTGACGGCCATCATCGCGATCTACGCGGTGCTGCTGGAGCTTGCGGAGGCCATGGGCCGCGACGAGCACAATCCCGTCATCGCTTTCCTCGCGACACTGGTGGTCGTCCTCCTCTCCCATCCGGTCAAGAACGCGATCCAGACCGGTCTCGACCGCGTGTATTACCGCGATCGCTACGACTATCGCCGGGCGCTCGTCGGCTTCGCGCGCGATCTGAACAGCGACCTCGATCTGCAGCGTCTCAGCGAGCGGCTCGTGCGCCGCGTGACCGAAACGCTGCTGGTGGACCGGATGGCGCTGTTGCTGGCGCCGGCGTCGTCACAGAGCGACGAGGACTTCGTCCCGATCGCGCATGCCGGCTTCGCCGGCGATCCGCCACTACTCACGAGCCGGTCGGAAGCCGCCACGCGGCTGATCTCGGGACACACGCTCAACCTCGATGATGCGCTGTCGCAGCGCCGCATTGACTCGCGCGAGCTGGAGTTCTGGCGCGAGCATGGCGTGCACTACCTCGTACCCTGTGTGTCGAAGGAAGGCACGATCGCGGTCATGGCGCTCGGCCGCAAGGCCAGCAGTGAACCGCTCAGCAGCGAAGACATGGCGCTGCTGGCGGCGGTCGCGGCGCAGGCGGCCACCGCACTCGAGAACGGTCGTCTCTATCGACAGCTGCACGTGAAGGCTGACGAGAACGACCGGCTGCGCGAGTTCAGCGAAAACATCCTGGAGTCCTTGAACGATGGCCTGGCCGTCGTCAATCGCGACGACCGCATCGTGCGATGGAATCGCCGTCTCGAGGAACTCTACGGATTGCGCCACGAGGTTGCCGTCGATCGCCGGCTGAGTGACATCTTCGACCCGGGCTTCTTCGAAACACTGCGCGGCGCCCGCCGCGAGTCACCTGACGGCGCGGCGATTTACCGCGTGGCGTTGACGACGCGGCACGATCCGCCCCGGCGGCTGCTGGTCAACATTGCCATGACACCGCTGCGCGAGTCCGATGGCGCGATCTCAGGCACCATCCTGGTGCTCGAAGACATTTCTGCCCGCGTGCAGCTCGAAGAGCAGCTACAGATCTCGGAAAAGATGGCGTCGCTGGGCTTGCTCGCGGCAGGGGTGGCGCACGAAGTGAACACGCCGCTCACCGGTATCTCGAGCTACACGCAGATGTTGCTGCAGGGCGCCGCACCCGACGATCCCTCGACCAAGGTGCTCGAGAAGATCGAGAAGCAGACCTTCCGTGCGGCCAAGATCGTCAACGGCCTGCTCAACCTCGCGCGTCCGGCGCAGGTCGACAGCGGGCCCGTGGATGTCAATGCGGTCATCAACGACGTGCTGTCGCTCCTCGAGCATCAGCTGCGCACCAGCAGCATCCAGGTGCGCAAGGAGATGTCGGCGGTCTCGCCGGTCGTGCAGGGGATCGAGTACAAGCTGCAGCAGGTATTCCTGAACCTGTTCCTCAACGCTCGCGACGCGATGCCCAGGGGGGGCTGGCTCACCGTGGTGACGCGCAGTGGCGCCGAGTCGGTGATCGAAGTGGCCGACACCGGTTCCGGCATCCCGGCGGATCAGCTCTCGCGCATTTACGATCCGTTCTTCACCACCAAGGACATCGGCAAGGGGACCGGCCTCGGTCTCTCCATCACGTACGGCATCGTCCAGGAGCACGGCGGCAGCATTACCTGCGACAGCAGCGTCGGCCAGGGAACTCGATTCACGTTGCGGCTTCCGGGTGCGTCAACGCGCGCCGCTGATGCCCGGGCGAACAGGCAGGCTTGACCATGCGAAGGACGTCCACGACCTCGGACCCGGCGGCGGTTGCCACGACCCGCAAGGGTTCGATCCTCGTCATCGACGACGAGGAGATCATGCGCGAGATTCTCGAGGCGCTGCTGACGCGCGAAGGCTATGACGTGCGGCTGGCCGCCCATGCCGCTGAAGGGCTCGATCTGGCGCGCTCGATGCCTTTCGACGCGGCGATCGTCGACATGATGATGCCGGGCATGGACGGCATCGCCACGCTCGACGAGCTGAAAAAGGCCGACGACGACCTGCCGGTGCTCATGATCACCGCCTTCGCATCGGTCGAGAACGCCATCGCGGCGATGAAGCGCGGCGCCTACGACTACATCACCAAGCCATTCAAGAACGAGGAAGTGCTGGTGGTGTTGCGCAACGCGCTCGCGCAGCGCCGGCTGGTCGCGGAAAACCGCGCATTGCGGCAGAACCTCCAGGCGCGCGCGAACCGTTTCGGCGACATCATCGGCCGCAGCTCCCCGATGCGGCAGGTCTTCGACCTGATCATCCAGGCGGCGCCAAGCCGGACGACGATCCTGATCAGCGGCGAAAGCGGCACCGGCAAGGAACTCGTGGCGCGGTCGCTGCACCAGAACTCGACCCGATCGGAGCGTGCGTTCGTTACCGTGAACTCCGGCAATCTGCCGCCAGACCTGCTCGAGTCGAACCTCTTCGGCCACGTGAAGGGGGCGTTCACCGGCGCGGTCTACCCGAAGAAGGGACTCTTCGAGCTGGCCGACAAGGGCACCATCTTCTTCGACGAGATTGGCAATATCCCGCTCGAGACGCAGGCCAAGCTCTTGCGCGTCATCCAGGAGCGCGAGTTCATGCGCCTCGGGGGAGTCGAGACGATCAAGGTCGACGTGCGGATCATCGCCGCGACCAACGTCGACCTGCGCCGCATGATGGACGAGGGCCGCTTCCGCGAAGATCTCTATTACCGGTTGCACGTCATCACCGTGCAGTTGCCGCCGCTGCGCGACCGCCGCGACGACGTCCCGCTCCTCGTGCAGCACTTCCTCGAGAAGTACGGCGAAGAGAATCAAAAGAAACTCGACCTCACGCCGGAAGCGCTCGACCTGCTGATGGACTACGACTGGCCGGGCAACGTGCGCGAACTCGAGAACGTCATCGAGCGCGCGGTCGTGCTCTCAACGGGTACGCGCATCGACGTGGATCTCGTGCCCGAGCATGTGCGCAGCAGCCGGCGCTTCCAGATGCCGCAGTTCATCGTGCCGCCGGAGGGCATCTCGTTCCGCGAAGTGATCACCGACTTCGAGAAGCGGCTGATCGAATCGACGCTGGAAGCGGCGGGAGGCGTGCAGAAGCGCGCCGCGGAACTGCTGCACATCAAGCCGACGACGCTGAACGAGATGATCAAGCGTCACGACATCCGGCCGCGTCGCAAGCGCGTGGCCTCGGGTCCGACCGAGCGTCAGGAATCCGATGTCGCCGACGACGACGACGTCGCGGCAGCCGCGATTACTTCTTCTTGAGGCTGTTGAAGATCCGCTCGTACTTTCCGAGGATCACGTCCCAGCGGTAATTCCGCCGGATGTACTCGCGGCCGTTGGTGCCCATCGCGGCGCGCAACCGGTGATCGGCCACCAGCAGCGTCAAACACGCCGTGAACTCGTGACGGTCTGAATAATACAAGCCCGCATTGCTCTGATGGCAGTGGTCTACGAGTACTTCGCTGCGTGCGTTCGCGAGCACCGGTGTGCCCATCGCGAAGGCCTCGAGGGCGAGCAGCGAGAGGCTCTCGTAGGGGGACGGCACCACGACAACCGTCGCTGCCTCGAGCGCGTGCATCCGTTCCTGGTCTGAGAGTCGCCCCGCGAAACGAATGAACGGATCCTCTGGCAGGGGCATGAGCTTGACCCCCATGAGGACGAGCGAGGTATCCCCGCCTTCCTTCACGTACTCGTGGAAGTACTCGATCAGCTCCTCGCAGCCCTTCCCAGGATCGATGCGGCCGCCATACAACGCGATCGGCCCGTGCAGCCGGTGCCGGCGCCGGAAGATGGCGCCGCGTTGGGCGAGGTGCGGACGATAGCTCGGTGAGTCGTTGTCCTCTTCCTCGGGCTCCACCGTCTCGCGTTCGCGCGGATACTGCTGCGCCTGCGGCAGCTCGACGCCGCATCCGATCGTTTCCTCTTCCAGTGCCCGGATCGAGAAATGGGTCGTGAGAAACCGCCGCTCGCTCTCGGTGTTGTAGCCGATCGCCGCCGGGAGGCTGAAGAGTTCCCGGTAGATGCCGAGATGAATCGCCGGCTCGTCGTGCGCCGTGGGAATCAGAAACGTCTTGTGTGGCGCGATCTTCGCGCCGAGCACGGTCGGCGCATAGAGGTAGGTGAAGAACACGAGGACGTCGTACTGGTGGTGGTTCCGCTCGAGATACTCGAGCAGCGACGGCGACCACGGTCCCTGCTGTTTCAGCCACTCCAACTCGTCTTCGCGCGTGTGCTCGTGGTTGAAGATCCACTCCGAGTAGCGATTGAACGTGTCAATGTCGCGCTGCTGCGCGTTGACGAACCGCCGAACGGTGACGCCGCGGACGCGATCGGCCCCTTCCGGATACTCGTTGGCCCAGGTGATGTAGTCCTGCGCGCAGGTGGTGAGCACCTCGACGTGATGGCGGGGCGCCAGGCGCTCCGCGATCAGGCGGCAGTGATACTCGGATCCTCCGAGGATCTCCGTGCCGTAACGTTGAACGATAAAGGCAATCTTCATTACGAGAACTGTTGAATGACGTCGTGCAGCCGGCGCTCGATGCGTGCCGGGGAGAAATCGGCCAGGCGCTGTCGTTGCCCCTCGACCACCGACTCGCGGAACGGCCGATCGTAAACCAGCATGGCCAGCGCCTCGGCCGCGAGTTCGAGATCCTTGGGCGCGAACAGCACGCCGGCGCCGCCGAGCGTCTCCGGCACCGCACCAGCCGCGTACGCCAGTACCGGGACATCCGCGGCCATCGCCTCGATCAACGGCACACAGAACCCCTCGTGCTCGCTCAACGAGACGTAGACATCCGCCCAGCGATAGAAGGCCGCGAGATCCTCGTCAGGCACCGGGCCGGTAAACCAGAACCGGTCCGGCAGCATCTGGTACTCCGAGATGAGCGCGCGCACCTGCGCGTAATACCGCGGCAGACCATCGTAGCGTCCCACGAAGATGAAACGGTAGTGACTGTCCACGTACCGCTTGTACACCTCGGCGAGCCGGATGTGGTCCTCGATCCGCTTGTTGGGGACGATGCGGCCCACGAACAGGATGTTGATCAGGCCGTCCGCGAGGATCTTTTCGAGTGCCGGACGCCGTGGGGCGCCCGTGATCCGTTCGGTATTGACGGCAATCGGGAGCACGCCCGTCGGCGTGAAGCCGAGGTCCTCGAGCTCCTGCCGATTGAATTCCGAGTCGCCGAGCGCAAGATCGACGCGGCCGGCCAGCGTCGCGAGTTCGCGCCGCCCCAGCGCCGCGAGACGAAAAAGTCCGGGGTCGTACGGGGCGAAAAAATGCGCGGGGGTAATGTTGTGGTACTGCAGGACGCGCGCCCCCTTCAGGCCCGCAAACGCCTCGGTCATCGGCGAGGGCAGGGCGAAGTGGAAGATCGTCACATCGCCGCGGACCGCGGCCGGATCGGAGAACGGCAGGATCTCGCGCCGCAGCTCCTCGTCGACGGTGAGGGCGAAAATCTCCGACTCGTGCCCGGCAGCGCGGAGCATGTCCCGCACCTTACGGGCGCTGTCACCGATGGCATCGCCGCGGTGCGCCGCAGGAACCCACTGATTGACGATCATTTGCCGCGCGTCTCGGGTTGCGCCGGCAAGGCCTTGTAGACCGCCGGACGGAATTGGCGCAATTCCTCGAGTCTCTCGAACTGCTCGAACTGCGACCAGAAGTCCCACGACACTTCCGGCGCCGGCCTTGGAGGCAGGGCCGACGTCTGCTCGACGAAGCGAAGAAGAGTTCCGGCGAAGTCCTTGCCGCGCAGTCTTGCAAGGGCGGCGTCCTGTGACGCCACGACGGAGGCTTCCAGCTCGGGATCGTCCAGCATCGCGGCCATCAGATCCGCCACGTGCTGGGGATCTTTGTTGTCGTGCAGCACGCCGCCGCCATCCATCGTGGCCGGCACCGCGGTCGCGGCGTACGCGAGGACGGGCACCTGCTTATAGAAGGCCTCGATGAGCGGCACGCAGAACCCCTCATGTTCGCTCTGGCAGAGGAAGAGGTCGGCGATGTCGTACAGCGCCGTCAGTTCTTCGTTCTGCACGTGCCCGAGAAAGTGCACGTCCGGCGTGCCCAGCTGCGCAACGAGCGTGTGGAGCATCGACAGGTATTTCTCGAAGCCGCCGTACGAGCCGACCAGCAGCAGTCGCGACCTGGGGTTGTGCCGTGTCCGGTAGGCGTGAAAGGCACGGATGACGTCCTCGAACTTCTTGTTCGGGATGACCCGGCCGACAAACATCACGTTCGTCCATTCGTCGTCGAAGTCGGCAGCGAGCGAGCGGTCCGGAGCGACGTCGAGGTGCACGAAATCCGGCACGACGGGCAGCACGCCGGTGGACGGGAAGCCGAGTGTTTCCAGTTCCTGCCGGTTGTACTCGGAATCCCCGAGGGCGAGGCCGCAGCGCGAGATATACGCCATCAGCTCCCGCCGGCCATGAAAGCACAGCTTCACCAGGTCCTTGTGGACCCCGATGAAGTAGTCGGGTGGGGTGATGTTGTGGTAGACGAGCACCATCCGGCCGGGCAGCGCATACGCGGTGCGCGAGGCGCGCGAGCCGATCGAGAAGTGGTGGATCAGGATGTCGTCCGCCGTGACCCTGCCGACCATCTCGCGATAGTCGATCGTGAGGTGCTCGAGTCGTGGGTCGGCCGTTTCGACGTAGATCTCTGATTCGTATCCCGCCGCGCGGAGCACGCGTTGGATCCCGAGCACCTCGTGACCGATCGCGTCGCCATACCCCAACGTGGCGAGCACCTGGTGGACGCGTGGACGCGACGTCGGACTCATGCGGGCTGCGGCACCACCGCTCCGGCTGGCAGGCGGGCGAGCACGTCCTGCGCCGCCGGGAGATCGCGTTTCCGGCGCGCCACCCAGCCGGGGAGCGGTTCGATCGTCCTACGGGCTGGCTCGGCGCGCAGCCGTTCGAGCATGTCGAGATATTTCCGCTCGATGACCGGCCACGCATAGTGGCGGCGGAAATACTCGCGCCCGTTGTGTCCAAGCCGCGTGTGGAGCGGGCCCTTGGATTCGAGCGAGTAGAGCGTCTCCGCGAACTCCTCGTAGCGCTCGTAGTAGAGGCCGGCGCCGCTCCGGATGCACTGCCCCTTGAGCACGTCGCAGTGCCCGTTGGCGAGCACCGGCTTGCCCATCGCCCACGCCTCCAGCGCCACCATCGAAAGGCTCTCGAAATACGACGGCATGATGAGCAGGTCGGCGGCCGTGAGGGCGTCGAACTTGTCGCGGTCGTCCACGAAGCCGAGGTGATGGATGCGCGGATGATCCGGCACCGGGATGATGGCGCTCCCGATCAGCACCAGGTCCAGGCCGTTGGGAAACGTGGCCGCGTAGCGGCGAAAGTGCTCGAAAAGCTCCTTGCAGCCTTTGTTCTCGTCGATGCGGCCGATGTAGATGGCGAAGGGACGATCGATCTTGAACTTCTTGCGGAAGCGCGTGGCGTCGGTCTGGTCCAGCACGTCGGAGCCCACGCCCACGACGACGCCGGGCACGTCGGCATTGCCTGACGCGGCCTGAATCATCGCCCGCTCTTCGTACGAGTTGTACATCAGCGCGCGAACAGCCCGGAATACCGGGCCGAAAATCGCCAAGCCGACCGCCGGGTCGCGCTCAGCTGTCGGTACCAGAATCGACTTCTCGGGAATCCGGCGCGCGACCTGATAGGCGTGGTAATAGCGGTAGCTGAAGAGAATGACGAACTCGAAGGCGTCTCCACGCGCGAGGTAATCGACCATCGCGCGGCTCGCTGGACCTTCGCTGTCGAGCCACGTCAGTTCGTCGGCCACCGAGTGCGTCTGCTCGAAGACCCGTCGCGAATGGCGCCCGAAGGTGTTCGGATCCCGTTCGTGATCGACAGGGAACCGCCGAACCGGGATGCCGTTGACGGTTTCGACCCCCGCCGGCCGCTCATTGCGCCAGGTTACGTAGTCGCGAGCGCAGGTGGTGACGACCTCGACATCGGCGTGTTTCGCGAGCCGCTCGGCGATATAGCGCGCGTGAAGCTCGGCGCCACCGTTGATGTCCGCGCCGTAGCGCTGGACGGCGACGGCGAGCTTCATCCGCCTTCGCCGTCTCCTCCGCTGGACGGCTTCGGCGCGACGGGTTCCCGCTCGTGGTTGGACGAACCACCCCCGCTTGATTCACCAGCAGCAGAGGCGAACCGTTCACCGCCGGACTCACCGGACGCGGCGTTCGGAGCCCCGCCACCAGGCCCTGACCTTCTCCCCCGGCGCCTTCTCCTGCGCGAACGGCGCTCCTGTTGTGCGGCGCCCGAATCACGGTCGGCGCCCGCGCCGGCGCCCGATGGGGACGGCTGCAGGGGCGGAACGGCGCCGGCGCGGTACTGCACGACACCTTCGAGTGCCCGCGCGCGTCGCTCGTCGAAGTCCAGCCGGCTCGACATCGACTCGAGCCGCATCTTCAGGTTCTTCACCTCGATGCCGAGCCGTGTCGTTTCCACGACCAGGTTGTGGATGACCTCGTAGTAGAGCGGCTCGAGGGCCGCCTGCTGCGCGTTCAGCTTGGCCTGGATGTGCAGCGCCTCGGCGATCGGCTGTGGATTGAAGAACAGCTTCAGGATCGGGTTGAACAGCTTGCGCAGGAAGCGCAGGAACCCACGATGCGTGTCGTAGATCGTGCTGTCTTCGAACTTGAAATTCGGCGGCAGCGTGGTTTCGCGCTTCTGACGGAACTGTTCGATGAGGTCGGACCGTACGCCGCGCGGATCGAGAAACTTCTCGAGCCGTACGTTGGCGAGTTCACGGATCTCTTCTTCCGTGTAGTCGATGCCACGCTTTTCGCGGATCCGGGCGCGGATCTGCCGCATGATCTGCTCGACGTCGACGTGGTCGGAGCGAATCTGAAAATCAGTCATGTGATGCTTAGCGTTTCAACGCTTCACCGGGGCGTGCCGCTTGCGGCTCGCGAACTCCGGTGCTTCCTTGATACAGGTGCCCAGGATGCCGATCGACTCGGCGAACGCCCGCCCGCCCATCTTCTCGATCTGCGCGGCGTTCGTGCCAACGTCGGGGTAGCCGTTGGCGTCGGCCACCACCGTCTCCCAATTGCGGAACAGCCGCCCCCACGGGCTGTCGAGCACATCGCTCATGGCGCGCTTCGCGTTCACCGGATACCAGAAGCTGTCGTGATAGATGACGCTGGCGATGTACGCCCAGGGCGCGAGCACCGTCTTCAGGGACCACTCGACCGGTTTCTTCATCGGTCCCCAGTAGATCTTGTGCTGCATCCGGGAGGCGAACGTCATCTTCTTGAACGGCCCGGCAAAGTGCCAGTTCTCGTTGCCAGCCGAGGTGTCGCCGACGATCTCGATATCTCGTGGATCGCCGCATCCCAGCCCCATCTCGTGCGCCATGCGAATGAACTTGATGGACATCGGATCGAAGCCCATCAGCTTCGCGGCAACCGCGTCGATGGCCGTCTGGTCGGCACTGGCCAGGACGACGTTCTTGACGTAGGGAGTCATGCACCGCGGGCCAGGTCCGTCCCCCGCGAAGGTGCCGTCCATCACCGCGAAGACGCCGCGATGAATCTTCTTCTGGATCATCAAGAGGTCCACGAGCGTTTCGTGGATCACCGGATGCGTCCAGTGCCGGTGCTCGTTCAGCAGCCCCCCGAACGCGTTCTTCATCGCCCCGGTGGTCGTCGTGAAGACGTGTGTCTTCACGGTGGGGAGATGGATGATGTTCTCCCCAATGAACCGCTTCGGGATCATGAATCCCTTGGGGTAGACCTCGTTGAGACAGGTGAACTTTTTCGTGAGATCGCCCACGGCATCGCGGATGTTGATCCACTCCTCGGTTTCGTAGATGTGGATGTTGCGCAGCTTGTGCGCGTCGACAACGTTGACCTGTTTGTTCTCACGCTCCCCGAGATGCGCGTCGATCACGACCGTGCGGTTGTGGCACGCGTGAATCAAGGACGGGTCGTAACCGTCCTGCTTCAGCGCCCGGATCACCCCCTCGAGCTGCCAGGGGACCGTCGAGCTGCCGGGAAAGAAGAAGTGCCAGGAGATGTTCACCTTCAGCGCCGTGTCGGCATCCTTGGCGACAACGTCCTGGTACCCGGCGAGGTTCATGACCGAGTGGTAGTCGCGCAACACCGTCGCGGGGGTCGTGCGAAGAATTGCAACTTTTGCTTTCGCCATTAGTCCTTCGTTACCACGGGAAGAGCTGCCGTGGGCCGTAAATGATCAATGCCACCGACACGGCCCAGAGCGCGACGCAGAAGAGCAAGGGCTTGTCGTTCAGGAGCATGTCGGATGGGCTGCCGCCCCCTTCCTTCTGGTGCACTAAGTACAGATACCGGAAGATGCCGTACAAGGGGAAGGGCAGTGTGAGGCCGAGCCGGTTCGTTCCGAATTTCTCGATGGTCTCCGGGCTGACCGTCGCGATGGCATAGGCCACCAGCGTCGAGGCGGTGACCACCGAGATCATCTGGTCCAGCAGGTACGGGCTGTATTCCTGCAGGATCCGTCGGTGGCTGGTGGCTCCTTCGGCGAGCAGGACCAGTTCATGGCGCCGCTTGCTGAGGGCGAGGAACAAGGCCAGCAGCACGGTCGCGATGAGCAGCCAGTGCCCGATCTCGACGTCGATCACGACCGCACCCGCCACGGCCCGGAGCACGAACCCGATCGCAATCGTGAGCACGTCGATGATGACCACGTGTTTCAGTGGTCCCGAATAGAACGCCAGGAGACCCAGGTACGCGCTGGCGACGACGCCGAACGACACGCGCAACCAATACGCGGCGCCGAGCGCTCCGATCCCCAGAACGACGGCAGCGCCGAGCGCCACCGAAACCGGCAAGGCGCCAGAGGCGATGGGGCGATGACGCTTCAGGGGATGCTGCCGGTCGGCGTGTCGATCGGCCACATCGTTGATGAGATACACGACCCCGGACAGCGCGCAGAAGATCACAAACGCGGCGAGGGACGCGAGGACGGCGGAGGCGTCGAGGAGGCGCTGGCCGAACATCAGGCCGGCGAAGATGATCAGGTTCTTCGTCCACTGCGAGGGACGCAGCGAGCGAAAGAGGTTCACCACCACCGGCTTGCCGGATGCGTGAACGCGATCCGGCGAAGCCCCGGCGTGCTCCATGATTTCGGGAACTGAGTGTCGCGCCATGTTCAGCGCGGCGGGACGTGTGGGCCTAGTTGAAGCTCTTGATGGCGTCCGGCTCGGTATCGTACGTCTCGAACACCGTCAGCAGCTTCGTGATCGCGAGCAGGTCCTGGATCCGCTTGGTCAGGTTGAGCAGCTTCAGCTTGCCTCCCTGACGGCTGACCGTGGTGTACGTGCGAACGATTTCCCCCAGGCCGGCGCTGTCGATATACGGCACGCCTTCCAGGTTGAGCAGCAGCTTCTTCTTGTCCTGCTGGATCAGCGAATTGATCTTGTCCTTTAAGAGCTCGTCGCCTTCACCGAGCGTCATCTTGCCCTTAAGGTCGAGGATCGTAACCCCTTCGACGACCCTTTCCTCGATCTGCATGCCGAACTCCTCCAGCCGAACCGTGCCCGGGGATGCCGCCTGGCCCCCGCCGGTAGCCTGACGATTAGAACCCGGTGCGCCACTTCCGGCGCTTGCTGCAAAAAAATAGACCGGGCAGCGTACTACGCGAACTTCAATAGTGTCAAGAAATGCGGGGTTTTTTTGCGCGTCACGCGCTGGCGGTCGTCGCTTCGCGGCCCCCGCGACGCCCGAGCGTCCTCACCACGACATACAGGATTGGGATGAAGACGACGTTCAGAAAAGTGGACACCAGCATGCCGCCAGCCACCGCCGTACCTACCGAATGACGTGCTTCCTGCCCCGCCCCTGTCGCAAAGACCAGCGGAAGCACCCCCAGGATGAAGGCGAGCGACGTCATGAGGATCGGCCGCAGGCGTAGCCGGGACGCCTCGATGGCCGCGTCGATAATCGACATCCCCCGCCCCCTGAGCTGTTCGGCGAATTCGACGATCAAGATCGCATTCTTGGCTGCCAGCCCGATGAGCATAACGAGTCCGACCTGGCAGTAGACGTCATTTGCGAGGCCGCGCGACCACTGCGCGCCCAACGCGCCCAGCACCGCGAGCGGCACCCCCAACAGGATGATGAAGGGCAGCACGAGGCTCTCGTACTGCGCGGCAAGCGTGAGATACACGAGCAGCAGCGCCAGCCCGAAGATCAGAATCGCCTGACGGCCCGCCTTTGTTTCCTCCAGCGAAATGCCCGACCAGGCAAACCCCATCCCCTCCGGAAGCGCTGTCCCGGCGATCCGTTCCATTTCCTCCAGCGCTTCGCCCGAGCTGATGCCGGCCGCCGCGGATCCGTTGATGGTGGCCGAGCGGAACAGGTTGAAGTGGTTGATCACCTGCGGCGCGGTGACCTCCCGCACCTCCACGACCTGGTCGAGCGGCACCATCTCGCCGCCGCGCGTCCGCGCGTAGAGTTGCTTGAGCGCCTGTGGCGACGATCGGAAACGCTGATCTGCCTGGACGTAAACGCGATACGCGCGGTTGTTGAACTCGAAGTCGTTCACGTACTGCGAGCCAAGGAAGATCTGCATGGCGCTCGTGATCTCGTTGAGCGGCAAGCCGAGGGCCAGCGCTCGCTGACGGTCGATGGTGACCTGCAGCTGCGGATCATTCGCGGTGAAGGAACTGAACAGGCCGCGCAGCTTCGGCGACTGGTTACCTGCCGCGGTAACCGCCTGTGTCGCTTGCGCGAGATTGTTGATGTCGGTGCCGGTTCGATCGAGCACCTGGAACTCGAACCCGCCAAATCTGCCGAGGCCGGGAATCGACGGCGGCGGAAAGCCGACGATGATGGCCCCGGGGATGCTCATGAGCGGACCGGTCACCCGTCCAAGGATGGTCTGGAGCGCGTGTTCCTTGCCGGGTCGGTCGTCGAACTCCTTTAACCGGACGAACATGATCCCGGAGTTCGATGCGGCGCCGCCAAAGCTGAACCCCATGATCGAAAACAGGGCCATGACGTCGGGATCGCCGAGCAGGATCTTCTCGGCACGCTTCGCGATCCCCCCGGTGTACTCCAGCGACGCACCAGCGGGCGCCTGCACCTGCACCATGAAATAGCCGGGATCGCTTTCCGGGACGAACGCCCGCGGCACCGCGTTGTAGATCCACCAGGTGGCGCCAAGCGACAGCACGAACACAAGAACGACGCCCCACCGCAAGCGCATCCCCAACCGCAGCCCCCGTACGTACAGGTTGGTGCCGGCGGTGACCACGCGCTCGAACCAGCTGAAGAAACGTCCTTTGTGATGGCTTTCGCGATCCAGCAACAGCGCGGACAGCGCCGGCGTCAGGGTGATCGCGTTGAAAACCGAGAGTGCCACCGCAAAGGCGATCGTGATGGAGAACTGTGCGTAAAGGCGGCCAGTTGTGCCCGGGAAGAAGGCGACCGGCACGAACACCGCGACCAGCACGAGACCGGTCGCGATGACCGCACCGAACACTTCCTTCATGGCGTCCGACGCGGCCTGTCTCGCGCTCTTCTTGTATTCCTGGATATGACGTTCGATGTTTTCGATGACCACGATCGCGTCGTCGACGACGATGCCGGTTGCCAGGATGAGGGCAAAGAGCGTCAGCGTGTTGATCGAGAAGTCCATCACCTTGATGAACGCGAAGGCGCCGACGAGTGACACAGGGATGGTGACCGCCGGGATGATGGTGCTCCGCCACGTCTGCAGAAAGACGAAGATCACGAGCACCACCAGCGCGATGGCTTCCAGCAGCGTCTTGATGACTTCCGCGATCGATTCTTCGACGACGTCGGTGGTGTTGAACGACACCAGGTAGCGCATCCCGGGCGGGAACTGGGCGGCCAGCCGCTCCATCTCCGCGCTGACGGCGTTTTCGACGTCCAGCGCGTTCGCGTTCGGGAGCTGGATCACGCCGAAGCCGACGGCCTCGATACCCTGGAAGCGCAGCTGCGATGAATAGGTTTCGGCGCCAAGCTCCGCGCGGCCGACATCTTTCAGGCGCACCAGCGCCCCGCCGGGAGTGCCCTTGACGATGATGTCGTCGAATTCGGCCGGTTCGCGCAGGCGTCCGATCGCCCGGACGCTGAGCTGATACATCTGTCCGGTGGGAGCGGGCGCCTGTCCGATGCTCCCGGCGGCGATCTGCACGTTCTGTTCGCGGAGGGCTCCGACGACGTCCCCGGCAGTGATGTTGCGCGCGGCGAGGCGGTCGGGGTCCAGCCACAGCCGCATCGAGTACTTGCGCTCGCCGAAGATGATGACGTCGCTGACCCCCGGCACCCGCTTCAGCGCATCGCGGACGTAGACGTCAAGGTAGTTGCTCAGGAAAAGGGAGTCGTATTCCCCCTTCTCCGCAAACACCCCCACCGCCATCACGAAGCCCGTGGACTGCTTCTGGACGCTGATGCCGTTGGTGCGGACCTCGGACGGCATTCGGCCGAGCGCCTGGTTCACGCGGTTCTGGACGTCCACCGCGGCGACGTCCTGGTCGCGCGTGATATCGAAAGTGACGGTGATCGTCGCGACGCCGCTATTGGTGCTCGACGACGTCATGTAGACCATGCCTTCGACGCCGTTGATCGCCTGCTCGAGAGGCGTCGTGACCGCAGTCTCGACTTCCTGTGCGTTGGCGCCGGTGTAGATGGCCGTGACGTTGATTTGCGGCGGCGCCAGCGGCGGGTACTGCGCGATTGGCATCGTCGGGATCGCGATCGCGCCGGCAAGGATCAGGACGAGCGAGCAGACCGATGCGAGGATCGGTCGTTGGATGAAGGTATCTACCATGCCTATTCGGGTTTGACCGGCGCGCCGTTGCCGATCTTTTGGATGCCCGACGTGATGACCCGGTCTCCGGCCTTCAGTCCGCTCCTGACGACATACTCGTTGCCGATCACTTCACCGACCTCGATCGGCTGCTGCCGAGCGAACAAGCCACCGTCGCGCTCCTCGGCGAGGTAGCAGAAGTGCTTCCCGCTGATGCGGAGCACCGCCGTCAGCGGGATCGTCAGCCCAGGAGCGTTCCGCCAGACGATCCGGGCGCGCGCGAACTGCTGCGCGCGCACCGCTGGCGGGGCATCACTCAGGCGACTCTTCACGAGCACGGTCTGGGTGCGGTCGTCGACGCGAGGGGCGACGAACGATATCGTGTTGGTGGCGGCCGGCTTCCCATCGTTATCGAGAATATGCACGGGTAGTCCGATCCGCAGGTCGATGGAGCGGTCGAGGGGAATCTGAATGTCCGCTTCGAGCGCGGAATTGTCGTCGATCGTCGTGATGAGCGTCGTCGGCGTGACGCGATCACCGGCGCGGACCGTGATGTCCCCCACGACGCCAGCCTGCGGCGCCGTGACGCGGTAGTACTCGAGCTCCACTTGGCCTTCGCGTACCTGCGCGTCGAGCGCCAGGAGGCGCGCCTCCGCGGTTCGCAGCGAATTTTGCGCCTGCTGGAATTCCTGTTGGCTGATGGCGCCTGCCTGCACCAGCGATTCGAGCCGTTTCACCTGTGCGCGCCAGTATTCGACGTCGGCCGAAACGCCGGCGCGACTGGCTTCCGTGCTGCGAACGGTGGCCTGTTGCTTGTCGGCGTTGATCTGCAGCAACGGTGTGCCGACGCTCACCCGATCACCGGGCTTGACGAAGATACGCGTGATCAGCCCCTCCACTTCCGTCTGGATCGTGGTGGTTCGCAGGGAACGGAGGGTCGCGATGAACTCGGACGCCTGTTCGATGGGCTTTTCCTCGAGCGTGGCCAGCGACACCGGGACGGCCCCGCCCGGGCCGCCGCGGCCGCCACCGGCGGCGCCAGCGGGCTGACCGCCACCGCGATTGCAGGCAATGCTGAGGACACCGAGAAGGGCGAGGATGGTCAGGAAAGTGACCGGCTTTGCATGTGACATAGCGAAAGATACGTACTTGAGACGCGAGTCTCCCAGTCTACGTCTCCATGCGCTGAAAATGAAAAAGGCCACGCTGGAGCGTGGCCTTCTTTTGTTACGGGGATGACGATCGGTCCAGGGTCAGACCCCGGCGAATTTCCGCTGCTGGAAGCATTCCCGGCAGAACACCGGGCGCCCCTGAGTGGGCCGGAACGGCACAGTGGTTTCCTTGCCGCACGACGAGCAATTGGTCGTCGTTTCGACACGTTCACGCGCCATCCCGCCGCCGGCCGACGGCCGAGCGGCGCGCTTGGCCTTGCACCCTTTGCAGCGTTTAGGCTCGTTCTTGAAGTTTTTGTCGGCGAAGAAGTGCTGTTCGCCCGCGGTCCACACGAATTCCGTGCCGCAATCTACGCAACTGAGCAACTTGTCCTGGAACTCCATCGTCCCCTGCCTCTCAACCAGCTCGGTCCGCCGTGGTCTAAGCACGAACCCTGGATACGCGCCCGGCGCTCAAGCGCCGGACGCCATCCTTTGTCTGCCAGCGCTAATCTGACTCGCGGCGCTGCTTCTTGCGCGTACGCTTACGTGCCAGCGCCTGCTTCGCGCGGCGCCGGTCGCCCGGCTTCAGGTAGAACGAATGCTTCTTGATATCCTTGATGATATCTTCCTGCTGCACCTTGCGCTTGAAGCGGCGCAGCGCGCTCTCGATCGATTCGCCTTCCTGCACTTTGACTTCAGCCAAGCTTAAAAACACCCCCTTCGCGGTCGCAATCGAACATCCTGCACACGAATCGAACTTACCGATTCGTAGACAGTGCCACTGCGGGGCCGTAGAGTCGTCGGAATGTGTTAGGCTATCACAGCTGACACACCCTGCAGGCGGAAAGCTTTTTCTGCGTGCAACTCCCTCACATAATTGGACTTAGGCGGCATGAAGGTGCTCGTTATCGGCGGTGGTGGCCGAGAGCATGCACTCGCGTGGAAACTCTCGCGCGAACAGGACGCGCAGGTCATTTGCGCGCCCGGCAACTACGGGATCTCGGCGCAGGCATCGCTCGTCCCAATCGGCGTCGATGACATCGACGCGCTCGCCAACGCGGCCGTTGATCTCGCGGTCGATCTGACCGTCGTCGGTCCCGAGCTCCCGCTCGGTCGCGGCATTGTCGACCTGTTTCGGTCCCGCGGCCTTCGCATCTTTGGTCCCTCCGGTGCCGCAGCCCAGCTCGAGTGCAGCAAGGCGTTCGCGAAAGAGTTCATGGCCCGGCACGGGATCCCCACCGCGCGCTACCGCATCTGCGACTCCGGGGACGAAGCGCGAGCGGTCGTCTCGTCGGGGGAGCTGGGAACTCCGATCGTCGTCAAGGCAGACGGGCTCGCTGCCGGCAAGGGCGTTGTCGTTGCGCAGACCGCCGCAGAAGCCCTGGACGCCATCCACCTGATGATGGACGAGCGGCAGTTCGGCGATGCCGGTCGCCGGATCGTGCTCGAGCAATGCCTCGTCGGACCGGAGGTGTCGTTCTTCGCCCTCTGCGACGGTCGGAGCGCGATGCCGCTGACCTCAGCACAGGATCACAAGCGCATTTTCGACGATGACCGCGGGCCCAACACGGGCGGCATGGGCGCGTTTGCTCCCAGCCCTCTCGTCGATGACGCGATGCAAGCGCGGATCATGCGGGAGATCGTCAGTCCCGTCGTTGCTGGCATGCGGGCCGATGGACACGAATACCGCGGGTTCTTGTACGCGGGCTTGATGTTGACGTGCGACGGTCCGAAAGTGATCGAGTTCAACGTCCGCTTCGGTGATCCGGAAGCTCAGGTGGTGCTGCCGTTGATCGACGACGAGCTGACGCCCCACCTGCTGGCCGCGGCCGAGGGACGCCTCCTGGATCAGCCGCTTCGGTTCAGTTCTTCGCGCCGCGTGGGCGTCGTGCTCGCGTCAGCGGGCTATCCTGGCGCGACCACCAATGGCCGCCCGATCACCGGGCTCGATGTGGCGGCGGCTCTGGATGATGTGCTCGTATTTCATTCCGGTACCCGCGGATCGGTAGACGTCGATCTCGGGTCACCGGTGACGGCCGGCGGTCGCGTCCTCACGGTTGTTGGGAGTGGCGAGACGTTCGAGGCCGCCATCGATCGGGCCTACGCAGGGTGTTTCCAAGATCACATTCGACGGCATGCAGTACCGTCGCGATATCGGGAGAAAGGCTTTGGCGCAATGAGTGCGATTTCCGTTCTGATCCTGATGGGTTCGGACTCCGACGCTCCAGTCATGCAGGGAGCCGTGGACGTCCTTCGCGAATTTCAGATTCCGTGTGAGATGACCGTGGCCTCCGCACATCGATCGCCCGAACGTGTGATGCGACTGGTGTCGGAAGCGCCGGGGCGCGGCGTGAAGGTGTTTATCGTCGGCGCGGGTGCTGCGGCGCACCTTGCCGGCGTGGTTGCGGCGCACTCGACGCTGCCAGTCATCGGGGTACCGATCGATTCGTCGGCGCTCAAGGGGCTCGACGCGCTGCTTTCCACCGTGCAGATGCCGCCGGGTGTACCGGTGGCGACGGTCTCGATCGGCAAGCCGGGTGCGACAAATGCCGGTGTGCTCGCCGCGCAGATTCTCGCGGTGGGCGATCGGTCGATGGCGGATAAGGTCGTCGCATACAAGAAAAAGCTCGCCGACAAAGTCGAAGCGGCCGCCGCGAAGCTCGCGCAATGGTTAAAGAAAATGAAGTATTCGATCGTCACGTTTGGCTGCCGCGTAAACCAGGCGGACTCGCTCCACCTCGAGGAGCAGTTGCGTGCGCGCGGAGCCGAACCAGCGACGACCGAGGCGGCCGATGTCGTGATCGTCAACACGTGTTCGGTCACGGCCACGGCCGACCAGGGTGCGCGGCAGACGATCCGTCGCATCGCTCGCAGCAATCCTTGCGCGAAAATCATCGCGACCGGCTGTTACGCCACCCGTCGCCCTGAAGATGTTGGGTCGCTTCCCAATGTCGTCCGCGTCGTCCGTAATGACGACAAGCTGGCGTTGGTCGACGCGATAGAACCGAACACGTCGATGCGCTTCGGAGACGGCGACGGCCCATGCGGGGCCCCCATCGTCCCAGGCATGGCTGGACGTACGGCGTTCACACTTCGCGTACAGACCGGCTGCGAGGAGCGGTGTGCCTACTGCATCATTCCGACGACGCGCGGGAGGGGCCGCAGCATGCCGCTTCGGGCGGTCGCTGCAGGAGGTACGACGCATCGCGGAGGCCGGTTTCCGGGAGATCGCGCTCACCGGCGTTCACCTTGGCTCGTACGGCCGCGATCTCGAAGAGCCCACTTCGCTGCTGGCGTTGCTCACCGCCCTGGAGAACCTTTCGCTCGATGTGACCTTTCGTATCAGTTCGCTCGAGCCGATGGACTGCACGCCCGAGATCGTGAAGCTGGTTGCTTCCAGCGGGGGCCGCTTCGCTCCTCATTTCCACCTGCCGCTTCAGCACGCGAGCGACCGCATGCTGGCCATGATGCGGCGCCCTTACACGCTCGACTATTACCGGCACCTGGTGGACTCGATCATCGACAGGTTGCCGCACGCGTCGATCGGGTCCGACATGATCGTGGGTTTTCCGGGAGAAACGGACGAGGACTTCGCCGTGAACCTCGATTACCTCCCGTCCTCGCCGCTGACGCACCTGCACGTGTTCCCGTACTCAGACCGGAATGGGACCGAGGCGAACGGCATGGGCGAGAAGGTTTACGGGCCGACGATCCGCTCACGAGGGGCGCAGTTGAGAGCGATCGGCACGACGCTCACGAAACAGTTCCACGACGCGCAGGTGGGAACTATCCGTCCGGGCTTGACGCTCGACGATGGCACTCTGGTAGTGACCGATAACTATCTGAAGCTGCGCATTCCTGGCGGGATCAATCGGAATGAGCGAGTCACGGTGCAACTGATCAGTCCCGACCGGGCGGTCGTGACGGCGTGAGTTCCTAGCGGTCCATCATCAGCGCCAGCCGCCGTCCCGGCGTCTGGGCCTGCGACGTTTCTGTGATCAACTGGCCACAGGCAGCCCGAATGTCGCGACCGCGCGACTTGCGTACCGACACCGTGACGCCGTGATCGGAAAGGACCTTCGCGAAGCGATTGACGCGATCGTCTGAGGGACGCTCGTACGGAATGCCTGCCGCCTCGTTGAGCGGAAGGAGATTGACCTTCCCGCGGATCCCATGAAGCAGGCGAACGAGGCGGCGCGCGTCGTCCGGCGTGTCGTTAACGTCCTTCAGCATTACGTACTCGAATGTGATTCGCTCGCGACGCTTGACCGGGAATCGCCGGCAGGCGTCGAGCAGTTCCTTGAGTCCGTACTTGCGGTTGATCGGTACCAGCATGTCCCGCTGCTCTTCGGTGGTGGCGTGCAGTGAGATTGCGAGGTTCGGCATCACCGGTTCGGTCGCGAGGCGCTCGAGTGCCGGCAGAACGCCAACGGTGGAGAGGGTGACGCGGCGAGGATTGATCGCCAGGCCGTGTTCGTCTGCGAGGATCCTGAGCGCCTGCATCGTGTTCTCATAGTTGTGCAGGGGTTCTCCCATGCCCATGAGGACGATGTTGAAGCGCGTGTCGAGCATCTGCAGCTCGCGCGCGAGGACCCGGACCTGACCGGCAATCTCCCCGGCCGTCAGGTTACGGTCGATCCCCATCTTGCCCGTCAGGCAGAAGCCGCATTTCATCGCACACCCGACCTGCGAGGAGATGCAGAAGGTCTGGGCGGGGGTGTCGGGGATGAAAACGGATTCGATGTGCTTCCCGTCGGCGAGACGCAGGAGGAACTTCGCGGTGCCGTCGACCGAGCGCTCCGTGCGCACGACCCGGGGCGTCAGAACCTCAAAATGCTCGGCCAGCTGGGCCCGCAAATCCCGGCTCAGGTCGCTCATTTGAGCGAAATCTGTCACCCCGCGTTTCTGGATCCACTGAAATACCTGGCGCGCGTGGAATTTCGGATGGTCGAGCTTCGCGAGCGCGTCTTCGAGCGCGTGCAGTTCGAGGCCGCCGATGTCGAGGCGCTGGGTGGTAGGCATGTCGAGTAGCCCGGGTGAGAACCCTTATTGTACTACCCGGGGCGAGCATTGCCCTTATCGGCCGAACGTGCGAGCGCTGTTGGTGTCTTGAACGTCGCAATCCGCGCGTGATATCATCCGATTTTCAGTCGCCTCAGTTAAACCTCACAGTTACAAGCACTTAGCATCAAATGGTAGTACGCGACGTCCTCGACAACGGACTGCGGCTCATCACCGAAACGATGCCGCACGTGCGGTCGGTGACCATCGGGGTCTGGCTCATGCGTGGGTCCCGCCATGAGTCCGACGAGCGTAGCGGCATCGCGCACTTTATCGAGCACATGCTCTTCAAGGGGAGCGACACTCGCTCGGCGGAAGACATCGCGCAGGCGATCGATTCGATCGGCGGCCAGTTGGATGCCTTTACGGCCAAGGAATACGCGAGCTACTACATAAAAGTGCTCGACGAGCATCTCCCCCTTGCGGTTGACGTGCTCGCCGATATCGTGCTGCGTCCGGCGTTTCCGAAGGACGAGATCGAGCGCGAGAAGAAGGTGATCCTCGAAGAGATCAAGATGGTCGAGGACACGCCGGATGACCTCGTCCACGAGATCTTCACGCAGCACTTCTGGGAAGGACACCCGCTCGGCCGGCCGATCCTGGGCTCGAAAGAGACCGTTGAGGCGCTGAACGTCGATGTCCTGCGCGAGTACTTTGGTGGCGCTTACGTCGCGTCCAACATGATCGTTACGGCTGCTGGCAACCTCGAGCATGCCCGGGTGCGCGAGTTGATCGAGAACGCGTTCGGCACCATCACCCGCGACGGTGAGTCTGTGAATGGGGGGGCACCCCGCGTCGTGCCGCAGTTCATCGCGCGCACCAAGGAACTCGAACAGAGCCATGTCTGTCTTGGCACTGACAGCTACGCGCAGCGGCACGAAGATCGGTACGTCAGCTACATCCTGAACACGGTGCTCGGCGGATCGATGAGTTCTCGACTGTTCCAGAACGTGCGCGAGAAACGCGGGCTGGCCTATTCGGTCTTCAGTGGGCTGAGTGCTTACCGAGACGCCGGCAACCTGACGATTTACGCCGGCTGCGCGAGCGACGCCGTCGAGGAAGTGGTCGACCTGTGCGTGGCGGAGCTTCGGGGCCTGAAACAGGCGCCGCTGTCGGATGCGGAGTTGCGGCGCGCGAAGGACCACTTGAAGGGCAGCCTCATGCTGAGCCTCGAGAACACGGCCAGCCGCATGTCCCACCTCGCTCGACAGGAAATCTACTTTGGCCGCCACTTTGGTCTCGACGAAACGCTGAACGGCGTCGAGCAGGTCACGATCGAAGACGTGCAGCGGGTTGCCGTGGATCTGTTCTCGAACGGTGCGCTCGCCGCCACCGTGCTCGGGCCGCGCGCACCCGGGTTGACGCCAGCGCGGCTGGCCCTCGACTAGACGATGATCAGACGGTACACGCACCCCGAAATGGGGAACATCTGGAGTGAGCAGCGACGTTACGAAACGTGGCTCGAGGTCGAGCTCGCCGCGACCGACACCATGGTGGAAGCGGGGATCGTTCCGGCGGAAGCCGCACGCGAGCTGCGCGCCAAGGCCGCCTTCGACGTCGCGCGCATCGAAGAAATCGAGCAGACCACCCAGCACGACGTGATCGCGTTTACGACAGCGGTCGCCGAGAACGTCGGGCCCGCCGCACGCTGGTTGCATTTCGGTCTCACCTCCTCGGACGTCGTCGACACCGCGCAGGCGATTCAGATGCGCGAGGCCTGCGACCTGATCGTCAAGGACATCGCCGGTGCCATGGACGCGGTGCGGGCGCGCGCCGAAGAGCACCGGCACACGCCGATGATCGGCCGCACGCACGGGGTGCACGCCGAGCCCATGACGTTCGGCGTCAAGCTGGCGCTCTGGTACGCTGAGCTGCAGCGTGACCTGGACCGCGTGCTACGCGCGCGTGAGATCGTCGCCGTGGGCAAGGTCTCCGGCGCGGTCGGTACCTTCGCTCACCTCGATCCCGGCATAGAAGCGCGGGTCTGTGAGCGACTCGGGCTGGAGGCGGCGCCGGTGTCTTCGCAGGTCATCCAGCGCGACCGCCACGCGGAACTGATGTGCGCGCTGGCGATCACCGCGGCCTCACTCGAGAAGTTCGCCCTCGAGATTCGAGGGCTCCAGAAGACCGAGATCGGTGAAGTGGAAGAGCCGTTCGGGAAGGGGCAGAAGGGATCATCCGCGATGCCCCACAAGCGCAACCCGGTCGGCTGCGAACAGATCACCGGCCTTGCACGGCTGGTGCGCGCCAATGCCATGGCCGCGCTCGAGAACGTGGCGTTGTGGCACGAACGGGACATTTCGCATTCGTCGGTCGAACGGGTGATCCTTCCCGACAGCTTCATCGCGCTCGACCACATGTTGCGCCGTTTTACCCGTATCGCCCGTGGCATGGTCGTGTACCCGGATCGGATGAAAGAGAATTTGAACCGTTCTCGCGGTGTGGTGTTTTCCGGCACCGTGCTCCTGGAACTCGCGCGGCGCGGAATCTCGCGCGAGCAGGCTTACGAATGGGTGCAGCGCAATGCCATGCGTTCGTTCCACGACAAGCTGGACTTCAAGGGACTGCTACTGGCCGACGCGGACATCATGAAAGTGCTGACGCCCGCGGAGATCGAGAAGGCGTTCGATCTCGACGATCAGATGCGCAACGTCGATGCGATCTTCGAACGGGTCTTCGGCGCGGCGGCCGTGACCACGTGATTCACAGGAGCTCAATGAAAGCGCGTGTGTTCGTCACCCTGAAACCCTCGGTTTTCGACCCGCAGGGACAAACGATTGCCGAAGCGCTGCACTCGATGGGCTACCACGGCGTCGGTGATGTGCGGCAAGGCAAGTACTTCGAGCTCGAGCTGAACGTCGAGAGCGCCGACAAGGCGCGAGCGTTGGCCTCGGACGTAGCCGACAAGCTGCTCGCCAATCCCGTGATCGAGAGCTATCGCATAGAGGTTGAGTAAGCCATGAAGTTCGCCGTCATCGTTTTTCCTGGATCCAATTGCGACCACGACGCGTACCACGCGGCGAAGCACGTGATGGGGCAGGACGCCGAGTTCATCTGGCACAAGGAGACAAGCCTCAAGTCCGCCGACGTGGTGATTGTGCCCGGTGGGTTCTCGCACGGCGACTACCTGCGGACCGGGGCGATCGCACGGTTCTCGCCAATCATGAGCGCGGTCTCGGAATTCGCGTCCGCGGGCGGTCCGCTCCTCGGCATTTGCAACGGGTTCCAGATCCTGTGCGAAGCGCACCTGCTGCCGGGTGCCCTGCTGCGCAATCGGGATCTGAAGTTTCACTGCGAACACGTGTGTGTTCGCGTCGAGCAGACAGACACTCCCTTCACCGCGGCGGCAGTCGGGGGCCAGGTCCTGCGGCTCCCGATCGCGCACGGCGAGGGGAACTACTACGCCGATCCGGAGACGATCGCTGCTCTCGAATCGTCCCGCCGCATCGTGTTCCGCTATTGCGATGCGTCAGGTGAGATTTCCGAGGCGGCCAACCCAAACGGGTCGGTGCGTTCGATCGCCGGCATCTGCAGCGAGCGCCGCAACGTGGTCGGACTCATGCCGCATCCGGAACGCGCCTGTGAGTCCCCGTTGGGTAGCAAGGACGGCCTGGTGCTCTTCGAATCGGTGCTTCGCGCGCTGACCAGCGCCGGTGCGGTTCAGTCCGCCTGACGATGGGCGATTACAACCGTGCGCTGGTCGGACGCATTCTGCTGATTGGCGCCGTCGTTCTCGCCCTGCTCGGCGCCTTGTGCTGGACGGGCACACTGCCCGTCGACCCGGGGGCACGCCGGGTGCTCGCGCTCGCCTTCGGTATCGCAGCGGCCGGAGATGGGTTGATAGGGTTCATCTTCCTGACGAAGGCTCGAGATTCTTGACCATGACCAGCGTCGATCCCGCTCTTCTCGAACGTCACGGCCTCACACTGGAGGAGTACCGACCGCATCGTGCGCGGCCTCGGCCGCGCGCCGTCGCTCACCGAGCTCGGCATCTTCTCGGTCATGTGGTCCGAGCACTGCAGCTACAAGAGCTCGCGGATCCATCTCAAGAAACTCCCCACGAAAGGGCCGCGGGTCTTACAGGGTCCCGGCGAAAACGCGGGCGCGGTCGACATCGGAGATGGCCTGGCCGCGGTTTTCAAGATCGAGTCGCACAACCATCCCTCGTTCATCGAACCCTACCAAGGCGCCGCGACCGGCGTCGGTGGAATCATTCGCGACATTTTCACGATGGGGGCGCGGCCCATCGCGTTGATGAACTCCCTCCGATTCGGCCACATGAACGGCCCCGAGGGTGCCCGGACCCGCCGGATCGTCGAGGGGGTCGTGGCAGGGATCGCCGGATACGGCAACAGCATCGGCATTCCCACCATCGGCGGCGAAATCGCGTTCGAGGACCCTTACGCCGGCAACCCACTCGTGAACGTCTTGTGCCTGGGTATTGCCCGTGCCGACGCGCTCGTCAAAGGACGCGCATCAGGTGTGGGTAACCCGGTGTACTACGTGGGCGCGAAAACCGGACGCGACGGCATCCACGGCGCCACGATGGCGTCGGCGGAATTCGACGAGAAGTCGGCCGAGAAGCGTCCAGCGGTGCAGGTGGGCGACCCGTTCATGGAGAAGCTGCTGCTCGAGGCCTGTCTCGAGTTGATGGCGACCGACGCGCTGGTGGGCGTGCAGGACATGGGAGCCGCTGGCCTGACCTGCTCCACGTGCGAAATGGGCGCCCGCGGCGGCGCCGGTGTCGAGATCGACATCATGCACGTGCCGCAGCGCGAGACAGGGATGACCCCCTACGAGATCATGCTTTCCGAATCGCAGGAGCGGATGCTGCTCGCGGTCAAGAAAGGGCGCGAAGCGGAAGTCGAACGCATCTTCGAGAAGTGGGACCTGCACGCCGCGCACATCGGCCATGTGACCGACGACGGTCTGATGCGGGTGAAGGACCACGGGAAGGTGGTTGCCGAGATTCCGAATTCTGCGTTGGTCGACGACGCGCCGGTGTACGACAGGCCCACGTCGAAACCGGCGTACATCGATCAGGTGCGCGTCTTCGACGCGGCCTCGCTGCCCGCGGTGGACCCTCGGCACGCACTCCTGCAGTTGCTGGCGGCGCCGACCGTCGCGAGCAAACGGTGGGTCTACCGACAGTACGACCACATGGTGCGTACCAACACCATCGCGCTCGCCGGTATGGGCGCCGGAGTGGTTCGGGTCAAGGGGACCTCGAGAGCGCTCGCGATCTCCGTCGACGGCAACGGCCGCTACTGCTACCTGGATCCCCGTCGTGGGGCGATGCTGGCGGTCGCAGAAGCGGCGAGGAACGTCGCCTGCGCAGGGGCCGTCCCGATCGGGGCCACCAATTGCCTCAACTTCGGGAATCCGCAGCGGCCCGAGATCATGTGGCAGCTCGTCGAGTCGATCGAGGGAATCGCCGAGGCCTGCCGCGTCCTCGACGCGCCGATTACCGGAGGAAACGTCAGTCTCTACAACGAAACCGATGGGAAAGCGATCTATCCGACGCCAATCATCGGCGTGGTGGGGTTGATCGAGGACGCCTCATCCGTTCTGACGCGCGTCTTTAAGAGTGAGGGGGATGCGGTCGTACTGCTCGGGCAGGGATTTGGCGAGATCGGGGGGAGTGAGTACCTCAAGACCGTTCACGGGACGGTCGCGGGCGAACCACCTCAGATCGACCTCGCCCGGGAAAAGGCGCTTCTAGGGTTGCTGGCTACGGCAACCTCGTCAGGCCTTCTTCGGTCCGCGCACGACTGCTCTGATGGCGGCATCGGCGTCACGCTCGCGGAGTGCGCGTTCGATACGAATGGCATCGGCTGCACGATTGATCTGCCTCGTGACTCTGGCCGTGACGATACCGTGCTCTTCGGAGAATCGGCGTCGCGGGTGATCGTGTCCGTTCGCGGATCCGACGCCGCGCGGCTCCTCGAGTTGGCGGCCGAGCGTGGAGTTCCCGCTCGAGTCGTTGGGACGACAGGCGGCCCACGGCTGCAGGTCGCGATCGACGGAAAAACCGTGATCGACGTCAGCGTCCAGGAAGCAGAGACGGTATGGTCGACGGCCTTCGAGCGATACTTCGCGGGCCGAGCGGCGTAGAATCAATCAACTAATGCTCGATAAGTTCAAGGACGAGTGCGGGGTCTTTGGCATCTTCGGCAATCCCGAAGCGGCCAATCTGACCTACCTCGGCCTCTACGCGTTACAACATCGCGGGCAGGAGAGCGCGGGTATCGCGACCTCCGACGGCGAACGGATGCGCGTCTCGAGGACGATGGGACATGTCGCGGATGCCTTCACCGGCGATGTGCTCGAAGGCCTGCCGGGGCACCTCGCCATCGGCCACACGCGGTACTCGACGGCGGGCGAGAGCAAGCTGCAGAACGCGCAGCCGATGTTGATCGATTGCGCCCACGGACAGATCGCGATCGCGCACAACGGCAATCTGGTAAACGCGCGCGAGCTCCGCGACGAGCTCGTGCGCAACGGGTCCATCTTTCAGACGAACAGCGACACCGAGGTGGTGCTGCACCTCTACGCCCGCTCCAAGGCGCCCACGGTCGAAGACGCCGTCGTCGAGTCGGTCGTCCAGGTCACCGGCGCGTTTTCGCTCGTGCTGTTGACGAAAAACCGTTTGATCGCAGCGCGCGATCCGCACGGCTTCCGTCCCCTTGCGCTCGGCCGACTGGGAGATGCGTGGATCGTCTGCTCGGAAACGTGCGCACTGGATCTGATCGGCGCCACCTACGTGCGCGACGTGGAACCCGGAGAGGTTTTGATCATCAGCGACGGTGGCTTGCGCTCGATGAAGCCCTTTCCGAAGGCGCCCCTGGCGCACTGCGTGTTCGAACACGTTTATTTCGCGCGGCCCGATAGCTACGTCTTTGGCCGCAGTGTGAACGAGGTGCGCACCGATTTCGGACGCATCCTCGCCCGCGAAGCGGCGATCGACGCCGATGTCGTCGTGCCGATTCCCGATTCCGGCGTCTGTGCGGCGATTGGCTATGCCGACGAGTCCCGTCTCCCGATGCGGATGGGCCTGATTCGCAATCACTACGTCGGCCGCACCTTTATCCAACCGCAGCAGTCGATCAGGCACTTCAGCGTCCGCGTCAAGTTGAACCCTGTCCGCAGCATCCTCGAGGGAAAACGGGTCGTGCTGATCGACGACTCGATCGTGCGGGGCACGACCAGCCGGAAGATCGTGCGGATGGTCCGCGCCGCCGGTGCTCGCGAGGTGCACCTGCGGATCAGTTGCCCCCCAACCATTTCTCCCTGTTTTTACGGCGTCGATACGCCAAGCCGCACCGAATTGATCGCGGCCACCCATACGCAGGAAGAGATCAGGAAATACGTCGAAGCGGATTCACTGGCGTATCTCAGCCTCGAAGGGCTCAAGGCGGCCGTCGGTGCCGAACAGCACTCCTACTGCACTTCTTGTTACACCGGCGTCTATCCGGTGGCCTTCCCGCGCGACGAGCAGGCGTACCTTCAGCTCGCGCTGAAGGCGGTCGACTGATCCCGATGCGATTCGCGTTCGGTGCCCTTCTGCTTCTGCTCTGCATGGCGCGGCCCGGCGCCCAGCCGCAAGCTGCCCAGGGCGAAGGGATAACCGCTCCCCAGGTCAAGGCTGCCATCGACAAGCTGGGCGTTCTCGAGTTCCCCGTCCGGATGCAGGCCGCGCGCACCGTGCGCCGCGCGTCTGTGGCCATCGCCACGCCGCTCCTGTCGGAAGCGGCTGCCACTCACAATGACGGCTACGTTCGCTTCCGCGCGCTCGTGCTGCTGTCAGGGTTCAACGACCCCGCCTCCCGCGACGTGATGACCAGGATGCTGGGGGAGCCAAACGACCGGCTCCGCGCCGTCGCCTACAGCTATTTTGGCTACCATCCCGATCCCACGGCCTTGCCGCGGCTCCTGGATGCCTTGGCGAAGGAAGATTCGGAATTTGTCCGCCCGGCGTTGACCCGCGCGATTGCGGCTTACGGGAACGATCCGAAGGCCCGCGAGGTGATGGCCAGCCTGGTGATGCGGGGCCAGGATTTCTTCCGCAGCGTGGCCATCGAGGCAATCGGCGACTTCAAGGGCGCCTACGCCTTTTCGTCGCTGACAGAGGTCGCCAAACTGGAGGGACCGCTTCAGGACGATGCCGTCTTGGCCTTAGGCAAACTGGGTGATAAACGCGCATTGGAAACCTTTGCCGCGTTGCAACGCTCGGCACCCCGCAACTCACAGCCGGCGATTGCGACGGCCATTTGCCTCACCGGTGTGAACTGTCCGTCGCACCAGGGCTATCTAACCGAAACCGTCCGCTTTGCCATCGGCAACATCGGGTTCCAGGAACTTCTGCGCGGCGCGTCGTCCGGGCTTGCTGCCCTCGGCGTGGCGGGCAATGAAGAGGCGGTGCAGACGTTGATCGACGCCGGCATCCCCACTCAGGACCCGGCGCGCGCCGCCATCGCCCTGGCGCTTGGCACGGTCGCGTTGCGGAACCATCCCCTGCTGCTGCGGATCCTCGAAAAACAAAAAGATCCCGCCGGGGCGCTCGAACTCCTCCGCGAAGCCCTCGACATGCTCGAGGAGGATTTCGAAGAGGAACGGTTCTTCGTGTTCGTACGGAAAGCCTACTGGCAGGCGCCGGCCGGCTCCGCAACTCGCAAGACCGCCGACGCATTGATCCAGAAGCTCGAGTTCTAGATGGATTACAGGCAGGCCGGGGTCGACATCGAGGCCGGGAACGAAGTCGTCCGACGCATCAGGAAGCTGGCTCGCGCGACGTTCACCCCCGGCGTGCTCTCCGACATCGGGTCGTTCGGCGGCCTGTTCCGGCTGAAAGACGCCGCGCTCACCGATCCGGTGCTCGTATCGAGCGCGGATGGTGTCGGCACTAAACTTCGTCTCGCCTTCATGACCGGCGTGCACTCGTCCATCGGCCGGGATCTGGTGAACCACTGCGTCAACGACATCCTGGTGCAAGGCGCCGAGCCCCTGTTCTTCCTCGATTACCTCGCCACCGGCCGTCTGAATCCTGACGTTGCGGTCCAGATCGTCGAAGGGCTTGCGTCAGCCTGTCGTGAGAATGGCTGTGCGTTGTTGGGCGGGGAGACGGCGGAGATGCCCGGGTTCTACGCCGATGGCGAGTACGACGTGGCCGGTTTCATCGTCGGCGCCGTTGAGCGCGAGCGGCTGATCGACGGTCGATCGATTGCCGCCGGCGACCTGTTGATCGGCGTGCCGTCGTCAGGCCTTCACACCAATGGCTACTCCCTGGCTCGTCGAATCGCCTTCGAGTCCGCGGGACTCGAGCATCAGACGTACGTGCCGGACCTCGGGACCACGGTTGGCGAAGCACTGATGGTGCCCCATCGCTCGTATCTAGCGCTGGTGCGACCGCTCTTGCGCCTTGGAGCGATCAAGGGGATGGCCCACATTACGGGCGGAGGCATCACTGACAACCTGCCGAGGATCCTGCCTGACGGCCTTCACGCCGAGATCGACCCAGGCGCGTGGGCCGTTCCACCGGTGTTCCGCTGGTTGCAATCGCGCGGAAACGTCCCGGACGCTGACATGCTGCGTACCTTCAACATGGGTATCGGCCTGATCATCGCGTGCAGCCCGGAAGACGGCCGGTCGATCCTCGATGGGTTGGCAGCTGCCGGTGAGCCGGCCGCGGTGAGGATCGGCACGATCGCATCTGGTGGAGAAGGGGTCCGCTACATTGGGCGATGAGGCCCGGGAAGAGATTCCCAATATCGGCGTCCTGATCTCCGGCCGCGGCAGCAACCTTCAGGCCCTGATCGATGCCATCGACGCCGGATCGCTGCGCGCTCGGATCGCGATCGTCATTTCGAACCGCGACGGGGCGCCCGGCGTCGATCGGGCTCGCGCCGCGGGGATCGAGACGCTGACGCTTAGCCATCGCGAGTTCGCCGGTCGTGATGCGTTCGACATGGCGCTGGCGGCTGAACTCAAGGCACGGAACGTTCGGCTCGTCTGTCTCGCCGGGTTCATGCGCTTGATCGGTCAGCGGCTCCTGGACGCATTCCCCAATGCCATTCTGAACATTCACCCTTCACTGCTGCCGGCCTTTCCGGGAGTTGACGCGCAGGCGCAGGCCATTGCCCATGGTGTGAAGATCAGCGGCGCGACCGTGCATCTCGTGAATCGCGACCTGGACGCGGGACCGATCGTGCTGCAGTCGGCGGTTCCGGTGCGGCCCGACGATACGCCCGACACCCTCGCCGCGCGCGTTCTCCTCGAAGAACATCGCCTCTATCCGGAAGCCGTCCGGATCGTACTCTCGGGCGGCTGGAGACTCGAGGGCCGGCGTTTTCTGACCTCCTGATCTCCTACCACACTCCGGGAATCAGCCTGTAAGGCACGCGACCGGCATAGGCAGCGTACCCGTCCAGGTTCTGCTGAAGATAGCGATCTTCGAAGAGTACGCGTTTCAGGATCAACGCCGAGTAGGTGAACGCCGCTCCAAAGGCAAGCCACGATCCCATCGCCAGCGCACTGAATTGGACGAGCGGAAGCATCCCTGCGTAGCCGGGATGCCGGATGGTTGCGTACGGGCCGGTGTCGACCACACGGTGACCCCGGTCCGTTTGAATACGCACAACGCTGGAGAAGAAGCGGTTGGCACGGGCGGCGCGGGCGATCGTGAAGAAACAGGCGACGAAGCCCAACAGGCCCGTCGCCCTCAGCGCATCGGGCACGTGACTCCAGCCAAAACGGCTGTCGGCCACCGCGATCACCAAGTGTGCGAGAGCGACGAGACGGACGAATCGCAGCGATACGCGGTCGGCTCCCGGTGACGGCGGACTGAAGCGCTCGCGCACCAGGTCTTCATCCATGCTGGATATCGCGTAGAGGCCGACTGCCGCAAACGCCGCCACGTACCCCCACAGCCAGGGATCCCGTCCATTCCCCAGCAACAGCACCCCGGCTCCAAAAATCCCCGTCACGAGTGCCCATCTCGCGATGTATTTCATTGTTCCAACTCCTAATTTTGAACACTCAAAACAATAAGCGTTGTTAAATCAAAAGTCAAACGGTCGAGGTCAGCCTGGGGACGGGGTGATCGGCTCCAACGTCAGGATTGCGATTTCCGGAGGGCAATTCAAGCGAATTGGGATGTACACGGTCCCCACCCCTCGGCTCACGAAGATCGCGGTGCCTTCTCGGCGCGCTGTGCCTTCGATGACCGGGAATTCGCGGGCGGCGATGGCTCCCAGCCATGGGAGGACGATCTGCCCGCCGTGTGTGTGCCCGGAGAGCATCAGCGGAACCGTCAGCGCTACCGCTTCCGGAAGGCGTGCCGGGTTGTGGGCGAGGAGGATGAGATTCCGGGACGCACCCTTGATGACCCGGGCGATGTCCGGCGCGCGCCGCGTCCAGAATCGGACCCCTGCCAGATCGAGCGGCTCACCTCGGACCACGATCCGCGTGCGGGCGTCCCTGAGCACGGTGAACCCGTTCCGCTGTAGCGCCGCCGGCATGTCGTGATCGTCGTCGTGGTTGCCGAGGACGGCGAAGACGCCGTGCCGAGCGCGCAGCGGCGCGAGCGACTCAGCGGCTGGCGTCACGAAGTAACGCGAGCGGCCCCCTCCCCAGGTGACGTAATCGCCGCCGAGCACGATCAGGTCCGGATCCTCCGCGAGCAGCGCTTGTACGGCCGCGTCAGCCATCTCGTGCGGCACAGTGTCGCTTCGATGAAGATCTGTCAGGAGGCCGACGCGCAGACCCGAGAGCGCAGCCGCCAGGCCGCTCATCTGGATCGTCTGGCGCGTTACGGTGAGGTGGCGACGCTGATACACATAGCCATGGTTGGCCGCCCCGGTGATGACCCCGGCCCCCGCGGCGGCGAGACCCTTCAGTACGTCTCGCCTGCTCCAGGCCCCAGGTGACATCAACGCCGGCATGTGCGGAGGTATGTTAGCGCGCCCGCCGATCCCTCGATGTCGGCCTCTATAATCGTCGGCACCAGCGATGACACTCGACGAACAGCTCGCCTACCTGACCAACGGATGTGTGGATGTCGTTCGCGCCGGTGAGCTGCGAGCGAAACTCGAACGGTCGCAGAAGACCGGCACGCCGCTTGTCGTCAAGGTCGGCTTCGATCCCACGGCGCCGGATCTCCACCTCGGGCACACCGTGTTGATCCGGAAGATGAAGCATTTCCAGGATCTCGGCCACACCGTGGTTTACGTCGTCGGATCGTTTACGGCGTTGATCGGTGATCCCACGGGCCGCTCCAAAACGAGACCGCCGCTGACGATGGAGGAGATCGCGCAAAACGCCGAGACCTACAAGACGCAGATCTTCAAGATCCTCGATCCCCGGAAGACGGTGACGAAGTTCAACAGCGAGTGGCTGGAAGCGCTCGGCAGCTACGGGTGGGTGAAGCTGGCAGCGAAGTACAACGTCGCCCAGATGCTCGAGCGTCGCGATTTCAAGCAGCGCTACGAGGCCGGGAAGCCGATCGCCGTTCACGAATTCCTGTATCCGCTCGCGCAAGCCTATGACTCGGTGCATCTGCGCGCCGACGTCGAGCTCGGTGGTACCGACCAGTTGTTCAATCTGAATGTCGGCCGGGATCTGATGCCGGCCTTCGAGCTCGAGCCGCAGGTGGTGATGACCACTCCGCTGCTCGAGGGACTCGATGGCGTCGAGAAGATGTCCAAGAGCCTGGGCAATTACGTCGGCGTCACCGACGCTCCTTCAGAGATGTTCGGCAAATTGATGTCGATCTCCGACGAGTTGATGTGGCGCTATTACTCGTTGCTGACGGATCTGAGCGGCACTGATGTCTCGCAGTTACGCGATCGCGTTTCTGGGGGAGCGCTGCATCCGAAGCAAGCCAAGGTGGATCTGGCGCGGCGCGTCGTCGGCGATTTTCATGGGGCGGAGCACGCGGGGCAGGCTGCGGACGAGTTCGACCGCCGGTTTTCGAAGCGGGAGCTGCCAACCGAGGCCACCGAAGTCGAGTTGAGCGACGAGGAATGGGGCGCTTCCGCTCGAGAAACGGCTCGTACGTTGCGGGCTGGCGACCTCGATGAGTGATGCTCGGCGAAAGGTCCAGCAGGGGGGCGTCCGCATCAACGGTGAGAAGGCGTCGATGGGCGATCCGGTGCCCGGGTCCGACTATCTTCTTGCAGGCCGGGAAACTGGCGGCCGTGAGAGTCACGCGCCGGAGTTGATCTCGCGCGGCGGGACTTACGGATGGGCTTGATTTCGTGAGTTTCCACCCGAATCAGGGGGTTGACACGCCGTGAACGCGGCGCGTATATTGGGTGTTCCGAGCGCGCAACTTTCCGCTCTTATACAACCTCGGGTTTCGCTAACCCCCACCAATCAGCGCACAGGCCATCCGCAGAGCGATGACCCGTCGCCGAGAGAAATCCGAAGAAAAAACGGATTAGGGGTTGACAGGACTCGGGGCGGTTAGTAAGCTTGAAAGGTTCCCCAGAGGAAAAGAAAGCCGACGGGGGGCGTTCGAAACGTCGGTTCCGGTTCTTTGAAAACTAGATAGAACGTGCAAGCACTTTAAACCCGTCGAGTATCAGCGGGTGG